>DAOUFF010000025.1:0-142850 GCA_034430195.1 Anaerolineaceae bacterium | reverse complement strand
ATATGAGGCTAGCGGCAGGATGACATGGTTATATGCCTGAGCCATGCCATTGCCATATCCAAAGCGAACGTAATTTCGTCTTTCCTGCTCGATGATTTTTCGGCTTACTTCCGGAGCAGCTTCCGCCAGCCAACGAAACAGTGTTGGGCCAAGGTTGAAGCTGATGCGTTCAAAATTGCCCTCATAGGCATTGGGAGCGTAGCATTCGTGAAGAATTCGCTCGTTCCAGTTATGGTATGGCTGGGCGCCAGTTTCGTCAGGGATGTAATTGGATATGGGATCTTCGCGCGGAGGTTGATAAAAATGGCCATGAATAATGACATTCATACGTAATGTAACCTGTTAATTCCGAGTCTCGGCCAAAAAATCCAGCTTCTGCCGGAAAATGGCCGGATTAATACCAAATAGGCGGGGCAGACTATCCAACCCGCAAGTGCGATTTTCAGCCAGGTATTCCAACCAAAAAACAGACGTTGGAAAATCTTTTTTGCTGGTTTCCATCAACTGGGTTAAACGGCCAAGCTGCACCGGATTAGTTTCCACAAAGCAGCGGCGCTTCTTTGTTTTTTGGGCAATTAACTGCATAATTTCCAAGAACGTCAAATGTTCAGGTCCACCTAATTCCAAAGTTTGGTTGATGGTCTCGGGCATTTCCAATGCCCACAGCAAACATGTCACCAAATCGCCAATCCATAGCGGCTGCAACAAGGTGTTGCCTTTGCCAGGTATAAGTACGATGCCCGGAGAAATCTTGATCAGGTGAGCAATATTCCGGGTAAAGTGATCGCCAGGCCCAAAAACCGGACCGACGCGGAAGATACTAAAAGGGATTTCCGCCGTTCGGATGATGTGCTCGGCAATGCCTTTCGCTTTCAACAAATTATACGCCGACGCCCGATCTGCGCCAAGATGGCTGAGATAAAAAAACCGGGAAATGTGCGCCTCGGAGGCGGCTTGAGTCAAATTTTTTAAACCGCTTACTTCCAACTGTTCCAGGTTCGCTTTGCTGCCCTGCTGTTCGACCCCTGCCAGGTGGTAAATAACCTCTACCCCTTGCAAAGCTGCCCTGAGGCCGCGGCGGTCGCTTAGCGAACTGACCGCCACGTCAAAATCCCACCCCTGTGGAAGCGTGGTTGGGTCTGCACTGGGCTGAAGCAATAAGCGGAATGGTTTGCCGGCTATGCGCAGGTTTCTGACGAGCTCACCCCCGATAAAGCCTGTTCCTCCCGTAACCAAAATCATGGGCTAATTATATCAATAATTTTATGTATATCTGGCATATTACTTGCAATCCTTACATTCAACCGGAATTTACAATGGGATGAAGCTATGGAAAATCGAGTCGGCTTTCATTATTTTCAGGATCTCAACCACTACCAGAACAAAGACCTGGCGCTTTGGCTGCCAGAATTGAAGTCTTTGGACGCCAGCTGGCTGGTCCTGCAAAGTGCCACAACGCAGGCCATACCTGAAGAATTTATCACCCAACTGGTGTCCGAAGGAATCAAGCCAGTCATCCACTTTGACTTTCAGGTAAACTCTTCGGTCAAACCGGATGACATCCGCTTGCTTCTCAATGAATATGCGCGGTGGGGCGTCAAATACGTCGTGTTTTTCAAACATCCCAACAGCAAATCTGCCTGGCTGGAAGGTACCTGGTCACAGGGGGACCTGGTGGAGCGTTTTCTGGATCGCTACCTGCCTTTCGTTCGGGCTGCGGAACAAGCCGGCCTGATTCCGGTCTTCCCGCCATTGCAGCCAGGCGGCGACTATTGGGACCTGTCATTCCTAAAAAAGGTGCTCCAATTGGCTGAACAGCGTAAATCGCTCGATTTTTCCGCCAACCTACACATGGCCGTCAGCGCTCAAACCTTCGGCAAAGCGCTCACTTGGGGGGCTGGAGGATCTGCTAAGTGGAAGGCACCCCGGCCCTACAGCAAAACCGAACCTGGCGAAGAAGACCACCGGGGTTTCAATACCTGGGATTGGTACACCCGGGTTGTCAAAGAGGTCTTAAACATCACCCCCAAGATTTTTCTGTTTTACTACGGCGCAGCCGATATCCGCAGCAATGCGCTCGATCCATCGGTCAGTTTTGAAAACCTGGTTAGTCTGGCCGCAGCCACGGGCAGCAACGCCCATGCCCTGACCCTTCCAGAAAATGTTTTGGCATGTTTGTTCTGGCTGCTCAGTTCCGAGCCTTCAGATCCATTCGAAAAAACGGCCTGGTTCGACGCTTCGGGGAAGCCGCGTCAGGAGCAGATTTCAGCTTATAAATCGCGTTTGGAACAGACACGCAAGCAGGCGGTCGAATTCCCGGTGGCCAACCGGGTGGCGGAATGGCTCTACCCGATCGATCATTACCTTTTGCTTCCTTCTTATGATTGGGGTGTACCGGAAAACACGCTTGACCGCATCCGTCCCATCTTACGCGAGTCCAAGCCAACCATTGGTTTTTCCGTCATCGAGGCGATGAACGCCAGAAAAGTCACGGTTTGGAATGAAAATTCCGTGTTTACCGAACACGACCTCCAGATGCTGCGTGAGGCCGGCTGTATTGTTGATGAGCAGGTGATCAGCAGCATCACACCTGTAGTCTAGTCAAACGAGTGAGGCTTTCTATGAATCCATTATCGTCATCAAACCGGACCCCGATTTCTACCCCCAACCCCAAAATTGTGGTTCTGGGTATGGGTGGTGGAGGCTGCAATGCCATCAACCGCATGATTGAAAGCGGAATGCATGGCGTAACCTTCGTGGCAGCCAATACGGACGCCCAGGCTTTGGCAACAAATTTGGCCGACGAAAAAATCCATCTTGGCCCCAAAACCACACGTGGATTGGGCGCCGGCGGATTGCCGGTGGTGGGAGAAGCAGCTGCTGAGGAAAGCAATCGCGAAATTGCAGCGGTTTTGGACGGCGCAGAAATGGTTTTTCTAACCGCTGGAATGGGTGGTGGTACCGGTACCGGTTCCATTCCGATCGCTGCCCGAATTGCAAGAAGTCAGGGCGCGGTCACGATTGCCGTAGTCACCCGGCCATTCTCCTTCGAGCTTGGTCGCCGGCAGCGCAATGCCGAAGAAGGCATCCGGAAGTTGTCTGAGTTCACCGATACGCTGATCGTCATACCAAACGACAAATTAATCGAAGTCGCCCCGCGTGATTTGCCCCTCGATATGGCTTTTACACTCGCGGATGACGTCTTGCGTCAGGGCGTTCAAGGCATCTCAGAGCTGATCACCGAGACAGGCCTCATTAACGTTGACTTCTCTCACATCAAGCGCGTCATGCAGGCCGGGGGCGGTGCCCTGCTTTCAATCGGTACCGGGACCGGACCGAACAAAATTCAGCAGGCCATCGAAAAAGCGCTTCACCATCCCCTTCTGGACGAAATTGACCTTTATTCCGCCACTTCAATGATTGCGAATTTCACCGGCGGCAATGATATGTCTTTCGTCGACTTGACCAATGCATTGCAGACTCTGCAGCAGGCTGCCGGCTTCCACGCCGATATCATCCCCGGCATCATCACAGACCCGCGCATGGAAGACCGTGTGCAGCTGATTTTGATCGTAACCGGCATCGGCGGACAAACGGCGACCCCGCGCATCAATCCGACACCCGCCTATCAGCGGCCTGAAGTCAGGCATGAAACTGCCCGCACTGAAAGCTCCTATCAGCGTGACGAAATCGAAGTAAATAACGAGATCGGAATCAATCCTTATACCGCTCAAAGCGACCCGGCGAATAACCTGGATGTGCCGGCCTTCTTGCGGCGGCGATCGAAACTTGGAAAGTGAAGGAATAAAATGAGAGCTGCTGCGCTCAAAGAGGCCTGTCAGGAAGCTGCCCGCCGGGATCCCAAATTGAAAGGGCTTCAGCCAAAAGTCAGCCAACAATCAGTTGGCCGCTATCTGCTGCTGTTTAGCTATTCCGACGACCTTCCGGATGGAAAAAAACTAAATAAGACTAGCCGGGTCGTGGCGGATGAAGATGGTCATATCATCAAGATGTCGGCTTCACGCGGGTAGCCTGAAGCCGTGATCAGGATTCAATTCGAGTAATAAACTATGGAACTGGCAAGATCACCCAATACCACCTCCCAAAAGAAACCGACCCATCCTGGCAGGGCAAAAAGCCAGAAACAATCGGCTGCAGTCGACCCGTTGGCCTCCTTTTACGAGCAGCGCACCATTGCCATCTCGGAACTGCCAGACCAACCGGGCTGGGTCGAAGGTGCAACGGTTGTAAATCAGGTCGGGTTATCCGATTTTCACAAATCGCAGGCCGTCATGCTCTTCTCCTCAGCCTTCCTGGGCTTGCTAATCGGGCTTTGCATCGCGCTCCTGTTGTAATGAAATTATTGCCAAACCGGAAAAGATAGAGGAATCAGGCAGCCCAAGCGCTGCCTGATTTCATGTATAATCTGACACAGACTTTTTCAATAAAGAGGATTTTATGGGTTCAACAATAATTCATGGGGCCGACTATTGGCAAAATCTGGAGATTACCAGCAGCGATCTGCAGCGTCTCACCAGTCATTTGTTTGAGAAGGAAGAACCGCTGACATTGGATGCAATGGTTGAAGTATTGATTGAACTGCGCTTGGAGGATCTCAAAGCCGAGAACGCAAAACACCTCGACGAACTGGGCCAGGTTTACCTTCCGCAAAACACCTATGCACTCGGAAGTAAAGTCCTCTTCCCTGGATCAAACTGGGAGTCAGGAACCGTCGTAGCGGAACGACCAGGGAAAAATCCTGACCTGGGCGAGTTCACAGTAACTACCATCAAGTTTGAAAACAGCGAGCGTGACTACGCCACCGGCCTGGAAGGCCACCCTCTCAGCTTGTCAGAATCCCAGACGAAAAGCGCTGAAGTTTTGGACCTAACTGAAATCAAAGCCTCTTTCGGCAATGAAATTCGCTCCAAATTGCGCAGCGCGTTGACCAGCCAAAAAGAATTGGTTCGCATCGGTCATACATGGTTCCCCAAGTCGCTTTTGATTAAGATCGGCAAAGGTGAACTCAACCTGGCGGAGGCCATCTTGGACGGCCTGAATGGCGGCCCGATTGCCATTCAGGAGCTGCTCGACCAACTGGAAATCGTCTCGGAGGGTGAAAACAAGAAGCTGGCAGAATTTTCGCTGAATTATGCGCTCCAGGAAGACCCGCGCTTTGATGAAGTTGGGACTGCCGGAAAGTTTTCATGGTTTCTGGAACGCCTGGAGCCGGTGTCAGTGCGGGAAACACCTATTTACCTGCGCCTGCCCGCTGATCCGAAGCCCACTGATGAAATCTCCGAAGAAACTCAGAAGATTTTCGAAACGCTCGATGATGAATACGCCTTCAACGAGGAATCATTTCAGGAAGATAAACGCTTGGAATCAACCCAAGTGACCTTGAACTTTCCGCATTGGCGTGCCGGCAGCCTGCCAATTACGCCGGCTACGTATCAAGTATTCCCTTCCGCTTTGGAAACGAATCATGTCAAGCTCAGCTTTTTAGACGAGCAGAGTGGAGAGCGCATTTCTGCCTGGGTCGTCCGCAAAGGCCGCTATGTCATCGGCTTGCGCGATTGGTACGAGGCCCAAAACCTCATTCCGGGAAGCGTCATTGAAATCAGCAAGACCAATGAACCGGACGTCCTGACCATCCGTGCCGAGAAAAAACGCTCCAGCAAAGAATGGATTAAAACTGTGCTAATTGGTGCAGACGGTGGCCTGGTCTTTGCCTTGCTTCGCCAGCCAATCTATGCTGGGTTTAACGACCGAATGGCGATTGCCATCCCAGATGTGGCCGGCTTGGATGCCATCTGGAGCAACCGCGAGAACAAGATGCCATCTTTCAAGAGCGATGTAACGCGCATGATGTCGGAGCTTTCAAAGCTGAACAATCAGCGCCATGTCCATTTTATTGACTTGTACGCTGCCCTCAACGTCATCCGGCGGACACCTCCGCAAGATTTGCTCCATATTTTAAGTACATCCGCTGAATTTACTCATGTTGGCGATTTTTACTTCCACCTGTCTGAAAGCGCGTAAGGGAGAAAAATGTTAAATAAATTCCCCAGCTTGGTTAAACCCACGCTGAAAACCAAATTCCACGTGGATTTTGACTGGTTTAAAGCCCAGGACAGTAACTGGCGTCAATCACTCTACGCATTTTTATGTAAAGAACATCAGGCGATTTACGCAGATTACCAGGATGGCACAATCGTTGACATTGTCTCCCCCGAAACCGGCGAGGTGAGCCAAGGCGACGGGATGCTCTATACCCTGATTCATCACTGTGCTGCCCAACCTGATTTTCTCTCAAGTGAGATGCCGCTGGTTGACTCGATATTTAAGGTTTTCCTTGCCAACCAAAACACACCCCTAACCAGCGAAGAGCTGGCTGAAAAAACCGGAAAGCAGGCTGTGACCATCCTGCAGACGATCGGTGGGTTGCGGGTCTATAAAGGAATTCGGCCGGTCAGTTAGAATTAATTTGCTTGCCCCTGTAGCTCAATGGATAGAGCACCAGACTTCTAATCTGATGGTTGCGCGTTCGAGTCGCGCCAGGGGCATCTCGAAATTGAAAAGAAGTAAACATTAGGAGAAGAAAAAATGAAACTGCTTACTCGCTGGCTTGTGCTCACCGCTGCCCTTTTCGTCGCTGCCTGGCTGATCCCTGGGATTCATGTAGAAGAAGGCGGCTGGGTCGCATACGCGGTCATGGCGGCTGTGCTTGGCCTTTTGAACGCGCTGCTTCTGCCATTGCTGCGATTCCTTTCTTGCGGATTAATTGTCCTCACGCTCGGCCTTTTTAGCCTCGTCCTCAATGCGGGTGTATTCATGCTGGCTTCACAAATTTCGCAATCATGGTTTAATGCCGGTTTTGTGGTGGACGGTTTTTGGCCAGCCCTCTTGGGCTCAATTGTTGTCAGCCTGATCAATTTGGTTTTCAGCCGCGAAAGCCAAAAAGATAAGGAATAACCCAATTGGCGCTTCAAAATTTGGTTAAACCCAATTGCCACCCTTGCGCTGATTTGCAAGTGTGGTAAACTTTTTGCCCGTACGTCAGAATTCATCTGACATTCAACCTTCCACTCCTGTAGTGCCCAAGGCAGCCAACAGGAGCAAACCCGAGGAAAGGAGCCTCAAACATGCATCAATACGAACTTGTTTACATTCTCCAGGCAGACCTGGACGAAACCACCATCAATACCGCCGCT
Organism: Anaerolineaceae bacterium; assembly: GCA_034430195.1. Taxonomy (GTDB): domain Bacteria; phylum Chloroflexota; class Anaerolineae; order Anaerolineales; family Anaerolineaceae; genus Mesolinea. Next base: position 135,636 of record DAOUFF010000025.1, on the reverse strand, counting down.
GAAAATATCGAAAAATTGCTCATCGGCAACGGTGGAGAAATTGTCAAAACCGAAAGGTGGGGAAAACGCAAGTTAGCCTACGCCATTCGGAAAATGAAAGAGGGCTATTACGTCTTCATTTCATTCCATTACGACCCGGCCAAAGTGGCTGACCTTAAGCGCACACTGGGTTACAACGAACAGATCTTGCGGTACATTGTGGTCCGCGTCGCATAAGAAAGGTGTTTTCAGCATGAGCGATTACAAATCCAACTCTTCTCAGGACCGGCCGGCACGGAATAACAAGCACTATATTTCTCGCCCGAAATTTTGCCAATTTTGTTCCGATCCCAAAATCGTTATTGATTACAAAAACGTGGAACTGATGAGCCGTTTCATCAACGAAACCGGCAAGATCCGCCCCAGCCGCCAGACCGGCACCTGTGCCAAGCATCAACGCGAGGTCTCGACAGCCATCAAAAACGCGCGCCACATCGCCTTAATTCCATTTGAGGGTGATCTCTGGGGCGAAAACAACTAATCAAGAGGAAAATCCCTATGGCGAATACTCCTCAGAAGCCAAGGCCGCAAACACGGAAACACCTGGCGCGACAAGAAAAAGAAGGCCGTCAAATCAAGGCCGTAGTCATCGTCACCGCAGTCATCCTTGCGGTGGTATTGGTGATGGTTGGCTATGCGCTGATCGATAATTACTACCTGAAACCCAATAAAACCATCGCCTACGTTGGTGAAACTGAAATTAAGGTTTCGGATTTTCAGGCTAATGTAAAACTTTCCCGCCTCAATATGATCACCCAGGCATCTCAGTATTATCAGTACGGCCAGATGTTTGGTGATTACGGATCGCAGTTTATCTCGACCGCTCAGGGTATGGTTGCGCAATTGAATGATCCAGTGCAGGTTGGCGAGGCAGTCCTCGACGATATGATCAATAATGTCTTGATTGAGGAAGAGGCCGCCAAGCGCGGGATTACTGTTTCCCCTGAAGAAGTACAACAAGCCATCCAGGAAGCATTTGCGTTCTACCCACAGGGCACCAAAACCCCGACCGTCACTCCGACGATTGTCAACACCCCAACATTGTCGTCTGCACAGATCGAATTGATCCATCCCACTGACACGGCTACACCGGTACCGACGGCGACCGAAACCCCCGAAGGGTTTGTACCTACCGCCACTCAGACAGCCACACCGCTGCCCACCGAAGTTGGCGCGACGGCTACCCTGACGCCGACGATGACATTAATCCCCTCTGAGACGCCAATCCCTTCCGAGACGCCAACGCCTACACCCTATACCACGCAGTTGTTTGCCAAAGAATACAAAACCTACCTGGATAGTGTCAAAGTCTATGGAATCAGCGATGAGCAGCTTACTGAAATGTTCCGCCTACAGCTGCTGAGGGATAAGCTTTTTGAAGAAATCACCAAAGATGTCCCTGCTGAACAAGAACAGGTCTGGGCACGCCACATCCTGGTAGCTGCCGAAGATGAAGCCAATATGGTCATCGAAAAACTCAATGCCGGCGAAGATTGGGCCACCCTGGCCGCCACCTATTCCCTTGATACGTCAAACAAGGACAACGGTGGCGATTTGGGTTGGTTTGGCCGCGGCGCGATGATCAAGGAATTTGAAGATGCGGCATTTGCACTCACCGAGGTAGGTCAAATTAGCGCTCCGGTTCAGACGTCCGAAGGCTGGCACATCATTCAGCTGTTGGGCAAAGCTACCAATCCATTGAACAGCGATGACTATGCCACACTCAAGCAGACCACTTTCGACAACTGGCTGAAAGACCTGCGCGACGCCCGTACGGATATCGTGATTGATTCAACCTGGACCGAATTCACGCCTGATACGCCCGCCGTTCCAGCTGAACTACAGGCAGCCCTCTTCTCAAGCTAAACCTCTGCTCTGCTTCTGGCGCAAGCCAGACTGTCGCTTAACAGAAAACGCCTTCTCCGCTCAAGCGGAGAAGGCGTTTTTGTTGTCAACACAGATCGCTGTCTGCGAAACCAGGCAGTTTACTTCAAGTACTGGTCATCGACCTCATCCAGCTTCATGCTGATGACCTGACTGGCAGAATCCTTACCCATCGTGACGCCATAAATCACATCCGCAGCTGAAACCGTATTCCGGTTATGGGTGATTAGCAAGAATTGGGTCTCTTTTGAAAGATCACGCAGTAGTTCGATAAAGCGGCCAACGTTGGATTCGTCCAACATGGCATCCACCTCATCTAAAACACAAAATGGGGTTGGCGAAATTTTGAGCAGGGCGAAGACCAACGCCACCGCAGTCAGGCTGCGCTCTCCACCGGAAAGCAAAACCAACCCCTGCTCACGCCGGCCTGGCAGCCGTGCTTCGATTTCAATCCCACCATCAATTGGGAATTCTTCGTCTGAAAGTGTCAGGCGTGCCGAACCACCGTTAAAAAGTCGGGCGAACATGTGCGAGAATTCCGTGCTGACTGCTTTAAAGGTTTTCAGGAATTCTGAAGCCATGATCTCATCCAGCTCTTTAATGATGCGCTGAATGTCGGTGATGGCTGCCTTCAAGTCCTCAACCTGCTGTGCAAGGCTATCATGCCGTTCGCGAACGACCATGAACTCGGCTTCCGCCTCAAAGTTCACCACACCAATCCGGCGCATTTGTGCTTTCTGTTGGCGAATCTCCTCATCGATCCCTTCAGGCAATGTCGGAGACGGAATCAGCTTCTCGATAACCAGATCCGGGAAGGGCAATGGCGTTTCGCTGCTATCGGGTGTGCTGACCTCCAGTGTAATCAGCCCGAAGTCATCTTCAATGCGGCTGCGCAAGGCGGACTGTTTCTCCTGCTGGCGAGCCAGTTCCAGCTGCACATGCGTCGCCTGCCGTTCCAGCCAATCCAACTCTTTTTGGCGCTCATCCTCAACCTGCTGTTGCGTGGCAAGTCTTGCTTCCAATTCAGCAACTAAAGCATTTTTCTCTTCGATGGTCGCGTTTTCCTTGCCAATATCCTCTGCTTCCACCGCTTTGATCTGCTCATGTTCCAGGTTGGTCTTGGCATCAATCTCTTTTAGCTGAGCCTGAGCGGCCGCCATCCGGGCCTGCAAGTCCTGCTGACGCCGCTGGGCTGCGCCCAAGCGCGCTTCCAGCGCAGCGGCGCTTGTTTGAGCATGCGCTTGTGCCTGAAGCATCATCTTGCGTTCGGTTTCAAGAAATTGGAACTTTTGTTCCAACTCACTGACCTGAAAACTCTGCTGTTTCTGACGGACTGCATTCATCCGGTTGTTTAATTCTTGAGTCAGCGCTTCGTTTTGTTTTTCTTTTTCACTCAGCGCTTCCAGCTCCTGATCAAGCCGGGCCAGCTGGGCATCAATCTGGCGGTTTTGCTCATCCAGCCATTGCGTTTGATTCGCGAGTTTGTCTGCCTCAAGCACAGCCGCGCTCTCCGCCTTACGCGCCAGCGTTGCCTTTTCGGAGAGGTCCTTTTCTTTTGAAATCTGAGCGTTCAACCCAGCCTCGAGCGCTTCCAGTTGGCTGCGGGTCAGCCGGGCAGTCTCTTGCGCTTCATTCAGTAACGCGTTGACCTCCCCCACCTGCTTCTCCACTTCCTGAATCTGGCGGCGATAAGCCACTTTGCTGGTATTGCCCGTCTGGCCCAGAATTGCGACACCGCTACTGAAATACACCTCCCCATCCAGTGTCACCAAATCCCATTCTTTCAATTGCGCCCTGACGTGCAGCGCGGCCGCACTGTCTGTGACTACGACGAAGTGCCCGAGCAGTGCATCTTTAATTTTTTCCAACCCAGGTTCGATGTTGACCAGATCCGCTGCGCATCCAAAAACACCATCAACCTTCTGGTCAAACGGTTGTAGCCTGGGAGAAGCATCTTTCTCTGCCAGGATGGCTGCCCGATCTTTTAAATTTTGCCGGAGGGTGCTTAGCAGTTGATTATCAAGATGGTTTTGCCTCAAGATCAGCAGATCCACAGCCTCACCTAGCGCTGCTGCAATCGCTTTTTCGAACTTTTCTGGAACTTCCAGCCTTGTGGCCAGGTCGGATACCTGACCGTGCAGAGAGCCCATGGCGCTTCTCTTTACGATCGCCTTCGCCCCTTCAGAAAAACCCGCCATACTTTCTCTTGCCTGGCGGAGCAGCTCTAATTTGCTGGTGTACTGATTCTTTTCGAGAACATAGCGGCTGACCTTTTGATTGTGGCCTTCAAGCGCTGCGCGCAGTTCCCGCACCTGAGTTTCGGCTGCAAGCCGCTTTTCCGTCAGCGCAGCCAACTGGTTTTCAAGTTCGCGGGAGTGCGCGCTGGCTTCTTCCAGCTTTTGACGGGCAACGGCAACCTTTGTGGCCATTTCGGTCAGGTTTTTCTCATTTGCCGCGCGTGATGCCCGCAGATTAGAAGCTCTTTCATTCAGTTCACGATGGCGGGATTTTAAACTGATGCTTTCTTTTTCCGCGCTCAGACTGCGGGATTGCAGCTCAGATCGCTCCCGATTCAATCGCTGCTGCTCCGACCTGGCAGAATTCAGAGCGCTTTCGGCTACGCGATGTTCCTCAGTTAATGTGCTTAAATTGGATTGATTCTGGTTAATTTCAGCGAGGGCTTCTTCTTTTTGATGGCTCAAGAAGACTAATTCTTCCTGCAGGCTGCCAAAATCACTTTCCAATTGGCGCAGGGCTTCCACAGCTGAGGCTTTGCGCTCCGCCAAAAAAGTGAGTGTCTGGTTGCGATTTTGCAGGTCGTTATGCACCTGGCGGATATGTTCGTGCAGGTTTGAGAGCATTTCGCGGGCTTCGCGCAGCTGCTCGTTGAGCTGCGCGCCTTCCTGGTGCGCTGCTGCTTGTTGTGCACGAGCTTGTTCCACACGCTGCTGAATGCTCTCCAGAGCTTCTGCCTGCCGGTTTAGTTCCTCCCGGGCCGAGTACCAGTGATGGCCATACCACTCGCGCAAATTTCGCCGTAACGCCTCCTGTACCAGTTTATATTCGTTGACCCGCGCCGCTTGCTTTTCAAGGTTTTTCAGGCGTGGTTTGATTTCTTCCAAAATATCCAGCGCCCGTTCCAGGTTGCGGTTTGTTGTTTCGAGGCGCTTTAGAGCCTCCTCTTTCCGTTCCCGATACAGCCCGATGCCGGCGGCTTCTTCAAACAGTAGTCGCCGTTCGTCTGGTTTAATTGAGAGGGCTAGATCAACCAGTCCTTGTCCAATGATGGTGTAGGTGCGGTCAGAAAGACCGGTCTTTCCCAACAGCTCATGAAAATCTTTCAGACGTACCCGTTGATTATTGATGAGGTATTCATTCTGGCCGTCGCGGTAAGCACGCCGGGTAAGGACGACCTCGTTGAAGTCGATGGGCAACCAGCCTTCTTCATTGGAGAATGTGATCGAAACGGCAGCCATGCCTGAACGGGCCCGGTTTTCGGAGCCTGCATAAATCATGTCTTCCGTTTTCTTCGCCCGCAGCAATGAATAAGATTGCTCCCCTAACACCCAGCGGATTGAGTCAGCGACGTTGGATTTGCCGGAGCCATTAGGACCTACAATCGCAGTAATGCGGGCAGGAAACTGCAGCAGAGTCTGCCGTGCAAAAGTTTTGTAACCGTGCAATTCTAGGGATTTGAGTTTGGTAGCCATAAATTTCAGGCAGTCATCCCTAAATTATGCAAGGCCGCCAAAGCGGCTTCTTTTTCAGCCTGTTGTTTGCTGGAGCCAATGCCAATCCCCATTTCCTCACCATTAACCAGCACACTCACCTTAAATTGCTTGGCATGATCCGGACCGGTTTCGGAAACGAGGTGATAAACCGGGGTGGCTAATCCTTTTGACTGGGCCCACTCCTGAAGACGGCTTTTGGCATCTTCTTCAGTATGATTCAGCAGGATTTTCTCCGACTGGTCTTCAATTAATGGGATGATAAACGCGCGAACTGTATCCAGGTCTGTGCTGAGGTAAATGGCAGCAATTAACGCCTCGAAAGCGTCACATAAGATGGCGTCGCGGTTGCGGCCACCGGCTGCATCTTCTCCCCGGCCCAGCAAGATAGCCGGTCCCAATTCGATCGATCGGGCAAACTCAGCCAGTTGATTGGTACGTACCAAAGCTGCCCGAATCTTGGTAAGAAAGCCTTCTTTTTTCTCAGGATAGCGGTTATATAGCCACTCTGCCACGATAAAGCTCACCACGGCATCACCTAAAAATTCCAGCCGTTCGTTTTCTTCGATGGCGTCTCGATTCTCGTTAATGTACGAGCTATGTGTTAATGCCCGGTTCAACAAAAAATCGTCTGTAAAATTTGCCGGAAGGTGGGCCTTCAGGCGCTCTTTGGAATGCGGTTCGATCATCAGTCCTCCAGTTTTGGAACCGCTGGTTCGTTTACCTTCAACAGATTGATTGCAAACGATCCGTCAGTTCCTCTATATTATTAATATGTTATCTATGATTTTAACCCAGAACCAGTCAAAACTAAAACAACCGGCGGTCTTAAGTCAATTGCGGTTCTTTTAACAGCCGCCCAAACCATAGCCGAGGTTGGTTCCACATAGAACCCCATCGCTGTGATCTCTGTGCGTGCCTGCAATATCTCCGGGTCAGTCACGCTGATCATTTGGTCGCGGCCTTTCTTCAGATGCAACATAATCTCAGCGCCGCGCACGGGCTGCTCAATTTGAGTTCCCTCGGCCACGCTGGTACCCTGCATGCCGCTGAAAGGTTTCCCCAACCAGTGGGCCACCAGCGGTGCGCAATTTTCTGGCTGAACCCCCAAGAATTGGGTGGTCATAGGGCGACCCTCCCAACGTGCTGCAGCTTCCGCACCCAGCAAAAGGCCCAAGAAGAGTGATCCGTGGCCAACCGGTGCCACGATAGTACCCGGTGCCTGGCCAAGCTGTTCCAGGATTTCGAAGAAGATTGTTGCATACCCGCTAATGCCAAAGGGCAATAAGGCATGGCTGGCGTAAGGGATTGCTTCACTTGAGACCGCCTTCAAGGCCATTTGATGAGCGTTTTCCCTCGGCCCTGGTACTGCGATTATATTTGAGCCAACAGCTTCAATTTGGCGCCTTTTTACGCCTGAGGCTGAGGCTGGTACGTAGATTCTGTTCTCGATGTGATTGGCAGCGCAATACAAACTCAGTGACGCCCCTGCGTTGCCGGAAGAATCTTCAATTACACGGGTAACTCCCCTTTGCCGCAATACGCTGACCAAAATTGAACTCCCCCGGTCCTTAAAGGAACCACTCGGGTTAAATTGCTCGCATTTGAACCAAAAGGTCCCCCAGGAGGTCTGCCGGCTGACCAAAGCGGTAGCTCCCTCCCCAAGCCAGACTTCAGGTGCGTCAGGCGCCAGACCAAAAGACTGGCGGTAAGCCCACATGCCATGTTTGGTTAGCTCTGCTCCGGCTGGCCCCGGATAATTAATGTCTTCAGCTTCAAACAGCGCACCACACGCCGGACACACATGCGGAAGCCCGGTCGGCGGGTATGGCAGATCACAGGCAGAACAGCAATAAATGGTCACGGCGGACCTCCTTGTGTGATTGTATTAAAGTATACCCTCTCGCGCTTGACTTGAGCTTTTGTTCTCGCTGCTCACGGTAAAAGTACGGCTATAATTAGCCTGTGAGCACTCCCTGGCCAAAACGCGTTGAACCCTATGAAGTCACCACCGAGGTCTATTCCGGACCGTTGGAATTGCTGTTGGATTTAATTCAAAAAGCTGAGTTGGATATCACCAAACTGGCACTTGCCCAGGTGACCGATCAATTCCTGGATTATATTCAGCACAGTCCTGCGATTAACGCCGATCACATTTCTGAGTTTTTGTTGATCGCCTCAAAACTGGTTCAAATCAAATCTGAAGCCCTGCTTCCCCGGCCACCGGTTCGTTTTGAGGAAGAGGAAGATTTGGGAGAGTCCCTGGCGCGCCAGCTGCTGGCTTACCGCGAGGTCAAAAGGGCTACTTCTTGGCTGACAGAACGGTCAACAGCCGGTTTGCATGGGTATTTGCATATCCCCAGGTCTTATCCGGTCAATGTTCAAATTGACCTCACCGGCATTACCCTGATGGACCTGGTTAACGCGCTCGAAAACCTGATGGCACGTGAGCTCACCATGCCGGAAGGTGGCAGCATTCCAATCCCGCGCTTGACGCTGAAAAAGAAAGTGGAAGAGATCGTCGCCATCCTGCGGGGGGCTTCGCTTGCCAGTTTTTCATCATTGATCGCCAGCCAGCCTGACCGCCTCAATCGCATCATCGTTTTTCTGGCGATCCTCGAATTGGTAAAGCAAGACTTAATCTCAACCCAGCAAGATGCGACATTTGGAGATATTCTCATCTATCCGGAAGAAAAACTGAGCTTAACCTCAGCTGAAATTCTCCCGATCGAAGATTAAACCGAGTACCCTTTTACGCTGGTTTGTTAATTTTCCAAGTTAATATATAATTTGAGCAGAGGCAGAAGATGTCAGAAGAGATCAACACTGAACCCGAAGAGATCGAAACCGTACCAGAGCCCAAAAAGGCGTGGCTGACCGTAGCTATCATTGTCGCGGTCATTTTTATGATCGCATTGGTGGCAGGTTTGGTTCTTCTTGCCAAAAACCCAGGCGCAGCCAGTGTCACCCGTGACATTTTCATCATTCTGATTGCCCTGCAAATGTTCGTGATTGGCGTCGCCCTGATCGTCCTGATCATTCAGTTAGCTTCGTTGACCAATCTGCTGCAAAACGAAGTGAAACCAATTTTGAATTCGACCAGCGAAACTGTAAACACATTGAAAGGTACCGTTCAGTTCCTGAGTGATAATGTCAGCGAACCGGTCATCGTGCTAAATGAGCGGCTGGCGAGCATCAAAAAATTAGCAGACCTATTCCATTTGAAAAGATAAACATTAGAACAGGAGTTAACATGTCGGAACACGATAATTTTGGTGGTTTTGTATTGGGCTTTACCCTCGGGGCACTGGCCGGAGCTGTGGCTTCATTGCTTCTGGCTCCCCAAACCGGAGAAGAAACCCGCCAGGTGATCAAAGAAAAAGCGATCGAACTCAAAGATAAAAGTACTGAGAGCTTTGAAGATACGAAGAAAAAAGCTGAACAGGCCTACAAGGATGCTTTGGCGAAGGCTGAGGAACTCTCCTCTGTAACCAAAGCCAAGGCTGATGAACTGGCCGCCACTGCCAAAGAAAAAGCTGCCGGAGCCACTCGAACAGCTAAAGTCAAGCTCGAAGAGACCGCCAAGAAGCTCGATGAGGATAAACCCGCTGAGGGTTCGGCATCCTGAGGCGCTCCCCCAGCGATTAAGAGCTCAAACTTCGCCAGGCAAACCTGGAGATTGGATTTGCCAGTCAATATTGCTTGACTATTCCATTTCTCCATGATAATATAGTGCCTCGCGCTGGGGGCGTGGTGTAGTGGTCGAACATGCGGCCCTGTCAAGGCCGAGATCGCGGGTTCAAATCCCGTCGCTCCCGCACTATAAAAAGAAGCTGACCTTTGCGGTCAGCTTCTTTTTTGCTTTCAAAAACTATTGATTGTTTGAGTTGATACCAAATTCTTTGGCGCGTTCGGCCATCAGGGCGCGCAGTTTAGCCGAATCCTTGGGGTATGTCAGGTAAAAACCGGAGAACAAAACCGCGCAGATGATCCATGGGAAGGGGATCGTCCAAACCATGGCAGTCTGCAAATCAATTCTGTCAGCGATCATTCCAAAAATCAATGCGACGATGGCTGCGAAACCACTCTCAATAAATGTGGTCATCGAGAAGGCGGTGGAGCGTAGTTCTGGCGGGACCACACCCTGCATCATCGGTTCCTTAGCACCTTTGCCTGGCCAGCTGATCAGCAATGCCGTGATAAAACAGAAACCCGCCAGCGCTGGCAGGCTCCAGTTCGCTGTACCCGTGAACAGAAAATAACTGAACGGGATGCCCAGCGCCACAGAAACCTGACCCACAATTGTCCTTCCATAGCGCGGGTTGCGGCTCTCGGCCCAATCGCCCAAGAAACCACCGACAATATTGCTGATGGCCGTCCCAATCACAACCACACCCATCACCAGCGGGGCTACCTGGGTACTCAAGCCGCGTTCTTCTACCAGCCATAAAATCAGAAATGCACCCATGACCACCCACGGCATCGATCCAGCCAAACCCTGCAAGATGGCTACCCGGATGGTCGGGATCTTCAGGACAGTGCCAATATCCGAGAGTTTCGCCTTATATTTATCTGCATCCTCCGCCGTCAGCTGGCCTTTCATCTCCGGTTCCGAAGCCCCGCGCAGCGGTTCTTTGACCACTAGCAAGATCACAACCCCAGAGATGATGCTGGCAACGCCCAATAAAATAAAGCCATAGCGCCACGTTTCTGGGGTGGCCAGCCCTCCCAGACCAATCGTAAATACGATAATGCCAAGTACGCCGATTGACTCCAGAATGCCCAACATGCGCCCGCGGATCTTGGGCGCAAAGGTGTCGGCCATGATGGAGAAAGTCGCCGGCATCAGACAACCCAATCCGATCCCGGAAATGACGCGGATGATCAGCAGCTGGTAAAAATTCTGTGTAAAGCCAACCATCACCGTCCAGATGCCCCAAAAGCCTGTTCCCCAAAAAATAACCTTTTTTCGGGTATAGCGATCCGAGAGGTAGCCCCAAAAAGGCGAACTCAGCGACTGCAGAAGGCTGCGGATGAAAGTGATAAGGGAAAGATTGCTGATGCTCAGCCCCCAGATCTGCCGAAGCACCGGGCTAAAGATTGACATTGCCTGGGCTTCACCCTGGTCTACAAAGTAGCCCAGAGCTAATGCGAATAAATTTTTTATTTTTTGTGGTGCAATTTTTTCTGTCTTTTCTGGTACCGAAACCGCATCCATGATGAATTGCCTCCTGTCTTGGGTATCAAGCCTAATTTTACATCCGATGGCCCCCACATAAGCAGAATCAAGCTGCTTCTACATTACAATTGGACCATTCCACTAATTATGAGGTTGCGCACATGACATCTCCTTACCCGACAAAGTTCTCATCCCAAGCCGACCCACGGGCGGTAATTACCTGTGGGAATGCCCGGTTTAGCCTGCTGAAAAGCCGCCTTATCCGCATGGAATATGACCCCGCCGGGCAGTTTACTGACCAGGCCAGTCAGGTTTTTTGGCATCGCAGCCAACCCGTTCCGCCTTTCAGCCAAACCTGCGAAGGCGGCTGGCTGACGATTGAAACCGATGATCTCATCTTGCGCTACAAGATCGGTGGTGAATTTCACTGGCGCGATTTACAGGTTGAATTGAAGGCGGACGGTTCCGTCTGGCGATACGGTGACGCGGATTTTCTCAACCTGCGCGGTACTGCCCGCACCCTTGACCGGGCAAATGGCCGCATCCCGTTGGAACCCGGGCTCATTTCTCGCTCCGGTTGGAGTGTGGTTGACGACAGTAAAACCCTGCTGTTTGATGATGACGGCTGGCTGCAGCCCCGCAATTCTACCGAAGGCGCTCAGGACCTGTATTTCTTGGGCTACGGGCAGGACTACCTTGCTGCAATTCGAGAGTATCAAGACATCTCCGGCCGGCCAGGCCTCATCCCGCGCTGGGCACTGGGCAACTGGTGGAGCCGCTACTGGGCCTACACCCAAAAAGAATTGCTGGACCTGATGCAAGAATTCAGCGAAAAAGGTATTCCGCTCTCTGTCTGCATTGTTGATATGGACTGGCATATCACCCAAACCGGTAACACAAGTTCCGGCTGGACCGGCTATACCTGGAACCGGCAGCTTTTTCCAGACCCGCAGGGTTTTATCCAGTCGCTGCATACACAAAACTTAAAAACAGCGCTAAACCTGCACCCGGCTGAAGGCGTACATCCGCATGAAGAACAATACCCGGCTTTCGCCAAATCACTTGGGCTGGATGAAAATTCGCAACAACCCATCCCATTTGATATTGCCTCCAAAGACTTTACCCGCGCCTATTTCGATTTGCTGCATCATCCGTATGAGCAAAAGGGAATTGACTTTTGGTGGCTGGACTGGCAGCAAGGCACGCAGACCCGCGTAGCCGGGTTGGACCCTCTATTTTGGTTGAACCATCTGCACTATTTTGACTTGGGCCGCCAGCCTGACCGGCGCCCATTCATCTTTTCACGCTGGCCCGGCCTGGGTGGGCAGCGCTATCCAATTGGCTTCTCAGGTGACACCATCGTATCGTGGGAAACGCTCACGTTCCAGCCTGAGTTTACCGCCACAGCCAGTAATGTGGCATTTGGCTGGTGGAGCCACGATATTGGCGGGCACTGTGAAGGGATTGAAGAAGCTGAGCTTTACCTCCGCTGGGTGCAGTTTGGTGTCTTTAGCCCAATCTTGCGGCTTCATTCGACCAATAACCCATATTGCGACCGTCGTCCCTGGGCTTTTGGCGAAGACATCCTTGAAGCCACCCGCCGGGCTATGCGGCTGCGCCACCAGCTGATCCCAATGACCTATACAGCAGCACACAAGAACAGCATCGATGGCGAACCAATCATCCTGCCAATGTACTACGCTTGGCCGAAAGAAGAGGCTGCCTATCAAAGCCCTCAACAATATTTGTTCTGCCAGCAGCTGCTCGTCGCACCTTTCACCCACCCAGCCGACCCCGAAACGCGCCTCAGCCGGCAGGTCGTCTGGCTGCCCTCCGGCGATTGGTATAACTTTTTCAGCGGGGAATACTACGCAGGGGATTGTTGGACTTCTTGTTACGGGAATTTGAATGACATTCCCGTTTTCGCCCGTGCCGGAGCCATCATCCCTCTGGCCAAAGAGACCGGCTTGAACGGAGTCAGCCTGCCCGAGGTTCTGCGGCTCAGGGTCTTTGCCGGTGCAAATAATGAGTTTACGCTTTATGAGGATGACGGGGAGTCGCAATCCTATCTGGCAAGCGAAAAGGCCGAAACCACTTTCTCCCTGCAGCATACTGATTCTTCTTTGCGCCTTGGCAAAGCCCCGACTCAGGGTGATCCCGCGGTGCTGCCAGCCCAGCGCCAATTCATTGTCGAACTTTTTGGGCTTGGGGCGTATTCATCGGTTCTGGTTCAGGTGGATGGATTACCAACCGAAGTAGACACTCAGTTTGAGAGCGCCAAAGGCCAACTCACCGTTGGCCCATTCACCTGTGGACACACCCAATCTTTTGAGGTTTCAGTGAAGGATGCAGGAATAAAACGAGAGCCAGGCACGCAGATTCAGCGTTTGGAAAAAATCATCCAGGCGGCCAGAATGCCATCTCTGGTTAAACAGATCTTTTGGCAGCGCCTCCCGGGTATGACCGAAAACCCGGCCGCCTTTTTAGAAATTGCACATTACTTCAGTGAAAGTCAGCAGCTCGCCATTTTTGAGGCTTTCTTCCCGGCATTGCCAGCACCGATTTCAACGGATCTGACAGTGGCAGCAGCGAATATGCGTCGCCTTATTGCCCAAATGATCCGCCACTAACTTGCGCACCGGCGGATACGCATAAAATTTGTACCTGCTGCCAGTCGGAGCAGCAGGTACGATTTTAAGAGGGGTATTTACCAGCGGCTCAGGGTCCGCTTGGAGGCGATTTCTCTTCCGGGCTGTCGCCAGTAGCCGGGTCTTTCAGCCGGGTGGGCTGGTCGAGCAGTGCTTCATCCAAAATGCGCCGTGGGTAATTGCGAATTTCATCCGTCGTATGGATGACTTCACGGAAATTCGGGTTACGGCTCAATTTGCGAAGCCACTGCCCTAAATCTCCGGCGAAGCTGGTAATCTTTGCAGGCCCGAGCACAATAAAGGCCAGAACCAACACAAATAGGATCTCTGGCCAACCGAGGTTTAAAAATTCCATTTTTCCCGCAATTTTGGGCTATGGATTGACCTTATTCTCATTGGTATCGTCTGTTTTCACATCAGACTTACCCGCTTCTTGTTTTTTCTCACCACTCAAGCCTTCACGAAAAGCTCGGATGCCGGCCCCCAATTCTCCGCCAATCTTGGTAATCCGGCCGACGCCGAACACCAAGAGCAATATGAACCCTCCAAATATTAGCTCAGGCCAACCTAACGTGCCGCCCATCTTAATTCTCCTCCGGCTTAGCTTCAGATTCTTTTCGCTGTGCGAGAAAAGCCAAACCAATGCTTAATAAATATAACCCAAAAAGGGGAACCATGAAAATGGCCATGTTTACAGGATCCCCAGTCGGTGTGATGACCGCCGAAAGCACAGCGATTGCTACGATCGCCATCCGCCAGCCCCGCAAGAGCATTTGGGCTGTGATCACACCCACCCGAGCCAAAACGAAAGCAATCAATGGCAGCTGAAAACTGACGCCGATCCAAAACAAAAGGTTAGTCAGAAAGGAAAAATAGGATTTGATCCGGAGCGAAGTCTGTACTTGCAGGAAGTCGGTAAAAAAACGCAGCGAAGCGGGAAGCATAACAGTATAGGCGAAGGCAACCCCAGCCAAAAACAGCAGCGTGGCAAACGGTATGGCGGTCCAGATGCCCTTTTTCTCTTTGTCAGTTAGCCCCTTACCGATAAAATCGAACAGCTGATAGAGCACCCAAGGCAGTGAAACGATGACCCCGCAGAGCAGCGCCACGCGCATGTATACTGAAACCGATTCGGTTACCTCAATGGCAGACAGGTTTTCGATGCCGCCAACCGGTTGACTCAAGAAGTTAATCAGCGGTTCTGTGAAGAAAAAAGAGATGGTAATACCGACAGCCAGCCCAATCAGAGCCTTCAGCAGGTTACCCCGCAAAGCTTCGATGTGATCCCACAGGTCAGGTTCATGCGCTTCAGACATGGCTGCATTATACATTCTCCCAGCGGGCAAGCTCAATATGGCTTGCACACTTGCCTCTGCCTGAAATTCACCCTGCTGGCCAAGTCAGGAGGTTCATCCGGCACAATGCTCCATCCAAAAACCGTTTGCCCGAAAATGACAGTTGGTTATTTTGACTGATAATTGTGAGAGTGAAGGAGGGAAAATGTGTAAAGCAAGTTTACGCCGGTTTTTGGGCGTTTTTTTTCGGTCTGAAGTGAATATACGCAACGAATGAAGGGCTCACTCCTGGCTGGGTCTTCTTGCCAAGTGCACTCGAGCTCACCTTGCCAGCACCCAAAAAACTTTGACCAAGCTGAAACGATTATGTATACAATCAAGCGCTGGGCGTGCTCAAATGCTTCCTGAGAAGGTGTAGCAGGTCGTCCGCCTGGCGAATCGTTCTGCCAGGGATGATCTCAAGCGCGATCAATTCCGGGAATTCATATTCGAACCAGGCTGCCAATTCGCGCCGGTAAGTAACAAAACCGACTTGAAATTGCCCCTTTTTCAACACATCCAGGGCAGCATGCCAGCCACGCCCCTGCTTAACTTCCAGCGGCCCAATCTCATCGACTACCAACACCTGGGGCGCAGGCAATGCGAGGATGAAATTTTCTGCCCAGGTCAGTGTGCTGTTCGAAAGAATCCATTGGCTGGTTCCAGCTGGAACGGGTTCCGGCCTGCGTACGGCCAGCGCCCGCCTTTGCAGCGTCGGCAGCAAAACCGCATCAATCCCACTTTTTTGGCCACTGTCATCAAAACAGCCTGGTGAAATGAAGCCACCAGTCTGAAGGCCTTCATTTTGTAGTCTGCGGATGATTTCCAGGCATAAGCTGGTTTTCCCGCTCTGGCGATCGCCAAAAATTCCTACGATTTGTCCCATAAGCCGCCCGTAATTCACTCTACCGGCTGGTTCAACAGCTTCAAAGCAGTCCCCAAAAGCACAGCTGCCGTGCTGCTGAGAGCGGTCTCATCAATATCAAAGCGGGGATGGTGATGCGGAAAGCGAGCGCTTCTGTCACTCTTGCCGGCCCCAACCAGAATCATCATTCCAGGGATCAAATCCAAAAAGTAGGCCATGTCTTCCGCCATCATCGTTTGATAACTGAGGTCGATCTCCGCATTTGGGTAAAGCTCCCGAATGACAGGAACCGCTGCCGATACCACCTTCTCATCGTTCACAACCGCGATGGTGTCCTGCTGAATCACGACCTCAGCCCGACACCCCATGCCTTCCGCGACTGAAACAGCAATTTGGCGCAGGCGTTCTTCAATGAGCCGGAGATCCGCATCAAGGAAGGTGCGCAGGGTGCCTGAAAAGGATGTTTCTTCAGGAATGATGTTATCAGCGCTCCCGCCATGGATTTGGGTGATGCTTAGCACCGTGGCATGTGTTGGGTCCAAGTTGCGCGAGACGATCGTCTGCAGTGCACTGACGATTTGAGCTGCAGCTGCGATCGGGTCGGCAGTGTTCTGCGGCCGTCCGGCATGCCCGCCGCGGCCGAGGACCCGGACGTGAAAGGTATGCGCTGCCGCCATCATCGCGCCCGGTCGCAAGCCAAACCAACCAACCGGCTGCTCAGCCCATAAATGGGCAGCCAGGGCGAAATCCGGCCGGGGAGAAGCGGCTGCTCCCTCTGCCAGCATAGCGCGCGCGCCTGCGCCGATCTCTTCAGCAGGTTGAAACACAAGCCGGATGAAACCGAGCCAGCTTTCTCGCTTTTGGCTCAGAATTTTTGCAAGTGCCAGACCGACGGCCATATGCCCATCATGCCCGCAAGCATGCATCACCCCAGGTACTTCAGAGATAAAATCATGGCTGTTTTCTTCCTGCACTGGCAAAGCGTCCATGTCGAAACGCAGCAGCACGTTCGCCCCGGGCCGATTGCCATGCATCTCGGCCAGAATGCCCGTTTTTCCAACTGCGCTTTTCACCGACCAGCCCAGGCTTTCCAGACGCTGCACGATGAATCCTGCCGTATGCTCTTCATGGAAGCCCAATTCGGGATGTTTGTGCAGGTTTCGGCGGTCAGCCACCATGCTGGCAGCAACCTTGCTGACTTCGCTCGGAATTTCCATTATCACTTCCTGAAAACAAGCCGGTGAAAGTATTCAACATAACGGCCTGAATTGTGATCAGATTCTGCCAGACGCTCTTTCAGGTGCTGAAGGAATGCCTGAGGCTCACCGATCTGTGAGCGGTGCTGAAGTAAAGCTTCGGCCCTCTTATCCCAAAATGGGGAGACATCCAATTCAACATTTGGCGCGGATGGGAGGCTAAGCCACAGCTCGGATACCTGGTGCGGGGCAAGGCCCTCCTCGATCAGTTCCGGAAAGAAACTGGCATTCCCGACCGCCGGGAAGAGAGCATTCACCACCATCTGACCGGCAGTACGGTGATCGGGGTGGTTTAAGTAGCGCCCACCCTGAAAATAATTGAGGGGGTCACTGGTGACGACGATATCGGGTTTTTCAGCCCGGATGAGGGCCGCCAAGACTTTCCGCGATGCCAGGTCTGCTTCCAAAAAGCCATCCGGGTAACCGAGCCAGTCGATTTCTTCCACGCCCAAAACATGGGCAGCGGCCTTTTGTTCATCCCTCCGCAGCAGTGCCAAAGCGGTGGAATCCGGAAATTCAGCGCTGACACCTCTTTCACCATTGGTCAGCAGTGCGTACTTTACATGATGACCAGCTGCGGTCCAGCTGGCGATCGTTCCACCCATGAAAAACTCGGGGTCATCCGGATGTGCGAGAATAATCAGGATCCGGCTGCCCTTTGGCCAGGAAATTGCTTCGCTCATTCAGGTTCGCTTCCTGGTTCCGATGGCTTCTTCCGTTCCGGGTTAGCGCCGCGCTCTGTGCGCCCAGAAGCATTAAAAGGCCGATCCTGACGGCGGCCGGGCCTTTGAGACTGCCCCCGGCCTTCCCTTGTAGGTCGGTTTTGCGATGGGGCAGAGCGCGTAGGCTCCGATTTCGCGCTGGTTCGAGAATCTTCGCGCCGGTTTTGCTGCCGGGGCTGCCAGCTTCCCTGGCTGCCAGAGTCCTTGCCCGCGCGTCCGCCTTTTGCATTACTTTCATGTGGCGTAGGAGGTTTCGGAGCTTTGGGTAAATCGCCCAGACGCAGGTATTCCACATCGCCTGAAAGTTCGTCTGGTTTCTCAGCAGCCTCGGGTTTTGCTTCCGGCTTCTGAGCCACGATTCCCGTTTCCAGCTCTTCCTGAGTAAATTTGTGGGGGCCAGATTCTGGAATATCGACCACCACGGCATTACTGAGGGGCAGCACCTGAACCACTTGCCCCTGCCCCAAAGGCGTTTGGATGACTTTTTTCCGCTTGGGCAGGCTTTTGCGGGCTTCTTCATACTGCTCATATTCATAATTCAGACAGCAGCGTAGCCGGCCGCAGATGCCGGTAATCTCTTCCGGTGTCAGTGAAATATCCTGAGATTTGGCCATCTTGATTGAAATTGAGCTAAATTCCGTCAGGAAGCGCGAGCAACAGCGTTTTTCAATGCCACAGGCTCCCAGGCCAGAAACAAACTTGGCCATATCGCGCGGGCCAACCTGCCGTATCTCAAGGCGGACGTCGCGGAAAAGCGGCGAAACTTCGCGCAAAAAGCCCTTGATGTCAAAACCGGAATCGGGTTCATAATGCAGATAAAGCGTCAGCCGGGTCGAATCAAACGAATATTCCGCATCCATCATTTTTACCTGATGGAAACGCGATTTTTTTAAGAATTCGCGTACCTGAGCTGTGGCTTGATCCTCCTTCTCGGAGATCATATCCATCAGCATCAGGTCTTTTGATGTGGCAGCACGCTCGATTGGCTGGATTTCATTTACATTTTGAGGATTGGGCACATCCAATACTTTAACCTTACCCAATTGTTTTCCGCGGGAGGTGTTGACGACGACATAATAGCCGACTTCCAGTGATTCCCCTGCCGGCGCAGAAAAATGATAAATCTTGCCAACCGGGTTAAATTGGACGCCAATGATTCGCAATTCAGGATTCATGCGATTAAATTTATCCTCTCACTCATTTAAGATAAGCAGCTTTGCTCATCTCAGCGGCAACGGCCTTGGTGATCTGGTCCAGAGCGGTAGCAGCTAGCCCGCTGTTTTGCAGCAGGGCCGTCGGGCTGCCGCTGTCGCCGGCTTTGCCAATGGCAGGGTCTAACGGAATCGCACCAAGGAAGGGCACGCTATTCATCCGAGCCAGGGCTTCACCGCCGCCTTCGCCAAAGATTTGCACCCGGCTGCCGTCAGGCATCTCAAAAAAGGACATGTTTTCGACGACGCCCAATACCGGTACCTGCAGTTTTTCAAACATGGCAATCGCCCGGCTGGCATCATCCACCGCCACTTGCTGCGGTGTGGTAACAACAACCGCGCCCGAAACAGGCAGTGTCTGCGTCAGAGAAAGCTGCACATCGCCCGTTCCCGGGGGAAGATCCACTACGAAATAGTCCAGTTCGCCCCAATCGAAATCGGTCAGGAACTGCTTGATGGCAGTATGCAACATTGGGCCGCGCCAGATGAGCGGCTGCCCCTCCGGAACCAGGAATCCGATGGAAACAACCTTCATGCCAAAGGCCTGCGCTGGGGCAATCTTAGGCCCGTCGCCTTCGGGCAGGCGCTCAATTCCGAGCATGCGGGGAATATTCGGGCCGTAAATGTCCGCGTCCAACAAACCAACGCTGGCCCCCATCGCCGCTAGACGGGCAGCGATGGCCACGGCCACTGTGCTTTTGCCTACGCCTCCCTTGCCAGAGCCAACAGCGACGACGTGCTTGAAATGATTGCTATCCAGGGTTACTGGTGCCGGCGCCTGGACGCGCGAGATGGTGTGAATTTCGACTTCTTCGGCCCCAGCCAGGGTTTTCACTGCCCGCCGGGCGTTCTCTTCAATCTGATTTCGTAGCGGGCAGGCTGGCGTAGTCAGCACGATTGAAAAGCTGGCCTTACTCCCTTCGACCTGCAGGTCTTCGATCATTTTCAAGCTCACCAGATCCTTTTTTAGGTCAGGATCCATTACAGTTGACAATGCTTTCAGTACAGCTTCATTCGTCAGCATTTAAAAATTACTCCATTTCAAAATGGTTTAAATTCACACGAAAATTCTACTACAAGCAAAAGGCCAGCAGTAAAGCATCATTCGACGGTGACTGACTTTGCCAGGTTGCGGGGTTGGTCGACATCCAGCCCAAGGTCCGCGGCAATGTGATAGGCGAAAATTTGCAGTGGCAGCACATTGATCACCGGGCTTAACATCCAGGGTGTTTCTGGGACCCAAAATACATCATCAGCCAGAGTGGGAATCAAGCTGTCGCCTTCGCTGGCCACGGCGATCACACGCCCGCCGCGCGCTTTTGCCTGCTCAATTTGACTGATCATTTTTTCGTACCAGGCATCGCGGGTTGCGATCACTACCACCGGCAAGTCTTCATCCACCAGGGCAATCGGGCCGTGTTTCATCTCGCCAGCGGGATAACCTTCGGCATGAATATACGAAATTTCTTTTAGTTTCAGGGCGCCTTCGTAAGCAATGGGCATATTGATGCCCCGCCCCAGGTACAATGCGCCTTTAACCTCGCGGTATTTTTCAGCAATAGCAGCAATCGCCGGTTCAGAATTGAGCGTTTTTTCAACCAGGCTGGGAACTTTCAGCAGATCACGGACCATATCGATGCGCTGCGCCGGCTCAAGCGTCCCGCGCAGGTCAGCCAGATAAACTGCCAGCATATAGAGATCCATCAATGGCGTGGTAAACGCCTTGGTCGAAGCGACACCGATTTCAGGGCCCGCTTGCATCGGGATTGTTCCGGTGGATATGCGCATTGCCTGCGAACCGATGGCATTGACAATCGACCAGATCAACGCACCTTTGCGCCGGCCTTCTTCCATCGCAGCCAATGTATCAGCGGTCTCTCCACTTTGGCTTATGGCAAGGACGACTGTACCTGGGGTAACGATTGGATCCGAGTAGCGGAACTCGGAAGCCACGACGACTTCGGTCGGGATGTGGGCGATTTTTTCCAGCAAAACTTTGCCCACCATTCCAGCATGGGCAGCCGTGCCGCAGGCTGTGATGAAAATCTTTTGGATGCCGAGGGCAGCTTCTGCGCTCAGGTTGAGACTATCAAGCGTGATGCGATACTGGTCAAAATCAACCCGGCCAATGAGGGTATCTGAGATGGCCCGCACCTGTTCGTGAATTTCTTTTTGCATAAAGTGGCGGTAATTTCCCTTTTCTGCCGAAACCGGATCCCAAGGAATATCCTGTATCTGGCAATCTACAGGTGTGCCGTCCAGGTTTTGTACTTCTACAGAGCTACGTGTCACTACGGCCAATTCGCCTGACTCGAGGAAAATCATCCGGCGCGTATGTTCCACAATCGCTGGAATGTCGCTGGCAACAAAGTTTTCGCCTTCGCCCAAGCCTATGGCCACACCACCAGCGTTGCCCAGGCGGGCAGCAATGATCCGGTCGGGTTCATCAGCGCTCATCACCACCAAACCGTGCGCGCCGCGCAGAGCGCGCAGCGACAGGCGCACGGCTTCCGTCAGATCAGCGGTAACGGTATAGTATTTTTCAATCAGATGGGCGATGGTTTCAGTGTCAGTCTCGGACCGAAAAAACACACCCTCCGCCATCAGTTCATCGCGAAGTGTCAGGTAGTTTTCCACAATGCCGTTATGCACCACCACCACTCTGCCATTGGCTGAGAGGTGCGGATGAGCATTTTGCTGGCTGGGAGCACCATGCGTCGCCCAGCGTGTATGACCGATACCGATCTTTCCACTCAAGGGAGATTGCGCGATGTGTTCTTCAAGCTGTCTGATTTTTCCGGCATCCCGCCGAACCTCAATTTTGCCGTCTGAGATAACCGCGATGCCGGCTGAATCATAGCCGCGGTATTCCAGTTTTTTCAATCCATTGATGACGATGGGAGTCGCATCCTGCTCGCCAATGTATGCCACAATTCCGCACATCCAGTTTCCTCCATGCGGCCCATATTACCCAAAACCGCACCGGTCCGGGTAGAGCCTGCTCAATTTTTATTCACAGGAAAATTGATGAACATCATCCGGGGGCATCCGCCGATCTTTCGATTTTCCCAACGCAGTTGGTTAACCTTCCCTCGCGGGAAGGAACCCCCACCCTCGTCACCCGCTTCGCAGCGAGCCAGGCGCTTTTTTTTCCTATGTAGATGCCATTATACCCCATCCGGTTTCGGCTGCTCCAAGCCATAAAGGTGGCGCAGCTGCAGATACTGATCAGGCGTATCTGCATCCAGTCCCATGGTCTCATCGATCCATTCCAGTGAAACCGACCGAAATTGATCCATGACGGCTCGTCCGCCTTGGTCACCGGTCAGCGTCTCAAGCAGCGGAAAGGCTTCTCTTGGAAAATAAACCGGATTGCCTGGTGTTCCGCCAAAATACGGACGAACAATTTTATGGCTGCTGCGAGCTGCTTCCCTCAAGGCGTCCAAGAAAGTCAGGCTGAGTTGTGGCTGGTCGCAAAGCATGAAAAGCGCGCCTTCCACAGATTCGGGCAGCGCCGTCAGCCCGGCCCGAATGGAAGTACTTTGGCCCTCAGCCCAACGGTCATTAATCACAACCACAGTCTCGCCTGGAAGCGTTTCAAGAATTTGGGAATGGTTTGCACCTAAAACCGTGATGACCGGAAAGTAACCGGCCAGATTCGCCTTTCGAACCAGCGTGTTAACGAAATTGTCGTTTTCCCATTGCAGCAAAGCTTTGGCAGACCCAAAGCGGCGCGATTCACCCGCCGCCAGGATCACCGCTGCAAGCTGAAACCCGCCATGAACAGACAATCAGCGCTTCCTGAAAATCAAGGCTCTGGTTGGATTTTACCCAGCCCGCGCAGCACGACTTCGGGAGTCAGCGGAAAGTGATCAAACTGTACGCCAGTGGCAGCCTGAACGGCGTCGACCACCGCGGCAGCAAAGGGCAGGTAAGGCATTTCGCCCATTCCGCGGGCACCATAAGGCCCGATTGGGTCTGGATATTCCAAGATCAGACTGCGGGTTTCGTCGGGGATGTCCATCACCGTCGGAATGAGGTATGTGGAGAGCTCTTTGGTCAGCGCTCGGCCGTCTTTTTGCTTCCAATTCTCCAAAATGCTGTAACCCAGCGCCTGGACGACAGCCCCTTCAATCTGGCCTTCGACCAGCGCCGGGTTGACCGCCTTGCCCACATCGTCTGCGCAAATGACCTGACGCAGGATGACTTCTCCCGTTTGAATGTTCACCTCCGCCAGCACGCTTTCAGCAACGTAGCCATAAGTGAAGTTAGGCATGCACTGCCCTGTCTCTGGGTCCATATTGCTCGTGGCCGGTGGCCGGTAGATGTACGACCCGACTGCCGGCCGCGCGCCGGCTTTCCACTGTTCCAGCGCCGCCCCAGCCGCGCCCAAAACGGCATTGCCCCCCATATGGGTCATTCTGGAGGCTGAAACACTGCCTGAGTTGAGAGTGTTGCTCGTGTCAGAAAAGTGGGTTTCCAGTTTTTCCAATGGAATTCCCAATGCTTCGGCTGCCAGCTGCGAAAAGATGGTGTGCGACCCCTGCCCGACTTCCGCGCCGGCATGGTACAGCTGTGCCCGCGCAATATCCGCGTCACCTTCCAAAATAATTGTCGCGCCGCAGTTTTCAGGCGCGCCGTAAGAAAAGCCGATATTCTTGTAGCCACAGGCAAAACCTAAACCTACTCGCCGATTCGAGGAGGCCAACGATTCGAGTTTGGGTTTTTGCCAACCCAAAGCAGTCTCCTGCCAGCCCGATTCCAGGGCGCACTCCCGAACGACCTCACGGATCGAGACTCCAGCGGGCAGCGCTGTACCCATTGAAATGTGCGATCCTTCGTGATACAGGTTGCGCATGCGCAATTCCACCGGATCCATCCCCAATGCTTCAGCCAAAGCCGCTACCTGCCGCTCAGCCAGAAATGCAGCCTGCGGACCACCAAAGCCGCGGAAAGCACCGCCAGGAATATTGTTTGTATACACGCAATAAGCATCAGTTTGGACGTTTGGAATTTCATATGGCCCAGTGCACAGCAGGGTTGCATTGCCCAGCACCTTGGTAGAGGTGTAGGCATATGCCCCACCATCCGCGAGGATCTCGCAGGCTGCCGCCAAAATCTTCCCGCTCGAGTCAGCTCCCCACTTGGCGCGCATGCGGTAATGATGACGCTTATGGTGGCCGATGATCGATTCCTCCCGAGACCAAACGATTCTGACTGGCCGATCAATCCCTTTTTCATGCAGCCGCATGACCGCTAATGCCAGGATGATCTGAACCGACATATCCTCACGTCCACCGAATGCCCCGCCGATGGCCGGGTAAATAACGCGAATCTGATCGGGCAGCAAGTTGAGTGCGTGGGCTACCTGCTCCTGATCTTCATGCGTCCACTGACCGGCAGTGATGATGGTGATTCGCCTGCCATCCTCCATATACGCCACGCCGGCTTCCGGCTGGAGGTAGGCATGTTCCTGGACCGGTGTTTCATATTCCCGTTCCACGATGACGGCACATTTTTGGAATGCCTGGTCTACATCCCCGCTGCGGACAATATTGTGATGGAAAACATTGCTCGACCGTTCAGGATGCAATATGAAGGCATCGTCCGCCAGAGCCTGGTCGAGTGTATCGATTAACGGCAGGTCCTCGTACTCTACAGCGATCAGTTTCAGCGCCTGACGAGCTACCGCTTCGTTTTCTGCCACAACCAGCGCCACCTGATCCCCCTCAAATAAGACCCGGTTGGCTAATGGCTTGTTGGATCCCGGACCGCAAAGCACGGGCTGATCCATGATTGACAGGCCATATTCGTTATTGGGGACGTCCCGGGCGGTCAAAACCATCACGACCCCGGGCAATGCTTCTGCCTGGCTTGTGTCAATTGACCGGATCAAAGCGTGAGGACGGTGAGCAAAAAGCACCTTCAGGCAAAGTTCATCTTCAAAGTGAAAATCGCCTGGGTATTTGGCTTTTCCCGTGACTTTCGCCAGAGCATCGACGCGCGGGACTGAATTTCCTACCACGTTCATGACAGCCTCCCTGTGTTGGCACAGACGCTCTCGATTGCCTCAATAATCTTGTAGTAACCGGTACAGCGGCAAAGATTGCCTGAAATAGCCTGGCGGATTTCCTCCCGATCTGGGGTGGGATGTTCCTGCAGCAATTTGACGGCCGCCATCACGAAACCGGGCGTGCAATAACCGCACTGTACGGCAGCATGGTCGATGAACGCCTGCTGCACGGGATGCAGGTTTCCCTCAACTGCAATGCCCTCGATTGTGGTGATTTTGGCCCGATGCGCCCGTGGCGCCGGCACCAGGCAGCTGACCACTGCTTTTCCATCCAAAAACAATGTGCAGGCTCCGCACTCGCCCTCTTCACAGCCTGCTTTGGTTCCGGTCAGACCAACCCGATCTCTGACCAGGTTAAGCAGTGTGGCGTCGGTGTAGCCCGGAATGGTGAAGTGTTCCCCATTGATCGTTGTTTCAATCACTTCGCCATCCCAATCCCCTTCAGGCACCGCCTGACAGCACTCTTTCGTGTCAAGCGTTGCCGGGTTTTGTGGGAGCCCTTCAGCCGGCGAACCGTTGAGCAATCGCAGGAGGGCATTTTCGACCAATACTGCGGTCATGTACCCGCGGTATTCTCTTGAAGCGCGCACATCGCTGATCGGAACTGCGCTTTGTGCTGCCAACTGGGCTGCTTGCTGTGCAATTGCGGCGGTAAATGCCTTGCCAATCAGAAACTGCTCTGCCGGCAGGGATCGGATAACTGTCGGTGCAACGGAACCCAATGTGATTCTTGCCTGTTGGATAACCCCTTCGCTTTGGGTCAGCAACACGCAGCAATTGAGCACCGAAATGGCCTGGGTTTTGCGCATTGCTTGCTTTGCGAAAACACCTTGCTGCTGCGCTTCCAGTCCCTTAAAGACTATTTCGCGGATGTATTCATCCGCAGCCAGGACCGTGCGCCTGACCCCCAGATAGAAGTCTTCCAGGCGTACCGTGCGCGTTCCGCGCTGCGAAACCAAAACCAAACTGGCATCCATTGCCAATAGCGGCCCGATGGTGTCATTGGCTGGAGATGCAGTCGCCAGGTTGCCCACGACCGTTGCCCGGTTGCGAATTTGCGGTGTGGCTACACGCCAACAGGCTTGAACCAACGGGTTGGCATATTGGCGCAAAATCGGAGAGCTCAACACGTCATTATGCGTCACCAAAGCCCGGATGTGGATCGTGCCATCTTCATCCCGCCGGATTTGATCCAACCCCGCCACACGCGAAATGTCGAGCACTGTATCCAGGTCAGGCCATTTGCCGTTGCGGATCTCCACCATTAGGTCCGTCCCCCCCGCTACGATACGCGTTTGGCCGGAGGGTTGCGCCAGCAAGGCGGCCAGCTGTTCCTCACTCTCAAGGATGTGGTAGTTTTTCCACATTTGAATTCTCCTGAATTGCGGTCCGTCCGGAATTACGGACCTGGATGATTTCTGCCAGAATACTGATAGCAATTTCTTCCGGGGTTTCGGCCTTGATATTTAAACCAATCGGGGTTTTGATTCGGCTGAGCTGTTCCTCGGAAAGACCTCGCTCCAAGAGCCGGTCATGAGTGTAAGCCCACCTTCTTTTTGAGCCAATCAAACCGATGTAAGCGGGGTGGGTTTCCAGCAATGCTGGCAACCCATCAATGTCAACCTCTGCCCCCCGGGTGACGATCACAACGTAGGTCTGCTGATCAATTGACAAATGCTGGGGGATTTTCTCCATCGGCACTGGCAGGAATTCCAGATTTGAGATGCCATCCCGCGGGCCTAATAACTCCTCTCGGTCATCTGCCAAGACGACGCGAAAAGGAAGAAACTGAGCAATCTTTGCGACAGCTTGACCAACGTGCCCTGCTCCGATAATTAGCAGCGTTGGCCTGGCCAGGTGAGGTTCAATATATACGCTCATTTCGCCTCCGCAAACCCCGACCGCAGTCGATTCGCTGGCGTTAAGCGTGTAATGAATCAGGCGTGCCTGGCCAACATGTAAGGCTTCCAACGCGGCCCGGATCGTTTCGGTTTCAACGCCACCGCCACCGACGGTCCCTTCAGTGCTGCCGTCTGGGAACACCAACATTTTGCTGCCGGCGTGCCGCGGCACAGCGCCCTGGGTTTCAACCACAATGCACAGACAAACCGCTTTTCCGCTTCGTTCACATTCTGCCAGCTGGCTCAAGATGTCAGCCATTATTCCTCGATCAGCGAAAGCACAGCCGGCAGCAGCTGCTTTTTGCGCGAGACCACGCCGTCAGCCAACAATGTGCCATCGGGTAGCGGCGTAAAAGGCAAATCTTCAAGCGCCGGCGGTGGATTGACAAAAATCAAACGGCTTGATCCGTTCACAATGTCGGTTACCATTAGGCCGGCAAAATCCAATCCTTTCTGAGCAGCCAGATCCTTGAGCGCGGCGCTCAGTTTACCGACAAATTCACCAATCTCGTGAATGTCGGAGGTCTCAGCTTGGGCAATGGCGAATTTTAAACCGGCGGTTTCATAGACCTTCATATCCGCATTGACAATCACTTCCGGTTCTTGGGTCATCAGACCAGCGCCAGCCTGAACCACCTTATCACCGTAAGATTGGATGGTTTCGTCTTCCAACGGTGAACCAGGCACAAATGCCCAGCGTGCCAGCCGCTCTGCGGCCAGGCGGTCGCGGTCGGTAGTGGTTGGCGAATGAAAAATGAGCGTGTCTGAGAGCAAACCTGCCAGAAGCAGCCCGGCAATTTTCGGCGGCGCGCTAAAACCAGACTCTTCCATTTTTTCTGAGACCAGTGAGGAAGTGCTGCCGACAATATCGACCGTGAATTTGATCGGGTTGTGAGTGGGCAGGTTCCCCAGTCGGTGGTGGTCCAAAATTTCCAAAAGGTCAGCGTCTTCCAGCGATGCAATTGCCTGCTGTGGCTCATTATGATCGACTAAGATCACTTTCATGCGGGGCGGGTTGAGCAGATCACTCTGCCGCACTACACCAAGGTAGCGTTTATGCTCGTCTACAACCCAATATTCATTTTGTTCCGCCCGCAGCAGACGGTTGAGCACATCCTTGATGCGTGTGCCGGGCTGAAAGCGGGGGATGTCCACATCCGCAGCTTCACGGCAGGGAATATCGAACAAAGCTGATATGGTCATGTCTTGATACTTGGGATGTGGGCCCATCACTTTTCGCAAAAAGTCGAACAGGCTTTTGCCGGTAACCATGCCAAAGGGCGTTCCATCCGGGTTGACCACTGGCGCCAACCCACCGGTACGCGAGAGGATGGCCCAGGCTTCATTCAACGGTCGGTCGGGAGTGACAACGTCAAAACGGCGCATGACGTATTCGAACCGCGGAGAAGCGTCAGTGATCAACGACGGTGGGTCAAGCTCCAATTTCTTAAGCACATATGCCGTCTGGCGGTTAATGGCACCAGCGCGTGAAGCGACGGTATTCAAGCCGTCGCGCTCGGCCAACAACCACGCATAACCGACTGCTGCCGCGATGGAATCGGTGTCTGGGTTAATGTGGCCGGTAACATAAATCCGATCTGACTTTTTACTGTTGGAAAACATCGCCGTCACCTCGCTGTTTCCATTATTTTAATACCTTCCACACCTTTTCAGGCGTGATCGGGTTATCCAAAATCGAGACTCCACAGGCATCCAAAACCGCATTTCCAATCGCAGGGGCTGCGCCATCCAATGGAATTTCAGCTACTGCTTTAGCGCCAAAGGGATGGGTTTTTTCGTAGGTTTGAACAAACATGGCCTTTAGCCGGGGCATCTCATCCGCGCGGAAAATGTGGTAATTAACCAAATCTTTTTCCCGCGGCCGGCCTTGGCTGTCGTATTCCATTTCTTCACATACGCCATAGCCCAAAGCCTGAGCCATCCCGCCTTCGATCTGGCCTGAAGCCGTCAAAGGGTTGATGATGACCCCAGCGTCCACCGCCATCACCAAATCTTCCACCCGCACCTGGCCAGTCTGCAGATCCACCACGACGGTGGCAAACTGAGCCGCGAAAGGCGGCGGTGAACTGGGAGAAACATGCGAAGCAACCGCCATGATCTGTTCCTGATCGCGATGATGCAGTGAATCCAGGGCAATTTCCGCCATGGTAATGCTTTCACCCTGCGGGCTCCAGGCGCTTCCATCCCTGAGGATGATTTCATCTGCGGTCAGTGCTGCCCCACGCTCGGCGAACAAGCGCAGCGCGCGGCTGCGAATCTTCGCTGCCGCTTCGCTTGCCGCTTTGGTTACCGCCGTGCCGGATATATATGTTGTCGAGGATGCGTAAGCGCCTTTATCAAAAGGCGTAAAGTCGGTATCGGAAGAATAGACAATGATATCGTCGGTTTTTACTCCGAGCACTTCTGCAGCCATCTGAGCCAGGATGGTATCGCTGCCGGTACCCAGGTCTGTTGCCCCAATCAACAGGTTAAACGACCCGTCGTCATTTAGTTTGATGCTAGCAGCGCCCATATCCAGATAAGGGATGGCCGTACCCTGCATGACGGTCGCAATGCCGATTCCGCGGCGTAAATGTGGCGCTCCCTCTACGGTATGCCAGTCCGGATTTTCAAATTTATCCTTCCAGCCAATCGCCTCTGCTCCGAGCCTTACGCACGCTTCCAGACCGACAGTTTCGATCACTTCCGGGACCGGTTCCCGACCCTCGTTCCAAGCCGTGCTGAACGGCTGGAATTCCCCTGAGCGCAAGGCGTTTTTAAGCCGAAATTCCAACGGGTCGATCTTTAGCGCCCGGGCGATTCCCTCCATATGACGTTCCAGCGGCCAGTAACCCTGGGGCACACCATAGCCGCGGTAAGCGCCCGCTGGTGGCGTATTGGTATAAACAATGTCAGCGTAAAAACGGATGTTGGGAGATTTCCGGTAAGGGCCATCCCCAACATACAATCCCATCGATTTCTGGCCTGTGTTTCCCGTAACTGTCAGCGCGTGGCAGCCGTATGCTCCGGTATCGCTAAGGACGATCATCTCGTTGGCCGTAATTGTGCCATCGCTTTTGACTCCAGTCCGCATGTGTACGCGCATGGGGTGGCGAGAACGGGAAGCGATAAACTCTTCCTCCCGCGACATCTCATAAAGCACTGGCCGTCCGGTCACGATTGTCAAATGGGCGGCAACGTCTTCAATCAGCACTTCCTGTTTGTTGCCAAAGCCGCCGCCAATGCGCGGCTTAATCACTCGGATTCGC
Organism: Anaerolineaceae bacterium; assembly: GCA_034430195.1. GTDB lineage: Bacteria > Chloroflexota > Anaerolineae > Anaerolineales > Anaerolineaceae > Mesolinea. The sequence continues at coordinate 105,527 of DAOUFF010000025.1, read as the reverse complement.
TTGACAGGCAAACCCACCACCGGAGCGATCTGGCGGCGAACGTGAAAAGGCACCTGGGTGCTGGTCCGAATTACCAGCCGGTCATCCGCGTCCCAGTAGGTCAGGGTAACATGCGGTTCGATGTGAGCCTGCTGCACCTTGGGAACAACGTATTCCTCCTCAAAGATTCGATCTGCTTCAGCAAAACCCTGATCCGGGTTGCCGATATCAATTCGAATACTGGCAGCCAGGTTGCGGGCTGGGTCCGATTTGTCAAAATTTACGTAATCTGGTTCGTCATGAATTCGGGGAGCATCCGGATGCATGGCAAAACGGGGGTCAATGACTGCTGGCAGCTCTTCGTAAGTCACCTCGATTAGCTCTAAAGCCTTCTCCGCAATTTCCGCGCTTTCTGCGGCCACGAACGCCACCCGATCACCAACGAACCGGACCTTGTTATCCAACGAAACCATGTCCAGCGGCCCCGGGATGGGGTCAGACTGCCCCGCCGTTGAGTAAACCACACGCGGCAGGTCCTGCCAAGTCAGCACAGCCGCCACTCCTGGTAAAGCCTTTGCCTTGCTGGTATCGATGGCAGTAATGCGCGCGTGAGCAAACGGGCTGCGCAGCACGCGGGCAATCAACATATCCGGCATATGGAGGTCTGCGGTAAAAGCGGGCTTGCCTTGAACCAATTTTTCGGCATCCAGTTTCTTTTCCGGTTTTCCGACCACCTTCCGTTCTGGAATGAGGTCGACATCGCTTATCTGAGGTTCAAATTCCACGGTTGGGTGGTCGGAGAGACCTGTTCCACGCATCATCTCGGCCGCCCTGAGTACCGCCTGCACTGGTTTAACATACGCAGTGCAGCGGCAAAGCACGCCTGAGAGTGCTTCACGCACCTCAGTTTCACTGGGGTCTGGGATTTTTGCGAGCAAGGAGCGCGCGGCCAAAATCATCGCTGGTGTACAGTAACCACATTGGACGGAACCGCTGTCAATAAAGGCCTGTTGCAGAACGTCAAAACCGGCGGTCTTCTTCCAGCCCAATTGGGGCTGCTGACCGAGCGATTCAACGGTCTCGATGGTGTGGCCCTGCGCCTGCACCGCCAGAAACATGCAGCTATTAACCGCTTCGCCGTCCATAAGCACCGTACAAGCACCACATTCACCCTGCCGGCACCCCCCCGATTTAACGCTCATCCAGCCAGCAGTGCGCAGCACATCCAGCAGACGTTCGTGTCCCTCGATTGAAATAATGACTTCCTGATGGTTGAGAAGGAGTTTGATTTCCATGGCGGCTCCAATCAAGAGACAGAGTGTTGGATTTTTTGCAAGCAGCGTGAGAGCAAATGAGCTGCTGTGTCTTGGCGGTATTCCGCTGATGCCCAGGCATCCGCAGCACCATGACAAACTTGCCGGATGGTATCTAAACCACTGTCCCACGCATCGGTAATTTCGAAAGGATCCAGCAGCATGTCTGCGCCGCCCACTGACACCGAAACGCCACGTTCCGTCCGGGCGGCTGCGACACAGACAATCGGCAGGTCGCGTGGCGAGCGGCCGACGCTCTCAAAGGCAAAACTGCGTACGGGAGCAAAGTGAATCGCACGCACAACCTGCGCCTGCCAGACTCGTGGGGTCTTGAGCAAAGCTTCCAGGCTGACCAGCTGATCGCCCGGGAAGAGTTGAACCTGCGGCTGGAATGCACGCAGGCAGGTCAACAAAGCCGAACGTCCGCCTGCCTGACGCAGCCAATTGGCCATGCTGAGGCTGTTGCGTACGTTTAGGCCAGCTTCGATCGCCAGAGCTTCCTGAAAGTCGCTCCAGAGGGCAAGTGCCTGCCCGACCGCACTGAGAGACGCCAACCCGCCTAGCTTCCAGGAATGGGGATCCTGCGAAATGTCATCCCAACCCAAATCCTGAAGGTCGATCAGATCGCATTCCGCCGGGATTTCCCGAAGATTAAAACTCCCGCCGGCCAGAAACCAGAACGGCTTGCCGGCTTCGTGCAGGGCGCGCTCCAGTGCAGAGCTGTCCGCCGGTCGGTAGTAAGACATCGTTTTTTCATTCATCAGGGTATACCTTCCAGCCATCCACATCCGGATTCATCTCAATGTCCTGGTTTTCAGTTACATTGACAAAAATGCCATCCGCTTCTGCCAGCACAGTGCCAGCAGCATCTAGCACCTCTCCATGCCCAAAGCAAACTTTCCCGCGGCAGCGAACCTTCCGCCCGACCACCAACAGAGGCTGATTGATGGGCACTGGCGCCTTATAGCGGATCTTGAGCTCGCTGGTCACATAAAACTGGTTTTGATCCTCCACAGTCACAGCTCTACCGGCAGTTTCATCCAGCATGGCAGCAATCACGCCGCCGTGTACCATCCCAGGATAGCCCTCATATTGTTCCGAAACCTGCAGGCGCGATTCTACCGAGCCATCTTCCCGAACATAAAAAGACATCCTCAGGCTGAGCGGATTTTCCCTTCCGCAGACAAAACAATTTTTACTTCCCGGTAATTTCATCATCAGGCACCTGGGGCGAACGTATCGATTAAGAGCTTGGCATTCCCACCTACGGCATATAAAATCGGGCAGGTGCAGCCGTGATTAATGTATTCCTGAACTTTTTTCTTGGCTTCGGCAGGCGTGCCACTGGCCGTGATGCGGTCGATCAAGTCTTCTGGAACCAGGTGTTTTGCTGCTTGAATTTGTTCGTGCGTGGCTGGCCAGCCCAAAATTGACTGGATTTTCTCGACAACATCCTTTGCGACCCCAGATGCCTTAGCAATGTGGGGCTGCTGCGCCAAATATTGGCAGAGCAGCTCGCGCGTGGTATCAATCGCCTGGTCATGATCCTCATCGACTGAGCAGACAATCAGCTGCGGGCGGTCGAATTCTTCAAGCGTACGTCCGGATTCTTTGAGGCCAATCATTAATTGCTCGATGGCAATGTCATTGTATTCCACCGGAACACAGTAGTTCATTACAATGCCATCAGCAATCCGACCGGTCATTTCGATCATTTTGTCACCGGTTGCGCCAATGTAAATGGGCACGGCGCGCGGTTCCCGGCGCCCATGAACCACATCCAGTTCAATGCCATTAACATGCACAAACTCCCCGTCATAGGTCACCCGTTCCATGTTCAGCAGCTTCTTCATGACGGTGATCGTTTCTTCCATGGCTTTTAGGGGCTTGGTACGCTGGATGCCAACGTTTTTTGCCAGCGGATCCCACCAGGCGCCAATGCCGCAGATGATGCGGTTGGGAGCCAGGTCATCGAGGGTCAGAAAAGTTGCTGCCAGCAAGCCGATATTGCGCGTCCAATTATTGATGACGCCCGAACCAATATGAATTCTTTCGGTGACAGCGGCATACGCAGCCATTGGCACAATGGCATCACGTACCAGGCGGCTTTCAGCCTGCCAAATGCCATCGAAGCCTTTTTCTTCAGCGTAACGGGCGATCTCGAGGCCCTCGCGCAGGTCGTGGGCATCCTGCAGGTAAATCGCGACTCTTTCAGACATGGTGAGTAGTCCTTTCTCCTTAAGACATGGTTGAAATTAAATCCACTTCAGACCTGATGTGCAACCGGTTCAAATCTGCCGGTGTATCCAGGTCTTGCTGGATCGATCGGTTAAGGTAAACAATCAGGCGCAGGCCATGATTCAGAGCCTGAGCACAGTGGTTTTGAAATGAGTGCTGTCCAAAAGCCGGCTTCAAAAAATCGGGCTGGCTCAACAGCAGCGCATTCGTCCCTGCCTGCGCCAGATCCGGCACGATCACCAGCGACCGGGGTGGCTGCGCTACACTGAAAAGGCTCTGGACGTCTGCGGCTGTCATCAGCGGCAGGTCAGTCGGCACAATCAACACCTGGCCCGATTCTCGCGCCAGGATGTAATCCAAACCGGCTCGGACGGCCTGGTTGAGGCTGCTTGGGCGTTTCTCATAGATCACCAACCCGCCTTGCGCCAGAGCCCAGTCCAAGGCGCGCTTTTCGCGGCTGACGGTTACGATTCGATCGATGCAAGCAGACTTGAGCAGTTCGGTAAAAGTACGCTGAAAACATTCCTGATTCAACCTTTCCAGTTCCGGCAGCGCAAGCGTGCCGCGTAAACGCGACTTCCCTTTCCTGAAAGCCTTCACCGGTAAGATTGCCCAATTGGTCATGGTCTGGTTATCAGCCTAACCTGAGGCCAAGCTCCAAAACCACGCGAGCCAACTGGCGCTTGTCCTCTTCGGTCTTCATAATGGTATTTGTATAACAATTAATTATACCTTTGCTGGTGTCGTTTTCAGACGCGGAACGGTCGAGTTGATCCATCATAAATGCATTCAGAAGGTCCCCATAATGCTCGCGAACAGCTCGCGCACTGGGTTCAATGCCCAATTCCTTAAATAACTTTGCCGCCGGCCCTTTCAGTGCCTGGCCTTGAATGATCGGGCTGACGGCAATGACGGGTTTGCTGTTGAGCAGCGGGCGAACGCCGCTCACATTCAAGATCGGGTCGATGCTGACCCATGGGTTGGATGGACAAATTACCACCAGATCTGCTTCCGCCAGTGCCGGTAGCAGGTCCGCTGCCGGCTCCGCCGGCCTTCCGCCGTTCAAGATTACAGTTCTCACTTCTGGAGCAAAATGCTCGCGTACGAAATATTCCTGAAAACCCAAAATTCCGTCATCGCGGGTTTCAATGAGGGTTGGCGCAGGTGCATCACTCATCGGAAGCACGCTGGAATGGATTCCCCATAACTGGCAGAAATGGGATGTGACCTCGCTCAGGCTGAGGCCAGCCTGCAGCAGGCGCGTCCGCTCGAGGTGGGTGGCCAGATCTCTATCCCCCAACTGAAACCAGGTGGGTGCTTCAAGGTTTTCAAGCGACCGGCTGACCTGCCAGGTCTCATTGGCCAGGCCCCAGCCATGTTGAGAATCCGCCATGCCGGCCAGTGAATAACAAACAGTATCGAGGTCCGGGCAGATTTTTAAGCCAAAATGCTCAAAATCATCACCGGTATTGACGATGGCCGTCAGCTGGCCAGGCGGCAGTAATTGGTCCAAGCCCACCACCAGCTTGGCCCCGCCCACCCCGCCGGCCAATGCCACCACCCGCAAATCCGTGATGCGATTGCTCATCCGGTCTTTCAACGGAACAAATCACTCGACTTGTCGCGAATGAGTTCCTTTGACGTCCCTTCGCGCAGCGCGTAAGGGAAACCGCGCGCATGTACCACCGGCGTCCCTTCAGCTGCCTGGCCCATCAGGAGCGAAGCACCAGCCGCCAGTTCATCCGCTGCCGCGATTGTGGTCACCCGCAGGGCATAATTTTGTCGGTCTGGCTGGCCGCGCATGTCCACCAGCGCTGGCAGGCCAGCAGCGCCGATCGTGCAGCCTAAAACACCATTGCGCCAGGCCCGGCCGTGTGAATCAATAATCAAAATTCCCAAACGCTTGCCGCTCAGCCGCTCAAGGTCAGCCCGAACAGCCTGGGCAGAACGGTCAGAATCTTCCGGGAGGAGCAGCACCCAATCTTCCGCCTCCCCCCATGGGCCGGCAACATTGGAATGGTCAATGCCGGCGTTGGCACACACAAAACCGGATTTATGCTCCACGATGATCGTCCCGGGCCTCGTGCGCAAAACCACAGTGCTCTCTCGCAAAATGAGCTCGACCAATTCCGGACGTTTATTCAGAAAGGCAGCCAATTCCAATGCCCGCGGGCTTGGCTGAATCGTGCTGAGATTCACCAACCGGCCTTCAGCCTTGGAGACGATTTTTTGGGCCAAAATCAAAATGTCTCCATCCTCCAGGGTCAGGCCAGCCTGCTGTAAAGTGCCAAAAATAATCTGCCCCAGGGCATCTCCCGGTTGAATTTCCGGAATTCCGGGCAGACTGGTCAACGTTAGCGTTTTAGCTTCACTCATGAAATGCCCGTGATGCGGATGCCGGCCGAAGGCACTTTGTGTTTAATATTTAAACCGATCAGGATGGAGGTCAAGCCCTCAACCACGACTGCATTTTGGATGACCCCTGCGTCCCAGGCGCGCAGTCCGATGTCCTCAGCCAAGCCAATGACCAGCTCACGCGCCTCTTTGTCTGTGCCGCAAACCAAAACATCACTATCGATCGCCTCACCCGAAAGCAGCCGCTCAAACGAGATCGTCTGAAAAGCCGCGGTTACCCGGGCATCCGGCCCGAGTACCGCCACTGCCTGTTGGGCGGCACTGCCCTCCGGCGGCATCGTTACGCGGGTCACTTTGGGCGGAACCAGCGGTACGACCACATCAATTAAGAGTTTCCCCATCAGCTGGCTTTTCAAACCTTCTAGTGTACTCTTGTGGGCTTCAAATGGCACGGTCAGCACGGCTATATCACAGGCTTCAACGGCTTGAGCGTTCGTTGTCCCGCGGATTTCACCTTGACCGTTTAGCATCTCTTTGATGAGCCCAACCGCTGCCTGGGCTTTCTCTTCCGACCGTGAGCCGATCACGATTTGATGTCCGGCCAGAGCCCAACGGTACCCCAAACCTCTTCCTTCGCGCCCTGTTCCGCCAATTATCCCAATTGTGTAATGCGCCATCTGTCACTCCTTAGCTGTTATTGACCCGCTCCCAGGTTTGAGCGGCGATCTCGCGCGCTTGGGCGCTGATGCGATCTTCGTCCAGAAAGATCAATTTACGGTCCAACATCAAAACTTTTCCACCCGCCATGGTCATCGTCACCATGCCATCGCGAAAGCCAAACAGAATCTGCCAGGGAAGGTTTCCAGTGCTGAGCGGTGTAATTGGATGGTAGTCCACAAAGATCAGATCGGCCGCTGCACCAGGGCTGACGACCCCGATGGGCAGGCCATCAAAAGTTTCTGTGGCCAGGTGGGCATTGTTGTAAGCCCCCATGCCGATCACATCTTCGCCATTCATCGCGCGCGGGTCACCGGCAGTGTCTTTATGATTGAGATATGCTGCAAACCACTCGCCCCACATGGCGTTGGAAAAGCCGTCATTTCCCATGCAGACCCGCACACCTTGCCTCAACATTTTTTCAACAGGCGCGCAGCCCACTGCGTTATTCATATTTGAACGCGGTTGGTGCGAAAGCCAGGTCTGGCTTTCTGCCAACAGGCCGATTTCATCATCATCCAGATGGACGCCGTGTGCGAGTATTGTTTTGGGGCCTAAAACCCCAGCGTCAGAAAAACGGCGGATGACCCGTCGGCCATATTTTGCCAGCGCGTCGCTTTGGTCTGCAAGCCCTTCCGCAGCGTGGCTGTGAAACCCGACCCGGCCAGCATTTTCAGCAACGCAGCGGTCAAGCGTATCCGCTAATATCGTCATGCTGGCATGCAGCCCAAAGTGAGCCCGAACCATCGGGCTTAATTCCCCTGCCTTCAATCGGGAAATAAAGCGGCTATTCTCGCGGATCCCAGCTAAAGCTTTGGCGCTGCCATCCCTATCGGTCACTTCATAGCACAGAGAGCCGCGCAGGCCTGCCGCACACATCGCCTCATACTCAATGTCAAGCGCTCCGTCAATCCGGTTGGGCGAGGCATGATGGTCAAAAAGAGTGGTCGTGCCATACTTGATCGCGTCAATCAGGCAGACCAGAGCAGACAGGCGAATGCCGTCTTCATCTAAGGCTTTATCCAGCTTCCACCACAAACTGGCGAGAATTTGGGCAAAATTAGCCGGGGCCTCTCCGGGGATGGCCATCCCGCGCGAGAAGGCGCCATAAAAATGAGTATGCGCACAAATGTTCCCAGGCATCACCCACTGCCCGGCTGCATCCAAAAGTTCTTCCTCCGGAAATTCCTGCTGCAGCTCTCCCGTCGGGCGGATTTGCTGGATCAGTCCGTAACGAATCAAAAGGTCATGCTTTTCCAAAATCTGGTTGGGCTGCCCCCAGGTGATTATCGGGCCGTTTGTGATGATCACTTGCTTCTCCTTGATGCACCGTTCGGTGAGGTTTTAATGCCTTGGAATTGCTTGCCTGCCATCTTTGGGCTATTCGGAATCGGTCAGTTCATACAGCTCAATCAGCACACCATTGGCCGATTTGGGATGCACAAACGCCATTTTCCGCCCGGGCAGGATTTGGGCTGTCTCATTGATCAGACGCACGCCAGCACGTTTAAGCTGCGCCAGCATGGCATCAATATCGCTGACCTCCACACACACATGGTGCAGACCCTCTCCGCGTTTTTCCAGAAAGCTGGCCATGCCCGAGTCAGAGTTGGTGGGTTGTACCAGTTCAATTTCGCTGCCGCCTACCGGTAGAAATGCCACCTTTGCCTGCTGAGAGGGGACCTCCTCCACATGATCCAGCGGAATGCCCAAGGCATTATTCCAAAACTCGAGTGCACTGTCGATGTCGCGGACGACAATTGCAACATGGTTGACCTTTTTTACTGTTTCCATAAGCCCTTTCGGTTACAGAAAATTGGGGGCCTGATATTCCCCCCAAATTTTACGCAGCACGCCGCAAATCTCCCCCAGGGTGATTTGATTTTCGACGCAGTCAATAAAGACGGGCAGCAGGTTCCCGCTGCTGCGAGCGCTTTGTCCCAAAAATTCCAGCAGGTTAGCCGTCCGCTCTGCATCCCTTGTGGCTCGCAGCTCAGCCAACCGCGCACGTTGTTCAATCTCGACGGCTGGGTCAATATGCGACGGTTCCAATACGACTTCTTCCTGAACCTGAAACTTATTCACCCCGACCACGATATCCTCGCCCCGTTCAAGCCTCAGTTGGGCTTCGTAAGCGGAGTTTTGAATTTCACCTTGCATAAATCCGTTCTCAATCGCCTTTAGCGCGCCGCCCATTTCATCGATGCGTTGGATATAGGCAGCTGCCTGCCGCTCGATTTCGTCAGTGAGGTATTCGATCACATGCGAACCCGCCAATGGGTCAATGGTATCGGCCACACCCGATTCGTAGCCGATGATCTGCTGTGTGCGCAGCGCAACCTGCACCGATTTCTCAGTGGGCAGCCACAAGGCTTCATCCATGCTATTGGTGTGCAGCGATTGGGTGCCTCCCAATACGGCAGCAAGCGCTTGCAAGGTCACTCTGACGACATTATTTTCTGGTTGTTGGGCCGTAAGGGTTGAACCAGCGGTTTGGGTATGAAAACGCAGTTTTTGGGAGCTGGCGCAAGTTGAACCGAACCGTTCTTTCATGATTTTTGCATAGAGCCGCCGGGCCGCTCTAAACTTGGCGACTTCCTCCAAAAAGTTGTTGTGTGCATTGAAAAAGAAGGAAAGCTGCGAGGCAAAGCTATCAACTTCGAGGCCGGCCTGGATGGCAGCCTCAATATATGCAATAGCATTTGCCAGGGTGAATGCCACTTCCTGCACTGCAGATGCACCAGCTTCGCGGATATGGTAACCGGATATGCTGATCGTGTTCCAGTTGGGAACCTCTTTTTCGCAATAGCTGAACACATCTGTGATCAGGCGCATGCTTGGCTCAGGCGGGAAGATATACGTCCCGCGGGCAATATACTCCTTCAAGATGTCATTTTGAATGGTGCCACGCAGTTGTTTTGGCTCCACGCCCTGGCTCTTGCCCACAGCGATGTACATTGCCAGAAGCACCGCCGCCGGAGCGTTGATGGTCATGCTGGTTGAGACTTTGTCGAGTGGGATTTGATTGAAAAGCAGCTGCATGTCGGCCAGCGAAGAAATCGAAACCCCTACCCGGCCAACCTCTCCCAAAGCGATGGGATCATCAGCGTCATATCCGATTTGGGTTGGAAGGTCGAAGGCTACTGAAAGACCAGTTTGCCCCTGCTGCAGCAAAAAGCGATAACGCTCGTTGGATTCCTTTGCACTGGCATATCCGGCATATTGGCGCATGGTCCACAGCCGTCCGCGATACATGGTCGGCTGAACTCCGCGGGTGAAGGGGAAAGTACCGGGGAATCCGAGTTGCGATTCCAGGTCTTGGGGTTGCAGCTCAGGCGGAATGATCGGAGGCAGTGGAATGTCAGAAGAGGTTTTAAATTGCTTTTTGCGTTCCGGGAATTTGTTGACAGCAGGTTGGTAAGTTTTCTCCTGCCAGGCAGAAAAATCTTGTTGGTCGGTCATACCTTCCCTTTCAATGAGGTTGTTTTTTACCGGCTTAAGTATAACCGAATCACTGGATTGGCTGCACCACACTGGCGCCAAATCCTGCTCGCCGCCCTTGCCCTCTTTTTTATATGATTTATGGTATCATTTTGGCGCTCTGGTGTTGTACCCTTCATCAGAAAAAAATACCTATAGAAAGGGCTTGAAAAATGAAAGTCATATTACTCAAGGATGTTTACAAGCTGGGTCGCGCTGGCGACGTCAAAAAAGTTGCTGACGGGTACGGTCGCAACTACCTCATTCCCCAGGGTCTGGCACTGCCTGCCACTGAGGGTTCGCTCAAATTGGCTGAATCGATCGGCAAGAAAGCCTCTGAAAAACGCGCCGTCCTCAATAACGAACTCAAGGGCGTTGCCGAAATTTTGGCAACTCTCGAATTGAACTTCGGCGTCAAAGCAGGCGAGACCGGCAAATTATACGGGTCAGTCACGCCTCAAATGATTGCAGACAAAATCAAAGAGCAAAGTGGTGTGGAAGTTGACCGCCACCAGATCGTAATGGAACCAATCCGCACACTGGGCGAATTTAGCCTGCCAGTGCACCTGACGCTGGACCTCATCCCCGAGGTTCAGGTATTTGTCCGGCGCGAAGGTGAACTGGTCAAAGCTCAGCCGGCCAAGGGCGCTCCCGCCGAAGCTGTCGCTGAAACTGTTGAGTCGCCTGAATCAGCTGCAGCTCCGGAAGAAAATCCTGCTGAAGCCTGATCAGGATTAGAAACTAATTTTTCACACCCCGGCCTGGCTGTCGCAAAATGCTCCAGGCCGGTTTTTGTTAGAATGTACCCATGGCTATGCTGACAGGTGCCTCCCTTAAAAAAATACGTGAAGAGCGCGGTATCCCATTGGAGCGCGTGGCCCAAGCCACGCGCATCCGCCTGGCAATTCTGGAAGATCTGGAAGTAGATGATTACAGCAGCCTCAGCTCTCTTACCCAGGCTCGCGGTTTTTTGCGTCTCTACGCCGATTACCTCGGAATAAACCCTGAACCCGCCCCGCTAAACCCGCCGGCAGAAACATCTCAACCTTTGCCGGCCCCGGCTGAAGCCCCCGAGACTCCGCCTGGCCCCAAGCCACCAAAAGTGCAAAGGAAAGCGGCTGCCTCCAAGAAGCAGGCCTCCAAACCTGCTGCAAACCCTAGTGAGGCATCCCCCTCGGCAGCCAATACAGAATCCCCACAGTCGCTCAGCCCAGCCCAGGAAATTCTGATGGAGATTGGGCGTGAGCTGGCAGCCCGCCGGAAGTACATGAACGTTTCCTGGGAGGTGATCGAGGATCACACTCACCTCAGGCAAGACCAAATCCGGGCTCTAGAGGCAGGAGATTTGGATTTCTTTGCCAATACGATGCAGGCCAAAGGACTACTGCAAACGTACGTGCGCTTCCTCAACCTGGAATCCCAGCACATCATGAGTCGTTTTGCAGACGCCCTTCAGCAAAAAATTCAGCAAGCTCGTGGACCAGAAGGCGGCAATAAGAAGGCAAGCAGGCGCGTCCTTCCCCCCTGGCTGCTTGCGGTCAGGCGCTTCTTCACGTTGGATTTGTTTTTCGGATCGTTATTGGTTTTAGGCATCACTTTCTTCTTGATTTGGGGAATCTCGCGCCTGACCGAGAGCACTGAAACCGCCTCCGGAACCGGTACATTGCCGGCTGTGGCGGATGTTTTGATGACAACGCCTTCCGCACCGGCTTTCGATTTTTTGGCGACGCCTTCAGCCAGCGCGGCAGCGGGAGGTGTGCAGCTTCCCACCATTACGCCTTTTTACACACCGCAAATAACCGATGCGGCCTTGGAACTGGTTTTGCTCTCGCATCAAAACACCTGGGTACGGGTTACGGTAGACGGTGAAATAGCTTACCAGGGCCGCCTCAACGCCGGTAACGTGCAAACTTTCACCGCAGAAGAATCCATTCTACTGGAGACCGGCAACCTTGCTGCTGTTGAAATGATCTTTAATCAGGAACCATTCTCTGCAGGCAATCCGGCTTTGGGCGATAGCGCTCGCATATTGTTCGATCTAAATGGGATCACTCGTGAAATTAATCCAGGCGCGGTTGAATCTACACCGACGCCCTCACCTACCCCGCGGCCCACGCCGACAACGCTTCCATAGGAATGCTATGATTAAACCCGATACTTTTCATGTAATTTCTCTCGGCTGCGCCAAAAACCTGGTCGATTCAAGCGTCATCTCCCAGTTGCTCATTCATGAAAATTATTCCCAACTCGAAACGCCCTCCCAGGCAAATTTCATTATTGTTAATACCTGCGGTTTCATTCACGATGCCCGTGATGAATCGCTAACCACGCTCAAAAAATTGGCTCGAAAAAAGAAACCCGGTCAATTTTTAATCGCTTCCGGCTGCCTGTCTCAGCGCTACCAGCAAGACTTGCTTCGGGAAGTTCCCCAAATTGATGGCCTGATGGGTACGCGCAATCTGACGGATATCCTCACGCTCACCACCAAACTCAGACAACAGAAAAACGACCAGCCCCAGGCTTACTTTCCATATTACTCGTCAATTCAACATGTGAGCCAGGCACGGCTCTCAGCCGTTCAGGGGCACAGTGCCTATTTAAAAATTGCCGATGGCTGCCGGCGGTCCTGCGCATTTTGCGCAATTCCCGCCATCAAAGGCCCGATGGTTAGTCGCACTCCAGAAGCCATCCTTGAAGACGCATTGGATCTGCAGGCTCAGGGTGTGAAAGAAATCAACCTGATCGCCCAAGACGTCACCGATTACGGACGTGACCTTGATGGGTGGAATTTGGTGCGGCTGCTTGAAACGCTTTTGCCCCGTCTGGATAAGGTTCGCTGGCTGCGGCTGCTCTACACTTACCCGGGGTTTGATTGGGAAGCACTGCTTAATCTTTTGGCCGGTTCAGACCAATTGCTGCCATATCTCGACATTCCCCTACAGCACGCTTCACCGGCGGTGCTGCAATCCATGCGCCGACCCTCAGACATTCATTGGGTGCAAGAGACTCTCGCCAAAATGCGGGAACGCCTGCCAACCTTGGCTGTGCGCACGACCATGATCGTCGGCTTCCCGACTGAGACCGAAAAAGAATTCCTAAAATTGCGCGATTTTGTGGAGAGCATGGGTTTTGACCATCTGGGGGTCTTCACTTACTCGCGGGAGGTCGGTACCCCTGCTGCCGAACTGGGTGATCCAATCCCGCTTGCTGAGAAAAACGCCCGCCGGGCAGAATTAATGCGCCTGCAGGAAGCCATCTCTTTCAAGAAAAACCAGAATCTGCTGGGAAGTCAGATGATGATGCTGGTAGATGGCATCGATGACCGCCAAAAAATTGCCATCGGCCGCACCTACCGTGATGCCCCCGAGGTTGACGGATTGGTGGTTGCCAATGGGACTGCCGCGGTTGGCGACTTACTGCCCGTGCGCGTTACCGGCGCCATGGCGCACGATCTTTTTGCTGAAATCATACCGGCGGCAAAGCGGGCTTGAGTTTGCCTCCGCCTCAGGGGGTTGGCGTCACTTCGGTCGGCACAGGAGGCGTTTCAGTCACCGTCGGGGTGGCTGTCTCTGGCGGTGTTGGCGTTTCCTGCGGGGTGGCACAGGCTTCCGCGTAAAAAGTAGCTGTCACCTGGATATCCGGGTTGGTCCCGATGGCCAGCGACTGCTCATAATAGCTGGCAGCAGTACAGTAATCTCCATTGGCAGCAAATTGGTCCCCCAACCGATAAAGTGCGATGCGGTAGCGCTCGGTAGAAGTCATCCCTGAAGAATCTGAAAGGTAAGGCAAGTTTGCAGCCAGTTGGCTGAAGATGTCTACAGCCGCAGCCCAGTTAGAATCCCAGTAGCTGGCACCCGTCAGGTACATGCTGGCCCAGCTGCGCACACCATCAGCCTCGCCATCCAAAGCGCCCAATTGGTCCGCCAGGGTCAGGTCATAAATACCCTGCTCCAACTGACCGGCATAAACGCGCTCGATACCGCGGTTCCGCAGGGCAATGAAGTAATAACCATCCACGGCAACAGTTTTATAGTCATAGTGATTTTCTTTGAGCGCCAATATGTTTTCAATCGCCGTATCCCACTGCTCAGCCAGCATCAGGCTTTGAATCTGGCTGAAGGTTTCTTCCGCTCCACGGAGGTCGGGTGTGGCAGTTGCCTCATTGGTTGGCATCGCGATTGGCAAAGCCGTAGGAGCGGGAGTGGGTGCCTCCAAATGGAGCAAAATGTCCGCCAGCAGATCCGCTGCACCAGGGAAATCCGGATAAAGCTGAATGATGTATTCTACGCGCAGCTTTGCGTTTTGGTAATTGCCAGCGTTGATATCTTCGTAAGCCAGTTCCAACTGTTGAGAAATGCGCTCCATTACGGCCGAGTTTTGCTTGTCTAGCCGGCGTTGAATGCCATTGGAGTAACCCCACCATCCCCCCAGTACCAACAGCAAGATCATTGCCAGAATTGCCGTCCAAACCCAACCTTTGGATGAGTTCCCAGATTTTTGCTTCTTGCGCCGGCCATTTTCTGGCGTTGAACCTCCAGCCGCAGAAGGCGCATCACCAGCGCCATTCAAACCGGCCAGGGCGCTTTCGGGTTCAGTCGGCGCCGGGTGCGGGTTAATTTCCGGGAAAGCCGGTTGATCAATAAAAGGTTCGTTGGGTTTGTTTAAATTCTTTTCCATAAGCTGGATATTATAACCTTTTACTATAACTGGGCCAAAGGCTTAAGATCTTCGCGGATGATGATGGCTGCCACCAGCACACCCACCAATCCACCAGCAATAGCTGCAACCAAGCCCCCACCCAGCATGGGCAGCCAGTGTAAAACGGCGTAAGCCGCTGCACCGCCAAGTGCAGCAGCCGCCAGCGCTCTCAATACGGGTTTACCCAACTCTGAGCCAAATTTCAGTGTTCTGTTGAGCAGGACAAACAAGAGCACAGCCTGCAATGCATAAGCTACAGTATTGGCAGTGGCGATCCCAGCCGCGCCAATCGTCGGCATGAGCAAGTTGCCCAGGCCCAAGAACACAACCAGGGTCAAGAATGAACCCAAAAGTGGAAAGCGCGGTCTCTGCATGGCGTAAAAAGAGCGCACGAAAAGCTCAACCAGAGAATGACCAATGATGCCGATCAGGAAAATTTGTGTGACCGAACTCACCCGCTGCGCCTGGGCCGGTTCCAGGCTCAGCAAACGCTGGATCACCGGAAAAATGACGACACCTGCGATGACAGCAACCGGTATTGTCAGGCTAAGCATTGCCTGGGCGGCCCGTTCAATTCTCGCTCTCAATTCAGACATGTTGCCGCTGCTGAAAATCTCCGCCAGGGTGGGCAAAATCGCCGTCGCGATGGCCGTACCGATCAACGTCTCAGGCACCTGCATGATCCACCAGCCATAGGTCAGCGCGCTGACTGAGCCCTCGGCCAACCGAGAAGCCAGGTTATCTTGACCCAAAAATATGAGTTGAATGAAAAGCATGCTCAGCAGACGGGGTCCCATCAGTTTAAATACCTTTTTGGTTTCGATGTCTCCCAAGTCAATTTTCGCTTTCCAGCGGAACCCAAATTTGACCAGGCCAGGGATTTGTATCAACAGGTGCAGCAAAGCGCCAATAATCACGCCGTATGCCAGGCCCTCCACTCCCAGACCGAATGCAGGCAGCGTAAGCGGCCCAACCGAAAGGGCTTCTTTTGGGCTGAGCACCATTGCGCCAAAAATTTGTCCAAAATCGTATAGGATAGGTGCCAGAGCTGGCAGCAGGAAGTGTTGATTGGCTTGCAGGCCGGCCATGACAAACCCACTGATCGAGAAAATGAGGGTCGAGATGAGGTTCAAGCGCATCAGGCGCACGCCCATTTCAACCTGCGCAGCCGAAAACCCGGGTGCAATCACATTTTCAATGATCGGTTTGGCAAAGATCGCCACAATAATCGAAAGCAAAGCCGTGGTTAAAAAAGCAATATTAAGGATGTTGGAAAACAGATCCCAAGCTTTTTGCCGGCCATCTTTGGTAAGCACTTCACTCAAAACCGGAATGAAGGCAATGGCGAGCGCTCCGCCTGAGATCAGCATGAAAAGCATGTCCGGCAGATTATTGGCGGCATTAAACACATCCAATTCAGCTGAAAGACCAAACTGGCGTGAAATAGCCATCTGGCGCAGCACGCCCAAAAGCTTATCGATGGTGAACAAAACTGCCAACAGCAGCGAGACCTTTGTGATCCGGCTAAATTTTTTCATAAGGCTCCCGATAATTCAGAATGTGCGTATTATGCCATATTAACCCGCAAAGCGATTCCAGCCACAGCTGATTTATAATGCTGCTATGACAAGATTGCCAGAGACGAACCGACAGGCATCCAGTTTTGGTTGCCTCTATGTGGTGGCCACCCCGATTGGAAACCCGGCCGATATTTCTACCCATGCCGTGGCGGTACTGCAAGCTGCCGACCTGATTCTATGTGAGGAACTCAAAGAGGGCAGCCGGCTGCTGAAGCAGCTGGGCATCAGCGCTGCGCTCAAGGAGCTGAACGAACACAATGAAAGCAGCATGATTCAAGACGTGCTGGTGGAATTGATGAACGGGAAAAACCTTGCGCTCATTTCCGATTGTGGCACGCCGGTGTTTTCTGACCCGGGCCGCCAGCTAATTCAAATGCTCTATGAGACCGGAGTGAAAGTTATTCCCATCCCGGGTGCTTCTTCGTTGATGAGCGCGATTTCAGTCTGCCCGTTCAACCTCGATGAATTCTACTTTGCCGGCTTCCTGCCCCCCAAAACAGAAGCCCGCCAGGCAGTGCTGCGGCGGCTGGCTGGCAGCAATCAGCCGATCATCCTGATGGATACGCCCTATCGTCTGGGCAAATTGTTGGACGAAGTGAGCGCGCATTTTGGCAAAAAACAGCCCATTTTTCTGGCATGCGACCTGACCCTTCCAGGTGAACAACTTTTTCTAGGTGAAGCCCAGGCAGTATCGCGCCAGGTTCAAAACCGTAAAGCAGAGTTTATTCTCATCATTGACCGGCCAAGGCACCGGCGGACGCCCCATGACGCAACGGCTTGAACTGCGTGGCCATACCATCCCGCTGCCAGCCTTCCTGCCAGATGCGACCTTTGGCTATGTGCGCACCCTGACCGCGCAGGATCTGCATGCGGTCGGCGTGCAGGCCGTGATGATGAACGCTTTTCACCTAATGCAGAAGCCTGGCTCGTCGGTCGTGAGCGCTTTGGGAGGCTTGCACCGCATGTCCGGATGGGATGGCTTGATCATGACCGACTCCGGAGGTTTTCAGGCTTATTCGCTGATCCGGCAAAACAGCCGTTATGGCAGCATCGGGGACAATGGAATCATTTTTCATCCGGAAGGTTCCGACAGGCGCATTTTGTTGACACCCGAAAAGAGCATCCAGCTGCAAATGTCCTACGGTGCGGATATCCTCATCTGCCTGGATGACTGCACCCATGCCAGCGCCTCATACCAGGAGCAAAAAGCTGCTGTCGAACGCACGATCAGCTGGGCTGCCCGCGCCAAACAAGAATTCAAGCGGCAGGTAGAAACCCGCCAGCTGGACGAAGCTAACCTTCCGCTACTATTCGCGGTGATTCAAGGCGGTGCCGAGCAGGACCTGCGCCAGGCTTGCGCTGAGGCACTCCTGGAGATCGGATTTGATGGTTTTGGTTTTGGCGGCTGGCCCCTGGATGAAAATTCACAGCTGCTGACCGATATACTTCAGTTCACCCGTTCTGTGGTGCCAGAGGCTTTTCAAATCCACGCCTTGGGCATCGGTCACCCACAAAGCGTCTCAACCAGCTTTCGAATGGGCTATCAAATGTTTGATTGTGCCATGCCAACACGCGACGCGCGTCATGGCCGGCTGTATGCCTGGTCGGACGAGGCTGCCCGACCTTCAATACAACCGGGCTGGTTTCACTACGTGTATCTCGATTCCGAGGCGCATATGCGCAGCAAAGGCCCAATTTCAGCCAGGTGCACCTGCCCGTGCTGCAGCGAACTCAGCCTGGGCTACCTTCATCACCTCTACCGCATGCAGGACCCGGCAGCGCAGCGTCTGGCTACCCAGCATAACCTGCGCTTTATGACCCAACTCATGGAAGATTTGCGGAGCCAAAGTGGCAGCTGAGTCCACCCCTGAATTTCAGGCTTTCATGTCTGAGCTGCGGCGGCCAGCCAAATACGCGCGCCTCTCGCTCAGCCTGGTCCAAAGAATTGGCGCAGATGAGTTCTCACGCCAGCCTTCAACAGCCCAAGCATTGAAAGCCGCCCGCACCAGACTGCACCAGCTAACCGGTGCTTACCTCCCTGGTCATATCAACTACGCGCATTTCTTGGATATTTTCAGCTCTATCCCAGCAGAAGATGAAAACGCTTTTCGCGCGGCCACCCAAAACATGATGCGCCTGCACGCTTCGACCGCTGAACGCTTGCCGATCCTCGACCATTTCTTCAGAGACTGCCTGGCGGAGATCGCTCCGGTAAACTCCGTTTTGGACCTGGCCTGTGGCTTGAACCCCCTGGCCATTCCCTGGATGCCGCTGGCTGACCATTTCACCTATTCAGCCTGTGATGCCGTCATCCCGCTGGTGGACTTCCTCAACGATTTTTTCAAGACCCGCCAAATCAATGGTCAGGCCGTTGAGTGCGACCTCAGCAGCACAGTTAATGCTCAACCGGTCCAATTGGCGCTGCTACTCAAAACGCTTCCTCTCCTGGATCAAATCGACCCCACGCTTGGCCCGCATCTGCTCGCGTCACTGCCTGCAGATCACATTTTGGTCTCGTACCCGCTGCGCAGCTTGGGTGGCAAAGGGAAGGGCATGTATCAAACCTACACGCAGCGCTTTACCAATTTAGCGGCCAACCTGGGCAGGCGCTTCCGCACGTTCGAATTTCGGGGCGAGATCGCCTTCCTCCTTTCGCGCTGATGATCACACACACGCAAATGACTTCAATGATTGCAGCGCTGCGCGCTTCCCGTAAGTACCGCCAGATGGAGCTGCCCGAGGAGATGTTGTGGGATATTCTCGCCAGCCTTGCACCCAATTACAGCAGCGCGCCAGCCCTGGAGAAGGCTTTCCGTCAAAAGGTTCACAACGTGATCGCCCCATACCTGGAAGATATCGACTACGTTAACGAATTTCAAAAAGCGTCCGACTTGCAGCAGTGCTCTGTCAGCCCGGCGCAAGTCAAAACCTGGGCGACAGAATTGATGCAAAAACACGCCTCCACGCGCGAACGGCTGCCCCACCTGGACGAATTCTGCGCTTACTTAACCCCATACACTGACCAGGCCACTCTCGTTTTGGACCTGGCCTGTGCGCTTGACCCGCTCATGCTGCCCTGGCTGCACCTGCCGCCTGATTGCAAGTTCGTCGCTTACGATGTGAACAAACCACGCATCGACCTGTTGAATGCTTTCTTTTCCATCAGCTGGCCAAATGCGACAGCCATCCAAAAAGACATCTTGCTCAGTCCGCCTAGCGATCACGCAAATTGTGTATTGTTGCTGAAGGAAGCCCACCGCCTTGAAAAGCGTCAGCCAGGAAGCAGCCGGCGTTTGTTTGAACAGCTTCAAGCCGACGTGCTGATCGTCAGCCTGCCCGCAGAAGATTTGAGCGGCCACCATTCTTTGACAGAATATCACAGCCGCCTGATCAGAGATGCCATTGGCCCCAACCCCTGGCCAGTGGTGCAGTCACAAATCGGAAATGAATTGATTTTCGTGATCGAAAAAGCCGGTCAACATGGCTGAAGCTGCGGATATCTATGCTGCCATTGCTCGCTACCAAGGCAGCTTGTCAGAGCAAGATTTCGCCCGGCTTTGCGAAACCGCAGAAGTACCGGCTGGCAGCGCGGTGCGGGCCAATCTTTTAAAAGTGACTGACCCGGCCGCATTTTTACATTCCGTCGCGCAAAAGTATGGCTGGCAAGTAAAACCCGTCCCTTTTGCTGAGCATGCCCTTCAGATTCGTTCTGCTCACACCCCGCCCGGTCAAACCCTGGAACACCGCCTTGGCTGCTTTTACGTGCAAGACGCGGCATCGATGCTGCCGGCGGCGCTCTTCTCAAGCATAGAACCCGGGCAGTTGCTGTTCGATATGGCAGCTTCACCCGGCGGAAAGACAACCCAATTGGTCGATCGTTTGCGCGATCGCGGCCTGGTTATGGCCAATGACTCCTCCACCAGCCGCCTGCCAGCCCTGCGGACCGTGCTCGCCACGTGGGGAGCAGCCAGCACGCTCATCACGCCTTTTGCCGGTGAAAAGCTGGGCGACTGGTTCCCAGACACGTTTGACCGGGTGCTGCTGGACGCACCCTGCAGCATGGAAGGGCTGCGCCAATCCGCCTCGCACCCATTCAGGCCAATCACAGCCAGTGAACGCAGCCGGCTTAGTGAACGCCAGCTGGCATTGCTGATATCCGCCCTGAAAGCAGCCCGACCAGACGGGGAAGTTGTTTATTCAACCTGCACGCTGGCTCCCGAAGAAGATGAAATTATCCTGGATGCGCTGCTGAAGGCCTTTCCGGAAAGCGTCCGCATCGAGCCCATCCCCGGGCTGGCTGAAGCAGCGCCTGCGTTAACAGAATTTGAGGGCAGCCAGTTTAAACCAGAAGTTGCCCACGGCCTGCGACTCTGGCCATTTACTTTTGGCACCAATGGCTTCTTCGCCGCGCGCCTGCGGAAAACCGGCCCACTGCCGCACAGCGGCGCGATACCCCCAGCCCGAGATTTTTCCCTGACCGGTTTGCGCCCGGTGACGGCAAAGGAGGAGCGTCTGATCGCAGACACTTTCAGCACCCTTTACGGGTTGGATTTGGCGCAGCTGCTGGAGGCCAACCTGCTGCGGGTATTTGTCCGCGGTCAAAATTTGATGCTGCTGCCAGTTCGTTATTTGGAAAGGTTCATGACCCTGCCGTATCACGCCTTGGGGATGCCGCTCGGCCGGCTGATCGGTCCCAATTTTGAGCCGGCCGTCGAGTTTATCAGCCGCTTTGGTCAACTTTGCCCTGGCAATATCTGGACCCTGCCCGCGGAACTGCAGCCCGCCTGGCTGGCTGGCTCAGACCTGCGCGGTGTGTCGGTCACTGGCTGTCAGCCCGGTTCAATTGTCATCGTGCGGGATGAGCAAGGACTGATCCTTGGGGCGGGCAAACTCAATCCGGGCCGGCTGCGCAACTTGCTGCCACACCGAAATTTGATCACCGCGTGATCAGAAACCGTCCCAGGTTTCTACGATATGCCGCGCCAATGCCGGCGCAACCAGACAAGCCGTTTCCATCCGCAGAATTGAGCTACCCAACGAAACCAACCTGAAGCCCCGGCGCTGTGCCAGGCTGGCCTCCGCTTCCGAAAAGCCCCCTTCTGGCCCGACAACCACAAGAATTAGATCTGGCTTCCGTCCGCCTTGGCTGGCAAGCAGTGTTTTCGTCATCCGCAACTGAACGGGGGCGCCTTCCCAGGCGATCAGTCCGACGCAGCCAGCCGGATTGGGGGGCATGGTCAGCTGCTGGAAGGCTAAAACCTGGCGCAAATCCGGCAGACGCGACCGGCCAGACTGCTCCGCCGCTTCACGAATTATCGCCTCCCAGCGCTGCCGTCGGGCCGGGTCAATCGCGCTCTCGCGCGACAGGCTGCGTTCGCAAACCAGGGGCTGAAAAGCACTAACCCCGATCTCAGTACCTTTCTGCAAAATCCACTCTACTTTTTCACGTCGTGTCAAGCTGAAAAAAAGCTGAAGGCTGCAGCTGGGTTCTCTGCTTCCATCCTGCTGCTGCAGCACCTGACCTGTCAGCCGTCCTTCCCGCAAGCCATCCAACCGGACAAGGTATTCAGTGCCGCTGCCATCGAGCACACAAATTTCATCAGTCAGAATGTTCAGCCGCAGCACCTGTTGGATCTGTCGGCTGACATCGGGTGGCAAGGTGACCACATCACCCCGGATTTGCTCAGGCGGGATAAAGAAACGGTTCATAGCTGAATTGTAGTATAACTTCGGCAGAGAAATAAACATGTCTGATAACCCAACCCCTCCGGAACAACATTTTAAATATCTTGATCTTGTTGCTGTCACCTTTACGGTTGTCTTGCTGCTGAGCAACATCGCTTCATCTGCCAAGTTGATCGACTGGGGCTTTCGCATCGGCCAGACTGAAATGATTTTTGACGCCGGGACGCTTTTTTTCCCCTTTGCCTATATTTTCGGAGATGTTCTGACCGAGGTCTACGGCTACAAGAATGCCCGCCGCGTCATCTGGATGGGTTTTGGCGCCCTCATTTTTGGCTTTTTGATGTTTTTGGTGATCCGCCTGCTTCCCGGCGAAGCGCTCTGGGCTGCAGAAGGCGGACAAGCCGCGTTCGAGCGTGCACTGGGTGGTTTCAGCTCCGGCGGCATCGTTCTGGCCAGCATACTCGGCTACCTGACCGGCAGCTTTAGCAATGCGATCGTGCTGGCCGGCATGAAGCACCTCACCCGGGGGCGCTGGCTGTGGACGCGCACCATATCCAGCACGATCATCGGCGAATTTCTGGACACCCTGGTGTTCGTGTTGCTGGCCAGTTGGACCGCGGTTTTCCCCTGGGAGCTGTTTTGGTCGCTGACGCTCACCAATTATCTGTTCAAAGTCACCATCGAAGCGGTTTTTACGCCCCTCACTTACCTGGTAACGTCTCTTCTCAAAAAAGCAGAAAAGGTGGACGTCTATTCCGATCTTTCAGACCTTAATCCGCTGGCTTTTTGACGGCTTTGACATCCAGCCCAGCAATGCAGACCACATACTCTCCCCGGATGGGTTCGTCCGCAAAAAGTTGGTTCAGTTCTGTTAAGCTCCCCCGGTAGATTTTTTCAAATTTTTTGGTCAGATCATTCGATACACTGGCCTGACGATCTCCAAAGACTTCCAGTGCATCGCGTAAAAAGGCTGCCAACCGGTACGGGCTTTCGTAATAAACCAGGGTGTAAGCTGAACCCGCATCTGCCTGAAGAAAATGCCGGCGGGCGCCTGCGCGGTTCGGAGGAAACCCGCGGAAAGTGAAACTGTGAGCGGGCAGTCCCGAAAGGGTTAGCGCCATAATCGAAGCTGAAGCCCCCGGCAATGCGGTGAATTCCAGATCACGTTCAATCGCAGCATGCACCAACGAGTAGCCCGGGTCCGAGATGCCCGGTGTACCTGCATCGGTCACCAGCGCCAGATTTTCGCCACTCGTCAGGTGTTCCAGCAGCTTGGGCAGTACTTTGGCTTCATTAAAGCTGTTGAATGCAATCATTGGTTTGGTAATTTGGTAATGTTTGAGAAGGATACTGGTTTTCCGCGTGTCTTCACAGGCGATCCAATCCACCTGAGCCAGCACTTCCTGCGCCCGGTGGGTTAAATCCCCCAGGTTGCCAATCGGAGTCGCTACCAGGTACAACATTTATCCCTCGCCAAAAAGCAGCTGATCGAGCTGTCGCAGGGTAGTGGCATTGTCTTGATGCCAAACCCCGGTGATCCCAAGCGCCTGTGCCGCTGCAATATTCTCTGGCAGGTCATCCACAAACACTGTGCTTTCTGCCCTCGCCCCCAGCCGCTTTAGGGCAATTTGATAAATCTCCGGTTCCGGCTTAACGAAGCCCTCCTCAGCCGAGATGATGATGTCTTTCACGATGCGATCAAACTGATTAATGTTTAAAACCGCCTGGCGGGTAGAGTCTCCGGCATTGCTCAAAATGCCCAGGGTGAACTTCCCTTGCAAGCCTTCCAAATAGTCGACCAGCGGCCGGTTCAGGTTGACCGGGGCTGAAATTTGACTTAGGCCGGCTTCTACGATTTCGGGCGGCAGCTTCCAGGCCCGGGCAGTTTCTTCCCAGAAATGGCGCTCGCTCACCCGTCCGCGCATGAGATCCCAAAAGAGCGCGGATTCTGAAGGGTTGAGCAAGGTTTTGGCAACCGGGTCTTCGAGCGGAACGCCGAGCTGACCGAGCCAGGCCACGATCTCGGCACCGGTCGGCTGAAGCAGCAGCACACCGCCAAAGTCAAAAATAACCGTTTCGAACCTCTTTTGTCCCATTTGTTGATAATTATAAAGCACTGCTGCGATCCCTCCCGCCGGCGCAAAGCCGCCATTTCTGCGTGTTAGAATTAACCCTGAACCCATCAAAAACCATTGAAAAGAAGGCGCCCCTATGGAAAGAACCGTTCCAATCCGTTCATCCGAAGAAATCGAACTTTATCTGCGCACGATTTACTCCCTGCTGCGCTCGACCAACGAAGTCCAGATCCGCTCATTGGAATTGGTCCATGCCCGCATGAACTCATCGCTGCACACATTGGCCGGCGCAGAAACCCCTGATTTTTCCGCTCTCATCTATACCTTGCTGCGCCTGCCGGACTGCATTACCAGCGTCAATAAGGTCATTCTAGGCCAGTCGCTTGAGAGCTTTGCGCTAAACGGTTTTGGCGCGGTTGAAACCTGGCAAGAAGTCGCCGCCAAAGCCCGCCGCCGGCGCTGTTTTTTTGACGGCAGCAGCCAACTGGCTTGTTACATTGCCTCCCGCTCCGATATTGATGACGTCATCCCTTCGCTCACTGCGCTACAGATTGAGTGGAACAAGCTGCATCACCTGCTCAATACCGCCCCGGCCGACCTGCTAAAAAAAGTGGCGGCCGGCAAACACCACGCGCTGAGCGAGTTGGCAGCGGTACTGCTGGTGAGCGAAGACGACCTGCAGCGCCTGCAGACCGTTTTGGGAGGGCGCTTTATCAACATCCTCGAAATGATTGCCTCGCGCGAATCCGATTTTAAGGTCCAGCTTTTAAATGGTTCTCTGAATGATTACCGTAAGGCCACCCAAACCTGGTGGCGAAATGTGGAAGAGCATTACCCCGAAATCAACAGACGGCCAATCTACTTTGTCTCTTCCAATACGCACAGCATCACCAACCTGCTTTCCGGCTATGCCGTCACCCAAAAAGACAATATTTTGGCTTACCTGGCGCGTGAAGAACCGCAGCTGATGGCCGAATGGGAAGCCCTCAGCCAGGAACCGGAACCGAATCAGGCGAATTTTTTCTACTACACGCTCAAAAAGTTCCAGGCTGCCATGCCGGGCGAAAGCGCTTGGACAGATCAATATCAATTTGAACAAGAACGCGGTATCCGGCGGGTGGCCAGCACACATGCATTTGACATCGAAGCCAACATCATCGACCTGGCCGCGCTTGATCCGAACACCATTGATCCGCGCATCGCCCCCTGCCCCTCCAGAGACTGCGGTCAGTGGGACTTCCTCAGCAAAACCGATGCGCTCATCCTAAATATCGACTATCCGCTGGGGTTTGCTGCCTATAACCTGCTGGCAAAAATAGCCGAAAACACACGCCAGATTTTAGGTATCTATGTGATGGGCAAGGCCGCCAGTTTGAATGGAGGCCGCGGCGATGTCATCATCCCGAATGTGGTGTACGACGAGCATTCCAAGAACACCTTCCTCTTCGATAACCATTTCAGCGCACGTGATGTCTCGCCATTCCTGTCGTATGGCACAGTCCTCGACAACCAAAAGTCAGTCAGCGTACTCGGAACCTTCCTGCAAAACTCCACCATCATGGACGTGATCTACCGGGAAGGTTACACAGACATTGAGATGGAAGCTGGGCCTTATCTTTCTGCAGTGTTTGAGATGTACCGACCGCAGCGTAACCCGGTAAATGAAATCGTCAATTTGTACAAGGTACCCTTCGATTTGGGCATTTTGCATTACGTTTCAGACACCCCTTACTCGACCGGGCACAATCTGGGAAAAGGCACCCTCTCCTATTACGGGGTAGACCCAACCTATGCCGTTTCACTTTCCATCCTGCGCCGGATCATGGATCTGGAGATGCAGCGAGTCACGGCCGGCTAATGCCCGTCAATCTCAAAAAGCGCCGGCAGAAACTGCCGGCGCTTTCCGTTCAATACTGCTTAACAATTGACCCGCTCGCGCAGTTTTTGTGCGGTCACACGGTAGGTTTCCAGTTTTTCACGTTCGGCATTGACGACCTTCTCCGGTGCTTTTTGGGAGAAAGGTCCGCTCAGAAGTGCTTCCAGCCGGCTAATTTGGCTCTCGATCTCAGCCAATTCTTTTTCCAAGCGGTCTCGCTCCTGGGCATCATCGGACGCGGAAGCCAACTCGAGCGCAACCTCCAGCTGTCGAACGACAATCGCCGTGCCAGCAAACCCCTCGGGTTGTTTTTCCGCCACAAGGGTTAGCTTCTCTCCATCCAGGTTGGCCAGATCGGTTAGCAGTTCGCGTTGGGAGCGCAGCAGTTCCAGCTGGTCGGCCGCGGCAATGGCAGCACCAATTCGACGGGAAGGTTCGATCTTATACTCGGAGCGAATATTTCGGATGGCGCGGATCAGCTCCTGTACCAGTGAAAAGTCACGGATGGCGCCCTCCTCCCAGCCTTCAAGCGCCATCGCTTCCGGCCATCGGGCAATGATTAGCGCATCTTCCCAGCCCGCTTCCCCATGCAGATTCAAACCGCTCGCCTGGCAGGCCTCTTTGAGGTAGCCCCACAGCGCTTCGGTCACGAACGGGGTAAAGGGATGCAGCAGCCTGAGCATGATATCCGTCACCCGCGCCAGCAGGTAGGTGGTGTAATATGCCCTTCCGCCGCCCGCAGAAAGTTGCTTTTTGGAAGCTTCAATGTACCAGTCGGCAAATTCATTCCAAAAGAAATCGTAAATTTGCCGCCCGGCTTCGCCATATTGATGGCTGTCAAAAAGACTGTTGACGCTATTTACCGTTTGCTTTAGGCGTGCCCAAATCCAGCGATCCGCCAGGGTCCATTCCGCTTCAACATCGGGTTTTGCAGGAGCACGATCGACCGTGCTGATCACAAACCGGCCGATATTCCAGATTTTATTGGCAAAGTTGCGGTTGGCTTCAACCTTTTTGACAGAGATATTCATATCATTGCCGGGGGTTGAACCCACCAACAGTGTCAGGCGCAGCGCATCCGTGCCATACTCGTCCATAACTACCAAAGGATCGATGACGTTATTTTTGGTTTTGCTCATCTTCTGGCCTTTGTCATCCCGGATCATGCCATGCAGGTAAACCGTATCAAAAGGCACCTTACCGGTGAACTCCAGGCCATCCATCACCATGCGTGCCACCCAAAAGAACAGGATGTCATAGCCGGTTTCCATGGTCGAAGTGGGATAAAAATAGCGGTAATCTGGGGTTTCATCTGGCCAGCCAAACACCGAAAAAGGCCATAGCCCTGATGAGAACCAGGTATCCAAGACGTCTGGGTCCTGTTCCAGCTGGCTGGAGCCACATTTCGGGCAGCTTTGGGGTGCCTCGCGCGCCACGATCGTTTCTTGGCAGTTCTGGCAATACCAGACCGGAATGCGATGCCCCCACCATAACTGGCGGCTGATGCACCAATCCTGAATGTTCTCCATCCAGTTCAAGAAAACCTTGCTAAAGCGCTCGGGCACAAACTTAATGTCGCCAGCCTGCACGGCATTGGCTGCGCGCTCCGCCAGGGAGTTCATGCGCACAAACCACTGGGTCGAAACCAACGGCTCGATAATCTCTCCGCCACGCTGCGAGCG
Source organism: Anaerolineaceae bacterium (assembly GCA_034430195.1). Taxonomy (GTDB): domain Bacteria; phylum Chloroflexota; class Anaerolineae; order Anaerolineales; family Anaerolineaceae; genus Mesolinea. The sequence goes on along the minus strand of DAOUFF010000025.1, from coordinate 77,849 downwards.
GGGCACATTCAGCGTGTAGGGTTCTTCCCGCAGTACCAAACCAGCTGCACGCATATCCTCCCAGATTTTCTGGCGGGCCGCAAAGCGTTCCAGGCCCTGGTAAGGTCCGCTGTTTTCATTCAAGGTGGCGTCTTTGTTGAGGATGTTAATCAGCGCGAGATGATGCCGTTCACCGATCTCATAGTCGTGCGGATCGTGCCCGGGGGTGATCTTCAGTGCACCAGTACCAAATTCGCGTTCTACATAGTCATCGCCAATGACCGGAATGCTCCTCCCCAAGATCGGCACCAACACCTGTTTCCCGATGAAACGGGCATACCGATCATCCTCAGGGTGTACGGCGACTGCGGTGTCGCCCGGGATGGTTTCAGGCCGGGTGGTGGCCACCGGGATATAGTCACCGGAGCCATCCGCCAGCATATATTTGAAGTAGTAAAGTGTTCCTGGCTCTTCGGAGTATTCCACCTCCAGATCAGACACGGCCGTCTGCAGCCCCGGCGACCAGTTAATCATGCGCGGGCCTTTGTAAACCAAACCCTTCTCGTACAGCCTGATAAAGGCCTCGCGCACAGCGCGAGACAGGCCTTCATCCAAAGTAAACCGCTCTCGGGTCCAGTCACATGAAGCCCCCAGCCGGCGTAGCTGATGGGTAATTTGTCCGCCGTATTTTTCCTTCCATTCCCAAACCCGTTTTTCGAATGCTTCCCGGCCGATTTGTTGGCGGGATGTGCCCTCACTGAGCAGCATTTTTTCCACCTGCAGCTGGGTTGCAATCCCGGCATGATCGGTCCCGGGGACCCACAAGGTGGGTTCCCCTTTCATCCGGTGATAGCGGATCATGACATCCTCCGTGCCTACAAACAGGGGATGCCCCAGATGCAGGCTGCCGGTCACGTTGGGCGGCGGGATGACGATCACAAAAGGTTTAATGTTGGGGTCATGACCCGGCAGGTTGGGATCATTGGCCGGCTTAAAATAGCCTTTGCTTTCCCAGTTTTGATAAATCTTGGCCTCATAATCTTCAAATTGATACGTCTTGGGCAGCTCGGTCATCTTTTACCTCTTCTCCAAAAGGGCTAAAGCCCTGTAATTAATAAAAAAACTTCCGCCTTTTTGAGGGCGAAAGTTGTTCCGCGGTACCACCTCAATTCGGCCGCCAGGCGGCCGCACTTGGGATGAGCGCTAACGGGCTCTCCCGGGCTGGTCTAATTTCCACTGTGGATTTCTTCAGCCTTTACCACGGCGACTTCAATTGCTTCTCCTGTGGGCGCTTACACCACTGCCGCCCTTCGCTGTCAGGGATTGGCGAATTTACTGCTCCGTTCAAACCATTATATCATAAGCAGTTCACGTGCGGTTATTTATCCATGGAAATAACCTGGCTTTCCCAGCGGTGCCAGCCATTAAATTTTTCGTCAATTATTTTCCGGCCCTCGCCCGGGTGCGGCAGGCCGATCAATTCCAGATCTGCATCCACCATGATCCGGACCAGTTCGTGGAACTTGATCTTGGGTTTCCAGCCGAGTTTTTGGTTGGCTTTGGTCGGGTCACACAGCAGGTAATCCACTTCGGTCGGGCGGTAATAGCGCGGATCAATCTCCACGTACTTGTGCCAATCCAGACCAGCATAGCCAAAAGCTTCATCCAAAAATTCTCGCACCGCGTGCGATTCTCCGGTGCCGATGGCGAAGTCCTCCGGCTTTTCCTGCTGCAGCAACATGTGCATCGCCTCGACATACTCCGGCGCGTAACCCCAATCGCGTTTGGCTTCAAGGTTGCCCAGGTAAAGCTTATCCTGTTGACCAGCTTTTATGGCAGCCACGGCCCGGGTGATTTTGCGGGTCACAAAGGTTTCACCTCGCCGAGGGGATTCGTGGTTAAAGAGGATGCCATTGACCGCGTACATTCCGTAACCCTCACGATAATTTTCAACCATCCAAAAAGCATAAAGCTTGGCAGCAGCATACGGGCTGCGCGGGTGAAAGGGCGTTTCTTCGTTTTGGGGTGGCTGGGCATCGCCAAAAAGCTCGCTGGTGGAAGCCTGGTAAAAACGCGTACCACGCGCCACCCGCCGAACGGCTTCCAAAATGCGCGTGGTGCCCAGGCCGGTGACATCTCCCGTGTATTCGGGCATATCAAACGAAACCCGCACATGGCTTTGGGCGGCCAAATGATAGACCTCTTCGGGTTTGGTGTCGTAGATGATGTCTCCCAAAATACCGGTTGCGCCCAGGTCGCCATAATGCAGGAAGAGCCGGCTATCGCCATTGACAACATGCGGGTCGCGGTAAAGGTGGTCGATGCGGCGGGTGTTAAACGTGCTCGCCCGGCGGATAACTCCATGTACTTCGTAGCCCTCATGTAAAAGTAGTTCCGCCAGATATGAACCATCCTGCCCGGTAATTCCCGTGATTACTGCTTTTTTCATCTTCCACCTCAATTATTTGGTCGGCGCTTAGTATACCATCCTCACAATTGCCCGGTTTGCGGCGCCCATAGGCTGGTTGCATGGCCGGCGATTGGTCAATTTAACCTGAATTCGCTCTTTTTCCCGATGAAATCTTGCTTGTTGAGTACATGCGTCGTCGGGACGAAATTCATAAAATTATTGGTTATCACCAGGCTGTTGGTTTTGGCTCCCCCGCCAAAGAAGCTCACACCTTCAAGGACAGCCCGGGTGGTGGTAGTGATCGGCGTCACCGCAGTGGCACAGAAAACCAGGCTCTCTCCGGGGGCGAGGTCGTCCTGGGTATATACCTTTTCCAGATTGATGCCCATGGAGAGCAGACGCTGCCGGTCAGATTCATCTTTTGGCTTGAAGACAGCCTGCATCCGCCCCCCCAGCAGCTTGATTGCTGCGGCCGAGATGACTCCTTCTGGTGCTGCGCCAATCCCCATCACTGCATGCACACCCGTCCCGCGGAAACAGGTAAATACCGCGGGCATCAAATCGCCATCGGCAATCAGGCGCACTCGGGCACCCACCGAGCGAAGATGTTGGATGAGATCCTCATTCCGCGGACGGTCGAGCACGGTGATGGTCAGCTCCCGCGGGTCGTCCCGCTTTAGCGCTGCCGCCAGCCGCCGAACGTTCTCCTCCGGTGGCAGGCGGATGTCTACTGCATAGGCTGCATCCCTCCCGACACAAAGCTTATCCATGTAAGTATCCGAGGCCTGTACCAGGCCGCCCTGCGAAGACGCGGCCAAAACACAAACCGCTCCTGAGTTTAAATTGGCTGTGGCGTTCGTGTTCTCCAGTGGGTCGACTGCAATGTCAATCGGGATTTCACCGCTCCCCAACTGCTCTCCAATGAACAGCATCGGGGCGTCATCCCGTTCTCCTTCTCCGATCTTAATGTTCGTGGTAAAACCATCCATATCCGTCAATGCCCGTCGCATTGCATCAACCGCGGCTTGGTCCGCCAATTCCTTGTCTCCCTGCCCGGCAGCCCAGGCAGCAGCAATGGCGGCATTTTCGGTGACGCGCAAAAGCTGCCACGACAAATGATTGATTATTTCGGGGGTAAAAGCCTTGCTCGAAGTCATGGTTTTGCATTCTCCTTTTGAAATGGTTTTCGATTGGATGAGGGGATCGGGCCAGGTGTGGCACCTGCAGACCAGGAACGAATAAAGGTTTCAGCTCTTGCAGCTCTCACGGGAAGCCTACGCTTTTTTACCAAAAAAGATACAGCCAAATGATTATAACAGCCAGCAGCAGAAGCGGTGCGAGTTGTGTTTTGGCAGCGCTGCTGGCTTGCCTCAGGCATAAGGTTCAGCGCGGAAATGAACGCAGCACTGGGTTATAATTTAATGAAACCAAGAACAAATCTTAAGAAAAACATCAAAATCCAATGAGGTTTTCAAGGAGTAGCATGAAAAAACATTCTGTTCTGATCAGTTTGGTGATCGTCGCTGCGCTGCTGCTGGCATCGTGTCAGAGCGGCACCAGCGGTACCGAGCAACCCACCACAGCCAGCGATGAAACAACGCTAATCGTTTGGGATCAGTTTTACCGGCCGGTTGAATCCCAGGTTATGGAGACTTTAAACCGCGAATTTGAAGCAGCCCATGCCGGTGTCAAGATTCAGCGCGAAGTGAAGGTACTTGAAGACCTGGAACTGACCTTGCCGCTGGCGCTCTCAAAAACCGACGGACCCGATGTGGCCCAGGTGAACCAGGGCCGCAACAGCATGGGTGCAATGGTGGCTGCAGACTTGCTCTTGCCGCTGGATGATTACCTCGCCAAATACCAATGGAGCCAGGTTTTCTCAACATCAGTCGCCAGCCGCAACAGCTTTTCGCCGGATGGTAAAACCTTCGGCCAGGGCAGCCTCTATGGCGTCAGTCCGACGGCAGAGGTCGTCGGCGTTTATTACAACAAAGACATCTTCAAAAGCAATGGCTGGACCATTCCAGCAACTTTTGAAGATTTTGAATCGCTCCTTGGCGAAATTAAGGCCAAGGGCATCACTCCGATTTCATTTGGCTCTTTGGATGGGTGGAATGCAATCCATGAATTTAGTGCCATTCAACATTTGTTGGTCAGCAAAGATTACATCAACAATTTGACCTACGGTGTTAATAACGTGTCCTTTGACACCCCAGAAAATCAACAAGCCGCTCAAATCCTGCTGGATTGGTCGAAGAAGGGTTACTTTACCGAAGGCTTTGCCGGCATCGGCTACGATGACAGCAATAACCTTTTCAAATCTGGCGCTGGTGCAATGACCATCACTGGCTCATGGCTAACCGGCGAGCTGCTGACCGGCACCGATCAGCAATTTGGCTTTTTCTTGCTGCCCGGCTTTAAAGGCCAGCCTGCCATGGCAATTGGCGGGGTGGGCATTCCTTTCTCAATTCGGAAATCAACCGAAAAAGCTGACCTGGCAGCGGAATACCTTAATTGGATGATCAGCCCGCGGGCCGCAGAGCTTTGGGCAGGCGCTGGAATCCTGCCGGCAATGGCGCTCCCCGAAAGCAGCCAGTTTGACACCAGCGGTTTGTTTGGCGACACCCTGAACGCCTGGAACAGCATCAACAAGGCCGACATGGTCGGGCATTACATTGACTGGGCAACACCTACCTTCGGAGACACCTTGACTGCTGAACTTCAAAAGCTTTTGGGCGGCATCAGTACCCCAGCCGACTTCACAGCTGCGGTCCAAAAGGATTACGCCGCCTTTTTGGCCAGCCGGCAGGAATAACCATTCGAATCTAGGCCTGGCTGCTGGCGCAGCCAGGCCTTTTTTCGATAACGGACATGAAACGGCAGAACCATTACCCAGGAGAAAGCCCATGGAAGGGTTGGCTTTACCTCCTGCCTGCCTTTTCCATTTACCTTGTTTTTACCTTTTTGCCGATTCTCGAGACGATCCGCAACAGTTTTTACGACTGGGATGGCATCAGTTTGAACCGCCAGTGGATTGGCTTTGAAAATTACGTCCACCTCTTTCAGGATCAGCAATTCTTGAACGCCTTGCTGCACAACCTGGTGTTCATCATTTTTTACAGCCTGATACCCATTTTTCTCGGTTTATTCCTGGCCTCGCTGCTCAGCCGCGAACCCATCCGCGGCTTCAATTTTTTCAGAACGGTTTTGTTTTTGCCTCAGGTTCTGAGCATGGTGGTGGTTGGAGTGATCTGGCGCTGGGTTTTTAACCCCAGCTTTGGGCCGCTGAATATGCTCCTGCGCTCAATTGGGCTGGGGACGGCAGCCAAAGCCTGGCTGGGTGATTTCACTTGGGCTCTTCCGGCGGTCGGATCCATTGGCAGCTGGGTGCAGTACGGATTCTGCCTGATTCTGTTCCTCTCCGGCATGCAGCACATCCCGGAAGAGTATTACGAGGCTTCCAGTCTGGATGGCTCGGGTGCGATTTCTCAGTTTTGGCATATCACCCTGCCCGGTTTGCGCAGTGAAATTTCTGTGGCGCTGATCTCCACTTTTGTCGCTGCCCTGCGGGTTTTTGATTTAGTGTTTACGACCACACGCGGTGGCCCAGGTGATTCCACCATGGTCACCGGATTTCTGATTTATCGTTCCGCATTTCTGCAGCACCAGATGGGCTATGCCTCCGCAATCGCCACCGTTCTGATGATCATCATCCTCAGCGCTTCGGTCATCATCCGCCATTACCAGCGCAGCGGGGAGGAATAAGCGCCATGCATTGGAAAAAGCTGCTGCCAAGATACCTCATTCTGATTCTTTTTTCACTCGTGGTCGTCTTGCCGCTTTCCGGAATGCTGCTAAGTGCCTTTAAATCAGAAACAGAAGTGAATGCCAGCCCATTCGCTCTGCCAGAACAGATCACCCTGGAGAATTTCTCCCAGGCCTGGTCCGTCGGGCATTTCAACATTTTCTTCAAGAACAGCGTGATTGTCACCACGGTGGTGGTGACCGTCAGCGTGTTCCTCAGTGTTTTGGCAGGTTACGCCATTGGCCAGCTGCCACTCCCCGGACGAAAATGGATTTATCCGCTGCTCCTGCTGGGATATATGGTCCCGTTCGAAGCTGTTATCATTCCGCTCTACAATTTGATGGATGTGCTTGGGCTGCGAGATACCTATTGGGCTTTGATCTTGCCTCAGGTCGGGCTGAGCGTCTCGTTTGGGACGCTGTGGATGACCGCTTTCTTTGAAAATGCACCCTCAGAATTAGTGGATGCAGCCGCCATGGACGGTTGTTCGCGCTGGCAGACGCTTTGGCAGGTGCTTTGGCCACTGGCGCAGCCTGCGGTAACCACACTGACAGTATTATTTTTCATGTGGACCTGGAATGAATTCCTTTTGGCGCTAGTCATGGTGCAAAATGAGAGCATGCGTACCCTGCCGGTGGGTCTGTCCTTCTTCTTGGGGCGCTACAGCGCCAATATTCCACTGCTGGCAGCAGCGTCCATCATTGTTGCACTGCCCACAGTCCTCATTTACATCATTTTCCAACGTTTCTTTATTCGCGGGATGCTGGGTGGTGCGGTTAAAGGTTAGCGGTTTGGCCATCCAGAAGCTGCTTCGGGATGCGGCTGCGCCAAAAGTCTCGTGAGCAGCATGTCACTTTTTCTGCGAGTCTGACACCAAAAAAGCCCGACAGGGCTGCGGATTGCTGCTGCCGGCAAAGGCTGCACTCTTTGTTGAGCGGGCTCAGACGGTACGAGCACGGCCTGTTTCTGCCTCTGGCGTGACCGTGATTTAAGCTCCCCGCAATCCTAAGGCGTACGGCTAGGCCCAGGCCAAGCATCTTCTGAAACCGGCAATGTTGAGGGATTCTTCCCTACACAGATAAGGCCGGCGAGCAAGCAGCGCTGTAACTGCTTTTATTCACCTTTTATTGATTTACTTAGTTAATCTTTTATAATATCTTGTATATTACTTGTACAGCTCATTACCTCAAGTGGATGAGCTTCTATATAATGATTAAAAACGATCAAGAATGGCTAAGGTTATGACCGACACAAAAACATCACAACTCCCTCTTACGGCTGAAAAGCTTATTGATGATTACCGGCTCGGATTTCGTTCGCGTCAGGCTTCCATTATTGGAAGGCGCGAAGTACTGACCGGCAAGGCTAAATTTGGAATTTTTGGAGATGGTAAAGAACTCATTCAGTTAGCTATTGCCCACAATTTCGCAAAAGGTGACTGGCGCTCAGGGTATTACCGCGACCAAACCTGGATGATGGCGCTCAATTTACTCACTTTGGAACAATTTTTCGCCCAACTCTATGCGATTTCTGACCTTAAATTCGATCCTCATAGTGGCGGCCGGAATATGACCGGCCATTTTTCCTCAGAATTGCTGGACGAAAACGGCCATTGGCTCACCCAGACTGACCGGTATAACTCCGCTGCCGATATTGCTCCCACAGCCGCCCAAATGCCCCGCTCAGTTGGCCTCTCTTACGCCTCGGTGCTCTACCGCAAACTGTCAGAACTAAAAGACCAGCCGACTTTCAGCGACGAAGGTAATGAGGTGACCTGGGTCAGCATCGGCAACGCCTCAACATCCGAAGGCCATTTTTGGGAGACCGTCAATGCAATTGGTGTGCTGCATGCCCCAGCTATCATCAGCATCTACGATGATGGCTATGGCATCTCGGTACCCAACGAGTATCAGATGGTCAAAGAGAGCATCTCTGCTATTCTCAAAGGGTTCGAACGCCTTCCCTGCCCGGCAGAAGAATGCGACCGCGGCTATGATCTCTACGTGGTTGCGGGATGGGACTACCCCAACCTGCTGGACACTTATCGTCAGGCGGCCGAACAAGCGCGCAAATTCCATATCCCGGCTCTGGTTCACGTCATTGAGACCACGCAGCCTCAGGGTCACTCCACTTCTGGCTCACATGAGCGCTACAAATCCAAGGAACGCCTGGAATGGGAAGTGGAATATGACGGGCTACGCCGCTATCGGGTCTGGTTGATCGAAAACCAGGTAGCCACCGCGGAGCAATTGGACCAATGGGAGGATGAAGATCGCAAAACGGTTGAACAAGCCCGCAAGAATGCCTGGGAAGCCTTTCAACAGCCCATCCGGGAGCTGCGGACTGAGGCGGTCAACCATCTTGCAGCACTCCAGAGCAGCTCTGGGCACGCAGCCGAAATCGGACGCATCAAAGATAGCCTGACCAACCAGCAGGATCTTCTCTACCGCGATGTAGCTGAGGCTATCCACGAAGCCCTGGTAGTCGCCCACGACGAAGCCACTCCCGCCAGGCAATCGCTGGCGCAGTTAGGCAACACCCTCGACGAAGAAAAACACGGTTACTACGACCGCTTCCTGTATTCCACCTCAGAGCTCTCCCCACTCAAAGTCCAGACGGTGCCGGCTGTGTACAGTGCCAATTCACCGACACTAATGGGCTTTGAGGTGCTCAACCATGCATTTGATGAAATGCTCAAGCGTGAGCCGCGCATGATCGCCTTTGGTGAAGATGTCGGCAATCTGGGAGATGTCAATCAGGCTTTCCGCGGTTTGCAGCAAAAATATGGCCCCCTGCGTGTCACGGATACTGGCATTCGCGAGGCGACCATCCTCGGCCAGGCAATCGGGTTGGCGTTGCGTGGGCTGCGCCCGGTCGCAGAAATCCAGTACCTTGACTACCTGCTTTACGCTCTGCAAATTATGGCTGATGACTTGTCCAATCTGCGTTGGCGTACAGCCGGCGGGCAAATGGCGCCGGTGATCATCCGCACCCGCGGTCACCGACTGGAAGGTATTTTCCATTCTGGCTCACCGATGTCGAGCATTGTCAATTTGGTGCGCGGCATGCACGTGCTGGTACCGCGCAATATGACCCAGGCTGCTGGCTTTTACAACACCCTGATCCAGTCTGACGACCCTGCCTTGGTCGTCGAGGTGTTGAATGGTTACCGGTTAAAGGAAAAATTGCCTGATAACATCGCCGAATTCAAGCTGGCGCTGGGCATCCCTGAGATCCTGCGCTCCGGCAAAGACCTGACGCTGGTAACTTACGGCGCAACGGTGCGCATCGCCCTCGAAGCGGCTCGCCTGCTGCAGATTGCTGGTATAGACACAGAAGTCATTGACGTGCAATCGCTGCTGCCTTTCGATCGGAACGGTATCATCGTCGACTCGTTGAGAAAGACGTCACGTGTGCTGTTCGTGGACGAAGATATGCCCGGTGGAACCACAGCCTACATGCTCCAACAGGTGTTAGAAAAGCAGGGCGGCTATGAGTGGCTGGATTCAGCCCCCGTGACGCTGCCGGCTGCCAACCACCGCCCCCCATATGGCAGCGATGGCGATTATTACAGCAAACCCAACGCGAATTCGATTTTTGATGCCGCCTATGGCATCATGCGTGAAGCTTATCCGGGCCGCTACCCGGCGATCCGATGAGGAGGTAAAGTATGGCTACGAAACTAATTGCCCCCAGACCGGGTGAAGGTGTCGAAGAACTAACGATCGTCAGCTGGCTTAAATCCGTCGGCGACCATGTCGATGAGATGGAACCAATTGTGGAAGTGGAAACCGATAAAGTGGTTACGGAGTTCCCCAGCCCGGTAGCCGGTACACTCCTCCGGATTGACGTGCCGGCTGGTGAAACCGTACGAGTCGGCGAGGCGATGGGGTTGGTTGGCAACCCGGGTGAAGAAAACGAAACCGCATCCGCTGCGCCGGCGCCTTCCGCTGCGGCAAGCCCAGCACCATCGGAAACAGTGACTGAACCTTCGCCTGCCTCAGTTCCCGAGCCAGGCACTGCGGAGACTACCGCCCCAACTGGCGCGAAATCCGGATTTCTCTCTCCGCTGGTAAAGAAAATAGCCGCCGATCAACATATTGATCTAAGTCAGGTGCAAGGTACCGGTGAAGGTGGCCGTATCACCAAAGCAGACCTGTTGGCATATGCCGAACGCCAAACGAATGCTCCAGCAGCGCCATCCGCCGCTCCGGCAGCAGCCCGCCCGGTAGTCGCCCCTGCAGTTACGGCAGCTCCGGCCATGAAAGCCCCAGCCACTGGCGGCAAAATCATTCCGCTCAGCCCTACCCGCAGACAAATTGCTGAACGGATGGTTCAGAGTGTGCTGACCTCTCCACACGTACTTTCGGTAATGGAAGCAGACATGACCCGGGTATTGGCACACCGGGCGGCTCACAAACAGGAATTTGCCCAGCGCGGCATTAACCTCACCCTAACCGCTTATTTCGTCAGTGCACTGGCCAAAGCCCTAAGCGCCACCCCGAAGATGAATGCCAGCTGGACCGATGAAGGCATTTTCTCCTATGACGACGTCAATATCGGCATGGCGGTGGCGCTGGGTGAAGCCGGGCTGATCGTTCCGGTAATCCAAAAGGCACAGGAACTCTCCCTGGAAGGGATTGCCCGCCGGGTGAATGATCTGAGCGAGCGCGCCCGCAGCAAGAAGCTACTGCCGGAGGAAGTCCGCGGTGGCACGTTCTCTCTAACCAATCATGGCACCGGAGGGTCTTTATTTGCCTCGCCGATTATTAACCAACCGCAGCTGGGGATCCTCGGTACGGGGATGATGCAGAAGCGCGCAGTTGTCGTCACCGACGCAGAAGGCAACGATTCCATCGCTATCCGCCCGATGGTGTACCTCTCACTGGTATTTGACCACCGCGTAATTGACGGGGAGTCAGGCGATGCCTTCCTGATGATTGTCAAACAGACGCTCGAAAACTGGGCTTAAACTCAACTGGAAGCCCCCAATCCAGACTGCCCTCCCAGGCAGTCTGTTTTATTAAGACGAGCCGGGATCTGGCTCGCCAATCGCAAGCGATTAAATCGGTTAAAATGAGAAAAAAATGGAGGATCAGAGACAGTGAACAATTGGACGAAACCACCTGAGTTTAAATTAGACCTCAAGAAAAAATACAGCGCGACCATCAAGACCGATCAGGGTGATATTGTCGTAGCGCTTTTTGCCGATAAAGCGCCGGTCACAGTCAATAATTTCGTTTTTTTGGCCAGAGAAAAATTCTACGATCACACCATCTTTCACCGTGTGATCAATGACTTCATGGCCCAGGCAGGAGACCCCACCGGCACAGGCCGTGGCGGTCCGGGGTATTCCTTCCGGGATGAATTTGACCCTAAGCTAAAGCATGATAAACCCGGGGTGCTCTCGATGGCCAACGCTGGGCCAAACACCAATGGTTCGCAATTCTTTCTGACGCACGTCCCTACGCCATGGCTGGATGGTAAACACACTATCTTTGGGCAAGTGACAGAGGGGATGGATGTGCTGCTTTCCATTCCGGAACGTGATCCACGTTTGGTGCACGCCCCGGCAGTAGAAATTCAAACTATCGAAATCACCGAAGCTTAAGCGCTCACCCAACACGCCAAAGGAGAGACCGTGGATTCGCTGGAATTGGACGGTTGTTCACTCACCATTGAAGACGTCCTGCAGGTCGCGTTTAACCCCGCCAAACAGGTCGCCATCAAACCCGAAGCTCAGGCCCGCATCCGCAATTCGGCCCAGGCTGTCGCCCGGATCGTGGCTGAAGGCCGGGTCGCATATGGCATCACCACCGGCTTCGGAGCCTTCAAAGACCGCCTGATCAACGCGGAAGACGTGGAGCTGCTGCAGGAAAATATCATTCTCAGCCACGCCGTTGGCGTTGGTGAACCGCTCAGCGCACCCCTGACGCGCGCGATGATGCTCATTCGTGCCAACACGCTTGCCAAAGGTCATTCTGGCATTCGGCTCGAGGCGCTGCAGGCCTTATTGACACTGCTGAACTGCAACATTCTGCCCGTTATCCCCCGGCAGGGTTCCCTGGGCGCCAGTGGAGACCTGGCCCCACTGGCTCATATGGCGCTAGCCTTGCTCGGCGGAGGCCAGGTATGGGTGGAAGGCAAGCAGGTCCCCGCCGCGGAAGGGCTGAAAAGTGCCGGCCTGACCCCCATTCACTTCACCGCCAAAGAAGGGCTGGCCCTCACTAATGGCACCTCCTTAATGACAGCTTTGGGTGTGCTGGCTGTGGCGGATGCGGAAGCCCTGCTGAGCACTGCCAACGCTGCTGCAGCGCTTTCCCTTGAAGCTCAAAACGGCACGTTGCGCGCCTTTGATGAGCGTATTCACCAGCTGCGGCCGCAGCCTTTTCAGGCTGAAACTGCAGCCGAAATGCGCCGACTGCTCCTGGGCAGCCAGCTAACCAGGCCCGACAATTCCCCCAATGTTCAGGATGCCTATACCCTGCGCTGCATTCCTCAGGTGCATGGCGCCATTCATCATGCTATAGACTACGCGAAATCTGTCGTTATATCCGAGCTCAACGCAGTAACGGATAATCCCCTGCTCTTCTGCTCAGGCGATGAGGAAGTTGAAATCATTTCTGGCGGTAATTTCCACGGAGAACCGCTGGCGCTCGCATTAGACTTTCTGGCCATCGCCTTGAGTGACCTGGGCAATATCTCAGAGCGCCGAATTGCCAAACTGGTCGATTCTGAACCGCCGGCGCATACCTACCCACCATTCCTGGCGCGTCATGGCGGCCTCAACTCCGGCTTCATGCTGCTGCAATACACTGCTGCTGCCCTGGCTTCCGACAATAAAACCTTGGCCCATCCTGCCAGCCTGGATAGCATCCCTTCATCGGGGAACGTCGAAGACCATGTCTCAATGGGACCAAACGCTGGGTTGCACTGTCAGGCAGTGCTGGCGAACGTTACCACCATCATTGCCATTGAGTTGATGTGCGCCGCTCAAGCGGTGGAATTCAGGCTGCGCAGCGATCCGCAGCTTAACTTGGGTGCCGGCACCCAACAGGCTTTTGAGCGGGTCAGGAGTGTGGTGCCATTCTTTGAAAAAGACGACTTTTACCAGCCAGCGCTGCTGGCGCTTATCCAAAAAGTCTCGGAGGGTGACTTCGCCTGCTTGGTCTAAATCTGGATTAACTGAAATCGGACCGGGCCGGCCCAGACCTCAGGCCCACACCCCGGCAATGTGCGTCCCACAGGTCGGGCAGCATCCATCCTTGAGGTGGTTGAAAGCCAGACTTAACGCTTGCCGGTTGAGCAGCAGCGCGCCACAATTGGGGCAATGCGTCTCTCCCCAGGCGCTAACGTTCCCGCCATAAACAAATTTCAGCCCGGCTTCAGCGCCCAGGCGGCATGCCAAGGCAATGCTTTCCAGCGATGTGGGCGGCACCGACTGAAATTGATACTGTGGAAAGTAGCGGCTGATATGCCAAGGTGTATCCACTCCGAGCCGGGTGGCGATATATTGAGCCAGCGCTTGCAGCTGCTCGCCGTCATCATTCAAGCCCGGGATGAGGAGCGTAGTCACCTCCAGCCAGATGCCGGCTGCTTTCATTCTTTCACAACTTTCCAACACGGGTCTGAGCCTTGCCCCAATGTGATTTCGGTAGACTTCATCGCTAAAAGCTTTAATATCCACATTGGCTGCATCCAGAAACTGCGTGATGGCTTCGAGCGCGTCGCGGGTCATATACCCATTGGTCACAAACACATTTCGCAGTCCGGCTTCCTTGGCCAGGCGGGCAGCATCAAGCGCATACTCAAAGAAAACCGTCGGTTCGGTGTAGGTATACGAAATGCTGCTACAGCCAGCATTTAGCGCCTGGCTGACGGTGGCCTGCGGAGAGACATAAGCCAGGCGCTTTGGGTCATTTAGCGCTGAAGCCTGAGAAATGTCCCAATTTTGGCACCACTCACAACGCAAGTTGCACCCGGGCGCTGCGATGGAAAAGCTGCGGCTGCCGGGTAAAAAATGGTAGAGTGGTTTTTTCTCGATGGGATCAACATGTGCTGCAATCAGGCGACCGTAATTGGATGTGTACAGCACCCCCTGGTGGTTGATGCGCTCTCCACATACGCCGGTCTCCCCTGGTTTTAGTAGACAATGCTGGGCACAAAGGTCGCAGCGCAGCTGCTGCTCCGGCATGGCATGGGCAAATAAGGCTTTCTTTAGCAGTTCTTCCGCCATGGGTGACGCCTCCTGAACAGCTCTATTTTAACATCGATTAGCTGGCGAGCCTCCCAACGGCAAAGTATGGGGCCTCCAAGTGCACACCGGGCAGGGTTAAAAAGCAACAGGCTGCGTTGGCAGCCTGTTGCTGAGCGACTACGAATGGCTATGCGCCGTATTTATCCAAACGCCCAGCATGTGCGATGGCAAACGGCATCAGGTCATTGGCATCAAAACGGGAACCCAGGCTGCCGCCCACACAGGCCCGCTCGCCAAAACTGGTGATCCCATCCGGCCGACAATCCTTGGAATACAGCAGCGTTGGCACGGGGTGCCAGGAGTGAGATTTTAGCTTGGCGGGGGTCGAGTGATCGCCAGTGATGATCAGCACATCTGGGTTCAAAGCCAAAATCCGCGGCAGCAGCTGATCCACTTCTTCGATGACATGCACTTTACCTTCAAAATTACCATCTTCGCCATAGCTGTCAGTTTTCTTGATATGTACAAAGAAGAAATCGTAACTGTTCCAATTTTGTTCCAGCATCGTAATCTCTTCTTCCATTGAGGCAGCCGCAGGCATGACGGTCATCCCTACCACTTTGGAAACGCCGCGGTACATGGGGTACATGGCGATGGCCAGCGCGTTCACGCCCCAAACATCATTAAACTTGGGCCAGCTGGGTGTGCTGGCAAATCCACGCAAAACAAACGAGTTAGCCGGGTGTTCCTCGGCCAGGACCAAATCACCCTGGCGCACGAACTCCCGCACGAGTTCTGCGGTCGCCTCAGCAGCTGGCACCACCGCCTGAGCGATGTGCGCTTTCTTTCCGACGGATTGCGGGTCGGTATCCGTGATCTCGCTGACCAGCCCAGCCCCGCGCATGACCAGAACAAAGCGATATTCTTTTTCGGGGATGAGGAACAATTCCACTCCCGGAAGCTGAACTTTTTCCTTGAGCAGATTGCACAGGCGCGCACCAACCTCGGTTGGAATACGGCCGGCGCGTCGGTCGGTGATAACCCCTTCAGCGTCCACCGTGCAAAAGTTCCCGCGGGCGGCGACATCATTGGGCCCGAGTTCAAAGTCAACACCCAAAGCGGAGAGAACACCGCGCCCAATTTCATACTTGACCGGGTCATACCCAAACAATCCTAAGTGCGCCTGTCCGCTGCCCGGGGTGATGCCATAAGGGACGGAATGGTGCAGGCCTAAAACTGAACGGGCAGCCAGTGCATCCATATTTGGCTTGTGCGCTGCTTCCAACTCAGTTGGGCCGCCTGGAGTAATTGGCAGACCGCCCAATCCGTCCATGACCAACAAGACGATTTTTCCGTTCGCGTCTTCTTTGAACAGTGGTTTCAGCAAATCAAAATTCATAAAACTAGCCCTCCGCTTTGTACATTTAAATTAATCTTGAGGCAATTATAACTGTCCCCAACGATAATTCCAGCAGTATATTCTTTTCTCTCGAATTAGCGCTACCCTTACGCAGTATCAAGCGATTGGCCGCTGAGCATCTCGATCACACCGATGACTGCTGAGTTATCCAGTTCACCAGCGCCAAGCGCAACCATGGCATTAAATAACTGGGCAGCGATTGCAGTGCCCGGAACAGCCACGTGGGTTTCGCGTGCCGTTTCCAACACAATGTTGAGGTCTTTGGCTTGCAGGCTGGCTTTGAAGCCGGGCTGGCGGTTGCCGGCCAACAGTCGCTGCGGCTTCACATCCAGGGTCCAACATTGGGCAGCTCCGCCGCGGATTGCCGCCACTACCCGGCTAGGGTCTGCACCGGCGGCCTGGGCGAAAACCATCAATTCTGCTTCGGCTACCATCTGGGCTGCCACCATAATTTGATTGGCAGCTTTGGCGATCTGCCCGCTGCCAGGCCCGCCAACAAGCGTGATGGTCTTACCTTCAGCCGCAAGGACCGGACGGACTTGCTCCAGCGCCGATTCCTCACCGCCGACCATGATGGTCAATGTACCGTTGATCGCCCCGATGTCGCCTCCGCTTACCGGTGCATCCAGGCAAGCCACGCCCAGATCACCCAGGCGGCGGGCAATTTCCCGGCTCGCTGACGGTTTGATGGTGGAATGATCCACAAAAATCAGCCCGGGATGCGCCCCCTCTGCCACACCGTGCAACCCAAACACCACTTCCATTACATCCGGCGTATCGGACACATTCGTGAAGATGACATCCACGCTTGCGGCAACCTCCGCCGCAGATTCAGCCCAGGCAGCGCCGGCCTGGATGAGGTCTTGAGCTTTTTCGGGAGTACGGTTCCACACGGTAAGGGGAAAGCCTGCTTTTAGAATGTTGGCGGCCATTGGGTGACCCATCTTACCCAGGCCAATGTATCCTGCTTTGATCATCTGCATTCTGCCTCCTGAGGGTTGTTATACCTTCAACCTAACGCGGGAATCGCCCCTCAGCATCTGGTGAAGCAAATTCCCTGATTTTTGGGCCAATAATTCGCACGACTCGTAATTCAAAAACATTTTCCCGTAAACATTTTCCCGTAGCTGAAAATGACTTGAAAGGGTGTATACTTCAACCTCGCGAATATTATTATCATGTTTTGGAGGAAAAAGTGGATCCTATTTTAACCGGTCTTTTGAAACCGAAGAGTGTCGCCATCGTGGGTGCTTCAACCAACCCTGATAAGATTGGCTACACAGTGGTCAAGAACCTGCGGGAAGGCGGTTATACCGGCGCAGTATATCCTGTCAATCCGAGTGCCGCAGAAATCGTCGGCTACAAATGTTACCCAACGATTAACGATATTCCCTACGTTGTCGACGCCGCCATTATCACCGTGCCAGCCAAAGCCGTTTTGGAAGTCACCAAACAGTGTGGCGAAAAAGGCGTCAAGGGTATGGTGATCATCACCTCCGGCTTTGCAGAGGTCGGTGAGACCGAGCTGGAAGAAGAGATCGTGCGCGTTGCAAAATCCTACGGGATGCGCATCCTCGGCCCGAATGTGGTCGGCACGCTCTCTAACACTGACAAGATGAACGCCTCATTCGCGCCCTTCCTGCCATTGGAGGGCAAAGCCTCCCTCGTGACCCAAAGCGGCGCCCTCCTGATCGCTATGGATGCCGCAACTTATACTCGGCGGGTGGGCTTTGACAAAATGATTTCCATCGGCAACATGTCGGATGTGGATATTTCTGAGCTGATCACCTATTTCAACGAAGATCCCGAAACCTCCTGTGTATCGCTGTATGTGGAAGGGTTTAAAAACGGCCGGAAGTTCATTGAAGAGTCGCGTAAAGCCTCGAAACCCATCGTGGCATTAAAATCGGGTCAGTCTTCGCATGGCGCCGCCGCAGCCGCTTCACATACCGGCTCTCTGGCTGGCAGTGCAAAGATCTACGAAGCCGCCTTTCGTCAGGCCGGCGTAACCCAGGCGCTCGATCTTAATGATCTGTTCGATCGCACGCTTGCCCTTTCTCTTCAGCCGCGCATGACCGGTGAAAACTTGCTTATCCTCACCAATGGTGGCGGCATCGGCGTTTTGGCCACCGATTCTGCCGAAAAATTCGGGTTGCCGCTCCAGTTCGCGCCCAAAGACGTTCAGGAAGAACTGAAAAAGCACATGCCCGATTTTGGCTCCGCCAAAAACCCGGTCGACATGACCGGCATGGCAGGCAATGACTGGTACTACGAAACCACCAAGTTTTCTTACGCCCACCCCTGGGTGGACGGTTTGGTTGTGCTGTATTGTGAAACAGCAGTCACGAACCCTGAGCAAATCGCTGAAGCAATCCATCGTGGTATTGTCGACTCTGGCATCACCAACAAACCGGTAACGGCCTCTTTTGTGGGCGGTGAACGCTCAGACAGGGCAATGGCCTGGTTGATTGAACAAGGCATTCCGACATATAACGCGCCGGATGCAGCCGTGAAGGCAATGGCTACCTTGCGCGATGACTACCGGATGAGCCAGATGAATCACAGCGCAACCTATGTTCCCGAAAACGTGAATGCAGCCGCCGCCCGCCAGATAATCGCTGACGCCCGCGCCAAGGGCCTCAATGCCCTAACCGAAATTGAAGCCAAGCGTGTTTTTAGCTGTTATGGCCTGCCAGTAGTTACGACCGAATTGGCTCACTCTGAAGAAGAAGCCGTAAGCTTTGCTGAAAAAATGGGTTATCCGGTCGTCATGAAAATCGTTTCACCCGATATTCTGCACAAATCAGACGCGGGAGCGGTCAAAGTCAACATTAAGGATGCGCAGTCCGTCCGTCAGGCTTACCAAACGATTCTACAAAATTCTCTGAGCTACAAGGCAGACGCACGAATCGACGGCGTTGCCGTGCAAGAGATGGCACCCTGGGCGACGGAAGTCATCGTTGGTTCGGTCAACGACCATACCTTTGGCCCGACCATCATGTTTGGCCTCGGCGGCATTTTCGTAGAGGTACTCAAAGATGTTACCTTCCGTGTCGCTCCGGTCAGCACCAAAGACGCAGAAGGAATGCTGGACGAAATCCGCAGCGCAGCCATCCTGCGCGGCGCCCGCGGCGAAAAACCACGCGACCGAAAGTCACTGGCTGAAGTACTCGCCAAATATGCCTATATGGTAAATGACTTAGCCGATGAAGTCTCCGAGTCGGATGCCAATCCGGTAATCGTCTACGAAGAAGGTCAGGGTGTCAAGGTTGTAGACGCCCGCATTATTCTGACAAAAAAATAAGCTCTGACAGCGTGTTAACAGATTTGGGCCACTGTTGGTAAAATCAGCAGTGGCTTTTTTATTGCCATTATTAGAAAGGTGGGTTTATGCCCAAAAAGAAAAAAAGTTTTTTAATTGATATGGACGGAGTCTTGGTGCATGGCACCAATCCGATCCCCGGAGCAACTGACTTCATCAACCGCTTGAAGGAAGAAAAACGTAAGTTTTTGATCCTCACCAACAATCCGCTTTACACCACCCGCGATTTGGCTCATCGCCTGGACCTGGTCGGGTTTACTATCCCACAGGAGAATATTTTCACATCGGCCATTGCCACCGCCCGGTTTTTGCATAACCAACATCCGGTCGGGACGGCCTATGTCATCGGTGAGCTCGGTCTAACCGAGGCGATTCACGCCATCGGCTATGTCCAAACTGCCATCGACCCGGATTATGTCGTCTTGGGTGAAACCATCAGCTACAACATTGACCAGGTTACCACTGCCATCCGCCTCATCAGCAAAGGTGCCAAATTCATCGCCACCAACCCGGACCCGATCGGCCCCTCAGAAAGTGGCATCGTGCCGGCCTGTGGCGCCATGGCAGCCCTTATCCAGGAAGCGACCGGTAAAGCGCCATTTTTTGTCGGCAAGCCTAATCCGCTGATGATGCGTTCAGCGCTGAACCATCTCGACTTGCACTCCGAAGAAACCATTATGGTCGGAGACCGGATGGACACAGATGTATTGGCCGGCATTTCAGCTGGTTTGGATACGGTTTTGGTGCTCTCAGGGGTGACGGACCTGACGGCAGTGGAGAACTTCCCTTACCGGCCTAACCATATTTTTAATTCCGTGGCGGACATTATCCCCGCCGAATTGGACTGATCGCGTCATGAGCCGCAGCATCTCTAGGCGTGAATTTTTGCAGATGGGCCTGCTCGGCCTGGGTGCTGCGCTGCTGCCTCCCAACCAGCGGGCAGCCGCTGCCAGCAAAACCGCCCGCATGATGTTGGTGGGCAACAAGCAAGGCGTCAGCGTCTACAAAGAAGCGACCGACCGAAGTGCGATTGTTTATCAACGCCAATACAACGAAATAATCAACGTCTATGAAGAAGTAATCGGCCCAGACGGCCCAATTTGGAACCCAATTTGGTACCGTTGCTGGGGAGGCTATGTTTTCAGTGGAGACTTATACGAGGTCCGCTATGAGCTGAACCCGATGCAGCCGCCCAAACGCACGACTGGTCAATTGGCTGAGGTCACGGTTCCCTATACCCGCTCCATGTTTTATGATTACGACCAGGGATGGATCCCAGTCTGGCTGTTTTACTACCGCTCCACGCACTGGGTGATGGATATTATTGAAGGGCCGGACGGGCGTCCGTGGTACAAGGTGGAAGATGAACTGGGGCATACCCAAACCGCGGTACAGACAGCCCACCTGCGCTTGATCCCGGACGAAGAGTTTGAACCGATTTCTGCGGATGTGCCTCCGGAGGAAAAACGGCTGGAAGTCTCGTTGCCGCTGCAGCATTATCAAGCCTTTGAAGGGGAACGGATTGTCCGCGAAGGCAAAGTTTCGACCGGGTTCCCTACCGCTGAAGGCAAGTATGCCATCAAGACTAAAATGCCTTCTAAGCATATGGGTGATGCCTTGCTCACTTCCAATATTTACCAGCGGATTTGGATGGGCGTGCCGTGGACGAGTTTCTTCGAAATGAGTCTGGGCATGGCCGTGCATGGCACTTTTTGGCACACCAATTTTGGCACTCCGATGAGCGCCGGCTGCATCAATATGACCGTGGATGATGCCAAATGGTTCTACCGCTGGTCCACTCCCGTCGCAGAGCCGGCAGATTGGGCGCGCCATGGCTGGGGCACGGTCATCAGAGTCTTCAAATAGTTCAGACAAACTCCATGAAAGCCTGATTGCCCAGCATGATTCCACCAGCAGTCAGGCGGATATGTTCACCGTCATCCATCGTTACCGTTTCCAGCAGCTGACGCTGTGTCAACTTCCTGATTTGTGCAGGGAACACCTCCTGCGGTGAACGGCCAAACTTATTGGTAAAAGCAGGCACGCAAACCCCTTCGCGGGTTAGCCTCAGACCCATCATCATGGTTTCCTGCATGGCTGTCATTGCGGATATTTCGTCTATTTCAAGCGTTGCGGGGGTTCGCGGGAGCAGCGGTTTTTCGGTCGGTACACTCATTCGCTGGATATACTCAGGAATGCTGGTCACATTGGCCGTCCGGAAGCCATTGACACAGCCATAAGCGCCAACGCCAAAGCCATAATAAGAGTCATTCAGCCAATAAAGTTTGTTATGACGCGCCTCAAAACGCTGCTCCCGGGCAAAGTTGGAAATTTCGTAATGATCCCACCCGGCAGCGCGAGCGGCATCAATAGCCAATTGGAACATGTCGGCGGTACTGTCATCACCCGGCAGCTGCACCTTCCCCTCTTGCACCAGCTTCTCAAGTGGGGTTCCCTCCTCAAGGATGAGCGCATACAAGGAGAGGTGCTGCGTCCCCAGGGCATATGCCAGCTTCAGGTTGCTGGACCACCCTTCAAAGGTCTGGCCCGGCAGGCCAAAGATCAAATCAATCGAAATGTTGTCAAAACCTGCTTTCTGTGCCTGAATAATGCTCATCTCTGCTTGAGAAGCACTGTGAATTCGGCTCAGAGCTCGCAGATCGGCGTCTTGAAAGGACTGAACCCCCAGTGAAAGCCGGTTGATGCCGACCGCGCGCAGGTCACGCCAATAACCTGGCCGGTCAGTGCCCGGGTTGGCTTCCAGGGTGATCTCAGCCTGGGGGTCCAAATTGAAGCTACTGCGGGCTGCTTCAAGCAGCGTTTCCACCTGCGCCGGCAGCAGCAGGGAAGGGGTGCCGCCGCCGAAATAAACAGAACCAACTGGCGGTCGGGGCTGCGCCAGATTTTGCCCAACGAAGAGGATTTCATCTCGCAGCGCTTTGACATAGGCCGGAATAAAATCTTCGCGGCCGGCGTAAGTGATAAAATCACAATACAGGCAGCGCTGTCTGCAAAAAGGGATATGCAAATAGAGACCGAGCATTTCCGAAATTTTACCAAAACCTGCCTTCTGGCGGTGCCTTGCACCATCTAAAACAGGCAGTTATACTTGCAAACCGATGATGAAAAAAATAAGCACTGAAAAAACTGAAAAGAATACAAAAATTTGTCCGGTATGTGGTACCCGCCTTTCTGAAAGCGCAATCCGCTGTCTGGTATGCGGCACGCAGCTGAGCGAGACCGCTGCCCCCCGGAAAAGCACTGCCAATCTACAGGCCAAGCGTCTGCCTGAAATCAGGCTCAACCTTATCTCTGCCGCCATCTTGGGCCTGGTTTTTCTGGCTTTGCTCGGCGGTCTGGTGTTTTTACTGGTTTCAAGCTCCCAGCAACCAGCTGAGGCAGCGCTTTCAACCAGCGAGGCGACCCCGACGCTCACGCCAACGGTGACCCTCACGCCAACCTTGACACCCACCGGAACCACCGCCCCCACCTGGACCCCGCTGCCACCCTTAGATTACACGGTCAAAGCGAATGAATTCTGTTCCGACATTGCCGGTGTCTTTGGTGTTTCGGTGGCCAGCATCATTCAGCAGAACAATCTGGATGTTAATTGTACGATTTCTGAAGGGATGGCGCTCAAGATTCCACAACCGACGCTGACGCCTTCACCGGTGCCCAGTGCCACACCCGAAGCGATCATTGATGACGCAGATGTCTGCACCAATACCATCCCCGTTACGGTGGAAGCCGGTTGGACACTTTCCAGTATTGCCATGAACTATAACGTGACCATGGCATCGATCCGGGAATTTAATAACATGCCCAACGACATTGTTCAGCAGGGTGAGGTAATCATCGTCCCGCTCTGTGACCGGAAACCAACAGCCGGCCCGTCGCCTACGCCGACCCCGCTACCGCCATACCCGGCGCCCAACCTGTTGCTGCCACGCTCAGGCGCAGCGTTTTCGGCTGCCGATACGGCTGTGACCCTGCAGTGGTCTGCCGTGGCCAACCTCAGACCGAATGAGCTCTATCGGGTTACGATCCAAGATTTGACTTCTGAAGAGGAGCGAATTCTGGTCGATTATGTGACCGACACCAAGTACATCCTGCCCACCACCTTCCGACCGGTAGCAGCTGAGCCACATATCTTCCAATGGAGTGTTGCCATCGCCCGCCAGATTAACCCAGGCGATCCTAATCCGATCTATGAAGAAGCCGGTAACGTCAGCCTCTGGCGGGTATTCAGTTGGATGGGCAGCGGGGTGAGCACCACCCCCACCCCCTGAGATCAGCCCATTATTCTTCGAGCGATTCCAGGTAGGTGGTTGCTGAGATGGCGGCCGCCGCCCCCATTCCGGCTGAGGTTACGACCTGACGATAAAGTGGATCAGCAACGTCTCCGGCGGCAAAAACACCAGGGACGTTGGTTTGTAGATGGTCATCTACTTCCAGCGTTCCCTGTGCGGTCAGTTTGAATTCTTCTCCCAAAATGGCAGTGTTCGGGTGATGCCCGATGAAGATAAAAATCCCGTCTGAAGGGATTTCTTCCTGAATTCCGCTTTGGACGTTTTCCACTAGCAGCGAGTGCGTAGCTTCGTCCCCACGGATTTCACGGACAACGGTGTTCCACATAAAGTGGATTTTGGGATGTTTGCGGGCACGGTTTTCCAGCAAGATGCCAGCTCGCAGCTGATCGCGGCGATGAATGATCGTAACGCTTGAGGCGAAACGCGTCAAAAAGAGCGCTTCTTCCAGCGCGCTATCTCCCCCGCCCACGACATGAATGTTTTTATCCTTAAAAAACCAACCATCACAGGTGGCGCAGTACGATACTCCCCTGCCAACCAACCGGTCTTCGCCGGGAATCTGCAGCTTGTTTGGATCGGCACCCATCGTCAGGATGAGCGCGTCACTGGTTAGCGTCGTTTCCAACAGTTTCACAGTAAACGGGCGGCTTGAAACGTCAATCGACTGCACGACGTTATAAACGAGCTCCGCTCCGTATCTTTTGGCTTGCTTTTCAAAAAGCTCACCCAGTTCCGGCCCGCCAATTCCATCCGGGAAACCCGGATAGTTTTCGATAGTGTTGGTCAGTGAGACCTGACCGTAAAGGGTCATGCCGGTAACGACGACTGGTCTCAGCTCAGCCCGGGCAGCGTAAATGGCTGCACTCAAGCCTGCCGGACCGGCGCCGACAATTACCAACGGATGGTGTTGTATATTTTCCATTTGCCTTTAAGTTAACCTTCCAGCCATACATCTTCATCTGCCAGTTCCAGAGCCCGGTCAATGACTGCCAGACCTTCCAAGAGCTGAGCGTCTGTGATGATCAGGGGCGGAATGATGAGAAGGATGTGATAAGTATTTTTTATAAAGATACCATGCTCACGCAGGTACTTCAAAACTTTGCCCATAGTTGCATTGGAAGGCTTACCTGGCGGCGTGAGCGGTTCGCGGGTCTGACGGTTTTTTACCAGTTCAATTGCGCCAAACAAACCGATCGAGCGCACATCGCCCACGCATGGGTGTTTGGCCTTCAGATCCTGCAACGCAGAAGTTAAAGTCACCCCACGTTCACGCGTGTTTTCAAGCAAATGGTCTTTCTCGATCACCTCAATGTTGGCCAAAGCTGCCGCCATCGAAACGGGGTGAGCGTTATAGGTCAAGCCGCCGAAGAACTCCTTATCTTTGTAATAATGCGCAATTTCTGAGCGCATGGCCACTGCCCCCAAAGGCGCATAACCGGAAGTGATGCCTTTGGCCATCGTGATCAGGTCTGGCACCACCTGCCAATGTTCAAAAGCAAACCAGGTGCCCGTCCGCCCGAAACCGCACATCACTTCATCGGTGATCAGCAAAATGCCATACTTATCGCACAGCTTCCGAACGCCGGGTAGGTAACCTTGCGGTGGCACCAGAATGCCATTCGTCCCCGTGACGGTTTCGAGCAGGATTGCTGCAATCGTCTGAGGGCCTTCGTAAAGAATAATTTCTTCCAGGTGGTCCAGGTAAGCCCGGGTAAATTGTTGTTCGCTCACCTCAGGCATATCCGCATAGAAGGCGGAACGGTAACGGTAAGGATCAATAAAATGAACGACGCCAGGCATCACAGCGGGCTCCCAATGCAGACGGCGGCGGTCCCCGGTCAGAGCCATGGCGCCCATGGTCGCCCCGTGATACGAGCGGTAGCGTGTCAAAATTTTGGACTTGCCAGTGAAATCGCGTGCCAATTTAATTGCATTCTCATTGGCGTCTGAGCCGCCCAGGGTGTAGAGAAAATAATCCAACCCATCCGGTGTAATCTGCGCCAGTTTTTCACCAAGCAGCGCGCGCGGCTCGGTAGCCATATGCGGGCCGGCCAGCGTCAGTTCGCGGATTTGGCGGATCATCGCTTCTTGAACTGATGTATTCCCATGACCGATGTTGGCACACATGACCATGGAATTCATGTCAAGGTAGCGTTTATCCTCAAAATCCCAAAAATAAACCCCCTCGGCACGCTTGATTTGCAGCAGGTCGGAAGGCGGCTGTGAAGACCAGGTCCAAAAATTGTGCTTCAAAGAAAGCGACATTAATTCATCAGGTTCCATATGGGAATTGAGCTCCTCGATCGCAGTGGTGAGATGTATAAATATTAACACGTTTCCGGTTTTCTTATCTTATAATTCAGAAAATGTCATTCAAAGGAATACGCTAATATGCAATCAACAGAAACAGCACTCCAATACTTTAAAGACCATCAGCAAGAATATCTTTCGCAATATCTCGAATTACTGCGCATCCCATCGGTTTCCACCGCTCCCGAAAATAAAAATGACGTACTCAGGGCATGCGAATTTTTGGATGCCTGGCTGAGGAATACCGGCATGGAACGGGTGGAAGTTTTCCCCACGCCGATCCATCCAATTATTTTTGCTGAGAAAAAATCAAACGCCGTTGGCGCCAAAACTTTACTGATTTATGGCCATTACGACGTGCAGCCACCCGACCCATTGGAGGAGTGGATTACTCCGCCGTTTGAACCCACCTTCCGCGGAGAAAATCTGTACGCGCGCGGCGCTTCAGACATGAAAGGGCAGGTGATGGCCTCGCTGACAGCGCTTGACAGCGTGCTGCGCACTTCTGAACTGCCGCTGAACATTAAGTTCATCCTGGAAGGGGAAGAAGAGATCGGTTCGCCATCCCTCGACAGCTTCATTGAATCGCACAAGGAAATGCTCAGCTGCGACATGGTGCTCAACCCCGACTCTGGAATGGTGGCAGCCGACTCTCCAACGATTGTGTATGGCCTGCGCGGCCTGGTTTATTTCGAATTGCGCATCGATGGTCCCAAAGCAGACCTGCATTCCGGTTTGTGGGGCGGAAACGTCGCCAACCCGGCTATCGTCCTCTCTGAAGTCATCGCGAAGCTGCACAATCCCGATGGCTCGATTGCCGTCCCGGGTTTTTATGACAAGGTGCAGCCGCTCACGGACGAAGAAAAAGCACGCATCGCCTCCGTTCGAACCAGTGAAGCAGCCTTCCTAAAGATCACCGGTGCTCCGCGGCTTTTTGGTGAGAGTGGGTTTACTCACCTGGAGAGGCAGGGAGCCCGGCCCACACTCGATGTCAACGGCCTGTATTCGGGCTTCATTGGCGAAGGCGCGAAAACCATCATCCCGGCCTACGCCAAAGCCAAGATTTCCTGCCGTCTCGTCCCGGACCAGGACCCTGAGGAAATTTACAATTTAATGCAAAAATACATTGCCAGCCTGGTCCCCAACACTGTGCATGCGACCATTTTCAAGCATTCTGCCGGTCCAGCCTACCTGGCCAACGATGCCCCAGGCATTGAAAACCTCTCCGCAGCGCTTTCAGAAACCTGGAACCGACCAGTCTCACTGAAACGCGAGGGCGGCAGCATCCCAGTGGCCACCACCATGCAAACCGCGCTGGGGGTCAAATCGCTGCTGACCGGTTTTGGATTGCCTGATGACGCCATCCATTCGCCAAACGAGAAGCAAAACATGGCGGTGTGGGAGAAGGGTGTTCAGGCACTGATTCGTTTCTTCTTGAGCTTCGCGGATTAACAGGCGATGAGCCCCCAAAGCAAGCTACGCCTTCCTGCATACGGCGGCCAGGCCGTAATCGAGGGCGTGATGATGCGCGGCCGGCGGTTCGTTGCCATGGCCGTACGCGCCCCGGACCAGAGCATCGTCACCTTTGAAGAAGCGTTGCCCGATATTTATCAATCCAAATGGATGAACGTTCCCATTTTGCGTGGCGTGCTCAGCCTGTGGGATTCCCTGGGCTTGGGGATGAGCTACCTTACCAAATCTGCCAATATTCAAACCGGAGAAGACGAGAAACTTGAAGGGGGTTCTCTGGTCATGACTTTGGCGCTCTCGGTTGTGCTGGCTCTGGGGATCTTCTTCCTCCTGCCAGCCCTAACCGCAGGATGGATAGATGGCTGGCTGCACCTGGGCTCATGGTGGAGCAACCTCCTGGAGGGTCTGCTGCGCCTGATCATCCTGGTGGCCTATCTGGCGGTCATCGGCCGCATGCCGGAAATCAAGCGGACCTTTGCATATCATGGGGCGGAACATAAAACGATCAACGCCTTTGAAGCAAATGTGGACCTGACACCGGAGGAAGTTGCCAAACAATCGCTGGCGCACCCGCGCTGCGGCACCTCCTTCATTCTGACGTTGGTAATCATCTCGGTGCTTTTTTTCTCGCTGTTGGGGCCGCTCCCATTGCATTGGCGGCTGATTTCGCGAATTTTGCTCCTGCCAGTAGTAGCCGGGATTTCATACGAATATATCCATTGGGCTGCCTCGGCTATGGACACCTCAGCTTTTGTGCGCGCCCTGATTAAACCGAACCTATGGCTGCAGAAACTGACAACCCGCGAACCTTCAGCTGACATCATTGAGGTGGCGATTGCGGCATTCCAACACATGTATGCCCAAGAAAATGCCAGCCAACCTTCTAGTACCGAATGACCCATGAAAACCTGGCAGCACTACCTGATTGGATTTTTGAGCGGTCTGGCAGTGGTTGCCATCATTTTGTTATTGGGTCAGCCCTCAAGAGGGGAACCCATTCAGCTTGTGACATTTACACCTAACCTGACGCCTGCACCAACCCGGACGGCCAGCCTGATACAGGTGCACATCCTGGGAGCAGTGCAGACGCCGGGCGTCTACTCACTGACGGAAGGAGCAAGAGTCGTGGACGGGCTGCAAGCGGCGGGCGGCAGCGACCCGCAAGCGGACCTTACCCGTCTCAACCTGGCCCGCGTTCTGGAAGATGGTGAGAGGCTCTACGTTCCACCGCAGTCAACCGCTGAGCAAAGTTCGACAAGCAGCTACAAAGGGAACGAGATCATTCCATTGATTAACATTAATACTGCCAGTGCAAGCGAGCTGGAAGCTTTGCCCCAGATCGGAGAGACCAAAGCGGCTGCAATCTTTGAGTACCGTAGCCTGCATGGCCCCTTCGTATCTTTGGAAGACCTCCTTCTGGTACCAGGGATTGGCCAAAGCATCTTAAATGCCATTCGTGACTTGATTACACTCGGCCCTTGAGGCCGACCCATCAAATGAGCTGCGGAAAGACACAAAGCAGAAAGGTATAATACCAACGATGAATATTCATGCGAAACTACAAGAAGACCTACACCAGGCAATGAAAGACCGCGACGAGCTGCACAAACGCGTCGTGCGCTTGCTTAAATCGACCATCGAATTGAGCGAGGTGACCAAGGGCGGCGAATTGGATGCTGGCGAATTTGTCTCAGTCGTCCAAAAAGAAATAAAGACCCGCCGCGATACCATTGCCGATGCTGAAAAAGCAAACCGGCAAGACCTTGCCAGTGAAGCCGAACAGGAGATTCGTGTGCTCGAGGGGTATCTGCCCGCACAGTTAAGTGAGGCAGAGTTGACGGCCCTCGCCAAACAGGTCATCCAAGAGACCGGGGCCACCAGCGTCAAACAAATGGGGCAGGTCCTGAAAATTCTGCTCCCCAGGTTGGCCGGCGCAACAACCAACCAAGACGCAAGCCGCGTGGTCCGGCAATGCCTCGAGAATCCAGATTAGGTCATGAGCACTGTTTCGGAAAGCGCGAGACCGACCGGTAAACTATCCCAAACGGCACTGAAAGCCTTAATTCTGGCAGCCACCTGCCTGCTGACCTTCGCCTGCCTGGTATTACCAGAGATATTCAATAATCAAAACTTGTCGATCAAGGTTGGTGACGTCTCCAATCAAGAGGTCCTGGCGCCATCATCCTTAACTTTTGAGAGCGACGTTTTAACTGAAGAAGCCCGCCAGCAAGCCGCGAATGCCGTCGAACCTGTCTACCTGCCCTCCGACCCGGCAATCACCAAATCTCAGCTTGAAAAGCTGAACAATGCCATCTATTTTATTTCAACGGTCCGTCAAGATGAGCATTCAACCCGTCAGCAAAAATTGAGTGACCTTTCAGCATTGGAAGACCTCAATCTGAGCGACACTCAAAAAGAGCTGCTGCTCGCGCTGGACGAAGAATCCTGGAACAAAATCAGCACCGAAGCCAACCGCGTATTGGAAACGGTCTTGCGCGATAGCCTGCGCAATGATCAGGTTGGCCGCGCCCGCGCCAACTTACCGGCATTGGTCGACTTTTCTTTCTCCCAGGATCAAAATGAATTGATCATTGCCTTGGTGTCTCCAATGATCGTGCCCACCAGCCTGTACAGTGAGGAGCAAACCAACCTGGCCCGGGAACATGCGCGCACGACCATCGAACCGGTTTCACGCCAAATATCCGCTGGAGAAGTGATCGTCCGCCGCGGACAGGTAATCCACGAGGCAGAGCTGGAGGCCCTGGAAGTGTACGGCCTGGCGGAACCAACCGACCAAACCAATCTGTATATTCGCGCAGCTGTCATGGTACTGCTGTGTGGAACCATTACCGGCCTTTACTACAACCTGAGAAATGGACAGCCCTTTACCACACTCAAATCCATCCTGATGGTGTCGGTTGTTTTTGTTCTGTTTTTGGGCCTGGCCCGCTTTTTAGTTATTGACCGGACGTTGATCCCGTATATCTATCCGGTTGCTGCTTTTGGCCTGACGCTTTCGATCGTATTCAACATGGAGATGAGTATCCTGCTCAGCGTAATTTTGGGCGTCCTGACCGTCTTCGGCAAAAGCCGCGAAGCCGAATTGAGCCTGCTTTACATCCTGCCCACAATCGCCGGCATTTTGACCATTCGCCGCGCGCGCCGGATTGCTTCCTTTCTCGTTTCGGGCATTTTTATCGCTTTGGCTGGCATGGCTGTCGTGGTCATTTTCCGGCTCGGGGACTCATATACTGACTTGCTTGGTTTCGGCTCGCTTTTGGCAGCCGCTGCGCTGAACGGATTGGCTTCCGGTAGTGTAACGCTTATTCTGCAGCACATTTTTGCCTCCCTGCTCGACATTCCGACTGCGCTGCAGCTGCTCGACATTTCCCGCCCCGATCACCCGCTGCTGCAGCTGATTTTACGGGAAGCACCCGGCTCTTACCAGCACAGCCTGCTCGTTTCCAATCTGGCTGAGCAGGCCGCCGAAGCCATCGGCGCGGACCGCTTGTTGGTGCGCGTGGGCACGCTCTTTCATGACTCCGGCAAAACGGTAAACCCAGCCTATTTCATCGAAAATCAGTTGAAAGAGAAAATTGATTCTCATGATACTGCTGACCCGGCTGTAGCCGCGGCAACCATCATCCAGCACGTCTACGACGGCGTGGCATTGGCCAAACATTACCGCCTGCCCTCGCGCGTGATCGACTTCATCCTTGAACACCACGGAACCATGGTCACCCGTTATCAGTATTCCCAGGCTCTGGCCCATGCTGAAAATCCGGCGGATGTGGACATCAGCCGCTTCACCTATCCGGGGCCAGCGCCGCGCTCACGCGAAACGGCGATTCTGATGCTGGCTGACGGTACTGAGGCCCGCGCCCGTGCCAATACCCCGCGCACGGACGAAGAAATCCGCAGCGTTATTCAAGACACGATTGACACCTGTCAGGAAGCCGGCCAACTGGATAATACCGACCTCACGCTGCGCGACTTAAGGACGATTGCAGACTCGTTCTTTGCGACGCTGAAGCGCTCCTATCACCCACGCATTCAATACCCCGCGCGTACGACCTCCGAAGAAACTCCTCCCTCCGGCGAAGTGGTGCCCTCCACCGAGAATGAGCAAGCAAAGGAGTAAACCTGATGAATCTTTCGGTTCCGAACCAATACCGGCGGGCTCTCGATATTGAGCGCCTTGAGCTGGCGGCGCGGCGTGCGCTTGAAGCTCAGGGACTGACCGGCGATGAAAATTTCACGTTAAAAATCACCACCGACAAAGTCATTCGAAAATACAACCAGCGCCACCGCCAGATGAATGAAGCGACGGATGTGCTCTCCTTCGAAAACGCCTTTCAAGACCCTGAAACCGGCGAGGCCTACCTGGGTGACATCCTGATTTCGATTGAGACCGCCGCACGCCAGGCAGAGCAGCAAGCTCACCCGCTGCAGGAGGAGCTGGAAATGTTGCTGGTGCACGGTCTGCTGCACCTCAATGGCTTTGATCACCTTGACCAGCCCTCTTTTGAAGTGATGAGTCGCCTGCAAGATCAAATCCTGCAGGGGCTATCCAACCCACTGCTTGGAAGCATCCATGCGCCAGAGTAGAACAGCGGGTATCCCTTCCGCTTTTTACAGGCGGGGCAGTCTTTTTTTGCACATCCTTTCCTGCCTTTTGGCTGTCGCCCTCTTAGCTGGAGTCTTGTACCTGCGCCCCCGAATCATCACCCAGGTTAGCAACCTCTTGGACGCTGCCGGCGTGACGGTTACCAGTACGCAAGCCGGATTGGACCTGGTTGCAGAAAGTCTTGACACCGCCGGCGACAGTCTGGACGAACTGCAATCTTCGGTGCTCACCCTGCAGCAGTCGCTTCACGCAATGGACCCGATGCTCAGCGACGTCGGCAGTCTGATTGGCGATGATTTTGTGCAGATTACCCGAGAAACACAGGCTTCGATGGATGCCGCCAGTCAAAGTGCCAAAGTCATCGACAGCTTTTTGGGAACGCTTGCCCGGCTGCGCTTTCTGGGGGTGGTGTACGACCCAGAAGTGCCCCTCAGCGAAAGCCTGGGCACGCTGGCTGACAACTTCGGCGCTCTGCCCGATGGGCTCAAATCGGTTCAAAAACAGCTCGATACCACAGCTGGGCAAGTTGCTTTCCTGGCTGAAGACGTCGGCGGCCTGAACGATCAAATTTCTGGTTTTGAGGCCAGCTTGCTCGCGGCCAAGCCGATACTCGCAGAGTACCAATCGCAGCTCGATGTTGCCGCCAAACAGCTTACCATCCTCAGGGATAAAACGCCCTTTTGGATCAATTTAATTTCATCTTTGTTTCTGCTGGCATTTGCCATTCGGGCGCTGACTGAGCTTCTGGCCATCAGAGAGCTTTTTCAGCTGGATAAGTCTGGTACAATCCCAGCAGGGCCGGGCAGCGCAACCTCCAGGAGCGACGCTGGGCCCGACTCACCAAATGATCCAAAAGGAGAATAAGTTCGTATGCATAAAGATTTTATCGACATCACCGATTACTCCGCGGAGGAACTGCGTCAACTGCTTGATTTAGCTGTCCGGCTGAAGCAGGAGTATCAGCAGGGAGGAAACCAACCGATCCTCAAGGGGAAAGTGTTGGCGATGATTTTCCAGAAACCTTCCCTGCGAACGCGCGTCAGTTTCGACATGGGCATGCGCCACTTGGGTGGCGATGCGCTCTACCTCAGCCCGAGTGAAATCGGCCTGGGCCAGCGCGAATCGATTGCGGACGTTGCACGGGTACTCTCAGGCATGGTTCAAGGCATCATGGCGCGCGTTTTCCAGCATGAACATGTGCTTGAACTGGCAAAATGGGCCTCAGTTCCGGTAATTAACGGCCTAAGCGATGCCAGTCACCCATGTCAGGCGCTTGCGGATATCATGACGGTGTATGAAAAATTTGGCCGGATCGATGGCATCAACGTCTGCTACGTTGGAGATGGTAATAATGTGGCCGCCTCTCTGATGCAAATTTCAAGCAAACTCGGCGCGAACTTCACCATTGCCACCCCCGAAGGTTATGATCTCCCCGAAGAAGTCATTCAAAAGATACAGCCTATAGCCCGGCAGTCCGGTTCAGAATTAAGGTTTTTGCGGGACCCGCATCAGGCGGTCCGAAAGGCCGACGTGATCTACACGGATACATGGACCAGCATGGGCCAGGAAGCAGAAAGCGCCAACCGCGAAAAAGTTTTCCCGCCCTATCAGGTAAACGAACAGTTAGTCGCAGAAGCCAATCCGGATGTGATCGTGATGCACTGCCTGCCGGCTCATCGTGGGCAAGAAATCACCGACGCCGTCGCGGACGGCAGCCATTCCATGCTCTTCCCGCAGGCTCACAACCGCTTGCATGCACAAAAAGCCATATTGGCAACACTTTTGGGAGATTAAATGGAAACCTCAGAATATATTGACCTTGAAAATAAGTTTGGTGCGCACAATTACAAGCCGCTGGATGTCGTCATCGCCCAGGGCAAAGGCGTCTGGGTAAAAGACGTAGATGGCAAGCGCTATCTTGACTGCCTGAGCGCATACTCAGCCCTAAATCAGGGGCATTGCCACCCGCATATCGTCAAGGCGATGCAAGCCCAGATTAAGCGCGTTGCCCTCACTTCACGTGCCTTCCGCAATGATCAGCTGCCGCTCTTTTACAAAAAATTGCACGATCTGACTGGCTATGGCATGGTTTTACCGATGAACAGCGGCGCTGAAGCGGTCGAAACCGCGCTCAAGGTGGCACGCAAATGGGGTTATGAAAGTAAGGGCATCCCAAAGTATCAAGCTGAGGTCATCGTCGCTGAGGGCAACTTCCATGGGCGCACGATTTCCATTATTTCTTTCTCGACAGAGCCGTTTTACAAAGACGCTTTTGGTCCTTTCACACCCGGTTTTAAAGTTGTAAAGTATGGCGACCTGGAAGATTTGCGGACTGCGATCACGCCGAATACGGCAGCAGTCATGCTGGAACCGATTCAGGGCGAAAACGGGGTAATCATTCCGCCTGCTGGCTATCTGCAGGGGGTCTCTACGCTTTGCAAGGAAAATAACGTCCTTTTCATCGCCGATGAAATTCAGACCGGCTTGTGCCGCACCGGCAAGTGGTTTGCCTGCCAGCATGAAAACGTCCGGCCCGATATGGTCATTATAGGCAAGGCGCTTTCCGGCGGCATGTACCCGATCTCGGCAGTTTTGGCTGATGAATCCATCCTCGGCCTGATCCAGCCCGGCGAACACGGCTCCACCTTTGGCGGCAGCCCGCTGGCAGCCGCCGTTGGCATTGCCGCACTTGAAGTATTGGAAGAAAACCATCTCGACCAACGCGCTCAAGAGCTGGGCGAATATTTCATGGAAAATTTACGCGCGATCAAGAGCCCGGTAGTAAAAGAAATCCGTGGCAAAGGGCTGCTGATCGGGGTCGAGCTTTACCCCGAGGCCGGCGGTGCCCGCAAGTACTGTGAAATGCTGCAGCGGAAAGGCATCCTGGCGAAGGAAACCCACGATCACGTAATCCGGTTTGCACCTCCGCTCATCGTAGAAAAGAAAACACTCGACTGGGCCATCCGCCGGATAGCCAAAGTATTAGCCAAATAGCGAGGTAAATATGCAGAGGTTTGCCAAAATCGTTGCGACCCTTGGGCCGAGCAGTTCGGACGAAGCCACCCTGCGCGAGATGATTTCCGCCGGCATGGATGTCGCCCGTCTCAATTTTTCTCACGGAACCCACGAGGACCACGCCGGAAAAATTAAACTGTTGCGCAAGCTGTCGGACGAGTTTGGCAAACCGATCACCATTCTGCAGGACCTTCAAGGGCCTAAACTGCGCATTGGTGACTTGAAAACTGATTTCATCACGCTTGAGTCGGGGATGGAAGTGGCACTCAGCTCGACCGACAATCCGCACGACCTGCCGGAAGGCACCATTTTCATTCCCTTTGACGTCCCCAAGCTGCATGAAGCCTTGGTTCCCGGCAACCATATCCTTTTAGATGACGGCCAGCTGGAGTTTCAGGTCACCCGGGTAGACGGTGAGAATATTTTTGCCAAAGTCATTTTGGGTGGCAAGCTCAAGTCACATAAAGGCGTGAATTTACCTGGTTCCAAGCTGGATATCCCCGTGCTCACCAGCAAAGATTTGCTGGACTTACAGTTCGGTTTGGAACAGGGAGTTGACCTGGTGGCCATTTCTTTTGTCAAAACCGCTCAAGACATTCTGACGGTTAAAGAAACCATCGCCAATTACTCCAAAGGGCGCGCCCAGCCGCCATTGGTAGCCAAATTGGAGCGTCCGGAAGCGATTGAAAACCTGGAGTCAATCATTTCGGTAACCGATGGAGTCATGGTGGCCCGGGGCGATTTGGGTGTGGAAATGTCTCCCGCACTGGTGCCGTCTGCCCAGAAGGAGATCATCCGCAAAGCCAATCGCTCTGGCAAGTTTGTAATTACCGCCACCCAGATGCTCGAATCGATGATCAACAACCCCCGCCCGACCCGCGCCGAAGCGGCCGACGTAGCCAACGCGATCTTCGATGGAAGTGATGCGGTCATGCTTTCGGCGGAGTCCGCGGCTGGCAAATACCCGGTGCAGAGCATTCGGATGATGGATGCCATCATCCGCGAATCGGAGAAGCATTTAACCGACTGGGGCCACCTGGATACGATGGTGAACACCGCCGAAAGTGATGATGCCGTCGCCATCACCCGTGCCGGGCGCGATCTGGCCGCGGATAAAAATGCGGCAGCTATCGTCGTCTTTACGCTCTCTGGCCGAACGGCCCTGTGGATGTCGAAAACCAAGCCGCCTGTGCCCATTTACGCGTTTACGCCTGAGGTCAAAACGTACCAATGGCTGGGGATTTGCTGGGGCGTAACGCCGCTGCTCGTACCGCATGCCGACACACTTGAAACCATGATTACGCATGTGGAAACCGCCATCACTTCCGCTACACCGCTCACCGTAGGCGATGAAGTGGTCGTTATTTCCGGCTTTCCCGTCGGCACCTTTGCCAAGCCCAATCTGGCGCTGCTCTACAAGATTAAAGGCTGATTTTTTCAACTGACCAGCGATTAAAACAGAAGCTGACCTGTTGCAGGCCAGCTTCTGTTTTATTTTTGCTGCTTTCAAGAAAGCGCGGAATTAATTTGCTCAAGCATTTCCGCTGAAGGGCGCAGCCTTTCCGGGGCCAGTCGGTTGAGCGGCTCTTCGGGCAGGTCATAAAGATCCTGCACAGTTGGCTTGGACTGATCGATGAAAATCAGGCCGGTAGCGAAATAGTGTTTTTTGTAAGATTCGGTCAGCAGATCCAGCGCTGCCCCCTGATCGGTTGGGTCATAATCCTGGCTGATCTTATGCAGAAGGATGCTTGAACCATCATGGAGCCGCACTTCACGGACCGTCCCCTGCTCAAAACTGTCGAGCATAATTTCTTGCCGGTTGGGTACGAAAGTAATGTCTTGAATTGGCGACTCATGCTCCCGGCCCCAGTTGTAAGACTGCAAAGCATTGTCATTGTTGTTGAAGGTGACACACGGGCTGATGACGTCAATTACTGCAATCCCGCGGTGGACGATGGCAGCTTTAAACAGCTCTTTCATCTGTTTAGTGTCGCCCGAAAAGGTGCGTGCTACAAACGTTGCGCCGCTGATGAGCGCTTCCATGCACAAATCGAGCGGAGGGAGCATGTTTTTCCCCTGGTGCTTCAGCACCAGCCCCAAATCGGAGGTGGCAGAGAATTGACCTTTGGTCAGCCCATATACGCCGTTATTTTCGATAACATAGACCATGGGTACATTCCGACGGATGATGTGTTTAAAGTGTCCGAGGCCAATACTGGCCGTATCGCCATCACCAGAGAAGCCTAAAATTTTAACGGCTGCATCGGCAAATGAAGCACCGGTTGCAATCGTGGGCATTCTGCCATGCAGGCCATTAAACCCAAACGAGCGCTGTAAAAAGTAATTGGGGCTCTTGCTGGAGCAGCCGATACCACTGACTTTGATCACCTGTTCCGGCAGCAAACCAAGCTCGTAAACGGCAGCCTGTACCTGATTGGAAATGGTATTGTGGCCACAGCCCGGGCAAAGCGTTGAGGGTTTGCCCTTGTAATCCATCGGGGTCAGCCCGACCAGGTTTCGTTCTGCTTTAACTTCAGTTTGCTTTTCCACTGTTTTGCTTCTCCATCGCAATAATGTTGTCCCGCGCCCAAATTGCGGTCATTGGCAGCCCGCCGGTCTCAGAAAGATGAATAAGTTTCTGAGAATATTCTGAAATCTCCAATTTAAGAATGTCGCAAAGCTGGCCATCCCGATTCAATTCCAATACGTAGCAGCGTTCATGGCTGGCAATAAACTCCCGCTCCATGTCGCAAACGGGCACGGAACGAATGCGCATGTAATCTACCTCAACCCCGGCCTCAGCCAGCAGATCCTGCGCTTCAATTAAAGCCGGGTCAGTGGAGCCCATGCCGATAATGCCGATCCGCGCATCGTGACCTTTGCGAATGATTGGCTGGGGCAGGTCTGCAACACACCGGTCAAGCTTGCGTCCGATGCGATTGAGCATCGCAGCCCAGTTCGTTGCATCTTCACTGTAATTGCCGTACTCATCATGACCCGTACCGCGGGTAAAATATGCCGAGCTGCTATTTTTATTTCCCATCACCGTCCGATACGGGATCCCATCATGGTCCACATCCTTATAGCGGCCCCATCCTGGGCCCATTTTTTCCAGATCTTCTTCCCACAGCAGCTTGCCACGGTCGATTTGTTTGTCTGGGTACTGGAATTTCTTGCCAATCCATTGATTCATGCCCAGGTCCAAATCGCTCAGGACGAAAATGGGAGTCTGGAATTTTTCTGCCAGGTCAAAGGCCTTCCAACCCATTTCGAAGCACTCATCGACACTTCCAGGGATGAGGATCATATGCCGGGTGTCTCCGTGACCCAGGTGGTAAACCATTGCCAGATCACCCTGCGCGGTGCGGGTTGGCAGGCCGGTACTCGGCCCAACCCGTTGAACGTCCCAAATGACCACCGGCGTTTCGGTGAAGTAGGCCAGGCCCACATTTTCGGTCATCAAACTAAGGCCTGGCCCAGACGTGGCGGTCATCGCCCGCAGCCCACCCCAACCGGCCCCAATGGCAGCTCCCAGTGCTGCCAGCTCATCTTCAACCTGCAAAATGACGCAGGTATTTTTGCCGGTTACTGAGTCTTTGCGCAGTTTGTTCACCTCACCGATGGCAGATTCCACCAGGCTGGATGCGGGTGTAATCGGGTACCACGAACAGAATTGCATTCCGCCGAAGAGTGAGCCCAGTGCAGCAGCATTGTTCCCGTCAGTGAGGATGCAGTCCTTAAGCGCTGGCAGCGCTTTGACCGAATAGCGGTCTTTCTTTTCAAGGTGAGCGGCTGCCCATTCGAAGCCTCTCATCACCATATTAAAGTTGGATTCGAATATTTCGGGTTTGCCATGAAAATGCTGCGCCAATGATTCATTCAGCGCTTCCCGCGTAATCCCCAACACCTGGCCAACGATGCCAACGTACAGCATATTTTCCATGTAGCTGCGCATATTTCGCGGCACGTCCGCTTCTTGCAGCAGGCTGCGAATCGGCATCGGGTAAAGTACCAGCCGCGGGTTAATATTTTCCGGCAGATCGATATGGTCTGCATAAAAAATCACTCCGCCATCCGGCAAGTAAGTCACATCATCCAAAAAAGTCGCCGGGTTCATCGCCACAATGATGTCGTCATAGGGCACACGCCCAATATAACCTCTGGCCGAAGAACGAATCACGAACCAGGTCGGCAGCCCTTTAATGTTGGATGGAAAAATATTCTTGCCCGAAGTCGGGATGCCCATCTTAAACAGCGCCCGGTACAAGGCATTATTTGCCGTACCGCTGCCAGACCCGTTCACGGTGCATATCGTCATGCAAAATTCGTTGACAATGGCTGCCTGGGGTTCGTTCTGAGAAATGCCTGATTCCGTCATCACCTGATTTTCTCCTCTTATTCGAAACGCTGACCGCGTTCGGTTTTCTTTACTTGCTGTACCAAATCCATGTGGGCCACCATCAGGTTGTACCCCGCTTCAAATTCGCGCGCCTCCAGAGCTTTGGCTATTTTTTCATGCTGCCTCCAGACCTCCTGAAGGTAACCCTGATCCATCGAATAGATCCAACTGGAATCACGGTACAAATCCCAATAAGTTTCCAGCAGGCTGGAAACGATTGGGTTCTTGAGGTGTCTGAAAATTGTGAGATGAAAAATGCGATGCTCTTCGCTCGGGACGAGGACCGGTTTTTGGTTGATCTTCTGAAAAGCCTGCGCAACCTGATCAAGCAGATCCGCGGTATCCGCCTGCGTGAGCTGCGTGACCGCTTCGTACCAATAGCCCATTTCAAGATGGCGGCGGACGTCTGCATATTCTTCGAACAGTTGCGGCTGCACCGCTACACCGTAGCGCATGGCCATGACCAGAGACTGGGTCAAATTAAAATCCCGCCCCTGTATGCCAACACCCGGTTTAATTTCAACGATGCCCATCCGTCGGGCCACTTCCAACTGCTCGCGCACAATCGCGGTACTCACCCCCAGGG
Source organism: Anaerolineaceae bacterium (assembly GCA_034430195.1). Lineage (GTDB taxonomy): Bacteria > Chloroflexota > Anaerolineae > Anaerolineales > Anaerolineaceae > Mesolinea. The sequence continues at coordinate 37,999 of DAOUFF010000025.1, read as the reverse complement.
CCTCACTCAGTTCCGGAATGGTGGGAATGGCAGCATTGCGGCAGCGCGCTTCCGCCAGATAGTTTAGCAGTTCGACTTTAAGCTCTTTCATCGTTGGCAATTAATCTGATTAATAAGATTAACTAAGTTCATTATATTCCCGCTGCCTAATAATCGTCAAGTCACTGCTCAAGCGGCGTCCACGCCGCCCGGCGGTCAAAAAAGGGAGCAAAAGCGTAAATCTGCGTAAATTCCCCAGTTTTTAACTCACGGGAGTACAATACTTTAACATCACTTGCGGCGCAAGATTTATTTTTTATGAATAATAGCGAATTTACAATCCCTTTCAGGTATAAGACAGACCGCTCATCGCCCACCCGCTGGCTGATCTCTCACACCATACATCTCTGGCTGCCTTTTTTGGTTGCGGTTATTGGTGCCATTGGCAATGCCGCTTTGGCCGGCGTCCCTGCCATTCAATTTGGTCGGGCCTATGACAACCTCACCAGCGGCGCTCCGCTGCGGCAGGTGCTGATCCAATCCGCAGTGCTGATCCTGCTGACTCAGGTTGGGCGCGGTTTGTTTCAGTTTTTCCGCAACTTTGGCTTCGAGATTACCGCCCAACAGATCGAACGTAACGTTCGCGAGGAATTCTATATCAACCTGCTCGGCAAGAGCATGACTTTTCACTCCTTGCAGTCAATTGGCGACCTGATGGCGCGGGCCACCAACGACATCCGCGAGGTTAATTATATTTTCAGCCCGGGCATCAACAATGTTTTGGGCTCAATCAATTTCTTGTTTATCCCGATCACCGTTGCAGCGGGAATTCACCCGGCCCTCCTGGCCACGCCGCTGGCTTTTCTGCTGCTTTATGTTTTGTCGATCATCCACTATCTGCGCGTCCTGAAACCGGTTACCGAAAGGGTTAGCGCCACTTTTGGCACAATGAACAGCCGTTTGGCAGAAGACATCGATGGCATTGAGACCGTCAAGGCAGCCGGTCAAGAAGCGAAAGAAATCACGCTTTTCCAATCCAATATTAAAGCTTATCGCGATGCCAGCGTAGAGCAGGGAGACATCGAAGCGCGCTTTATGCCGCTGCTTCTTCTGGCCCTTGCCATGGGTTTTGGCCTGGCCCACGCCATCTTCCTCGCCCGCCGGGGGGAAATCGGTATGGGTATGGTCCTGACCTATTTCAGCAGTCTGGCCTTGCTCAACTTCCCGACGAACTCGTCCATCCGTTCATATTCCCAAATTTCACTGGGCATGGCCGGGGCAAGAAGACTGCTGAAGATCATGAATACTGAGAACAATCTGGACGAAAATGAACAGGGCTTCAGCCAGCGCATCCAGGGCGAGGTAGCATTCTCTGGGGTAACGTTTTCTTACACCCCCGAGAGCAAGGCGCTGCAGGATGTTACCCTGCAGGTCCATCCCGGTCAGACCGTCGCCATTGTCGGCCAAACCGGGTCCGGCAAAACCACGCTCATCCGGCTGATCAACCGCACCTTTGACCCCGACGAAGGCCAGGTGATGGTGGATGGCGTCAATCTGCGTGACTGGAAGCTCGACAGCCTGCGCAGCCAGATTTCCATCATCGAACAAGACATTTTCCTTTTCTCGCGCAGCGTGGCAGAAAATATTGCCTTCGGCAAACCTGAGGCAACGATGGAAGAAATTCAGGAAGCCGCCCGTAAAGCTCAGGCAGAAAGTTTCATCCTCGAATTGGACGAGGGCTACGAAACGGTCATTGGTGAACGCGGAGCAACGCTCTCCGGTGGGCAGCGCCAGCGTCTGGCTTTGGCACGCGCATTTCTGACGGACCCGCGCATCCTTATTTTGGATGATTCCACCAGCGCCATCGACAGCCGAACTGAAGATGAAATTCAAAAAGCGATCAAGCTGGCTTCTGAAGGCCGAACGACATTTATTATCACCCATCGCTTATCTCAGATTCGCTGGGCAGACCTGATCGTGGTGATGAAGAAAGGAAGAATATCCGCCATTGGCCGGCATGAAGATCTGCTGCAGACTTCAGCGGCCTACAGAAATATTTTTTCTGGGGATTAATGTGAGAATGGCTTTTCATCAAGGTTTGGCAGGTGAATCGTACGACCGGCAATATTCCAACGAAGTACTGCTGGAGCGCATCCGTGGCTACGCAGCCCCGTATAAAACGCAATTGATTTTGATGCTGATAACCATCATCCTGCAAGGCGTCTTTGCAGCGCTGCCACCCGTTTTCGTCTCAAGAGTTTTGGATCGGGCTCAAGCTGGTACGGCTGACAACCGCATGTTAACGATACTGGTAGCCGCCGTAATCGGGATCGAACTGGCCGGCTTTGTTTTCTATTATGTCATCCATCGCCTTTTGGCCCGGGTAACAGCCGATATCAGCCGCGAGCTTTCCACCGACGCTTTCACTGCGGCTATGCGCCAGGATATGGCTTTCTTTGACCAGTATTCTTCCGGAAAGGTCGTCTCGCGGATCACCAGCGACACCCGCGACTTCGTTTTGTTGATCCAGCTGACCATGGACGTCGCCAGCGGCATCATTCAGTCGCTGGTGGTGACGGTCATCCTTCTGACCACCGAATGGCGTCTGGGCTTGCTGCTGCTTTCGTTCGTGCCGGTTACAATTTTGATCGTATCCTCCTATCGCAGTCTCGCGCGGCGGGTCACGCGGGATGGCATGCGAGCCCTGGCGGACGTCAACGCCACCATCAAAGAAACCATCAGCGGCATTTCCGTCGCCAAAAACTTCCGCCAGGAAGCCAGTGTTTATCAAGACTTTACACATTCCAACGATGTATCGTACCGCATCAATTACCGCCGGGGTCTGGTGCTCTCAATTGTTTTCCCGACCATTCGCATCTTGGGCGGGATCTCTTTGGCAGCACTGACTTATTTTGGTGGTATGAGCGTTATTCAGGGCTTGATTTCAGCCGGCGCATGGTACATGATCCTGCTGAGCAGCGACCGCTTCTTGAACCCAATCATGAGTGTGACCTCATATTGGACCCAGATCCAAACCGGCCTGGCCGCTGCGGAACGCGTCTTTGCACTCATCGACAGCAAACATACCGTGAAACAGACCGGCGCTTACATACCCGAGAGCCTCACCGGTAAAATTGACTTTGAAAAGCTGACTTTCCGTTACAGCAGCGGGCTCGAAGTGTTGAAAAACTTCGATCTGCACATTAGCCCGGGTGAAAATGTCGCCATCGTGGGCCACACCGGCGCAGGAAAATCTTCCATCGCCCGCCTGATTACTCGCTTTTATGAATTTCAGGAAGGCCAGCTGCGAATTGACAGCCGTGACATTCGCGAATACGACCTGATCGGGCTGCGTCAGCATATGGGCATCGTCACCCAGGTGCCTTTCTTGTTTGACGGGACGGTTCTGGAAAATATCCGCTTCGCCGCGCCAGAGATCTCACCCGAAGAAGTGCTGCGCCTGGCAAAGCGCATTGGTTCAGGCGAGTGGCTCGAAACCCTTTCCCACGGGCTAGAGACGGAAGTCGGCGAACGCGGCGCCCAGATCTCAATGGGGCAGCGCCAATTGGTGGCACTGATGCGGGTGTTGGCCCACCATCCCTCCATTTTTATCCTGGATGAAGCCACTGCCAGCATCGACCCCTTTACTGAAAAACAAATTCAGGAAGCGCTCAATTTGATTCTGGCACAATCCACCAGCGTCCTGATCGCACACCGCCTTTCCACGGTCACCTCCGCAGACCGCATCATCGTCCTTGATAAAGGCGAAATTCTTGAAGAAGGCACGCATCAATCCCTGCTTAAGCGCGGCGGGAATTACGCTGAGCTCTATGAAACCTATTTCAGACACCAAAGCCTGGCATACGTTGAAGAAGCCGGAACGCTTTTTAGGGGTAAATCATCAGGGATGCGCCAAAACCCAACCACTCCTTAAGCTGCTTGACCCCATCCGCCTCTTTACCAGCGCCTGCTGCTTCAGGCAGTCGCACTTGGCAATGGGTTAGCCCTGGGTCAACCCTCAGATAACTGCCAGCAGCTGCTTCATCTTGGGTATAATGAAAAGGTAAATCTTCAGCACAAAAAAGGAGCCTGAAAATGTTATTCCCTGAAGGATTGAAATATCAAAAAACAGATGAATGGGTAAAGGTTGAAGATGGAATCGCCACGATCGGCGTTTCAGACTACGCCCAAGACTCCCTCTCGGATGTGGTCTATGTCGAATTTGCTGTGGACCCCAACGATGATGTCAAAGCAGGTGATAATTTGGCGACCATCGAATCCGTTAAAGCCGCTGCGGAGGTTCTCTTCCCGGTGAGTGGAACGGTACTCGAGGTTAATCAGGCGGTCAGCGACGCGCCAGAATCGATCAACAAATCACCTTACGAAGCCGGTTGGTTGGTCAAAGTCAAGCTGAGCAATCCAGCTGAACTGGACAATCTGATGGATGCCCAGGCCTATCAGGCTTACTGCCAGGAGCGCTGATCATGTTTACACCCCACTCAGATGCTGATGTGGCGGTGATGCTCAAATCAATCGGGGTCGAAAACGTCGGGGAACTTTTCAAGGAGATCCCCGCCAGGTTTCGCTACCCAGATTTGAACTTGCCGCCTGCGCTTACCGAGATGGAAGCGGCTGATGACCTGGACTCTATCGCTGCATCTAACGGCACCACCCATGACATGCTTAGCTTTTTGGGTGCTGGTGCATATGACCATTACATCCCGGCCGCTGTCGACATGATTCTGCGCCGCGGAGAGTTTTACACGGCTTACACGCCTTATCAGCCAGAAATTTCACAGGGCACCCTTCAGGCAATTTTTGAGTACCAGAGCCTGATCAGCAACCTGACCGGCATGGATGTTACCAACGCCTCTCATTATGACGGTGCGACAGCCGCAGCGGAAGCTGCCATCCTCAGCTGGCATCACTTTAAAGGCAAGCGTAAAAAAGTATTGCTCTCCAGGGCAGTCAACCCGCAGTATCGCCAGGTCATCCGAACTTACTTGCAAGCCACAGAAGGCCTGCGAATTGAAGGTGATGATCAAGAGACCGGGTTAGATGCAGACCTGAAAAGCTTGATAGCCCAGATCGACAACAACACAGCTCTGGTCGTGGTTCAATATCCAGACTTCTTCGGCCGCATCATCGACTACAAGCCGCTGATCGAGGCGGCACACGCTGAAGGCGCCTTGGTGGCGGTGGCAGTCAACCCGACTGCTTTGGGTTTGCTTACACCACCTGGCGACCTTGGTGCGGATATTGTGGTCGGAGAAGGCCAACCCCTGGGCATCCCCCTTTCGTATGGCGGGCCTTATCTGGGTTTATTCTCAGTGAAGGAACCCCTTTTGCGCAAACTCTCCGGCCGTTTGGTAGGTGAAACCACCGACGTAGAGGGCAAACTGGCTTACGTCCTGACGCTCACCGCCCGCGAACAGCACATCCGCCGCGAAAAAGCTTCCTCCAACATTTGCAGCAACCAGGGACTGATGACCCTGGCGTCCGCTGTCTACCTGACGCTGCTCGGCAAACAGGGCTTCAGACAGGTCGCCAACCTCTGCTATCAAAAAGCACATTACGCGGCGCATGAGCTGGCCAGTTTACCCGGCTTTGACCAGGTATTTTCGGAAACCCCATTCTTCCATGAATTTGTGCTCCGCCCCAGCCAGCCCCTGGACGAAGTGCTTTCACATTTGCGCGAGCACGACATCTTGGGCGGGTACGACCTCGGGCAAGATTATCTCGAGCTGCAGGGCTGCCTGCTGATGGCTGTCACTGAGAAAATGCGAAAAACAGATATTGATTTCACCCGTGAAGTTTTGATGGAGGTGGAAAATGCCTGAGCCGACCATTTACGAACTTTCATCTCCCGGGCGCAAAGGCGTCCTCTTCCCCGCCAGTGATGTTCCTGAAGTGGCCCTGCCCGATCAATTTTTGCGCACCGAACTGCCTCTGCCAGAGATGGCCGAGGTTGACACCGTACGCCATTTCACGCGGCTGTCGCAGATGAACTATGCCATTGATCTCAGTTTTTATCCCTTAGGCTCATGCACGATGAAGTACAACCCGAAGATCAATGAAACCACGGCTCGCCTGCCTGGTTTCGCCTACACGCACCCCTTCCAACCAATCGACACCGTGCAAGGGAACCTGTATCTGATGTACACCTTGCAGGAGTGGCTCAAAGAAATTTCTGGCTTCGCCGGCGTCACGCTGATGCCAGCCGCCGGAGCCCAGGGCGAGCTGACTGGCATGCTGATCATCCACAAATACCATCAGGATCGCGGCGACTTTAAACGCAAACGCATCCTCATCCCCGACTCCGCTCACGGCACCAACCCGGCCTCGTCCGCGATGATCGGCATGGAAATCGTGCCCCTGCCCTCCGACGCACGCGGCAATGTCGACCTTTCAGCGCTCAAAGAGCTATGCGACGAGAACCTGGCCGGCTTGATGTTGACCAATCCCAACACCCTCGGGCTCTTTGATGAGCATGTAGAAGAAGTCATCCAGATGGTTCATGCTGCTGGCGGGCTGGTTTATGGCGATGGTGCCAACCTTAACGCCCTGTTGGGGATCGTCCGTCCAGGCGATTTGGGCTTTGACGTGATGCATTTCAACCTGCACAAAACCTTTTCCACTCCGCACGGCGGCGGCGGTCCGGGCTCCGGCCCGGTTGCAGTCCGCCAGGAGCTGCTGGAATACCTGCCTGACCCGGTTGTTTCGATGATCGACTCTGGCAGCGAGGACTGCCCGCCCCTCTATGGCTTCACCCACCCCAGCCGCAGCATTGGCCGGGTCAAGGCTTTTTACGGGCACTTTGGCATGCTGGTGCGGGCGTACACTTACATTTTGATGCACGGGAATGATGGCCTGCGCGACATTGCCGAAAAGGCTGTCCTAAACGCCAACTATATGATGAACCGCCTGAAAAGCACCTATACGCTCCCCTATGACCGCTCTTGCATGCATGAGTTTGTATTGGAAGGTTATTGGAAAGACCTGCCAGACGTTCATGCCCTCGATATCGCCAAGCGGCTCATGGACTATAAATTCCATCCGCCGACCAATTACTTCCCGCTGATCGTCCATGAAGCGCTGATGATTGAGCCGACCGAAACGGAATCGCGCGAAACCCTGGATGCTTTCTGCGATGCCCTGATCAACATCGCTCGCGAAGCGCGCGAACAGCCGGAACTGCTGCATGACGCGCCGCATAACACGCCGGTCAGGCGCTGTGACGAACTTAAGGCAGCCAAAGACCTGGTACTTTGCTGTTACCCACTGGAAGAGCTCCAAAAGCCGACCTGATCTTAAAAATCAAAAGGCTGCCCGTCTTTTTCGGGCAGCCTTTTGATTAAATCCCCAAACTTTAATCGGACAAAATCAATGAAACCGGGCAATGATCTGAGCCCATGATTTCGTCATGGACAATGACGTCTTTAACCCGCCCGACGAGCGGTTGACTAACCAAAAAATAATCCAGGCGCCAGCCAATATTGCGTGCCCTGGCATTCATTCGGTACGTCCACCAGGTGTATGCCACGCGCTGCGGATAAAGCGACCGGAAAGCGTCCACCAGGTTGTGTTCCAGGTACCTGTCAATCCACTCCCGTTCTTCCGGCAGAAATCCGGTGTTTTTCTCATTTTGTTTGGGGTTGGCCAGGTCAATCGGGTGATGTGCCGTGTTGAAATCTCCGGTGATGATCAAATTTTCACCACGCGAATGATGGGCATCGCAAATTTCCAGAAGCTTTGCATAGAAATCAAGCTTAAAAGGCACGCGCTTGTTTTCCTCGCCGCCATTTGGGAAATAAATGTTATACAGGAAAAAATCGGGGTACTGCAGCCTGATGACCCGGCCTTCGGCATCAAACTCTGCCAGGCCCAGTCCAGTGGAGATATCGAGTGGGGCTGGACGGTAAAATACAGCAGTTCCGCTGTAGCCGGGCCGTTCCGCTGGGTTCCATACTGCTTCGTAGCCTTCTCTCCGGCGCAATTCCTCGGGGATCTGCTCGGGTTTGGCTTTGATCTCCTGCAGGCAGAGGATGTCTGGCACTTCTTCATCCACCCAATCCAGGCCGTTCTTGCTCATCACGGCGCGAAAACCGTTGACATTCCAGGTTGTGATCTTCATGAACCTTCCTTTCGGGCGTATGGTAAACTTATCCGATAGTTATGACAAATTATACCAACCTCAAGTACAAAACCAGCCCGCTTCTGAAAAGTTTCATTCTCCTGCTGGCGTTGCTGATCTCATTTACCCCCCCGACTGCCCGGCCTGCAAGCGCGCAAAGCGCTGTCTACCCTGAATATGTTGTGGTTTCAGGTGACACCTTGTACGGGATCGCTCTGCGCTTTCGTACAACCCTCGAGGATTTGATGAGTCTGAATGCCATCAGCCTTGATAATGTTTTGCGCCCTGGCGACCACTTAAAAATTCCGACTCTGGAAGGAATGCGCGGTGTGCTTTCCACCGATTATGTTCCTTTGGGCGCCAGCCTGAGCAGTTTAAGCCGGCGCGATCAGTCTAAACCTGCTGACCTGATTCGTCTGAATCAATTGACCAGCCCTTCCGAGCTCTTCATTGGACGCCAGATTGTCATTACCCGCAGTGCGGATCAGGCTGCCAGCGAATCGATGCCTTCGCTTGAACCGGGTCAATCCTTCCTCGAATTGGCGCTGCTCAGCCAACAAAACCCGTGGGCGCTCACCCGCCGCAATTCACTGGACACGCCACTTAATGCCCTCCCGATGGACACATACTACCGTCCTTCAGAGGCCCCTTCGGCGAATAACTTGGCCATCCCTGGCGTCAGCTCAATCGTGCTGGATAACCTGCCGCTGGTCCAAGGTGGCACGTATCTGCTGAAGCTCGAAAGCAGCCAGCCTGTGACGATCTCCGCCGAACTGGCCGGCCGTAAGCCCGTTTTTACCGACGTCGGAAATGGCCGCCAAATTGCCCTGGGCGGTATTTGGGCGCTTCAGGAACCCGGGGTCTATCCTCTCACCATCGCAGTTACTACCGCAAATCAGCAAACTTACCGGTTCGACCAATACGTGATCATCAATTCCGGAAATTACGAAGTAGATAAACCGCTCGAGGTGGACCCAGCCACCATTGACAGCGATAATGTTAAAGCAGAGGATGAAGTCTTCAAACAGCTGGTGGCGCCGGTCACTCCCATTCAACAATGGGATGGCTTGTTTTGGTCCCCCGCCCAAGACGCGGATTGCATCATCTCCAAGTTTGGCAGCCGGCGCACTTATAATGACGACCCACAGGTCTTTTATCATACCGGGCTGGATTTAGGTTACTGCAAAGGAATTGATGTGTTTGCACCAGCCAAAGGCACAGTGGTTGGAATCCTGCCCAACCAGATCGTGCGCGGAAACGTGATCGTAATCGATCACGGTCTGGGTGTTTACAGCATTTACATGCACCTGAGCGATTTTTTGGTGAAGACCGGAGACGTCGTAGAACCGGGTCAGATTATCGGTCACATCGGCAACACTGGGCGTTCCACCGGGCCACATCTGCACTTTGAGATTGACATTCAAGGGACGCCGGTAAACCCGCTGGTCTGGCTAAACCGGGAGTTTCCGTAAAAAAAAGAGGAAGCTTTTCGACGATAAGCTTCCTCAAAATGCGCTGAGAGGGACTTGAACCCTCACGCCTTGCGGCATATGGCCCTCAACCATACCTGTCTGCCAATTCCAGCACCAGCGCGAATGTGAGAAAACATTATAACTGGAGTACGGGCCTTGTCAAGAAAGGGAACCGTGAAAGAGGAATTTATGAGCACAATTGTACTTGACGCCATGGGCACTGACGATTGCCCCCGTCCTGAAATTGAAGCTGCGGTAACGGCGGCAGAATCTTTGGACTGCGACATTTTGCTGGTGGGCGATGAATCGCTGCTGCAAACGGGTCTGGCAGCACAAAAAGGAAATACCAGCCGCGTGCGTGTGGTGCACGCCCCTCAGGCCATCACCATGCACGATCATATTGAAGATGCCCGCAGCAAGCGAAACAACAGCATGGCCGTCGGCATGAACCTGGTCAAAACTGGTGAGGCCCAGGCTTTTGTCACTGCTGGCAATACTGGCATGGCAATGTACTTTGCAACAAAAGCCTTCGGGCTCATCCCGGGCGTCATCCGCCCTTGCCTGAGCGGCACAATACCGGTAAAAAACGGCTATTGCATCCTGGTGGATTTAGGCGCCAATGCGGAGTGTCGCCCTGAATTTTTGGTTCAATTTGGCCAGATGGGAGCCGTTTACGCCCACCTGTTGCTCAATGCGCAGAATCCGCGAGTAGGACTGATTGCCAATGGCGAAGAAGAAGGCAAGGGCAACGAGCTGGTAAAAGCGGCCAACGGGCTGATGCGCGAACAGGTGCCCGGCTTTGTCGGCAACATTGAAGGCAAAGAATTATTCGGAGGCCAGGTAGACGTGGCCGTTACCGACGGGTTCACCGGCAATGTGCTGCTCAAATCAACCGAAGCCGTGGCTAAACTGCTGCTCGAGACACTCAAGCACGAGCTGATGAGCTCCACCCGCACCAAGATCGGCGCGCTGTTGGCCAAGCCGGCGTTTGGTAGCGTACAAAAATTGCTGGACCCGGCTGAAGTCGGAGCCGCACCACTGCTCGGGCTGGACGCGCTGGTGTTTGTAGCGCATGGCCGCTCCGACGCCAAAGCCATGGTGAGTGCGATCGCTCAAGCGAAAAAAGCTGTCGACCGGAACATGCTGCCGTCTTTGCGAGATGCAATAAAATCAAATTAAGGGATTAAAAATGAAACTGGTCATCAACGAAAAATATATCAAGAAGCATAAAACCATCGGGAATGTGGCGACATTCAGCAGTCTGCTGATCCTGGCGTTGGGTCTGTTCTTTGCTTTTAGCCGTGATATGACCCGCGTTATTTATTCTTATGTCGCTCTGGTTGTGGGCTTTGTTTTGACCCAGGTCGGCATGTATTATGTGAACCGTTTCGGTCGCAACCCCCGTCACGATGAGGAACTCACCGCTGCGTTTGAAAAAATCAGAGATGACTATACTTTTTACGTCTTTTCCACCCCGGTTCCGCTGCTGCTTTCAGGGCCTTGCCGGATGTGGATTGTGACCCCAATGACCGCCACCGGAACGATTTCGTACGAAAACGGCAAGTGGCGCCAAAAAGGCGGCAACGCGCTGCTTCGTTTCATGAGCCAGGAGCGCATCGGCGACCCCGAGAAGGATCTTCAGGAAAAAGAACAAACCTTGCGCAATTACCTGAGCTCCAAAGGCATTCCGGTGGAGGCTCAGCCAGAAATCCAGCATGTTATGGTGGTAATGACGAAGAAGACTGAGCTGGGAGATATCTCTGGCGCGCCGGTCCCGATCGTCGATCTGGAAGAGGTCAAGCGGTACATTCGCCGGGTAGACCGCGAGCAGTGCACTGCGCCGCTCAGTGAAGAGCAGATTGCCCGCCTGACTACCGCCCTGGGTTGATCAAAAAAAAGAACTCCTGAAAAAAATCAGGAGTTCTTTTTTTCAGGTTTTGAGCTGTTTTTGAGTGCTTCCACTTCTCTTGGTGAAAGGTAGCGCCACTCGCCGGGGCGCAAGCTGCCCAGCTTCAACGTTCCGATGCGCACCCGCCGGATCTGCCCGACGGGCAGGCCAATGCGCGCGCCCACCTTGCGAATCTGGCGCTTCTTCCCCTCTTTCATCGTAATCCGCAGCCAGGTGCCGTTATTGGCATTGTTAATCACTTCCACTTTTGCCGGCAGTGTTCGGTAGCCATCCTCCATCACGACTCCTCGTCGCCAGATCGCCAGCTGTTCTTCGTCAGGTTCGCGGATGACAAAAACCTCATATTCCTTTTCATGTTCGTAGCGCGGGTGCGTCAGCCGGTTGGCCAATTCCCCATCATTGGTCATCAAGATCAGCCCTTCGCTTTCCAGATCAAGCCGTCCGACTGCAAAGAGTGGTGTATCCAGGCCAATCAGGTCATTGACGTTTGGTTGCGGATGGGTTTCGTCGATGTCTGAGAGATAGCCTTTCGGTTTATTCAAAGCAATGTAGACCCGCTCGGGCATAACCCGGATGAGCTTTCCATCCAACACGATGCTATCTTTCAGCGCATCTGCTTTGTCACCAAGGTGAATGACCTTCCCATTCACTTTGACCCGTCCCGCATCGATCAGGGTTTCACAATACCGGCGGGAACCAACCCCGGCCGAAGCCAAAATTTTTTGTACGCGTTCTTCTGCCATTAATCCTTCAATATCCTTTTTCCGTTGCCGGAGTCATCACTCTGGGCTGCTGTCAACCCCTCCAAATCAATCGCGGGGAGCTGTTCCAGGTTTTCCAGCCCGAAGTGCTGGAGGAAATCCGGGGTCACGCCATACAAAATCGGCCGTCCAGCCGCTTCGGAACGGCCAAGCTCTTCGATCAACCCTTTGGCCAACAAGCTCTTGATGACCCCATCGCTATTAACCCCACGGATAGAATCAACTTCTGGCCGGGTGGTCGGCTGTTTGTAGGCAATGATTGCCAGCGCTTCCAACGCAGCCTGTGTCAGGCGGGCCGTGACTTCCAAACCGAGAAAGTCCTCGATCAATTTTGCGTATTCCGGTGCACTCACCAGCTGATACTGATCCTTAATCCGCTGCAGGCGAATGCCACGGCCAGATTGGTAGCGTTGGCCAAGTGCTTCCAACAGGCTTTTTACTTGCGCGGCCGAGACCTTAAGGGCCGATGCCAGCTGGTTGATGCCTGTCAGACCAGGTGCGGCAAACAACAGCGCTTCAAGCGCTGCCAATTGCTCTTCGTTGTGTTCGTTCTCTTCAGTGCTGCTCATGCTATAATCATTTTCAAACAGGGTCAGATGATTATACACTACCTATAGATCAAAAAAGCTGAGGATAAGTTTATGCGTTTTCTTTTAAGTGGAGCTGCCGGTTTTTTGGGCTCGCACCTGACTGAAAGGCTGCTCGCAGAAGGGCACAGCGTCATCGGGCTGGATAACTTTATCACGGGTCACCGTGAAAATATCGAACACCTGCGCAGCAATCCTGCCTTTTCATTGATGGAGCAGGATGTCTCCTTGTATATTGAAGTGCAGCAGCCGCTGGATTATGTGCTCCATTTTGCTTCTCCCGCCAGCCCAAACCCAGCTTCCCCACTGGGTTACCCCAACCTTCCGATCCAAACGATGAAAGCCGGGGCTTTGGGTACCCATAACATGCTGGGGCTCGCCAAGGCCCACAACGCACGCTTTTTGCTGGCTTCCACCAGTGAGGTATACGGCGATCCGCAGGTACACCCTCAGCCCGAGAGCTATTGGGGGAATTGTGACCCGGTCGGACCGCGTTCGGTGTATGACGAGGCCAAACGTTTCGCTGAAGCGCTCACCATGGCTTACCACCGCTTTCATGCTGTGGATACGCACATTGTGCGCATCTTCAACACTTACGGCCCGCGTATGCGTCTGGATGACGGCCGGGTGGTACCAAATTTTATTCAACAAGCCCTGCGCGGAGAGGCTTTGACCATCTACGGGAATGGGCTTCAAACCCGAAGTTTCTGTTACGTCAGCGACCTGATCGAAGGCATCTGGCGCCTGATCCAGTCCGACTTTCACGACCCGGTCAACATTGGCAACCCGCATGAAACCAGCATCCTCGATTTTGCCACGCTGATTAATGAAATCTGCGAAAATCCGGCCGGCATTGCAATGCATTACGCTGAAGGCCTGGGGGACGACCCGCAGCGCCGCCAGCCTGACATTTCATTGGCACGGAAATTATTGGGTTGGGAACCACGGGTAGATCTGCGCGAGGGGTTAAGTAAAACCATCGCCGGCATGCGCCCTAAAGTCAACTGAAATGACGCCGCAAAAAAATCATCAGGAAGCCCGACGATTTATTAAATTTTCTGGCGTCGGGGTCATCAACACACTGATCGACTTCGGATTGATGAACCTCTTCAGCGGCGTCTTCCGCTGGCCGCTGATCATCTCGCAGGCGCTGTCTTTCCTGATTGCCGTAGCGAATTCTTACATCCTCAACCGGCGCTGGGTATATAGCGACCTTCACACCTCAGCCAGCGGAACACAGTTCAGCAAATTTCTACTGATCAACCTGGCGGGTCTGGGCATCCGTTCAGTTTCCATTAACCCCTTGGAGCATTGGTTTTATCTGCTTCTTCCCGGCTGCGGCCTGGCTGAGGCCAGCGCCTTGCGGCCATTGCTGAGCCGAAATCTGGCCCTCGCGCTCATTATCCCGGTCACCCTTTTACTTAATTTTTTAGCCAACCGCTACTGGACCTTTAAGGCCAAGCCAGCAGCGGCTTTGCCATCAGACGGAAGATAAGGCTGACCATGGGTAATTTGCGCGTCATCTCCGGCAGTGCCAAGGGCATCCGCTTGAAAACGGTACCCGGTGATACCACTCGGCCAATCACCGATGTGGTTAAAGAGGCGCTTTTTAATATCCTGGGGGACGAGATCCAGGGAGCTGCGGTATTGGATCTTTTCGCCGGCACTGGCGCTGTCGGCATCGAAGCGCTTAGCCGTGGCGCAGTCCGGGGAGTATTTCTAGACCTCAGCCCGCTGGCGGTCAAAACGATTAAGGAAAACCTGAGCGCAGCCCACCTCACAGCTCAGGCGGTAGTCCGCAGAGCAGACGCCTTCACCTATCTGAACGAAACGCCGCTGCCGTGCTTCGACCTGATCTATGTGGCCCCGCCACAATATAAAGGGCTATGGGAGAAAGCGCTCCGGCTCATCGACAGCCGACCCGAAATCCTCAGCCAGAGCGGGCAGGTCATCGTCCAGGTCAATCCATTGGAATGGGAGGACATCCCTTTCACTCACCTGTCGGAGTTTGACCGCCGCAAATACGGCGACACATTGTTGGTCTTTTTGGAGCTCCGTCAGCTGGAAAACGACATGATCAGCTGACCGGCCCCGTCGTAACGATACATTCCCCATAGGGGAGGGTCAGTCGGTTTTTGCGCCAAAATCAAAGGCAGCAGGGTATAGAGGTCTTCTACCAGGTGAAGGTTCAAGGCTTCTTCCAGGCTAAACCACCCCAGTTCGCCTTCGCTCGAGTTGACAGCTATCCCTTCCAACCGGGCAGCTTTGAAAATAAAGAAGGCGATCCCCGGGTTTTGACCGGTATCCACCAACACCTGTCCGCAGAATTGCCATGACCCGGCCAAGAGGCCGGTTTCTTCCTGAAATTCCCGCCGGGCTGCCTCGGGCAGGCTCTCCCCGCGTTCCACATGGCCCCCAACGCCGTTCCACAGGCCGGCCCAGATTTTTTTATCAGGTGCGCCTTTCAGCAGCAGGAGGCGGGCTTCATCATCCTGCGCAAAAACCAATACCCGCGGGATTACCTGATAGCGGTCTGCTAAAACACCTTGATCAGCCTGGCCCAAAACGCACCTCATTAACACAACAGCCCGATTTGACCCGGGCTGTTCATAAAATCAGCTTAGTGCAGGAACATTGGCAGCCCCAACACCTCTTTGACGCTGGGGCGGTAGTTTTCCTTATCATAATAGAGATCCACGTCCACATGCCGCTTGCCGGTAATCACCTTTTCCAGCGGTGTGACTGTGTAATTCCCTTTGAGGATGCCAACCATTTTTCCAAACTCGCCCTTGGTGGTCAGGTTCATCGCCAGGGTGCCGTAATTCATCGCAACCATCCGGTCGAGCATGTCTGGCGGGCCGCTGCGAACCAGGTAGCCCAGCTTTTGGTACATCGTATTATTGCCGGTCAAGATTTTGATTTGATCAGCCAACACTTCCCCGATCCCGCCGAGTTTTTTATGGCCGTAGGCATCTTCCTCACCGGTTTCTACCACTAAACCGCCGTCGGTCTCAGCCCCTTCTGAAATAACGCACAGGGCATAGTGCGAGGGACTGTTGCGTTTATCCTCATCCAGCAATTTGGCAATTTTCTGCAGATTGAATGGAACTTCGCAAATGATCGTACGGTCAACATAGCTCAGCAAGCCGGTAATCAGCGCCGTCTCTCCGGAATTGCGCCCGAACAGCTCCACCACCCCAATCCGCTCGTGTGAGCCTACCGATGTGCGGAAATTGGTGATGAGTGAGACAGCGGCGCTGACCGCAGTGGAAAAGCCAATGCAGTAATCGGTGCCCAACACATCATTATCCATCGTCTTTGGAATGCCAACCACCGGGAAGCCTTCTCTGTTAAGGCGCGCCGAATAGGACAAGGTATCATCGCCACCGATTGTGATCAGTGAGTCAATGCCAAGATGGGAGAGCACCCGCAGGACATGATCGGTAAAGTCTTTGGTACCGTCTTCAGAAATGATCTTGCCATATTTGCTGTCTGCCAAAAAATCGGGGGTTTCTTTGGGGCGCACGTTGCTCGGGTTGGTGCGGGAGGTATGCAGAAAGGTGCCACCATTACGGTCCACTCGGCGTACCACCAACGGATCCAGCTCGCGGATGTACTCCTGATGTGTCGCCGGATCGTTGAGATCGTATCGCAGCAAGCCAGCCCAACCCCGGCGGATGCCAATGACCTCGTAACCTTCTTGCAATCCGTTCAATACGACCGACTTAATGGCGACGTTTAATCCGGGAACGTCGCCACCACCTGTCAAAACAGCGATTCGTTTTTTTGCCATGATAATAACTCCAGTCCTTTATTGCTTGTCAACCAGCGCGGCAGGGCTCTTGGTCGCCCACCAATGGAACCAGATTAATCCAATCAAGGTCACTGCAGGCAGAATTAAGACCAAGCTTGTTGGTTCTTTAAGCTGCCAACCAGTAGAAAATTGGGATCTCGTCCAGTAAAAATACACCAGCGCTGAATAAAAAATCCAGAAGATAATTTTACCAAAAGTCCGCCATTTTTCAATCACAAAGCGAAAAATGAGGAGTAAAGCCGGCCAAAGCAGCAGCAGATACGCCCCTTCGGAATGCAGGTTGAAGAGATAAAGCAGGTTTAGCGTCAGCATCAACTTCCAGATGGCCACACGCGGTTGAGAACCCGGCAGGCTGTACCATTCAATGATCAGCCACAGCAAAAAGCCGGCATGAAGTAGCACCGGCAGCCATGTTGCAGCAGTGGGGATCAGCCCGGCCAGTCGCACCAGAGGTGTATCAATCCATGAGGTACCCGGCCGCAGCTGAATGACCCGTGCAAACCAGTCGGGCAGCCATCCCTCAAAAAGGATGATCGATGTGACCAGCAAGAAAGCCAGACCCGATATGAAGATGCCGCTCATCTCATTTTGACGCTGGGAACCCAACCAGATCAGAAAGAAAATTGCTGCCACCAGGCTGACCGGGATCATCCCCGCGGCCAAGGCAAAGAAAATGCCGGCAGAAACGCCGTCCTTTCGCAGGCCATGGTAACAGCCTAGCAGGACCAAAAAAATAAACGGAGGCAAAACGCTGCCAGTGAGCACCAGCTTAAGGCTTGGGTACCAAACAAGAGTACTCAAACAAAACAGGAGGACTTCCACCGTCGTAAATTTCGGCCCAGCCAGCTTGATGGCAATATAGGCAGAAGCGAGGATCGAAACTTCTGTAACGGTCATCCAGATGGCCCTGGCAAGCGGGAAGGGGATAAAGCTGAAAGGCAGATAACCGATAAGGTAGAAGGCCGGGTCCATAAAATAGCCTTCATTTTGCGGGTCGGGTTCAAAGCCGTTTGCTTCAAGCACCGCCAACGTTTCGGTATGGGTTTCCTCCGAGTAAGGGGAGTAGCCTTTCTGCAGCCATAATCGCGCTGCCGTCCAGCGTGGAGCGAACTCATCCCACGAGCGCGTGCTCACGGGCAAACGCATGTTGACCAGCGTTAGCCCACAAACAGCCACGATGAGCAACAGAGGTACCCAAATATTGGCAGATTTTTTTAACATTCTCAGGCTTTCAGTTAAAACTGAGGGGATTTTAACCTTTCGGCGGTTAATGGTCAAACCGCTTCAAAAGTCTATTATAATTGCATGATTTTTATAAGATTAAAGAAAAAAGCTTGAATATTGCCTTGAAATATTGTATTTTATGTGCAAGTGCGATTAGAGAAAAGAGAAAAGGTACACACACAGTCTATGGCCCGTATTAACAACGACAAACCCCTCGTGGAAGACGATCAAGAAACTTCAGCCCTCAGCCGGCTGCTAGAGTTCGGACGTAAAAAAACCTATGTAACCAACGATGACATTCTCAACTTTTTCCCGGAGGCGGAACAAGATCTGGATCAATTGGAAGAAGCATATTCCGCGCTTTTTAACGCCGGGATCAATATCGTAGATGATAATCCACCCCACGAGGGGCCCACGGAAGAAGAATTGGCTGAAGAGGCGGAAGAAGTCGGTCAGGATGTGGATGATTTAGCCAACATTGACACCGACGATACCATCGGTCTGTATCTCAAAGAAGTCAGCCGGGTGCCTCTGCTCGGCGATATCAACGAGGAAAAAGAACTCGCCAAGCGCATTGAAAAAGGGCGGCTGGCGCGCGAAGAACTGGCCAAAGGCAACCTGGGTGCCAAACGAAAACAGGAACTGCGCTCCGCCATTGAAGATGGTTGGGAGGCGCGCGAGCACCTCATCACCGCCAATTCGCGCCTGGTGATCAGCGTTGCCAAAAAGTATATGGGCCGCGGCGTGCCCTTCTTGGATCTAATTCAGGAAGGCAACATCGGTCTGATCCGGGCCACGAAAAAGTTTGAATATGAGCGCGGTCATAAATTCAGCACCTATGCCACCTGGTGGATCCGTCAGGCGGTCACCCGTGCCATTGCTGACCAGGGCCGCACCATACGCGTACCGGTCCATATGGGCGATCAAATCAACAAACTGCTGCGCGTGCAGCACCAGCTCACCCAAAAGTTAGGCCGCGACCCCAGCATTGAGGAGTTGGCCGAACAGCTTGAAGTGACCCCCAAAAAGGTCGAAAACATGATTCAGGTCGCTCGCCGGCCGCTTTCTCTCGAAACCCCGACTGATGATGAAGAAGACTCGGTCTTGGGCGATTTTATCGAGGACGACGAGGCACCCCCGCCAGACGAGATGGCCACTTTTAATCTGCTGCGCGAGCATCTCGATGAAATTTTGGATACGCTCCCGCCACGTGAAGTCAAAATCCTCCAGCTGCGCTACGGCCTGTTGGATGGCCAGGCTTACACGCTGGAAGAGGTCGGCCGCAAGATGGGCGTAACGCGTGAGCGTGTCCGTCAGATCGAGGCGCAAGCCCTCACCCGGCTGCGCCACCCGAGCATCCGCCGAAAATTACGCGACTATCTCGGGGATTAACCATGGCCGAGAAGTCTCCGGAAGATACTCAGCCGGTTCGCCTGTCAGACACCCAGCCAGTAGTGGTTACTGCAGCTGCTGTTTCAGACAAGGAACCGACGCAGCCTCTTCCGGTGGCTGCAGCAGGCTCTGACACGCCGGCAGCAATCCCAGATTGGCTGCTGGCTTTTGCCAGCGGGCAGGTTTCATCCCGCCCGGGCATGAACCAGGAAGAAACGCAGCGCATCGCGCTGGAATCCGCCACTGACCTGACCGGTTTTGGCGGGCTGACGGCCAACTTTCCAGAGGAAGCGGCACCTACAGCCGCTGACGCCGGCAGCTGGGAAGCCGAAAGCTTCCCAGAGCTGAGCCAGAGCGCACCTTCGCCTGACAGCCCGGAAAACCTTCCCGAACAGACCACGCCCGAAGCAAACCCTACAGGCAATCCAAACCCAACCCCTACCGAAGCTGAGACCGGCCCCGCCGAGGTTGGGACCGTGCCAACTTCGACTGCTGCGCTCCAGGCCCTCGAACAGGCCCTGCAAAGCGGCAAGTTTAGCCAGGTACCTGTGCTTTTGGAAGGTGCCATCCGGAGTGAGGATTTTCGCCTGAAGGCCGCAGAGCTCATCCGCCCCTATCTGACGATGGATGGCGAGCGCTCTGACCTCTGGCAAGCTTATAAAATGACGGCGGCGCTTAATCAGCAGCCGCTTTCCACACGCCCTGGCGGCAGAATTGAGAACTGAGACAAAATGGAACAATCATTAGTGCTGGTCAAGCCAGACGGCGTGCAGCGCGGTCTGATCGGTGCAATCATCACCCGGCTTGAAGACCGTGGTTTGCGCCTGGTGGCGGCAAAATTTATGTGGGTCAGCCCCGAACTGGCCGCAACTCACTACGCTGTTCATCAAGGCAAGAGCTTTTACCAGCCGCTGATTGACTTCATTACCGCTGCACCAGTGATGGCTATGGTGTGGGCCGGCCCGGATGCCATCAGCGCAATTCGTCAAACGCTGGGCAAAACACGCGGCACTGAGGCTGACCCGGGCACGCTGCGCCACGACTATGCCCTCCAGGCACGCTACAATCTGGCTCACGCTTCCGACTCTCCAGAAGCCGCCGCGGCAGAAATCGCGCTGTGGTTCAAGCCAGAAGAGCTGGTGGATTGGAAACGCGACATTGAGAAATGGATTTATGAATCATGACACCCCACCAGGAAGATTGGACCCCGGTTTACAACTATAAAGGGCGCTTGCAAGGCGAAATGACTAAAGCCTTTCTGGAAGCACAAGGCATACCGGCCCTGCTTTCGCAGGAGCCGCTCGGTGCGATCTATGGCTTCACCGCAGGTGAATTGGGGTTGGTACAGGTCTTGGTCAGCCCCGAAAACGAAACCAAAGCCCAGGAACTGCTTCAGGCGATGAATGCTGGCGATTTTCAGGATGAGAGGCTGGCAGCCTGCCCCACCGGCTGCGAAATTCTCGGCCCACAGTCAAGGTCAATCGATGACGAAAGCCTTGACCAACGGAAAAAAGTTTTGTTTCTTTGCACTGGCAATTCCGCCCGAAGCCAAATGGCTGAGGCAATCGTCAACAACGACTGCTGGCAAGATTGGGTTGCCTACAGCGCCGGCACACATCCCAGTGGTTTCGTTCATCCCCTGGCGCTGCGCGTGCTTACTGAGAATGGCATCTTTCACCAGGGCGAATCGAAATCGGTTGACGTGTTTAAAGACGCCAACTTTGATCTGGTGATCACCGTCTGCGACAACGCCCGTGAAGAATGCCCGCTCTGGCTGGGGAAAGGGCGCAAATTGCACATCGGGTTTGAAGACCCAGCTGCGGTTGAGGGTAGTGAATCTGAACGATTGGCAGCGTTCCAAACCACTTTTGAGCTGATGCGCGCCGCTATTCCAGCGGTGCTCAGCCAATACCTGAGCAGCGTTCAGAAATAAGCGCATTGGCTGGTATTAACAAAAAACGCTCAGGTTGACAAGCCTGAGCGTTTCCATTATAAGTCCCTCATGAAAAATCACCTATCAAGGAAGTGTTCGCTGGTCGTGCTAAGCTGCCTGCTCTTGACCAGCTGCATCTCCCCCAGCGTGCCGCTGGCGACTGCGACGGCTACGCAGACCGCTGATCTTTCGCAGTCCGTCGGTATCCCAACTGCAGTGGTGAGTGAAGATACACCGCCGGAAGAGGCCCGTCTTGTGGAAGCTGACCAGGCCCTATCGTTTGGTGACTACGCGCAGGCCTATGAACGCTACGCACAGCCTTTGCTTGTTGACAGCCCTGAAATGCGGGCTGCTGCTCTCTATGGCCAGGGTCTGAGCTGGCTGAAACAGGGTGATTATTTTCAGGCACGCAATACCCTCAAGGGCTTGCAGACTGCCTACCCAGACAGTCTGCCCGCCGCACGTGCCTATTATCTTTTGGGGATGATGGATGTAGAACAGGAGCTTTACCCATCCGCTCTGGATAACTTCCTGGCCTATCAGGCACGCCGTCCAGGTGTTTTGGAGGCGGACGTCAACTTTCAGATCGGGAGTCTCTATCAGCGTTTGGGAGAAAACGAGCTGGCGCTGGCCGCTTACACCCAGGCCTACCTGGCACCCAGCCTGTCGGATAATCTTGCAGCTGCACTCAAAGTGGCTGAGATCTACGAGCAGCAAGGACAGCCTGACCGGGCCTACGAAATCTACCATGAGTTCTATTCGAAGAGTGACAGCGACTGGGTCAAAGCTCAAATGGATCTGCTGATGGGGAATTTATTGATTGATAAAGGCCAAACTGAAGAAGGTTTTGCTGCCTTCCAGGATGCGGTCATGAATTACCCGCAAACCTACGATGCCTATTCTGCACTGGTGGCCCTGGTGGAAGCCGGCCAGAGTGTCGATGAGCTGCAGCGTGGCATGATCAACTACTATGTCGGTCAGTACAACCTGGCTACCGAGGCTTTTGACCGCTACCTGGCTGACAGCGGCGCTGAAAAAGATAAAGCGCTCTATTACAAAGCACTGGCGCTGCGCGATTGGGGCGCTGAAAAAATGAGCCTCGGCTCTTTGGAAAGAACCAGCGCCAACGCTTCCGGTGGGACGGATGAGGACCGGCAGGCAATTGCACTATGGAATGAAATCCTGCAAAATTATCCCGAAAGCGCCTATCGCCAGGACTGTCTGGAAGATATCGTCTATACCCAAAACGTCTATATGGGTCAGATCTCGCTGGCAATCGAAACTGCGCTGGCGATGGTTGCCGACCCACATATGGAACCTTTTGCGCCAGCGTTACTCTGGACGGCTGGGCTCTACCAGGAACTTGATGGCAAGCCCAAGGATGCAGCCGATACCTGGACCCGCATCGGACTGGAATTCCCCGGGGCAGCAGAAGCATACAATGCACTGCTTTTTGGTGGGATTCTTTACTACCAACTGGGAGAAATGGACAAAGCAGCCGCCAATTTTAACCGGGCAGTGCTCCTGGCCGGAGCCGGGCTCGAAACCGCCGCAGCGCAGCTGTGGTTGGGAAAGGTCAGCGCCAGCCGCGGAGAAGCCGCCCAGGCCGAACAATACTGGCAAAATGCACGCAGCAGCGACCCGGGTGGCTATTATGCCCTGCGGGCCGCAGAACTTTCCGAAGGGCGGGCTCCATTTGCAAGCAGCGGCACGCTGGACTTTGACGTTGATATGGTGGAAGCTTATCGAACTGCCGCCGGCTGGTTCAGCTATGCTTTTTCTATCCCCGAAGGTGTAAATCTGCAATACGATTCAGCGTTGTTTACTGCACCCGAAATGATCCGGGGGACGGAGTATTGGAAGCTGGGCCTTTTTGCTCAGGCCAGTGCTGAGTTTGAAGCCCTGCGCAATCAATATTCGGAGGATCCGCTTAACACCTTCCGGCTGCTCAAGTTTTTTGTGGACCGCGGGTTTTATAAATCTGCCATCGAAGCCAGTAAGACCATCACCCGCCTGGCTGGCTATGCAGACAACCCAATCTCGGGCCGGCTGCCGGAATATTTCGCCTATGTTCAGTACGGGGCGTATTACCTGCCGTGGGTTCAGGCAGCGGCCGACAAATACAGCCTGCCGGTTTTGCTTGTGCTCAGCCTGATCCATCAGGAAAGCCATTTTGAGGGGCATGCCCTCTCTACAGCCGGAGCAAGCGGCCTGATGCAAATTATGCCCGACACCGGCCGGCAGATCGCTATTGAAACTGGCTTCTTGCCAGACTTCAGCGCCGAAGACCTGGCTGTACCGTTTTACAACCTTGAATTGGGCAGCAACTACCTGGCCCGCCAATTGCTCGTGTTTGAGGGCGATACCTACGCCGCTTTGGCTGCCTACAATGCTGGCCCAGGTAATGCGATAAACTGGCAGAAGGATGCCGCCGGAGACCCGGACCTCTTTTTGGGCCGAGTGCGCTATCAGGAAACCCGCGAATATATCCGCCGGATTGTTGAAATTTTCGCGATTTATTCCGTGTTATATACCCGTTAGCAGCCCACTTCTGGCATTGTCAGAAGGAGCACAGTTCAACGAGACGCCCCAGCCTGACCACTGCCCTGAGCAGACCCCGCATGGTTACATCCGGGCCTAACCGGCATACCCTCGCCTGCTTAGTATAGGCTAACAGCCCCTCGTTTTTGGTGAAACCATGTTTAAATTCAAGAGGCGGCATTTTTGGTGCCGCCTCTCGATTTAGACTGAAACTTCGGTTTTACTTGTTATTAAGCGCAGCCTGGGCGGCAGCCAGCCGGGCCAGCGGCACACGGAACGGAGAGCAGCTGACATAGTTGTTGCCGATCAGATGGCACCACTCAATCGAGCTGGGATCGCCGCCGTGTTCACCGCAGATGCCCACCTCGAGATTAGGTCGCACTTTGCGCCCCTCTTCGATCGCAGATTTCATCAGCCGGCCAACGCCTTCGCGGTCCAGCTGCTGGAACGGATTCTTGGGCAGGACGCCTTTCTCAACGTATGTGACCAAGAAGTTGCGCTCCGCGTCATCGCGGCTGTAGCCAAAGGTCATCTGGGTCAAGTCGTTGGTTCCAAAGGAGAAGAACTCAGCGTATTCGGCAATTTCCGCTGCAGTAACTGCGGCGCGGGGAATTTCAATCATCGTGCCAAACTTATATGAGACTTCCACGCCTTTTTCAGCCATCACATCTTTGGCAATCTGGACCAACGTCGGCTGGACCAGCTTTAATTCGTTGACATGACCGGTCAGGGGGATCATCACTTCCGGATGCGGATCAATGCCATTCTTCTTGGCATCGCAGGCCGCTTCAAAGATGGCCCGTACCTGCATCTTCATGATGTCGGGGTAGACGATGCCCAGCCGGATGCCGCGCAAGCCCATCATCGGGTTGCTTTCATGCAGCGACTCAACCACCGCCAGCAAATCTTCCTTTTCAGCCAGGCCTTCGGTCTCGCCCTTGGCGCGCAGGGTCGCAACCTCCGTCAGCAGCGATTCCATTGAAGGCAGGAACTCATGCAGTGGCGGGTCAATCAGACGGATGATCACCGGCAGGCCGTTCATGGCCTCAAACAGGCCGTAGAAATCGGAGCGCTGCAGCGGGAGGATGAAGTCCAAAGCGCCAAAGTAAGCCTTCGCACCCGGGTCTTCAGCCAGAGCCTTCTTCCCATCGGCGATTTCCGCTTCGAGAGCGGCCCGGTCTTCGTCCTTCAGTGCACGCCCTTCCAGACGGCCTGCTTTAAGGGCGCCTTCCAGAGCTTCAAGATTGTTGAGCTTCTTCTGAGTTGCCTCAGCATTCATGATCATCTGCTGCACATGAGGCAGGCGGGTGGTTTCAAAGAACATGTGCTCGGTTCGGCAGAGGCCAATGCCTTTGGCGCCATATTCGCGCGCACGGCGGGCATCCTTGGGATAATCTGCATTTGCCCAGACCTGCAGCCGCGAAACTTCATCTGCCCAGCTGAGCAGTGCCATCAATTCCTTCTGTTGGGTCACATCAGGGGTCGTCAGCTCCAATTGGCCAATATAAACCTCACCAGTTGAGCCATCCAGCGAAATCCATTCGCCTTCCTTGACGACCAGCCCATTGCTGCGCATCTCGCGTTTTTCCATGTCGATCTGAATGACCGACGCACCGACGATGCAGGGCACACCGAACTGACGGGCTACCACGGCAGCGTGAGAAGTCGCGCCGCCTTCGCTGGTAAGTATGCCCTTGGCAGCCAACATGCCGTGCACGTCATCCGGTTTGGTGAACGGGCGCACCATGATGACATCCTGTCCTTCGTCTTTATGTTTCTTTTCGGCAGTGTCGGCATCGAAGTAAATACGCCCAACTGCGGCACCAGGGGAAGCGTTCACACCTTTGGCAAAGAAGCGTTTCTGTGCTTTCGCCTCATCCACGGCCTTGTTGGAGAACTGCGGATGCAGCATCTGATCAACCTGCGCTGGGGCTACGCGCATGATGGCTTCCTCTTTGCTGATGAAGCCTTCGTTGACCATGTCGTAGGCGATCTTAATGGCAGCCTTGGCGGAACGTTTGCCGTTGCGGGTCTGCAACATCCAAAGTTTGCCGCGTTCGATCGTGAACTCGACATCCTGCATTTCTTTGTAGTGATCTTCGAGCTTGCGGGTGATCTCCATAAAAGCCTTGTAAGCGTCCGGGATTTCATCCTTCAAACCGGTGATCTTGGAGGTGTTGCGAATGCCAGCCACCACATCTTCACCCTGCGCATTGAGCAGGTACTCCCCAAACATCACGTTTTCGCCGGTCTGGGGGTCACGGGTGAAAGCGACGCCGGTGCCCGAGTCGTTGCCCATGTTGCCAAATACCATGGTCTGAATATTGACAGCCGTTCCCAGGTCATCTGGGATGTTTTCACGGCGGCGGTAGTCAATGGCGCGCTTGGAATTCCAAGAGTCAAAGACCGCCTGGATGGCAAATTCCAGCTGCTTCAGCGGATCCTGCGGGAAGTCGAAGCCTTTTTCTTTCTTGACAATCGCTTTATAGGTCTCAGTGATCGTTGCCCAGTCTTCAGCGGTCATCTCTGTATCAACTTTATAGCCTTTTTGGGCCTTGTATTGCTTTAAGGCATCTTCGAAGGGCTCGTCATCAATCCCCAGCACGACCGTTCCCAGCATGTGCACCAGACGGCGGTAAGAGTCATTGACGAAACGGGGATTGTTGGTCAGTTTGATCATTCCCTTGGCCGTTTCATCGTTCATGCCGATGTTGAGCACGGTGTCCATCATGCCAGGCATCGAGAACTTGGCACCCGACCGGCATGAAACCAGCAGCGGGTTGGTTGGGTCGCCAAATTGCTTGCCGGCCTTTTTTTCGGTTATTTTTAGGGCAGCCAACACCTGATCCCACATGCCCTCAGGGAACTGACGGTTTTTCTGGAAAGCATTGCATGCTTCGGTCGTAATGGTGAAACCAGGTGGAACAGGAACGCCCACCCGGGTCATTTCAGCCAAATTGGCACCCTTGCCGCCCAACAGGCCGCGCACGCCGTCCCAAGAGCCGGCGTATTTCTCCGCCTGTTCAACTTCGTCGAACAGGTATACCCACTTTTTCTCAGTCATAGATCCTCCATCTCGGTTAATGATCAATTGTATAGAAGTCCTGGATTAATCAGGCAATTTTTTTTCACGAGATAAGATTTTACCATTAAGGAAAAATGAAAACCATCTTTCCCCTGTACTGATCCCAGAAATTACCAATTTATAGAGGGCTCGGCGCTTTTGGGTGCTCAAAAACCGGCATGCCAGCCAAACGCAAGCAGCGCCGAACTGGCGTCGCAGGACGATAGCCCTCCCCACCCTCCAGCTAAGCCATTATCCAGAAATCCCACTTGATTTGCATTGGCTCGCGATGCAGTTTGCCAAACTGTGCCCAGTTTCGCCTGATGGCCCCTGCCACAGGCTGATCTTTTTATCAGTTTTCCGGCAGAAAAAACCCCCAAAGCTATCAGGCCAGCCCACTTTAGCCGAAAGGTGTATTTATCTTTTCCATTTCAACGTTAGCAGCAATGCCCCCAGCGTCAATGGCGCTTCGAGCATCGGCATATGCCCGACCTCGGGCAGGCTCACCAGGCAGCCCTGCGGCGCGGCTTCCGCCATCTCTGCCGCAGCTTCCGCCGGTGCAATTGCATCTTTCTCTCCGCGGATAGCCAAAAGCGGGAGCCTCAGCTCGCTCAGCAGCCCCAACCGGGTCGGCCGTAGCGCGATGGCGCGCTGCACATTCGCAAGCCCTTCCGGAGGGCATTCCGCGATCATGGCTGCATAGCGCACGTTGGCCTGCGCATCAGGTGAGAGTTTGGGCCCCAGGCTTTTGGCGGTCACCTGGCTGCCCTGCGCCAACACCTGTGTGGCTTCATCCAGCCTTTCTCGCCGCTTTTCGGCCGAGTCCGCCCGGGCGTTGGTTGCCACCATCGCCAGACCGCTGAGCCGCTGCGGGTGTCGCTCCAAAAAAGCCAGCGCAATATAACCGCCCATCGAATGGCCAGCTAGTACTACCCTGTCCAACTTCAAAAAGTCACACAAAGCTGCCAGGTCATCCGCAAACTGCTCAAGCGTGCCATCGCCTGAACCCAGTGCCGTCTGACCGTGCCCGCGCAAATCCGGCGTAATGAAGCGTGCCTGCCCGGCAAACAAACTGACCAGTGGGTTCCAAATGGTGCAGTTCAAGCCCAGGCCATGCAGCAGCAGCAGCGGCACTCCGCTGCCGGCATCTTCGAAGTGCATATCCGTTCCGTTAATCGGCGCATTCATCATCTATTTCTCCTCTTGAATCCGGCTCAGCACGAAACGCCGGGCCTCATCCTCATCCCGCACCTGGCCAGCAGCCTGTGCTTCGCGCAGGTCTTCCAGAAGCCGCCCCAGCTGCCGGCCAGGCTGCAGGCCCATGGCCAGCAGGTCATGGCCGCTCAGCAATGCCTTTGGGGCCACAACTTCTTCCTTGCGGGTAAACCAGCCCAAAAGCAGAAGCCGAGCGGTTTCGACCTCCCGGTTCAGCTTTTCGGCACTCAATTGGTCTTCGTAGGTGGCCAGCAAGTCAGCCAGGCTCAGCACGGCCAGATCGACCCCGCAAGAGCCCAGATCGCGGTAATAACGATAGATCGCCCGGCTGCTCAGCTCGCCTTCCGCGCTGGCCAAAAGATGTGGACGCATATGTCCCTGCACCATACGCTTCAGGTATTCCACCTCATCATTGGCAAGCATCAACCGCCGCGCAATGGCAACGGCTGGTTGTTGGCCGGCTTCGGCATGGCCGTAAAAGTGTGCCCGACCAGCTTCATCGATCGATTTGGCTGCCGGTTTGCCAATATCATGACAGAGCGCTGCCAAAAAAAACAACCCGCGGCGGCTCCGGCCGCCAGTCAGTAGGGCATCGAACCAGCCCCTGAGCAGGCCCTGAAGCGGTTTGAACGTGCTGTCAATCTGCGCCAGTGCTTCAGGCAGCGCTGAAGCATCGCCAGCGGCCTGACCCAGGTTTAAAATCCTTTCCAACCAAAACACCACCCGCAGCGTATGTTCCCACAGAGGGTGCACGTGCGGTGCGTAAGCCGGCAGCTCCATCAGTGGAAGGAATTCCGGCGCAAAATTTTCCAACGCCTTGCAGGAATACAGCAGCTGGATGGACGCTGCCCGCTCTGGCAGCTCCAAGATTTTAAACAGTTCGTCTCGGATGCGTTCACCTGAGACGCGCTGCAGCCCAGGGGCAGCCGCGCGCATCAGGCCTGCTGTCTCCGGCGCAATGCCTAATTTGAAAGCCTGCGCCATTCGCACCCCTCGCATCACCCGCAGCGGGTCCAGCAGCATGGATTGGTCCGAAGCAGCCCGCAGCCACCCATTCTCAAGATCTTTTACACCACCCAACAGGTCGATAACCTCGTCAGGTTGATTGAGGTCGACAGCTAATGTATTGATGGTGAAATCGCGTTGGAGCACATCTGTTTCCAGGTTGCCGCCCACCAGCCGGACGAAATCCAGCCCGAGCTGATCGGGCCCTCCGGCATGCCAGATGATGCGCGCGGTCTGGCGCTCGTCATCCAGGGTGAACCCCCCCGCCCGCAGTCTGCGGCGCAGCGCAGCGGCCAGTTCGAGTGAACCTTCGCGCACTGCGAAGTCAAAATCCGAAACGGACCGGCCAACGGCCAGGTCGCGCACAGCTCCGCCGATCAGGTAGATCGGCTGGTAGGCTGCCCCCAGTTCGCGCACCAAATCCAAAACCTTCCGGGTTTCATCATCCAGCTGGCGGAACATATTTTTTCAGATTTACAGTCCCGATGAAGGGCAGGTTGCGATAATAATCGTCCATATCCAACCCGTAGCCAAAGACGAATTTGTTTTCGATCCGGAAGCCGGTATAGCGAATCGGCACTTCGACTTCGCGGCGTTCGTATTTATCCAACAGGGTGCAAATGTAAAGCGAAGCTGGGTCGCGGGTGTTAAGCAGCTCCACCACCGAAGCCAGTGTATGGCCGCTGTCAATAATATCTTCGACAATCAATACGTGTTTACCGGCAATACTGGTATTAAGGTCAAGGGTAATGCGTACTTCCCCTTCGGATCGGCGTGCGCCCGCCCCGTAAGAAGCAACCGCCATAAATTCTACAGCCAATGGCACGCTAATCTTGCGGATGAGATCAGTGGTGAACATCACGCCGCCGCGCAAAATGCACACAATCAGCAGCTCGCGGCCGGCGTAATCGCTGGAAATCTGCTGCGCCAATTCCTGGATGCGCGTCTGCAGCGCCTCGCTGGAGATCAGCGTTTCATCGATGAAATCCTGCCAGGGTTGAACCATTTGCACCTCAACTTCTGGGAACGCAGTGACAGCGCCGGCAGCGCGCTTCATACATTTCGGCCGCGCCCACAATCACAATCGGGTCGTCATAGCGCGCCGGGCTTCCATCAACCAGGCGCTGGGTGCGGGTGGCCGCCTCGCCGCAGACCATGCAGATGGCTGTCAGCTTATCCAAACGGTCTGCTTTAGCCATTAAGGCCGGCATGCAGCCAAATGGTTCACCTCTAAAGTCAGTATCGAGCCCGGTTACAATCACGCGGACGCCATTCTCGGCCAACTGGTTTGCCACATTGATGATGTCGTCATCGAAAAATTGAGCCTCGTCAATCCCGACCACGGTTGCTTCGGGGTTAAGGTGCTCCCAGATTTCAGCAGAGTTATTAATCGGCAGGGCTTCAAAATCGGCGCCGGAATGCGACATGACCTTGCTGTAAGCGTAACGGTCGTCAATTACCGGTTTGAAGACCTGAACGACCTGCCTGGCGATGGTTGCCCGGCGCAGACGCCTGATCAGTTCTTCAGTTTTCCCGCAAAACATGGGCCCGGTGATCACTTCTACCGAGCCGGAAGGATGGTTCATGCTGCCTCCTCAAAGCGCTGGCATCAATTTACAAAAACAGGCAGGAGCGCTCCTGCCTGTTAAGTTTACTTGAAAAGTGGATTCCTGAAGGATTAACCTTCGGTCTCCTGCGCAGCCGCAGGCAGTTGATAGCCCATCTGGCGCATCTGTTTCTTCAGGTCAATCAATGACTTTCGGCCAAAACCCTCAATATCGAGCAGAGCCTTTTCGCCATTTTCCAGACGGGCTAGTACATCACCCGCAGTATTGACTCCGGCCTTTTTCAGCGCCTCTAAGGATTTGGCTGCCAATTTGAATTCAGAAACCGGACGTTCGGGAGACACTCGGGATTCCTCGGCCATTTTCCGTTCGTTGACGATGTCTTGCCGGACCTGCAGCCGTTTGTAGAAGCGGTCCACCTGACCTTCGCGGTCGAGCAAACGGGCCTGCTGGCCAGTGTAAAACGGGTGGCAGTTGGAGCAGACTTCGGTTCGAATTTCAGGAATGGTGGAGCCCGTGGTCCAGGTGCTGCCGCAGGAAGCACAAATTACTTTGGCTTCCGGATAGTATTTAGGTTGAATTTTGGTTCTCATGTTTACTTGCCTTTCCCAGCCGGCTCTTCTTGTTGTTCGAATACATGAACTTTTTTCCGGCCGCCCGGCAGGGTCTCATACTTTACAAAACCGTCAATTGTCGCAAACAAGGTATAGTCGCGACCCTGTCCGACGTTCCATCCGGGGTGAACTTTGGTGCCGTGCTGCCTGACCAGGATGTTGCCGCTGATCACGTGTTCGCCGCCAAATTTTTTGATGCCAAGCCGTTGTCCTTGGCTGTCTCGTCCATTGCGGGAAGACCCGCCGCCTTTTTTGTGGGCCATGTCGCTACTCCATCAAAATAGAATCCACCAGCAATCTGGTGTATTGTTGCCGATGCCCCGCGCGCCGGCGGTAGGCGATCTTGGGTTTGTACTTAAACACAAGGATCTTTTCACCCTTGACATGACCAGCTACAGTGGTCTTCAGGCTGGCGCCGCTCACATAAGGCGTTCCCACGGAGACCGTATCACCGTCCACAATCAAAAGCACCTTGCCAAGGGAGACTTCTTCGCCGACTTTCGCGGGCAGAAGGTCAACGGTTAGCGTTTTTCCTTCTTCGGCGCGGTATTGTTTTCCGCCCGCTTCTACAATTGCATATTTCATTTTTTCTCCAATCTTCACTTAACCACCTGCCAGGCGTGCTGCCGCCCGGTGACGGGAAAGTTGGGTTACATAATTAACCCCAGCCACTTTCGCCGGGGCAACGAAACCTCATTATAGCATATGTCCACTTAGAGTCAAGAAGTCTGGCGAGGGTTAATCATTTCTCCGGGCGAGCAGCTTCACAATCGCCTGAATGAGCTCGTCGGCCACTTCGGCTTTACTCTGACGCGGGAACTCCGTTTTCGACCCATCCGGGTAATAAAGCGTCACCTGATTTTCGTCAACCGCAAACCCCGTATCCGGAGATGAGATATCATTTGCAGCGATCAGGTCCAGGTCTTTGAGCTTTAATTTCTGACGGGCATTTTCTTCCACATCCTGCGATTCGGCGGCAAACCCGACCAAGATGCGTGGCCAGCCGCTTGCCTTTCGGCGCGCTGCCAGACCCTTCAGAATATCAGCCGTCGGTTCCAACAGCAAGTCGATGGCTGAGCTGGCTTTCTTAATCTTTTGTTCAGCGTAATCGGCCGGGCGGTAATCTGCCACTGCTGCTGTCATGATGACCACATCCACATGCTCCGACTGTTCCAGCACCGCCCGGCGCATTTCTTCCGCGCTCGCAGCGAGAATGTCCTTGGCGCCACATGGCACAACCAAATGTGTGGGTGCGTGGATCAGAATCACATCGGCCCCCTCATCCAGCGCCGCCTGGGCCACGGCATAGCCCTGCTTGCCGGAAGATCGGTTGGTGATCATCCGAACCGGGTCGATCGGCTCCTGCGTGCCGCCAGCCGTGACCAACACTTTGCAGCCAGCCAGCTTTCCCGTCCGCCCCAGCAATGCACGGATCCGCCCCAAAAGTTCTGCGGGTTCAACCATGCGGCCCGGGCCAACCAGCCCCGAAGCCATGCGCCCCTGAGCCGGCCCGATGATATGCATTCCCCTCCCGGCAAGAACTTCCAGGTTCGCCTGGGTAGCCGGGTTGCTGTACATGCCGCCATCCATCGCCGGGGCGATCAGCACCGGGCAGCGCGCCGCCAGCGCCGTCAACGTCAGCAAGTTGTCGGCAACCCCATGGGCCAGCCTGGCAATCGTGTTGGCAGATGCCGGGGCAATGACCAGCAAATCCCCGCGGGTGGCCAGGCCAATGTGGTTAATGTGCCCTTCACCATTCCATAAATCGTCATCGGTGTATACATGGCGCGAAGTTAGCGATTGGAAGGTCAGCGGCGAGATAAACTTTTGGCCAGACTGTGTCAGAATGACGTCCACCGCCGCGCCAGCCTGAGCCAGCTTGGAGGCCAGATCGGCGGCTTTGTAAGCCGCGATTGACCCGCAGACACCTAAGAGAATGTTTTTACCGGCAATTGGGTTGGGCACTGTTCACCTCGTCACAATTTTACTTTGCGGCACCCCGGTTTAGGGCCCAGAGGATGCGCAGCCCTTCCAGAGTGAGCCAGGGGGAATGAACGTCAATTTTTGCAGTCTGGTGCGAAATAATCTGGGCCAGCCCGCCGGTAGCCACCACGCGGGTATCTGGGCCCAGTTCAGCCTTGAAGCGCTCGATCATACCTTCCACCAGAGACACGTAACCAAACAGCAAGCCGGACTGCATGGCATGGGCTGTGTTGCGGCCAATCACCGAAGGCGGCAGCTGGGGGTTAACGCGCGGCAGGCGGTTGGTATGCTGAAAAAGCGCCTCAGAAGCGACTGCCAGGCCAGGCGCAATCGCCCCGCCTAAAAATTCAGCATGACCCGAGAGGGCATTAAACGTCGTTGCGGTGCCAAAGTCAATCACAATCGCCGGGCCGCCGTACAGGTGATAAACCGCAGCCACGTCTGCGATCCGATCCATGCCGAGCGTCTCCGGAGTTTCATAGCGATTGATAAGGCCCGTTTTACTGTCGCTGTTGAGCACAAACGGCACCTGGCCCAGGTACTCCACACAGGCTGCGCTGACAATTTCGCTCAGTGCTGGGACCACCGAACACAGACAAACCCCCGCCAGAGCCTCCGCTGCGATATGGCGGCGCTGCAGCAGCCCCAAAATCTGTAAGCCGTATTCATCGGCCGTGCGCCGGGTATCGGTTGCCAATTCCCAATGCGCAGATAATACCTCACCAGCGAATAACCCCAGTGTGAGGCTGGTATTGCCAATATCAATCGTGAGGAGGGGTGCGCTGCTCATTGACTCTTTCCTTGTGGATGAGGTTATACTACAAAATAAACCCTATCGAGGCCTGGATTGAGCAAATCATTAACCAATTCTATTACTGACGTCCCCGGCATTAAAGTAGGACATGCCCAAAATGAGAACGCTTTAACCGGCTGTACCGTCGTTTTGGCGGAAGGCGGTGCCGTCGGCGGGGTGGACCAGCGCGGCGGCGCGCCCGGCACGCGGGAAACCGACCTGCTTTCCCCCATGCATTCCGTGCAGGAAGCGCACGCCATCCTCCTGGCTGGCGGTTCAGCCTTCGGGCTAAACGCCGCAGCCGGGGTAATGCGCTACCTTGAAGAGAAAGGCATCGGGGTAAATACCGGCGATGCACGTGTGCCGATCGTCCCGGGGGCAATCCTTTACGACCTGGGCCTTGGGGATGCGCAAATCAGGCCAGATGCCGAGATGGGCTACCAGGCCTGCCGCAACGCATCGGCCGAAAAACCCGCTGAGGGAAATGTCGGCGCCGGCACAGGCGCCTCAGCCGGCAAGATTTTAGGAATGCGCCAGGCCACCAAAACCGGCATCGGCAGCGCCAGCCAGGAAGTGGGCGCCGGGATTATCGTTGGCGCGATTGTTGCGGTCAACCCCTTTGGCGATGTGGTTGACCCTGCTTCCGGACGGATTTTGGCAGGCGCCAGACCGCTAAAAATGCCACTGCAGACTGAAGCCGCTGACAGGGTCTTCCTGGATACACTTAATTTCTTGAAGACTTTTGCCGGGCGGAGTATTCTTGGGATTGCCAGCCGTTCGAATACCGTGATTGGCGTCGTGGCGACCAATGCCAAATTGACCAAAGAAGAGACCAACAAGGTGGCTCAAATGGCACAAGACGGGCTGGCGCGCAGCATTCGCCCGGCCCACACCATGTTGGATGGCGATACGCTGTTTGCACTGGCAACGGGCCAAAAGACGGCCAATGTGAATGCCGTCGGTGCTTACGCTGCAGAAGTCGTCGCAGCGGCAATCTTGAATGCCGTCCGGGCAGCAAGCGCCGCCGGAGGGCTGCCAGCCAGCCGCGACTTAACCCCTTCAGAATAGCCAGTTGTAAATGCGGCTGCGCCTGCCGGGCCAACCCTTAGGCTGGCCCCGTTCGCGCCTTTGCCTCCAAAGAAAGTATCGGCAAGCAGATGGGAGTGCTCCCAGGTGGGTTGGCCTCCATGTTATCGGGGAAGGTTAAACCTGTAATCCTTTCCCCCATATATTTTTGTTCTGAAAATCTCTAAAAATCTCTTGACCACGCTGTAACCATCTGGTACAATCCTGACCTCAAACATGCCCCTATTGTCTAGTGGTTAGGACGCAGCCCTTTCAAGGCTAAAACCAGGGTTCGAATCCCTGTAGGGGCAACAAAAATGAACCGGAACAATCTACCGGTTCTTTTTTTACCTCTTTGCAGCTCGCCCGAAGGCTCGGCCGATTCTTTCAGCAAAATCGCTTGCGTAATTCTGCCGTTTCAACACTGTGCCTCAGCGCAGCGCGCTGGCCGTGAACAAACGGCCAAGCAAATCTGCTCGGGCCTCGGGGGTCATCCATACCGGCTGGGAATAGTCAAAAAACTGTACGGTCAGCAGCTCGACGCCCAGGTAAGCACCGTCATAAAAGACATGCCGGTCGATGAAAGCCTTGTCTGAATCTTCAAACCAACCCATCTGGTCGAAGAACAGGTTGCCCAAGCCGTAATGGATCAGTGAACCTCCATCCAACGCGACGATTTGTGGCCGGTGGGCTTGCGACCCACTGACGATGACTGCCCCGGCTTCCGCCATTTGCTGGAAGTCTTGTGCCATTTGTTCAGTGGGCTCCCACTGGTAAACTTCCACATGCTGAAAGGTGACAATTGGCAGGTAGCCCTCGCTCACCAGCTGTTTCACCGTCGCAGTCATATAGGCCATGTCGCAGTGGTAAGCGCCCGGGTTGTTTTCACTGGCAGTAGCATAGCCCGGAGCTTTGGCGTTGCATCCCAAAAAGGCGATTTTGTTCCCATTATGCGTCAATTTCAAGGGCTGGCGGGCTTGGGCCAGGTCTTTGCCGCCGCCGTAATAGGGCCAACCTTCTTTGTCGTAAAGCTCCAGTGTATGAAGCATCGCCTCGGGTCCAAAATCTTGAAAATGATCGCCGGTAAGCTCAACCACATCCGTTCCGACCTCGCGCAGCAAGTCCGTGTAGCGGTCGTCAGAACAAAAAACCAGCCCTTCTTCCTGCACCCAGCGCGGAGGTGGGCAATCGGCCACGAACGGGATTTCATTGCTGATGTGAGTAATGTCTGCCTCGCGCAGCAGCGCTCCGACTTCATCAGCCGGCCGGGTGATTCCGTAAAGTTCCATCTCTTTAGCCGTCGCGCGCACCATGGCGGTGACACCGGTCAGCACGACCATCGTCAGCTTTTCGGGCAAGCGGTTGCTCGGGGGGAGTACTTGCAGCAGGCTGGCGTGCAGACTGGCGCTTTCGCCCTTCTTTGCTCCCGCCGGGGTTACCAGGCCCACCCCCACACTGAGCAAATAGCTGGCTGCGTCAAAATCTTTGTGCAGCGGAGAGAGCCCATCGATGGCAATAACCTTCCAGCGGGGCTGAATTTCCTCAAATGGGACCACGGCCCATGTGCTCGGCTGCGCCCAGGCCGCATCTACCAGTTCCTCTGCCAGCCGGGTTTGAACGGACACTGTGGGTTTACCCAGGCTGGCGCTCAGTGCTGCCAGAGTCGACCCCGACATGACCAGTGAATCGGCAGGGAAGTCCGCCTGGCCCTGCCAGAATGCCCGCAGCTGGTCCCCAGAGACTTCGTCCAGCACGGTATCAAAGGGTGCCACAAGCGCGAATACCCAGGTGGCAGCCGGATTCTGATTGGTGTACGTCAGCTCAAAGTCAGCATCGCCGGCATCCGAGACGATTTGGACCTCAGCCCAGCCAGCGGCTGGCTCTGTGATGGTCTTTGGCAAAGCTGGGTCCAGCCACACCCGTACAGGCTGTTCAGGTGTTGGGGTTGGGTTTGGGTTGACCGCCGTTGGCGGCTGCGAAGCTTCTGCCGCGGGCAGACTGCTGGTTGCTGTAGGCACGCTGGTTGGCAGGCCGGCCGTAGCCGTCAGCGGCGTGCCCGTTTGACAGGCGGCCAACATGCCGATCAAAGCAATCTGTAGTAAGTAAGGGAGCGTAAGTGTGCGTCGGCGTTTCAGAAACTCATGCATGTCAGGTCTCTCAGGTGGCTAAAGTCCGACCCATTGTACTGCAATTTTCTGCCCCCCCCAAACAGCAAGGCCTGCCCAAGCGGCAGGCCTTGCTCAAACATGGCAGCTCTTACCGTGCGACGACTGGCAGGTAAATATAGTTTGCTGCACCTGGATCAACACAGGTCTGCAGCGAGACGTCATCTACATACCAGCCTTCGGCAGCCCCTTCGTTGCCAGAACCCATCCTAAAGCGGAATTGAACGGTTTTGCCCTTTAAACTTTCCAGGTCAACCACCGTGCGGGCCCAATCCGATGCGAAGCACCAGGCGGTCTTCCCGGCCAGTGGGTTGTAAAAACCGGTTGCGACGCGTCCGTTATAGGGGGTGGTCAGCAGCATGGTGCTGGGCAGCAAGGCCCAACTCGTGCCGCCATTTTGTGAATATTCCAGGACGCCGGCGTCTTTGCAGGTGCTGCTGCTGTCAAAAGTCCAGCGGTGCCAAAAGATCAGAGAAACCGGGGCGTCGGTTTCGGGGATGGAAAGCGCTGGCGAAACCAGGCGCAGGTCGCTTATCTGAGCTGGCGCAGCTGCCAAAACTGAAGTCTGGGGTGAGAGCGCCCTGACGGTCGAGAGGTTCCACTTCAAACCTGTGGAGGCGTCTGGAAGAGCTGTCCATGGACCCAAGCCGGCCTCAAAATCATCCTGGTACAGGATCGATTTGGTTTGCCCTGCCGGGCAGTCGCCTGGCCCGGTGCGGGTTTTAAAGGTAAATACCTGCGCACTCACCTGACTGCCGCAGATGTTCACGGCGGTTACCCGCCA
>DAOUFF010000024.1:0-31501 GCA_034430195.1 Anaerolineaceae bacterium | reverse complement strand
GGAGACACGGCGATCTTGACTGCGAGACGGTCTTTTTGACCCAGTGACAACCGATCTGCCGTGTCTCTTTGTTCCTATTTCATCATACTAATGACAGATAAGTAGTGCTTCGCTGGCTCGCAATGACAGATGTGGGCTCGCCATGGCAAAAAGTCGTCGTCGCCGGCGGCGGAACGGCTCCTCTTAGATGTGTGCCTCGATCCAATCCGTAACAGTCGCAATTACCTGTGCCTGCTCGGGTTCATTATGCGTTTCGTGATAGAGCCCTTGCCACTCGCGAAAGGTAAAATCCGGCGCACTCACCTGGCGGGCGAAGGCACGGGAACCGGCGATCGGGCAAATCGGGTCAGCATTGCCATGCGCCAGATAAAGCGGCAGGGACCATTCTCCGGCGTGCGTCAAGACGTACCCCGGCGCCGTCTGCAAGAAGGATCCCAAACGGATGCTCACCCGATCATGGATCAAAGGGTCCTGCTGGTATGCGTGTACCACCTGCGCATCACGGGAAAGCCCATTGACATTCAATCCGCTGGAGACGGTCAAATTTGGCAAAAAATTAACCAATACTTTCACCAGGGTTTTTTGCGCTGCAGACATGGTTGAGGTGTCTAATGGCGGGCTGGTGGCGATCACGCCTTTCAGCTCCGGCCGGTTTCTGAGCACAAAGTACAGTACTTCCAGGGCGCCCAGGCTGTGGCCGTAGAGAAACAGCGGCAGGCTTGGGTTGAGTTGCCGGGTGTACTCGAGCAACATACCGATGTCGCCCATCAGCTGCGCTTCAGAACCAATCACACCCCGCTTCCCCTGCGAAAGTCCATGTCCGCGTTGGTCATACCCGATCAGGCACAAGTCTCTCGCTTCCATCGCGGCGGCGATATGGCCATACCGCTGACAGTGTTCACCGAGGCCATGAACCAGCAATACCAGCGCCCTGGCGGAGGCTGGGCTGCCCCATTGCCTGACATACAAATTCAATCCATCTGCATTCTTCAGCGTAATTTCTTCGGCGCTCATTGGGTTTGCTGCTCCTTTTCAATCGGGGATGAAAAAATGAGATATTGTTTTAAAAAGCTCTCTACGGTCTGATAGTAATCTTTCAAGTTCTCCGCTTTGCGGAAGCCATGCCCTTCCCCTTCATACAATCGGTAAACATGGGGTACATGGTTGGACTGAAGCGCGCGGACGATGCTTTCTGCCTGCTCCACCGGTACGACCGGATCTTCGCTCCCCTGAAAAATTGCCAGCGGATCGCGAATCTGTGCTGCGTGAAAAATTGCTGACCACTCGCGATAGTTTGGCGCAGCTTCTGGCAAGGGACCCAAAAGGCTCGCATTATAGTGAGACTCAAACTTGGGCGGATCCGCTTCCATGGTGAAGAGGTTGGAAATGCCATAAGAGCATATGGCAGCCCGAAAGAAACCGGGGAAGTGCACCAGGGCATTCAGAACCGTGAACCCTCCGGCGCTGCTCCCTTTGATTGCCAGGCGCGAGCGGTCCGCCAAACCCTGTTGAATTAGCGCACGGGTGCCTTCGATGGTATCCTGCAAATCCAGGGATCCCCAGTTTCGGTACAGCGCCTGGCGGTAACTCCGCCCATAGCCGGAACTGCCGCGGTAATTAACTGCGAAGTACGCATAACCCCGGCTGGTAAAGAAAGCGGCATCCAGGTTGTAATCGCGAAAAACCTGTGAGGTTGGTCCGCCATGCACATAGACGACGGCCGGAGGAATGCCTTCAGCTGTAAAACGGCTGCTCGTGGGTGGGAAGTACAGGCCGTGCACCCGGACCCCGTCTGAAGATTGCCAGCTGAAATCCACTGGATCGGGCAGGTCTTCTTCCGGCAGGGTATCCGTTCGGCTGCGGGCGGCGGTCAGCTGGTGTGTGCCGTCCAGTATTATCACCCGCGGTGCCAACTGAGGAGATTCAGCCAGCAGCGCCAACTGGCCCCCGGCTGAAACTGAGATTTGTGAGAGATGAGTGAACTGTCCGGTCTGAACGGTGCGGAAATGCCCGCTTGACAGCTCCAATTTTTTTAGACTGAGCGTGCCGTTGAAATTGATGATAAAAAAGATGCTGCGACCATCCGGATGCCAGGCGAGCGTGCGTTGCCCCTGCACCCAGGCCGGCGGCAAGAGGAAGCGCCCTTTGACAGGCATATGCTTAGTCAGAGATGGCAGGTCTGCCAATACCAGCTCATCCCACTCTCCCCGGTTTGCCAGGTAGGCCAGTGTCTGCCCGTCCGGTGAGAAAGCTGGCTGAAAAGTAGGCACGCCGTCTCCCCCATCCAAAACCTGCATTTCTGTCAGGCGCTCTCCGTTGGGGTCCAATATTCCCAGCATCAGCCGAGCTTCGTCCCAAGGCATATTCGGATGATCCCATTCCACCCAGGCGACGGTTTTGCCATCAGGGCTAAAAGTGGGTTGCATGTAGAAGTCGGCTCCCTGCGCAAAAATGCGCGGCCAGGCCTTCCCATTTAGGTCGGTAATGGCAAGCACGTCATGGTTTTCGTAGGTGTGCACATAAAGGATATGCTGCCCATCCGGTGTGAAAACCGGAGATGCGCATCGCCCAAAACGGGGGGTCAGGGCGCGGGGCAGGCCCCGCGTATACGGTGAGTAATACAGAGCGCCATCGCGGTCAGCAAAAGCCACGCCATCCGGACCGGCACAAAAATCGCCGCCGCCGTATCCAATCCCTCCGGCGGGGTTTTGGTCAGCGCTCAGGTTCCAGGGTGCATCGTTCCCCTCGCGCGCCCAGAGCGAAGTGCGCCCGCCCTGAGATTGCGACCATACCAACAGTTCCCTTCCAGGAGCCCATTGGACGTCGTTCAGGCGAACAGCTGCGCTGATCAGAGTCGGGCTGAGCGGGGAAGGCCATAGGCCGAAGGGGAGAATTGTTTTTTTTGGGTTCATAGGGCACCTCTGGGATCTGGAGGAAGTTGTCTGAATGATATCATCTACTGAACCGAATTTGGGCCAGAGCCGTCCATCCGCAGCGGCCGAAGACCAGACTGTTCTACTGATTGAGAGCGGCGATTTCTTGTAATGGGTTGGCGCACCTTTCGGGGGCATGTTTACCTCCATAAAAAAACCGGAAACCTATCTCAGGTACCTCCGGCTTGCTGGCGAATCGTCCCCGCTGTGGTGCGATTCTCATCAGGAGAATCCAAATTAATTTGACTGCGGACATGCAGCGTGTTAAAATGTCATTCCTTTCGGGCGCGTAGCTCAATGGTAGAGCAGTGGCCTTTTAAGCCATTGGTTCAGGGTTCGAGCCCCTGCGCGC
This sequence comes from Anaerolineaceae bacterium, assembly GCA_034430195.1. Classification (GTDB taxonomy): domain Bacteria; phylum Chloroflexota; class Anaerolineae; order Anaerolineales; family Anaerolineaceae; genus Mesolinea. The sequence continues at coordinate 28,216 of DAOUFF010000024.1, read as the reverse complement.
TCAAGCGTTCAACAAGATGCGGCTAAACCGCATCTTGTTTTTTTTCGACCACTCAAGAGAGCTCTGGCTGGTTATCTTGTGGCAGCTGGTTTTGCTGTGGGGTGTAGGTGCGGGCAGCAGCCCCAAAGTGATGGCGGGTGCTGCCGTCCGGAAATGTGATCGTGCAATTTTTGCCATCTCGCTCAATGGTCAGTCCACGGTAGAACGCTCTCAATGGCCAGGGCAGCGGGTTTTCGCCAGCGACACTGACCTTGTTTGGGTTAAAAATCGTAACGCCTGCCAACTCCAAAAGCAGCTTGGCTGGCAGCAGCCCGGCAGCAGCGCTGCGCGCGCCGAGCGGAAGAGCGCTGACCGCGTCAAAGCTCTCAAATAAGGTGTGTTCCTGCTTCAAGGTGCGGATCAACGCGTTCATCAGTTTCGAAAACAATTCAAAAGCGGCAGTTCGTTCACCTGCCTGCAGCAGAGCACGGATGATTAAGAAATTCCAGCCGACATTCACCGCCGGAGCGGCTGAAGCGGAACTTTCTGGAGCCATCTCTGGCAAGCCGTAGGGGAAGGCGAGCAAAGCCGCATCCAATTCACCGGCGCTGGCTTCGTCGAAACCGGCAGCAGCAGTCAGGCTGCGGCCCAACCAGGCAGTAATATCCTGCCCGCTTAAGTCGGCCCGATACATGGCCAGGTCGGGCGAAGCTGGCGGGTCAGCGAGCAGCTGGCTGACGCTCCTGTAACAGCATTTCGTGGCAGCATAAAAATAGCCCGGCAGCCAAAGCCATTCATCCACCGCAATGGTCTCGCGGCACTCCTCTCCGCTTTCATCGCTTCCGACAACGGTCATCTGTACCGGTTTTCTGAGCTCAGGGCTGCTCTTCATCTGAAAATGCAACCTGCCGGCCGGTTCGAGTGCCAGCTCTGCCGGCAGCCCTGCGAAGTGCTCTGAACGGACGAGGATCGCGGACGGGGCGGATTGATGGCAGTCGCGGTCCCACCAGGGGGTATGAGGGTCTTTGCTCATCTTTTCCTGGATGAGCAGCTGCAACCGTCCCAATCGGTGGCGGGCTGCCTCCAAACCGTCGGGGTCGGCAAGTTTGTCTGCGATAAAACTGAGCGCTTCCAGCTCTTTCTGCAAGAGCACTGCCAGGCCGATATTTTCAGCAGTGGTGATGCGGGCTGGCAAAGCACTTGGATCCAACAGATCAAAGCGGGTGAGGTGATGCAGCCCGGTTTGGTTCAGGCTTGCCCATTCCGGCCAGCCATCCTGGTCGCGGTCATTGGCAGGAGAAAACCAGGCCAGGGTGAAAGCCTTCAAGTCGGGGTAAACCTTTTTTAAGAAATCAGTACTGTCGGTATACTGGAAAATATGCTGTGCCAGGTTGGCCAGGCAGGGGAAAGGCAGAGGGTTCAGTTTATTGGCATTGTTTGAAAGCCGGCGCATCGTTTCGGCGATGAAGTCAGCAGCCAGGCTCTGTGCAAGCGTCGGGTTCCCGGGCAGCAGGCTATGAACCTCCTGCGTAAGTTCCAATGCGTCCGGCAAAGCCAGGCCTGGGGTAAGGTCGGCTACCCGCCCTGCCGCTTGAGCGTGTGTGATGTGGATATTGCGCTGCCGGCTGAAAAGAATCCGTTCCTCTTGACCGTTTTCTTTGCGCAGCAGCTGGTTGGCCTGGTTTTGGCACGAAAGCAGCACACAGTCCCAGTCATGGAAAGGTGTTTCCAAGCTGAGCAGCCTGCTCTGATAAGAATTAGTCAGCCGTGCCATTTCGCCATCCCAATTTTCGGGGAAGGGAGCGAATGTCCGTTTCTGATTTTCACTGTTCTGTTCTGAAACCGTGCAGCGCCAAAAAACCGTCAGCGATTCATCAGCTGAGAGGTTTTGCTGCAGTTCCAGAGCGGTTTGGGGGCTGATCACAGGCTTGGGCGACCCCTCAGCCATGAGCGCCACCGTCAAATTGTTGGTGGTTCCTTTTAAAAAGTTTTGAAACCCTTGTTTACTAAGGTTTAGTCCGCTGCCGTTTCCCAATGGGATCAGGCGGCCTGCCAGCCGCAGCCCCATGCTGAACTGCTGCGCGGCGCTGGTGTTCGTCAGAACGCACCGCCCGAGGAGCGTGTCGGCAGCGGCGGCCCACAGTTCAAAACGGACTTGCTGCTCGGCGAAAGGTGAACCAATCACTGAAATGTAATTGGGCAGAAGGGCTTCAATGCGCGGTGCGGAGAAATATTCCTCGATCTTGGAAGCCGACAGGTTATTCTGCAAAAAGATGGGAAAGATTTCAAAGCTCTGCGCTTGCAGCCCAAGGCTGGTGTGCAGCATCAGAGGCGATTCCACCTGCAGCAAAACTTGCCAGACGGCATCTGCTGCGGCTGGCTCGGTTTGGGAGAGGCCAGCGGCAGCGAGTGTCAGGCTGACCGGGTCATTGGCAAAAAAAGGTCCTTGAATCATGGTCTGATTCTATACCCATTCAACTGGCATCGGTACATAGCACAGATAAGCAGCTGAAATTGCCCGGTTTTATCTATGCTAAAATCATTTTATGGAAAAAGACAGCGAACACAATCATGAATCGGGGCACCTTCCTGAAGAAGCGTCTGAGTTATCATCTGGAACTGAGCCGGCCGCAGCTGACGGGGGGCAATCAGAGGACCCGCAACTGATGGGACAGCTTGAGTCGGATGGTGAGGCAGAAAAAATGCCTGAGCCTCCCGAGCGGGAAAGCGTTGGCGAACAGCCTGGCACAGACGGCCAAAACCCGGCGCCAGCTTTAAACTCTGAACCCGCCGCTGGGCAAGGGCAAGCTGGCAGCCAGCCGGCAGGCGAGTGGTTCACTGAGCTGGATGGGTTTAGAGATGTCAACCTGCCACCCGTTATGCCTTCTGTGGCGCCCACAGCAGAAACCCCGCCAGGCGACTTTTTTACCGGTCATTGGGCCACAGCCGACCTGCCACCAGCAGACCGACGGACGCAGCTGGCCTCGGCCAAACCGCAGCCGCCCGTAGAACCGAATGGGCAAGCGAGCAGCTCAGACCTGACCAAAGCCCTGGATGAGGCTGCAACGATTCCACCGGAGGAAACCCCAATTCCAGACGCATCCGCCGCTAAACCGGTTCTTCCCGAACGCGTATCGGTTTTTGACCCGAACGCCACGGTTTTGACCCCGGCGGCTTATTCTCCTGCCGGACAGGGCCAAAAGCAAATCACCCAGCCGGTACCGGTTGCCAAGAAACAGGCGACTCAGCCCGTGTCTCCTTTGGGCAGTACAAAACCCAAGAAGCGCAAACGAAAAGCCGGCAAAGGCTGGCTGATCGCGCTGATTGTGATTTTTATATTGGGTCTGCTGGCGACTGGGTTTGTGGTTTACAACTATTACAAAATCGCTTCCACTCTGCCGGATGTGCAGGCCCTGCGTACTCAGGCATCTCAGTTTGAGACCACCCGCATCCTGGATAGGAACGGCAACATCCTCTATGAGATCGTTGACCCCAACGCCGGGCGGCGGACCTACGTGCCACTGGAACGCATATCGCCTTATCTGCTGGCCGCTACCATCGCTACGGAAGACAAAGAATATTACAACCACCCTGGTTTCGATGTCTTTGCCCTTGGCCGGGCACTTTGGTCAAACTACACCTCCGGAGAAATCGTCTCAGGCGGTTCGACCATTACCCAACAATTGGCGCGCATGATCCTGCTGCCGGATGAACGTTTTGAGCAGAGCTACGAGCGGAAGGCGCGTGAGATCATCCTGGCGGCAGAAATTACCCGGCGCTATACCAAAGACGAGGTGCTGGAGCTTTACCTGAATGAAATTTTTTATGGCAACCTAAGCTACGGCGTAGAGGCCGCAGCTGAAACGTATTTCGATACTACTGCTGCGGACCTGACGCTCTGGCAGGCGGCATTTTTGGCCGGCTTGCCGCAGTCTCCGGCTACTTATGACATTTACAATAATCGCGACGTGACCCTGGAGCGCACCAAAACGGTATTGGTACTCATGTACGACGTCAGCCGCGAGAAAAACTGCATACCGATCGGGGAGGAGCGTGACCCGGTCTGCGTGGATGCGATGCAGACCGTGGCTGCGGCTGACGAACTGCAAGCCTACAACTTTACTTATAACGAGATGGGAATGAGCTTCCCGCATTGGGTGGTATTTATTCAATCTCTCCTGGAAGCGCAATTTGACCCCCAAACCATCTACCGCTCGGGCTTTACCGTTTATACCACCCTTGACCCCGATTTTCAGTCTGCTGCCCAGCAGGCCGTGGTCAACCAGCTGGCCGGAATGACTGCCAACAACGCTACCAATGGCGCGGTGGTAGCCATGGACCCCAACAACGGCGAAATCCTGGCGATGGTCGGGTCGGCAGATTTTCACAATGAAGCGATCAGCGGTCAGGTCAATATGGCCATCACCCGAACCCGCCAGCCCGGATCAGCCATTAAACCGATCACTTACCTTGCCGCTTTTGAAAAAGACTGGACCCCGGCCAGCCTGATTTGGGACGTACCTTCCACTTTTACCCCCAGCGGCCGGCCGGATGATTATGGCCCAGCGTATGAACCGGTGAATTATGACGGGCGCTTCCATGGCCCAGTAACGGTGCGCAGCGCGCTGGCAAACTCTTACAACATTCCGGCCGTAAAAGCGCTGGAGTACGTGGGGATCTATGATGACCCCAACACTCCGGAGCGGGATGGTTTTATTGCCATGGCAGAGCGACTGGGCATCACCAGCCTCACCCGCCAGGACTACGGCCTTTCGCTCACTTTGGGCGGCGGCGAAGTCAGCTTGCTGGAGCTCACCGGCGCATACTCCGTACTCGCAAATGAAGGCCGGCGGGTGGCACCGGTGGCGATCACCAAAGTTGTGGATTACACCGGTAAGGTCATCTTTGAATACCAGCCCCCAGAAGGCGACCAGGTAATCCGCCAGGCGCATGCCTACCTCATCTCTTCAATCCTTTCAGATAATGAAGCCCGCGCGCCGATGTTTGGCTCCAACTCAGTTTTGGCGCTGCCATTTGAGGCTGCGGTAAAAACCGGAACCACCAATGATTACCGCGATAACTGGACTGTTGGCTACACCCCGGATCTGGTGGTCGGGGTGTGGGTGGGCAATGCCGACTACTCGCCGATGGTCAACACTTCTGGCGTGAGCGGTGCGGCTCCAATTTGGGCAAACGTGATGCAGGCTGGAATCAACCAATTCAAAGGCGGAATCGCGACACCTTTCGGCCGGCCGGTCGACGTGGTCGACCAGGTGATTTGCGCCGCCTCGGGAACCCTGCCAAGTGAGTACTGCCCGCAGGAGCGCACGGAAATGTTTGCCTCGGACCAGATGCCCTTGCCCAAAGAGAACGACCTGTGGGCGAAGGTGAACATCGATGGTTGGACTGGCCTGAGGGCTTCCCCTGCCTGTCCGGATTTTGCCAAAGAACAGTTGGTAGTCAATGTGACCGACAAATCCGCGGTGAAATGGCTGGCCACCGATCAGGGCCGCCAGTGGGCTGATGATTATGGCTTCCCGGAACCGGTTGTAGTGATGCCGGAGCGCGAATGCCGGATGGACGACCCACGCGCCATCATCGACCTGATCGGCTTAAGTGACGGCGCGGTCATTAGCGAAAATCCTTACAAAATTGTGGGCGTCGTGGACGCTACGGCTAACTTTAAACAATTCAAGATCCACTGGGGAGAAGGGGAAAACCCAACGGAATGGTTCCCGTTGATGGATTGGCGCCAGACGCCCGTGCGTTCTGCTGAAGAAATTTACACATGGGACCTCAGCGAGATTGAGGCAACGCAGATCACCATCCGGGTGACCATGCACAGCACGATCAATACGGAGGTACAAAAGTTTTACCGGGTGAGTTTGGCGTTACCCACGCCCACGCCGACGGTAACCCCGACCGTCACAGCTACTCCGACGCTGCCGCCAACCCCAACCGAGTTGCCGCCAGCCTCGCCGACCCCGCCGGCTGAGAATACGCCCGTTCCGCCGACACCAACACCGACACCAGACTCGGGCCAACCTTAAAAGAGCGCCAGCTGGCTGCTGTGATACTCTGGCGGATCGCTGGAAATTTGAGAAGCAAACAACTCCCTGCTCAACAGGGGGTTGCTGCTTAAATTGCGAATCTGACGGTACTTGACCAGTTGACAACCCTCAGCCAGCAGCTCCCGCAGGTGTTCGTCTCGCTTGAGTTTGAATGTGACCAGGTTTGAGCGGCTGCCGGGAATGACGATCAGGCGCGTTTCTGCGCTGGCCAGGGCTGAATTCATTTCTGAGGCAATCATGGCGGTAGTGATAATGTGAAAACAGTAAGCAACCTGATCATTCTCGGCAGCTTTCCAAAGCAGACCACCCTGGTCTTCTAAGACCAGGTAGCCCAATTGCGCGCCCATTTTTCGGATCAGAAAGGCGATTGCTTCCCGTTCGTTCAGGCGCGCGGATTGTGCTTCTCTGGGGTTTAAAACCCAAAGCTTTTCGCCGGCTGAGGCTTCATGGCAAGTGGCGTAGCTTTCAAGCACGGCTTCGAGCAATGCCGGATCCGCTGTTAGCATCCCACGGCAAACCCGACCGGCTTCAGCAACAATCTGACGTTCCGTCAGGCTGGGCTGCTGGTGGAAGGCGTTCAGCACGGTTTCTTCCAACTGGTCAGCCAGCGGGAACAGGTTACCCGATGGATCAGCCAGCCAGTACTGCCCCGTTTCGAGCGATGCGCCCGGGTTAAAGCGGGTAAACAGGTGAGGATCATTTAAGGCATTTTCAATCTCAGACACCAGTTCATTCAGCGTGCCCGTTGGCTGATTTTCAGGCTGACCCCAAAGATCACCATGGCTGATCAGATCCAGGAATACGGCAGAATATAGTCCCAAAAAGTCTGCCGGTTCAGCGCGCCTGGTCAAATGGCGCACCGCGCTGGTTTTGGCGTGCGTCCCAATTGGTGAAAGAGTCGCTGCAAGTGCGCCAGAGGTGCTTTGCTTCCAGACGGTTTGGAGCACCGCCGGTTCGCTGTCGGCTGCGTAGGCGGCCAAAGCCAGGCCCGCGTTTTGAGCTGCCAGGGCACTGGCAGAAACAAACAAAGCATCCATCTCTCCAACCTGGAGCAAAACCGGCGTTTCTGGGGCGGTAAATTGGGACAGCTGGCTTAAAACCTTGCGCAGGGCGGTGGTGTGCCAGGTCCAGTCATAGCGCTGCTTGAGCAAGCTGTTGCGCATCGGGGAAAGTGAATCCTGCCCCCACAACCAGCCTGCCCACAAGCCGCTCAGGTTCCAAAAAGCTTGATTGCGGCGCGGCAGGGATGTGTGTACCAGGCGGATTAGGTCGGCCTCGGGCCTGGGAGAAAGTTCGCGCAGCCTTCCCCTGAAGAGGGCAATCCCGCCTTTTTTGGGCGGCTGAGCCGGCCAAAGCGTCAGGCTAACCGGGCGAGAGAACTTCTGCCACTGTGATTTTGAGTGGAGCATTGCCTGCCAGAAGTTATTTTCCTGAAAAACTGGCGGGCGCACGAGCTGGCGGGGCCGGTTGCGCCCCAGTGGGTAAGCCCAAAGTTGATTGATCTGATCGGCAGTGGTCAACAGCAGTGCTTGGATGAGCGTCTTCTCGTGCTCTGAAAGGTTAGACTGGGCCAGGCGGTTGATTGCCGTCTGCAGCATGATTAACGGCCGGGGAGAGTAATAGCCAATTACCTCTTCCATAACTGGCCGCAGCGTGCTGTTGATCGGAGCGGTCGCTTCAAGGGCTTGAGCCTTGTGCAGGGCAAATGAGGGCAGGCGCGCCAACTGGGCTAAAACCTCTTCAGTCAGGCTGATCTCGCCGGTATATTGACACTGCGGGCATAGGCCAGCTGCCAGACTGGGGTGGCTTTCACCTTCATGCCAAATGAAATAACTGACCTCAAATTGCCCATTGGGGCAGTCCGGGTTGGGGCAGGGCAGCTGGTAATACGCGCTGATCTCGTCTTCCAGGCGGATCCCGTGACTGTTTTTTAGGTTGGCAAACGCTAAAAGTGCGTCACTCCAGGCTTCCGCGCTGGGGGCGGAGGCCAACACCTGCATGATGAAGGCTGGCACCGGGTTATTGCAGGTGACAAGCACGCGAAAACCGCGCTCTGCCAGCTCGATGGCAGAGAAAGGATCCTGCCCGAAGGGGTCAAGGATCCAATCGCCAGGGGAGGCGTACTCAGTTGCCCAATCGGCAGCCATGCCTTCGTAATATGGGGGCAAAAAGCGGTCGAGCGGCATTCCCGTCAGCGGTGTGGCAGGGAAATGCCTGCCGAAAACGAACGGCGCAGACAGATCAGGCTGCAGGTCGGGCGCGCTCATGTCACCTTCTACGTCCGCGTAGTGCGGAGGATGGCAACCCCATAGCCAGGGAGGTGGATCTGTTGGTTGGCAACCTGGCTATTCAGAGCTTCGTTGCCATTGAAAATCAGCTCCCAAGCCAGTTCACCCAAAGCGGGCAGGTCTACCGTCTTCAAGAGGTTCGAGAAGTTCAGAACAATCAGGATGCGCTCGCTTGTATCTTCGCGGGTGTATGCCAAAACATCGGCCGGCAAATTTTCCAAGAGGGTTAGGCTGCCCTTCTGAAGGGCTGGGCTAGCGCGCCGCAGCTGAGTTAACTGGCGATAAAAGTTAAGCAGAGAAGCGGGATTTTCGGCCTGGTTTTGGGTGTTGCGCAGCGGGTAATCGGGGTGGAGATGCAGCCATGGCTTGCCACGGGTAAAGCTGGCATTGGCCGATCCATCCCACTGCATCGGCGCGCGGCAGCCATCTCGCCCCTTGAAAACCGGCCAATACCGTTTACCGATTGGGTCCTGGATTTGGGAACGGCTGACTTTGATATCGCGCATACCAATTTCTTCACCATAGTAAAGATAAGGCGTGCCGCGAACGGTCAAATGCATGGCTGCCAGGACTTTTAAACGGGCATCGTCTTCACCCACGGCATAACGGGTGCTGGAGCGGGGGGTATCATGATTATTCAGGAAGTAATTTGGCCAGGCGCCCTGGCCGTGGAGCGTATCCCAGTTTTTAATTGCGCGGGCAAAGGCTTTGGCGCTGAAAGGGCTGCGGGCGTAAGCGTAATCAAAGCCGGCATGCAGCCGGTTTTCGCCGATATATTCGCGGGCTTTTTCGGTGCTTACCAAAAAAGTTTCTCCAACCACGTAGCGATCGTCGTACTGATTGACGAGTGCGCGGATTTCTTCCACCAGGGGCATCATTTCCGGTTGGGCGCCGTCGTAGACATGCTCGATGCGGTCGAAGCCGCGGGCATGCACCCCCTTGCGTTTGGGGTTGTCGCGGAATTCGGGATCCTTGAAGTATTCGTTGAAGACGTCCAGGCGGAAGCCATCTACCCCTCTCTCCAGCCAAAAGCGAAAAACATCCAACATTGCGGCACGTACATCCGGGTTGCGCCAATTTAGATCTGGCTGCTGTTCATAGAACATGTGGAAATAGTACTGGTTAAGGGTTTTATCCAACTTCCAGCCTGAGCCGCCAAAGATTGAAGCCCAGTTGTTGGGCGCACTGCCATCGGGTTTGGGGTCGCGCCACAGGTACCAATCGTGGTAGGGGTTGTCTTTTGATTTGCGTGACTCGATAAACCATGGGTGTTGGTCGGAAGTGTGGTTCAAGACCAGATCCATAATGATGTGGATGTCTCTTCGGTGAGCCTGATCAAGCAGCTCGAAGAAGTCACTGAGTGTGCCGAATTTTGGGTCGATGGCATTGTAGTCTGTGATGTCATACCCAAAATCAACGTCCGGTGAAGGGTTGATGGGTGAAAGCCAGATTCCATCTACCCCTAAATCTTTCAGATAGTCAAGGTGCGAGATGATGCCGCGCAGGTCTCCGATTCCGTCATCATTGCTGTCTTGAAACGAGCGCGGGTAAATCTGATAGATGATCCCATCCCGCCACCATAAATACCGTTCCGACATACGCCACCTCCTGAGATTGTTAAGTTGATTATAACGGGGATTTTATCGCTGAAGGCCGCTTGCCCAAGGGCAGGCCCAGCCGTACCCATATGTGCAAGGCCAACTTGCATTTCCACCAGGTTATGCTAAAATGATGGTGTTATTTAAAGGAATACTTTTCTTGATGAAAAGTGGGCAGTCGTCCACTTTTTTCATTCAGGAAAGGTTTTCAAGGAATGTCGGAGTGGAAAGATGAAAAGTGAATTTGCGTTAGCTTTCAATGAGGTGCTGGAAGAAAAAGGCCTGCCGCGGGATGTCATCATGCACGCGCTTGAATCGGCAATGGTCAGCGCGTACCGCAAATCGGTCGGCGCCTCCCTGGCTCAGGATGTGCAGGTAAAAATTGACTTTGACAAGGGCACCGTGGCCGTGTTTGTCGAGAAGGAAGTTTCTGATTCCATCCTCGACCCACGTACCGAGGTGCTGCTCGAAGAAGCGCGAAAATATGACCCCACTTGTGAAATTGGGGATCTGGTGATGGTCGAATCCACTCCGGAGAACTTCGGGCGCATCGCAGCTTCTACCGCCCGGCAGACGATCCAGCAAAAAATCCGCGATGCGGAACGTGAAACCCAGTTTGAATTTTTCAGCAAACAGGTTGGCGAGATTGTCAGCGGTGTGGTTCAAGCCATCAACAGCAAACAGGCCACCATCGGGCTGGATATGAAAGCCGAAGGGACGATGCTGTGGGCAGACATGATCCCCAATGAGCGTTTCCACCTGCATGACCGCATCCGCGCTTATGTTTACAAGGTAGAAGAGACCAATAAAGGCCTGGAGATCTTGCTCTCCCGCTCTCACCGCAACTTTCTCAGGCGGCTGCTGGAAAATGAGGTCCCCGAAATTTACCACGGCATTGTCGAAATCCGCTCCATTGCCCGCGAAGCGGGCAAGCGCGCCAAGGTGGCGGTTTCAGCCACCCAGATGGGCATTGACCCGGTGGGCGCCTGCGTTGGACAAAAAGGCGTACGCATCCAGGCAATTGTGCGCGAGCTGAACGATGAGAAAATTGACGTCATCGAGTGGAGCGCTGATCCGGCGGTCTACATCAGTAAGGCGCTCAGCCCGGCCCGCGTTTCCGGTGTTTATTTCAACCTGGGCAGCAGCGAAGATAAAACGGCCATCGTGGTGGTCCCCGAAGATCAACTTTCGCTGGCCATTGGCATGCAAGGGCAAAACGCGCGCCTGGCAGCCAAGCTAACCGGCTGGCGCATCGATGCGGTCAACATTGTGGAAGCCTCCCAAAAGGCCCTCAACCGGTTGTTTGCGGACCCCACCCTGGCAGAACTGCGTGAAAAAGAAGCGGACACCATCAGCAAGGTGCAAGAAATTATACAAAAGCGCCAGGAAGGGCGGGCGCTCGCTTCGGATGAGAACGTCACGCTTGCTCATTTCCTCGAGCGGGTTGAGAAAAACGGTGAAACTAACCGCAAGCGCGAAGCAGAAAGCGCACGGGAAGATAGCCGTAAGGCTCAGCGGGCGGGCGTTGATCCGCGTGCATTCGAAATTAACATTTTGGATGTCGCCGAAATCAAGAGTCATATCCGCGTGATCTTGCAGGAAGCTGGCATCGAGACCCTGGGGGATCTGATGGCCCAGGTAAAGACGGACCCGGATGTGATCTTGAGCTATAGCGGCATTGGTCCCAAAGCATTTGAGGACCTGGTCAGCCTGGTTGAATCCTACACTTTTGCGGCAGAGGGCGAGGAAGCGCCGGCAGCGGCCGAAGCCGCTGAGGCAGTTGGGGAGGCTTCAGCGCCAGAAGTGCCAGCTGCCATACAGCCGGCCGAAGCCCCGGAAGAAATTCCGGCAGCTGTCGAGCCGATCAGTGAACCGGAACTGGTTCCAGCAGAAGCTGGTGAGCCGCAGGAAGAAAAGAGTTTCGAGGAACTGTTCAAGCTCGAGACTCTAAAACAGGCACCTGTCAGCTCGGAACCGGCCACCGAAGATGAGGATAAATTGCCGGGCGTACCGGGTAAGAAAAAAGGCAAGAAAAAGAAGGGTTATACTGTGGAGTACGATCCGGATCGCGATAGCACGGTCGTGCGCTATAAGCATAAAAATGATGACACTTGGGAAGACTGGTAATTTATCTTCCTGACAATTAATAAGTAGAAAAAAGGTGGCAGCAAAAGGCGTCCGTAAAACGAAACATGTTCCCCAGCGCACTTGCGTGGGCTGTCGGCAGGTTCTGCCAAAAAGGAACCTGATCCGGGTGGTGCGGTCTGAGGAAGGTGTCAGCGTCGATCTCAGTGGCAAGCTCCCTGGCAGGGGAGCTTATGTGCACGACAGCCGTGCCTGCTGGGAGAAAGCCCTGAAAGGGCCACTGGCGAATGCCTTGAAGACAACCATCCGGGAGCAAGATCAGGTCACTTTGAAGCGTTTTATGCAGTCTTTGCCGGAAGAATTGGAGATCCATTCAGAAAAAACGGATCCGACCGGCCAGAGCATAAAGGAACAATCATGATCTGATGACTTTCAGCTTGCCCATGGATGTGGTGCCTGCAAGGAGCGCCGGCTGCGATATTTAGACCATTTGGAGGTACACATGGGCAATGATGAAAAGAAAACAATACAGCTTCCCTATAGCCAAACCGTTCGAGAATTGGCGACCACATTAAATACCAGCTCCGTGCAGGTCATTAAAATATTAATGTCCAATGGCGTGCTGGCATCGATCAATCAGCAGATTGACTTTGATTCCGCTGCCGTGGTTGCCACCGAGCTTGGCTTTGACCCTCAACCATTTCAGGAAGAGGTGAAGGTGGAAGAGACCGGCGAACTGCCACTTTGGCGGCGGGTTATCATGGAAGAAGATGAAGCCAATTTGGAACGCCGTCCACCGGTCGTTACGATCCTCGGGCATGTGGACCATGGCAAAACGACACTACTGGATGCCATTCGCCACACCGATGTGGCTGGCGGAGAAGTAGGCGGCATTACCCAGCATATTGGGGCTTACCAAATCTCACATAAAAACCGCCTGATCACCTTCCTGGATACCCCAGGCCATGCGGCCTTCTCCTCCATGCGCGCCCGTGGTGCCCAGGGGGCTGATATTGTCATCCTGGTGGTTGCCGCGGACGACGGCGTACAGCCGCAAACGCGCGAAGCCATCAACCATGCCAAAGCTGCCCAGGTTCCGATCATTGTCGCTTTGAACAAAGTGGACAAGCCGGATGCCAACATTGACCGCGTGAAGCGTGAACTGGCAGACGCCGGGCTGCAGCCGGATGAATGGGAAGGGGATACCTTTGTGGTGCCGGTTTCAGCCAAGAAAAAGACCGGCATTGAAGACCTGCTGGAGACGATCCTCCTGGTGGAAGATACCCTGACCATCAAAGCCAACCCGAAAGGGAAGTGCATTGGCACCGTTGTGGAAGCGAAGCTCGACAAAACCACCGGCCCGATGGCAACCCTGCTGGTGCAAAATGGGACACTGAAGGTTGGCGATACGCTCGTGGCAGGTGAAGCCACTGGTAAAGTGAAAGCGATGTTCGATCAGCGCCAAAAAAGGGTGTCTAAAGCCTCGCCTTCCACACCAGTGATGGTGATGGGGCTGAATGTTTTGCCCGAAGCGGGCGACCTTTTTCAGGTGGTAGCCAGTGAAAAGGAAGGAAGGGCGATCGTTGCCGAGCGTAAAGCAGCACGTGAAGCCAAACGCACCACAAAACGCGTCACCTTGGAAGAACTGTTCAGTCACTATAAATCTGGCGAGACAAAAGAGCTGCGGCTGATCCTCAAGGCAGATGTTCAAGGCTCGTTGGAGCCAATTTTGAACTCATTGGATGACATCAACAAGAAGCATACCGACATCGACATCAAAGTGTTGCATGCAGAAACCGGCAATGTGACCGAGAGTGATGTGATGCTGGCGGCGGCCTCCAACGCAGTCATCCTCGGCTTTGCTGTGGATGCTGATGCGGCTTCACGCCGGCTGGCCGAAAGCGAAGGTGTGTCCATCCGTCTCTACAAAATCATTTACCGACTGCTCGAAGACGTTGAGAAAGCAATGCAGGGTTTGCTCGAACCAGAAATGGTCGAGAAAGTGATCGGACGGGCTTCCGTACTGGCAATTTTCAAGGTTTCAAAGGGCGGAACAGCTGCGGGCTGCCGCGTCACCATGGGTGAGCTGCGCCGCAACAGCGACGTACACTTGATCCGCAACAATGAGGTCATCCTCACGGCTGAGATTGCCACAATCAAGCGCGAAAAAGAAGAAGTCCGCGATGTGCGCGAGGGGATGGAGTGTGGCATAACGCTGAAGGGTTTTGAAGATTTCATGGTTGGTGATACACTCGAATGTTTTGTGATGGAAAAATTTGGGAGCTGATTTGCAGCTCAGATGAGTAAACGGAGGTAACGTATGCCTTCACCATTAAGGATGAAAAGAATTAATGAGCGCTTCAAAGAAGTGCTCTCTGAAACGCTCCTCTCGCAGACGGATGACCCGCGCCTGAACGGCGTCATGATTACCGATGTTAAGGTCGACCGCGAGCTGGACTATGCCAATGTGTATGTCTCATCCCTGGGTGGCCGTGAGCAAGCCAGGGAAGCGATCGAGGGGCTGAACCATGCCCGCGGATTCCTCAAGTATGCGCTTTCTATGCAGATTGACCTGCGGCTGATGCCAAAACTGCGGTTTTTTTGGGACCCGACGCCGGAAAACGCCTCGCGAATTGACGATTTGATCGCTCACTTGCAGGACGATACCCCTGCGGCGAGTGAAGCGCCAGCCGGCGCGCCGGATGACAACCCGGACCAGCTTGTAGAACCCCTGGACCATGCGGACGAAGATGAAGCGAGCGCTGATGATGCCGGATGAAATGGATCAGATCATCACCCGCCAGCTAGCTGAGGCGCAGTCAATCGTCGTGGTTTCGCATATTCGTCCCGATGGAGACGCTATCGGTTCGCTATTGGCCTTAGGCCAGGCGCTGCGCCTGACCGGCAAACAGGTGCAATGTGTATTGCAAGATCCTGCTGGCGACAAATATGCTCATCTGCCCGGTGCAGAACAGATTCAGGATCACATCAGCGCAGCCTATGACTACTTGATTGTCGTCGACTGTTCTGACCGTGAGCGGACGGGCAAGGTATTGGCAGGACGGCCTGCACCGAACCTGGTCATCGACCACCACATCACCCACGTCCGATTTGGCGCTATTGATCTGGTGGAAGGGCAGACTGAGGCGACCGCCCTGATCTTGGCTCGGCGGATGCCGCTTTGGAATCTGCCGATTGATGCCGGTATTGCCTCGGCATTGCTGACCGGCATTGTTGCCGATACGCTCGGCTTTCGCACCGCAAATGTCACGCCGGCGGCTCTGCGCAGCAGTGCCGGTTTGATGGAAAAAGGCGCAGACCTGGCTTACAACTACCATCAGGCATTGCTCACTCGCCGGGCATCCGAGCTGCGTTTTTGGGGGCAGGCGCTCAACAGAATCGCATTGGAAGACGGATTACTTTGGACAGCATTAACCGTTAATGATAGAATGATAAGCGGTTATCCCGGCAATGATGACGCCGACTTGATCAACATTTTGTCCTCAGTGGCCGATGCTCAAATTGCGATGATCTTCGTGGAGCAGGAAAACGGCAGCGTGAAAGTCAGCTGGCGGGCTATAGAAGGATTGGATGTTTCAAGGATTGCGTTTGAGTTTGGCGGTGGCGGGCACGCAGCCGCAGCTGGAGCGGACATCCCGGGAAGCTTACAGGATGTTCAGGAAAGGGTCTTGAAAGCCACCCGGCTGCTGTTGGATAACCATAGAAACTAAGCCAACGAAAGAAAATCACTTATGTCTGAAGATTTTTACAACGAACCTTCACCGATTGCAAATTCCGTCTCAGGTGTATTGGTAATCGATAAACCCGTAGGTATGACGTCTCATGATGTCGTCCAGATTGTGCGGTCCGGCACCAAGATTCGGCGGGCTGGCCACACTGGCACGCTCGATCCGCGCGCATCTGGCGTTTTGGTCGTGCTGATTGGGCCGGCCGTCCGCCTGAGCGAGTATATTTCCGCATCCGACAAGCGTTACCAGGCGGTACTCGAAATGGGTGTAACGACCGATACCTATGATTTTGAAGGCGAGGTCACTCGCCGGATGCCGGTCGATATCAGTTTTGAAGAATTTGACGCTGCGCTTCAGACCTTCGTCGGTGAGTTTGAACAAAAACCGCCGATTTATTCCGCCATCAAAGTGCAAGGCCGCAAAGCTTACGAGCTGGCGCGCAATGGCGAAGAAGTTGACCTTGAACCGCGTCTGATTGTCGTACACGAGCTCGAACTTTTGGACTGGGATCCGCCGGAAGCGGTGATCGACGTACAGTGCTCCTCCGGCACGTACATTCGTTCTCTGGCGCACGACCTGGGCGAGAAGCTGGGCTGTGGCGCCACATTAAGCGGGCTGCGCCGTACCAAAAACGGGCAGTTTAGCTTGCGCGATGCCGTGCCTTTGCGCCGGCTTCAGGAAGCGTTTGTCGATGGCTCATGGTACAAATACCTGATCCCGGCTGCAGAAGCCCTAGGCGATTGGTATACGATTGAATTGGACGAACAGCAAGTCGATGAGGTGCGCCATGGACATCGGATACCTGCGCAGGAGCCGATGGAGGCCGGAAAGTGGGCCCGGGCAATCAGCGGTGAGGGCGAGCTGGTGGCTCTGATGGAATATGACACTGAGAGCAATGAGTGGCAGCCGCGTAAGGTTTTCTTCCTTTAGCTGCCGCCCATTGAAACGACAACCCTGATTGGACCTCTCCAAAAAGGGTTTTTTTATGCCAAGACCAGGATGGATATGACAGAATTTATTTTCGATTGGCCCGAAAAGCGCGATGAAAAAGTCTGGCTGACGATTGGCAGCTTTGATGGACTGCATTTGGGGCACCAGTCGCTGATTGAACGCGTAAAACAAATGGCCGCCAAAGACGGTGCACGCAGTTTAGTCGTTACGTTTGAGCCCCATCCGCGCGTATTTTTGCAGCAGATCAGCGGCCGGTATTACCTGACCGACCCCCAGGAAAAAAAGGAATTGCTCACCCGACTCGATTTGGATTTGGTCCTGGTGCTCCCCTTTAACCAGGGACTCTCGCTGTTATCTGCTGAAGAATTTATAGCCAGGCTCACTGGCAGCTTTGACCTGCGCGGCCTGGTTGTCGGACCGGATTTTGTTTTGGGACACAACCGCAGCGGTACGCTGCCAGTTATCGCGGAAATCTGCCGGGCGAAAGAGATTGGAATGATCACCGCCGAACCTTTTTGCCTGGATGGAGAGCCGGTTTCTTCGCGGAAGGTGCGCGCAGCCTTACAGGAAGGCCGCATGCGAGATGCCTCCCGGCTCTTAGGCCGGCCTTACCGGGTGATCGGGATGGTTGCAGTCGGAAAGAAGCGCGGTACCAAGCTGGGGTTCCCGACTGCCAATCAGATCCCGCACGAGCAAAAGCTGCTGCCAAAATACGGGGTCTATGCCACCTGGGCTTATGTCAACGGCTCCCGTTATCAGGCCGTGACCAGCGTTGGGGTCCGTCCGACATTTGAAGAAACCGACATCCCCAATATAGAGACCCTGCTGCTGGATTTTGATGATAACATCTACGGCAGAGAACTGATTGTGGATTTCATCGCCTATTTACGCGAAGAAATTAAATACAGCAATGCTGCTGACCTGATCCAACAAATTGACGCGGACAAAGCAGACGCCAAAAGGATTTTGGAGCATGAGCCCAACCCGTAGAATTTACCGCCTGAGCCCGTCGCAATTCAGCCCCGAAACGATCGCGGTGACTTTTGCGAAGACTTCCCGTTCCCCAGAACCATTCGATGTCATCGCTGCTGAGCTGGACAATGAACGCAGTGCACGCTTCAGTGAAAAATGGATTGTGGGTTATGGCCATTCCAGTGTGGCGGAACATGCCGTATTGCACCTGGCGCTGGAGAATATCTCTCGTCTGGCGATTGAAACGGTGGAAGGCAACCGGCTTGGCTCTTACACCGAAAAATCATCGCGCTATCAGGAATGGGATGCCCATGCCTATACTGTGCCTGCGGAGTTGGAAGCAAGCCCGTACAGACAGTCCTATGTAGACCTGATGGACCAGCTTTTTGCTGCCTATGCAGATGCACTGGGTGCGCTACGCGCCTGGGGCGAAGCCCATACGCCCAAACTACCGGAAGAAACCGACAAGAGCTGGGCCAACCGCGTCAGAGCGGCAGCGATCGACACTGCCCGGTTTTTGCTTCCTGCCGGCGCTGTCGCCAACGTCGGCGTCACGATGAACGCCCGCGTTTTGGAGTACGCCATCCGCAAGCTGCTTAGCTCAGATTTGGCTGAAGCGCGCGCCATTGGCGAAGAAATCAAGGCGGTGGCTGCTCAGGAACTGCCAACTCTGGTAAAGTATGCCAACCCGATTGATTACCTGCCGGCCGTGCGGGAGCTTTCCCAAACCCTGGCAGGCCCAATTGAAGCCCATCCAGTGGAAGCATGGTGCCGGCTGACAGACTTTGACCCGCAAGCTGAAGATAAAGCCTTGGCTGCAGTTCTTTTCCGCTTTGGTACAAGTGGGGCGCAGGATTGCCTGAGCTTCGTTCAACAGGCTTCGCCTGAAGAACGGGCTGCCTGGGCCAACCAGATTTTCGGGCAGATCGGCGCACACGACACACCGCTCAGGGAATTGGAATTTTCGCAATACCAATTCGAATTAGTGATGGACCAAGGCGCTTATTTTGAATTCAAGCGTCACCGCATGATGACACAGACCGTTCAATCCCTTAACACCCACCTGGGTTACGCAGTCCCCAGGGCGATCTGCGATGCGGGCTTTGAAGGTCGTTACCATCAGGCAATGGCCGCTGCTGCCCGCGGGTACGAACTTTTGGCCGCCTGGAACCGCCCGGTGGCTTCATATGTCGTCCCCAATGGTTACAACCGACGGGTATTGTGTGGGGTCAATTTGCGGGAACTGTATCATTTCATCAGTTTGCGTTGCGCAGAGAACGCCCATTATTCCATCCGCCGGGTAGGCAGAGGCATGCTTGAAGCGCTTCAGGCGGTTCATCCGCTGCTGGCGTCTCAAATCCGCGTGAGCGGGAGCGAAAGCAGCCAGTCCATCGCCGGTCAATACTTTAGCGCGTTGGCAGAGCCGCCGCACCTGTCTTAGTTGGGTTTCATCATCGGATTTAATTTCAGCCGAGCGTGATGCAGGCCGTGCGCTTACCGGCCGCGCATTCTGTTGGGGGGGAAAGATTGTATTTTAGCGGACACCCGAAACTACTGCCATCAGCTGCGGGTATAATATCCGCTTATGCTGGCAACTGGCCAGCAGGAAAGGAAAATCATGAAAAGATACACAACACTTCTGATCTTGACCTTGTTTGTGGGTGTAATGGTGCTTAGCGCATGTTCAACCAATAGCGCCCAACCCACCAGCGAAGTTAACTTGCCATTGATCTCAGGCTCTGCAACTGGCACCCTCCAGCCGGAGGGAACTGCTGCTGCGGAAAGCACTCCCGTCCAGGAAGGCGCTGCCGGAGAAATGTACCCGGCCGGCGGAGAAGCCACG
Source organism: Anaerolineaceae bacterium (assembly GCA_034430195.1). Taxonomy (GTDB): domain Bacteria; phylum Chloroflexota; class Anaerolineae; order Anaerolineales; family Anaerolineaceae; genus Mesolinea. The sequence goes on along the minus strand of DAOUFF010000024.1, from coordinate 8,680 downwards.
CTGGTAGCGGGTAGCACAGCCCCTGATACTACCTACCCATACACTACCTCGCTGCCACAAACCGATGCAGAATGGGAGGCTTTCATTACCACCAAGCTGGATGGCCATCACACGCTGGAATTTTTGCTTTCCAAAGATTACACAGCGGAGCAATGGCGCCAGGTGCTTTCTGAACCCCAGCACGCAGATGTCAGCCTGACCGAAGAAGAGCTGAACGCGATGATTGCCTGGCTGATGGCACACTGAGTGTTGGTTTTGGCTTTTGCGATGCCCGGTATATCCGGGCATCTTTTTTTTTAAAGCTCACTCAGCCGGGGGATAAACTTGCCGATTGCAGTGAAAAATGCGCAGTCTGCCAAAAACAACCGAATTCCATTAAGCATTTTTTTCCGGGATGGCTCCGCTATTGGCTGACCAAACGCGAGCCGACGCCTTGCGCATCGGGCCAAAGTTCAGGGCAATTGCTGCAACGCACACCTATGGTGGCACTTACCAGCTTAGCGATGGTAGCAGGGTAGAAGGCATCGAATTGTTCTCTTTCGCGCCAGATAAGGCTTGCTGGGCAAGAAAACCTGGCATGAAGGTTCATCGATGTGCCGCGCCTGGGCAAGCAAGGCATGCCCGTCTTTCCAGCCCCTGCTGGGGGGTTCGTCTGGAATCTGATTGGAGGAGGAGAAATGAAATCAACGTCAAATTTACCATTCGGTTTAAATTCAGCATAAGTTTGCCTACGGGAAGCATATTGCCGCCCTCAGCAGACTCTGATCGGAGTAAAATTAAATTGGTGGGGAAGTGGTTTTAACCCTGCCTACAAACCAAAAGGAGATCTGTTGATGGAAACCCATTTTTACCTTTCTCTGCTGCCCGAAGCCCTGATTGTTTCGATGCTCTCCCCGGAAGAATTTGGGGCATACTACGCCACCGGCTCTGCCAAGAAATCCCGCGGACAGGCCATGTTCTTTGAGGTAGACCCAACTTTCAGGCATGATTTTTTTCGCATTGAAGAAGCGCTTAAGCGCTGCGTACCCCATGAAGATGGATCACCCAAAGCTTCAGTTTACGCATCTGTCTACCGCGTGTTGGAACACATGGACCTGGCAGCTGTCTCGGATCTTTACCTGACCACCCAGGATGGCCGCACGCTCGGATTAAAATCTTCAGAAATCCTGCCGGATGGTGAGGAAAACCTGCATCTCTATCAGGAGATTGCCCCGGTCACGCCCCTCGTCGTGAGCCGCTTTGCGCCCATTTCTTTTTTGGATCTGATCGTACGCAATCCGGTCTCATTAGTGACCGTCCCCGCGATTGTGTTTACTGAACTGCAGCTGGGTGAGCTGGCCAGAGACCCTGAGATGGGGCTGATGGACGAGCTGCCCTATGACAACTCGGACCACCTGCGCCAATGCCTGACGGAACTCAAGACCAAGTACGTCTCCACCAAGATGGTGGATCGCACACACTCACCCAACGTGCAGTACCGCACGATCAAAAATGGATTTTTCTTTGGAAACCAACAGCAACTGAAGTATTACCCTATGCCATCGCCTACAGCCCTGCGAAATGAGAATTACCGTTGGTTCCGATCCGCAAATATGTAAAAATTAATCAATCAGCAAATTAATCAATGGAGTGTTAGATGAACTATAACGCGTGGATTTTTGTGGGTATTTTTGGCGGGCTGATCTCAATTGGGGTCGCGATCTACCTTTATTTTTGGGTGATGAAGCAAGACCCGGGTTCAGAACATGCACAGCAAGTGGCCGGCTGGATCCGTGACGGTGCCCAGGCTTACCTCAAACACCTGTATACTGCCCTGGCCACCCTGGCGGCCATCGTCGGTTTTATCATTTTTATCATTTTCAGCATCAACCTGGAGAGCATAGCCAGCCAGGGGCTGACCATCCATACCGGTCGGGGTTTGATGATGGCCCTGTCTTTTGTGTTTGGCGCGCTTTGTTCAGCCGCGGCTGGATACATGGGCATGCGTGTAGCTGTAGAAGCTAATGTGCGAACCGCGACTGCTGCCCAAAAAGACCTCTCGGGTGCGTTCAAGCTCTCCTTCTATGCTGGTTCAGTGCTCGGCCTGGCGATGGTGGGCTTGGCCGTGATTGGCATGAGCGTTATCTACCAGCTTACCGGTCAAGCTGAATTTGTGTTGGGGTTCAGCTTTGGGGCGTCCACCTTGGCACTGCTGGCCAAGGCTGGTGGTGGGATCTACACCAAAACGGCCGACATCGCCGCCGACCTGGTGGGCAAAGTTGAAATCGGCATCCCCGAAGACGACCCACGCAACCCGGCTGTGGTGGCAGATAATGTGGGCGATAACGTTGGCGACGTGGCTGGGATGGGCGCGGATATTTTCGACAGTTATGTAGCCAGCGCTGTGGCGGTCATGCTCCTGGGCGCCTCAATGGGGTTGGGTGCGGCTGAACATGCCAAATACACCATCCTCCCCCTGATTTTATGCACGCTGGGTACCTTTGCCTCGTTGCTGGGCATCCAGTTTGTAAGGGTCAAAGACCAGGGCAAACCCGGGCCGGCGCTCAACCGCGGAACCATCATCACCTGTATCATTTATGCAGTGATGTTGGTCCTGCTGGTTCTATTTGGTGAAGTCAACGTTGGCGTACTTTGGGCGGCTCTCACGGGCCTGGTCGCAGGTGTGATCATCGGATTTACCTCAGACTACTTCACCAATGACAACCATAAACCCGTGCAGGAGACTTCGCGCGTTTCGACCTCTGGCTCGGCGATTACGATCATCACCGGTTTCAGCTACGGCTTGATTTCAATCGTGCCCTCCATCATCGGCATCGCCATTGCGACCCTGGTCTCGTACAATTTGGCCGAGGCAAATGGGATCAGCGGCATTTATGGCATCGGAATCAGTGCGGTGGGGATGCTTTCGATCAGCGGAATGATCGTTAGCGCGGATGCTTACGGCCCAATTGTAGACAACGCGCGTGGCATTGCTGAAATGGCCGGCATGGGCCAGGAAGTGATCGAGCGCGCAGATGTGCTCGATTCGGCAGGCAACACTGCCAAAGCCATCACCAAAGGCTTTTCGATCAGCGCTGCGGCACTGACCGTTTTGGCGCTCTTTGCAGCTTATTCTGAAGTGGTGAAGGCAGCTGGCATCAACATTACGATCAGTTTGCAGAACCCGATTGTGGTCGCGGGCGTCCTCCTGGGAGCCATGACCCCGCCGCTCTTCAGCGCGCTGACGATGCTCTCCGTCACCCATAATGCCTTCGATATGATTGAAGAAATTCGGCGCCAGTTCCGCGAACAGCCGGGGATTTTGGCTGGAACGCATATGCCGGATTATGCCCGCTGTGTCAGCCTGGCGGCGCGCGGTGCCCTCGGCTCGCTTGTCATTCCGGCCTTTCTGGCAGTCGGCATGCCGCTTTTGATCGGTTTTGTGCTCGGTCCGGATGCCCTCGGTGGCTTTTTAGGCGGTTCGATTTTCACGGGCGTGATCTTTGCACTGCTGATGAGCAATGCCGGCGGGTTGTGGGATAACGCCAAAAAATACATCGAGACCGGCAAGTTTGGCGGCCCCGGTTCTGAAGCGCACAAAGCGGCCGTCGTTGGAGATACGGTCGGTGATCCATTCAAAGATACAGCCGGCCCCTCGCTTAATACCCTGATCACTGTGATGAGCCTGGTCTCTTCGCTTTTCGCGCCAATCATTGCCGCCTTCCACATCTTGAAATAGTGCCTGAAGCAGGAACAGCAAAGCTGCCCTCATCCGGGGGCAGCTTTTTTTATCAGCCCAGCTGCTCGCGGCCGTTTCAAGCCGCTTTGCAGCTGAAACGAAAATTTTGGGTCAGAATGAGCGTCGGTTTGCGTTGCCAGCGGGGGTTAAAGGGAGGCTCTGACAGCCAATTGTTCGTCTCTATTCGTGGATGACCGCCATGTTCCCCAGCACGCCCCAAGACGTCAGAAAAACGTCGACAGGCACGTCATAGAATTTGCCATTGTTCATGTAGCGCAGGGAATCCTCATCGTAGCCCGTCAGGATGACCACGTGCTGGTAGGGCGCGACAGTGGCGGTGCGCCCCTGCGTGTCGGTGTAGAGGACCGGTTCACTGTATTCCATATTGCCGATCACCCAGACGATGATCGGTTTGTCTTCAGCCAGGTTTCGGTAGACCTCCTCAACCGTCAGACCTTTGACAGCCAGTGCGGGTACCCCAAATTCCCTCAGCAGCTCTGCTACCGGTCCGGCATGCACGCCATAAGCATACGGTGGAATTTGCCCCCATTCGCTAAAGACATCCCCCACATAGCCAAAATCAGGGTTATCGGAGATGGGCAGGGCTACCTGAAATGTATATTCGTAAAAATCCGTGCCGAAATAATGAGCCCAGTCCACGGCTGCACCGGCTTCACACCCCAGGTTGTAAACCTGCTTATGCCCGCTGATGGCGGTAATATAGTGGGAAGAAGGCCAGGTGGGCGTGCTGCCCGTTGGGGTTGGGCTTGGTGATGGCGTTTGCGTGAGCGCCAGGCTCTCAGTGGCCGTCGCCGTGGGCCAGGGTGTGGCGGTCGCAGCCGGCGTGCTGGTGGCGGGAACAAGTGTCAGCGGCAGAGAAGGCTGTGCCGCGGCGGCGGGCTGCAGCGCGGGGGTGCTCTGGCAGGCGCTTAATATCAGGCCGATCAGGGTGCCAAAGGCAAGCCATCTAATAAAGTATTTGTGTTTATTTCTCATGTCTGAAAATGTTGGCTCTATTGTAATCGCGTTCCGGTTCCGTCAATCGTTTCAGCTAATGGCTGTGCAGGCATGCGGTTATAATGGGCGCGTAGGAGATATCGAACCATGAAACCAGGAATAAAAATTCTGCTTCTGATGAGCCTATCTGCCTTGCTGGTGGGCGGCTGCCAGCCACGCGGCGATATTCTGTTTGAAGACGACTTTTCAGACCCGGAGTCCGGCTGGGAAGTCTTCGATAATCAGTCCATCCAAAGCCAGTACAAAGAAGGCGCTTATCAGATAAAAATCTCGCCTTCCCAGAAAGAGCATTGGACCCTGGCCCCGGGCAGCTTCGGTGATGTGGACGTGGAAGTGAATGCGTATCATTCGGCTGGCAGCGATGACAATAAATATGGCATCATCTGCAAGTACGTGGACGTCAACCGGTTTTATGCCCTGGTGATCAGCAGCGATGGTTCGTATATGGTGGAAAAGCGCACCAAACAGGGTTACGAACGGTTGAGCGGTATGTTCTATCAGCTGTCGCCTGAGATCAATACGGGAAGTGCTACCAATAAGATCCGGGCGGTGTGCGGCGATGGCTTTCTGGAGCTATATGTCAATGGCGAATTGATCAACCACGTTGAAGATGATTCCTATTCCGAAGGGCAGGTTGGGCTTATTGCCGGCAACTTCACTGCAATGAACCTTCAGATTGACTTTGATGACTATACGGTACGGCAAATCCCGTGATTAGCTGGCATCCTGATGTGTTCGGACGGCTTGCGTCAGGCTGTTAGCCAATTCGGCTGGGAAGTAAACCCGGTAGCGGCGGATGCGCGCCGGCAGCAGGCTGTCGTGGGACTCGGCCAGAGCTTCCTTGAGCAGGTAAGCGCTTTCTTGCGGTGTGCGGATCGCTAGTGCTTCAAAGACCGCTTCAAGCTCATTTTCCAAACCAGTGTCTGGCTGGAAAAGAAACGGCCGGACCCAATCCAAGATTGCCGGCAGAAACTGCGATGGCGCTTCCGGCAGCCATAGTGCCAAAGCGCGCAGCCCGGCCTGGCATTGCGCTTTGATGCTGCTCCGCAAGTTGCCTGCAATCCATTCCTTCCACAGGTCGGGCGCCGCCCGGCGGACGGTCTGAGAACCGAGCTGGAGCAATGCTTCCGTTGCGGCACGATCGGTTGTCGTTGAAAACCATTGGGTAAGCCGTTCCAGAGTCTGCTGCGACCATTCCGCCCCAAGCTGACCCAGGATGTAAGCGCCGAGGACCTTCGGCTCAAAATTCCCATCCTGCCAGATGAAATCTGCCAGCGCGAGTGTTTCTTTAGGCTTTGCCCGGGCGATGGGTGCCAGCCGGGCTTCGACCTCCGGCAGGATCTGCTGCGGAAGGTCGTAGGAAGGCAGGAAGGATGAGGGCAAAGCGCTTTTCTGCGTCCGGTGGGAATAGCGATGATAGAAACGAAGCAGGGAATGCAGACGCGCCAGGAAAAGCTGCGGCTCGTCAAAGGACGCGATGAGCGCTTCAGTTTGCTGGCCCAGTCGGGTCAGGTCAATCGCGGCCATACGCGCGTGCCTCCTGTACCGAATGCACTGCCCAAGGCAGCCTAATACCCGCGGGCGAAATATGCCTTCTTGTTGGTTTTCTGGCCGCTGTAAAAGCAAGTGCCTTCGCCTTCGGAGGGAGCAAAGCAGCGCAAGGTGGCGCGGGTTTCCTCTTTGATCCTGGCCTCATTTTCGCGGTCATCAGCCCACCAGCCGACTGCCCAGCCCTTGCCATCGACGACATCTTTAAAGGTTTCATAATCCGTGACCTCAATGATGTGATCGTCCCGGAAGCGGGTGGCTTTGGCGAGCATGCTTGCCTGCACCTGCGCCAGCATGTCTGGGACCGCACTATTCAGGCTGTCGATCGGATGGACTGATTTGCCTTCGCGTCCCGGAATGTCGCGCCGGGCGAGCATTACCGTCTGGTTTTGGATGTCTTTGGGGCCGATTTCGATGCGCAGGGGCACACCCTTCAGTTCCCAGTCGTTGAATTTGAAACCAGGCGTCAGCCCGTCACGCGTGTCGACCTTCACACGGAAGTTGCCTTCCAGCGATTTGGCAATCTCGAATGCTTTTTCCATCACCAGCGCTTTTTCTTCCTCTTTTCGGAAGATGGGGACGATGACCACCTGGATGGGTGCCAGGCGGGGCGGCAGCACCAAACCCTGATCATCGCCGTGGGTCATAATGATGGCGCCAATGAAGCGGGTGCTCAGGCCCCATGAAGTCGTCCAGCAATATTGCAGCTGATTGTTCTCGTCCAAAAACTTAATGTCGAAGGCTTTGGCAAAATTTTGCCCCAAGAAATGAGAGGTGCCAGACTGCAGCCCTTTGGTATCGCCCATCATGGCTTCGATGGTATAGGTGGCTGTGGCGCCGGCAAACTTTTCGGTTTCGCTTTTGCGTCCTTTGATGACCGGAACCGCAGCTTCATTGATGGCGAAATCGGCGTAGACGTTCAGCATTCGCTCAGTCTCTTCGATGGCCTCTTGCTCAGTAGCGTGGGCGGTATGACCTTCTTGCCAGTAAAACTCCAGCGTACGCAAGAAAAGCTTGGTGCGCATTTCCCAACGGACAACGTTGGCCCATTGGTTGACCAATACCGGCAAATCGCGGTAAGACTGAATCCATTTGGCGTACATGGTGCCGATGATGGTCTCAGACGTGGGTCGCACCACCAGCGGTTCTTCCAGTTCTTCACCGCCGCCGTGGGTTACAACCGCCAGTTCGGGGGCGAACCCTTCGACATGTTCCTTTTCTTTCGTCATATAAGACTGCGGGATGAGGAGCGGAAAAGCGGCATTGACATGCCCGGTGGCCTTGAACCTTTGGTTGAGCGCGTCTTGAATATTTTCCCAGAGGGCCCAGCCATAAGGCCGCACCACCATGCAGCCGCGTACCGGCGCGTAATCGGCCAGTTCGGCGCGCAGCACCAATTGGTTATACCACTCTGAAAAATTTTCCTGTCGGGAGGGGAGTTTCTTTTCTTCCATCATTCCTTCTCACTTGTCTGTAAATGTTGCAGCCATCCGGGCTGCTTCGGCTGCGTCTTGTGCAAAGCGTAAATGTTCCGCCAAACCGTTGTTGATGAAGTCGCGCGAAACGCTGAAAAAGAGCTCAAAACTTTCCTTCCAGGCTGGGCCGACCAGAATGAGCACGCGCGCTTTAATCGCGCAGATGGCCATCAGGTTCAGCGTCAGCGCGGCTTCGCACAATGTGCCGACCCCTCCTGGCAGCGCGATGCAAATATCTGCCATGCGGGTCAGCTGTTCGAGCCGGCCAGTCAGCGACTCGGTCGGGAACTCCACTGCCACCCAGGCGTTCGCCCCGCCCGGACGGAATTTTTCAATCTCGGCGCAGGTAACACCAATGGTCGCCGCGCCTTTTTCGCTTGCCCCGCGCGAGACGGCTTCCATCGTGCCGCCATAGCCACCGGTGACCAGGGAATGACCCTGCTGTGCCAGCAGAGCCCCCAGGGTGTATGCGCTTTCGTAGAGCGCGTCCCCGGGCCGGGCGTTGGCGCTGCCAAACACCGTGACAATCACTGCGCCTCCTGGCCGCTCTCATCTGGCCAAACGCGCGTGTAATTTAGCTTGATCTTGTCCAGAATGGCGGCTTCCAGGTCGATCCCACAGACGGAGGCAAGTTGCAGCAAGTATAGGGCCACGTCTGCCAGCTCTGCCCCGAGGGCCTGGTCGTCACGGGCCGTGTCGGTCCATTGGAAATGTTCAAGAACCTCGGCGGCTTCCAACGAGAGCGAGATGGCCAGGTTGCGGGGGAGCTGCGGTTTGGAGGTCCCGGGGGCATACCAGCCGTGAGCGTTGACTAAGTCATGCATGGCCTGCGTGAGTTCCTGAATGTTCATAACCCAGAGATTATACCTGAGAAAACCAGCCCACCAGGTACATTGGGCTGCCGTAAATTGTTTGGGTTTGT
>DAOUFF010000023.1:0-23761 GCA_034430195.1 Anaerolineaceae bacterium | reverse complement strand
AACCACCAGCTGGATTTATTGAATGCACTCGTGGATTAACCTCCAAGATTATAAAATTAAAAGACTTGGGAGTTGATTTGACCCATTTACAATGGTTAGCAGACTTACGCAATGAATATGTTCATAGTTGTAGTATTTATACAGGCTATAGTGAAAGAATTGATGAAACTGAGGTTAACATCCAAGTCAAATCATCAGGGCCAACTATCTCTTTCCCACTATCCCCAATGACTTATATTCACACTCAAGAAATTCAAAATTACGCCAATGGAATTGTGGAATTAATTGGTTCATTTGTTGACCAAACAGATTGGTATGAAGGATGGTTTAAAATAGCTGAGAATGTAAAAAATCTTCCTAGTAATCCTGAGCCAGAACATACACAAATTATGAATGAACCAGAAAGATTATTTGAAATTTTGAGCGCTCTTAATGACAAATTTGATGGAGATGGAGCAAAACTATTGTTAAAGTAGCAAAAACAACCCAACAAATTGTGGAGTAGATGGTGGGGCAAGACTCCACTCTACTGACGGATTTTGCGTTTGGTGCTATTGGCCTCCAAATCGCGGCTTTGCCGGTAATGCCTGCCGCTAGATTGACACCTTCACCTCTCCCCCGCGGACCGAGTCGTATGTACGGGTATAAGTTTAGACCGGTGATGCGGTAAACGCTGATAGTGCCTTGTCAAAGCAACGCCTTCCAGAGATGGAGGGCGCTGCTTTGTACCGAGACGGGCCACCTACCAGCTGATGGTATGCCGGTAGTACATAACCACACCTTCCTGCCCTCCTCAAGTTTCTGTCGATATTTGGGAAGGAATTCCGTAGAGCAGAAGTGAGAATTTCTTAGGCAGCACGGCGTATTCCTTCCCGTTTTTTTGAATTTGCAGGTACTCACAGGAATCTCAACCTTCCAGTACGCAGATGCCTATCTGGCCAGGACGGGTCAATCATATGAGCGCCTCAGCCTCCGACCCGGCTTTCTGCTTAAAAATGAGTGAGTTGTACGGCTAACGCGTTTGAACACGCTAATAATGGGGGACCTGCAGTTAAAATCGAACCGAAAAATTCCCCTATCTCAGCTCCCTCGGTTCAGATTCTGAATTCGGCACCCAAGCCGCTCTGACTGTCGGGCCCGATCCAAACCTGAAAACGGCCGGGCTCAAAGCCGAATGTACCATCGGCGCGGGTAAAAGCCAGATCTTCTTCATACAGGGTAAAGCTTACCCGGCGGGTTTCGCCCGCATCCAACATGACCCGCTGAAAGCCTTTCAGTTCACGCACTGGCCGCGTTAGCGACCCGACCAAATCGCGGATGTAAAGCTGAACGACCTCTGTGCCGGCCTTTTGACCCACATTGCTGACCTGCGCACTGACCTCCAGCTCCGAGCGCAGCGTTTCGCTGCTCAGCCTGATCTGGTCATATCGGAAGTTGGTGTAGGTTAGCCCGTAGCCGAAGGGGAACAGGGCCGAGTCGGGCTGGTCCAAATAGCGCGTGCGGAACTGGCCATCGGCTGTGACTGGCCGGCCGGAGTTTTTATGGGCATAGTAGATGGGCACCTGCCCAGACCCGCGCGGGAATGTGATCGGGAGCCTCCCTGAAGGTGTATCCGCCCCGAACAATAGGTCCCCCAGGGCGGAGGCGCCCTCGATGCCGGGGTGCCAGGCGTACAAGAGGGCGTCAGCGACGCGGGTTTCTCGCGCAAGCGCTAACGGCCGCCCGGCAAACACCACCAGCGTGAGCGGCTTGCCCAGCGCCGCCATCGATTCGATAAATTCGGTCTGGCCGGCTGGCAAGCTCAGCTCGCTGACGTTGTTATTCTCGCCGGAGCGGGCCGGGTGCTCCCCCATCAGCAGCAACACGGCGTCCGCGCTGTGGGCCATGTGCAGCGCCAGGTCGGGCAATTCGGTGAACCACAGCTCTACGCCTTGCGGTGCGGCGGCGCGCAAGGCTTCATCCACAGGCGTCACATCCTGTGCCCGCCCGTCCAGGGTCCAGGTTCCAAAAAGCTCGGAGCGGGCATGCACAAATGGCCCTGCCACCAAGATGCGCCGAAAGCCACTGAGCGGCAAGAGTCCATCTTTGTTTTTGAGCAGCACCATGCTTTGGCGGGCAACCCGGCGTGCCAGGTCTCGCGATTGCGGGGTAAGCACACGGTATTGGGCGCGGGTCGGGTCGGTGAAGGGATGATCAAACAAACCAGCGCGCTGCTTGATGCGCAGGATGCGCAGCACGGCCTGGTCGACCAGGGCCGGGTTCAACTTCCCCTCCTGCACGCTTTCCGCCAGGGTGCTGCGGTAAGCTCCGCTGATCATGTCCATATCTACGCCGGCCTGCAAGGCCAGACGGGCGGCGTGCGCTTCGTCTTCGGCGATGCCATGGGGGACCAGTTCCCGGATCGACTCCCAATCTGACACCACAAAGCCATCGAACTGCCACTCCTCACGCAGGATATCATTGAGCAAATAACGGTTGGCTGTGGCCGGCACGCCATTCAGGTCGATGAATGCCGACATGAAGGTGCCCACGCCAGCCCGAACCGCTGCCCGGAAGGGCGGCAGGTAAACATCGCGCAGCGTCGGGTCTGAAACCTCACCACTTTCGTAGTCACGCCCGCCTTCCGAGAGGCCATAGCCGGCAAAATGCTTGGCACAGGCCACCAGTTTATCCGCTGCCGACATATCCTCTCCCTGATAGCCGCGCACGAGTGCCTCAGCCATGCGGGAAGCCAAATAGGGGTCTTCCCCGTTGCCCTCGGCTACCCGTCCCCAGCGTGGGTCACGGGCGATGTCGAGCATGGGGGCAAAAGTCCATTTGATGCCGCTTGTGGCGGCTTCATCCGCGGCAGTGGCGGCCGCCTGGCCGGCCAGTTCCGGGTTGAAGGTTGCCGCCTGACCCAGCGGGATGGGGAAGATGGTGCGGAAGCCATGGATCACGTCCCGCCCAAAGATGACGGGGATTTTCAGCCGTGCCTCAAGTGCCAGCTGTTGCAGCCGGTTAGTGGTGTCTGCATCTCCTGATTCAGACAAACTTTGGCCAGCCAGGGCGCCGGGTGCACTGATGATCGAGCCGATCTGGCCCTGACGCAGCATTTCAGGATCGGGGTTGGGCGCAACCTGGGATAGCTGGCCCAATTTTTCCTGAAGGGTCATTTGAGAAAGCAGCTGCTGAATGAAGGGTTCTTCGGCGTTTGGTTCCATGTATACTCCGCGGATTAAGAACAATTTGTAAAATATGTTAATGATTTTCTTGACAAATGCTAACGAATATGATAATTTTATGCATAGTGAAACGTTTCACCTGGTTCAATAAAATAAGTTTAACATAATTTGCATCGGAATCAAAGCCAAACTGCAACTTAGCCTATGAATAAGATTTTCGAAAGCCAGTACGGATATTTTACTGAAGATGGGCAGGAGTATGTCATCACTACCCCGCTCACGCCGCGCCCCTGGGGGAATGTCATCAGCAATGGTGATTTTGGCATGATGATTTCCCAAACCGGTTCGGGGTACAGCTGGCGCGGGAATGCCGGCCAAAACCGCCTGACGCGCTCATTCCAGGACATAATTAAAGACAATTGGGGAACCTACTTTTACATCCGCGATTTGCAGCGCCAAACCTACTGGTCTGCCACATACAAACCGGTAATGCATTCCGCCCAGGTTTACGAAGCAGCGCACGGGCTCGGTTATTCGCGCTTCTTCCAGCGCGTGGAAGAGATCGAGAGCACGCTGACCGTTTTTGTGCCTCCGCAAGACCCGCTGCAGGTTTTTGAGCTGACGCTGCGCAATCTTAGCACTGAACCGCGTTTGCTGGATGTAACCTCGTATGCGGAATGGTGCCTGGGGTTCGCACCCGATGAGCACCGCGAATTTCATAAACTTTTCATCGACACCTCAGCCGCACCGGAACAAAGCGCAGTTTTTGCGCGAAAGTGTCTGTGGGGCTTCCCGGATGAACTGGGTCGTTACAATAACACCGATTGGCCCTACACGGCCTTTATGGCGGTGAGCGAACCGCTTAAATCGTACGATTGTGACAAGGAATCTTTCTTGGGGCTTTATCATAACGATGACCGGCCCAGTGCCATGATTGAAGAGCAACTGGCCGGCCGCTCCGGGCGCTTCACGGATGCGATTGCAGCGCTGCAGGTTGGTGTGGAATTGCTGCCAGGCCAGTCGCGCACGATCGTTTTCACTTTGGGTGCCGCGGAAGATGGGCGTGAAGACGCGCGAGATTTAATTGAGCGCTTCACCTCTCCTGAAAAGAGCCGCCAGGCATTGCAAACCGTGCACGAATTTTGGTCCCGCTTCATTGACGCAGAACAGGTGGAAACACCAGATGAAGCCTTCAACCTGATGACCAGTATCTGGTCCAAGTATCAGGCGATTTCGTGCCGCTTGTGGGGCAAATCAGCTTTTTATCAGGTTTCAGCCGGCATTGGCTTCCGCGACCAGCTGCAAGATAGTCAAATCTTCTTGGAAAGCGAGCCCGAATTCACTCGGCGCCAGCTGCTGCTGCATGCCGCCCAGCAGTTCGTCGAAGGCGATGTTTATCACTGGTGGTTTTCCATTCGCGGCGGGGGTCCACGGACCAATTGTTCTGACGATCTGCTCTGGCTTCCTTTCATCCTCGATGCTTATCTGAAGGAAACCGCCGATTACGCGGTTTTGGATGAAATGGTGCCCTATCTGAACGGGCCTGCCGAGCCGCTTTATTTGCACTGCAAGCGGGCTATCGAACGCTCCTTCTCACGTTTTTCGCCGCGCGGCGTCCCCCTGATGGGCGATCACGACTGGAATGATGGCCTGAGCGCAGTCGGGACGTTGATGAAAGGGGAGAGTTTTTGGGTTGCCGAGTTCCTCTACATGATTTTGGGCAGCTTCGCACCGCTGGCACGTCAGCGCGCTGATGAACGCTTCGCGCTGAAGTGTGATCAGGTACGTGCCGACCTGAAAACTGCGCTCAACCAGCACGGCTGGGATGGGCAATGGTATTTGCAGGCCACTACCGACAGCGGACTTCCACTGGGTTCCAGTCAAAATGAAGAAGGGAAGATCTTCCTCATGCCCAATATTTGGGCGGTCATGAGTGGCATGGCGGACCCAGAGCGCTCCGCAAGTGCCATGGACGCTGTCACCCAGTATCTACTAAAAGATTATGGCACGCTCTTAAACTACCCAGCCTTCACCCACCCACGCCCAGACGTGGGTTATGTTACACGCTACGCACCAGGGCTGCGCGAAAATGGCGGCGTTTATACGCATGCCGCCACCTGGTCGGTTTGGGCTTACGCTGCCGCCGGCCGGGCCGACCTGGCGTATGAGGCTTACCGCCGCATCTGCCCGCCAAATCGCAGCCGAGACATTGAAATTTACAAAGCTGAACCTTATGTTACCCCTGGGAACATCGACGGCCCACTCTCCGAATTCTATGGCCGCGCCGGGTGGACCTGGTATACCGGCTCAGCCCAATGGATCCACCGCGTAGCCACCAATTGGATTTTGGGAATCCGCGCGGAAGAAAACGGATTACGGGTTGAGCCCGCCATTCCAGCAGAATGGCCGGGTTTCAAAGTGGTTCGCCGCTTCCGGAATGCGGTTTATCAAATTGAAGTCAACAACCCCAACCATGTGAGCAGCGGAATTCAAGCCCTCACGCTCGATGGACAGCCATTTGAAAGCCATCTTCTGCCCGTATTTGGAGATGGTCAGGTTCACAAAGTCAAGGTTACTCTTGGATGAACATAATATCTATGAGAAGGAGGAATTCAAAATAAATTCTTTTATATCCTTTCAGACTTACGCGCCGTCGTCCTGAGAAAGATCGGCATGCGCTAACTTTATCAAGGTGTTCTGCCGCGTAAGCCCATTCAGTCAACGAAACGAATAAAATAATTACTACTCAAGGAGAAGAATCAATGAAAAACAAATTGTATACACTGCTCAGTCTGCTGCTGATCTCAGCTTTTGTACTGGCAGCTTGCACTACCACCACCCCGACCGAAGTCCCCACTGAGGTCCCTACTGAAGCCCCAACCGAGGCACCCACCGAGGCCCCGACCGAGGCGCCAACCGAAGCGCCGACTGAGGCTGCGGCGCCGGTTACCCTGCGCTATGCCAACTGGAACACCGGTACGGAAGAAGAAAATAACCTGCAGCGGCAGCTGGTTGCCGCGTATGTGGCTGCTCACCCCAATGTGACCGTCGAGTTCGTCGATATGTCCATGGAAGGCAAATGGGATGAAAAACTGACCAACTATGCCGCCAAAGGCGAGTTGCCCGATGTTTTCATGGCAGACGTCACCCCGCTGTATGTGAAAAACGGCTGGGCTGCTGACCTGACTGAGCTTGTCAGCGCCGACCCCGACTGGGCGGATGTCCCTGCGGTGTTGAAAGATGCCGTCACATACGATGGGAAGGTGCTGGCCCTGCCGGCTGCCCAGTTTGTGTTGGGCTACTTTGTCAATCAGGATATGTTTGAAGCAGCGAACCTGGATGCCCCGGCTTACGGCGTTTCAGTGGATGACTTTTTGGCTGCGACCACGGCCCTGACCGATGTCCAGAAGAGCAAACTTGGCTTGGATTCCTTGGAGTCAATTCTGGGCTGGTACCCAAGCACGCAGGATCCTAATCTCAAGTGGTTCAGCTTTGATGGTACCCACATGAACTACAACTCAGCCGCCTTCAAATCCGCTGTGGCAAAGTCTGAAGAACTGAAACCGCACACTTATGAAGGCTTGACCGACGAGCAGAAGGTCAACTTTAAATCTCAGAATACCGGTGAACTCTTCCTGAACCAGGAAAGCAGTGTTCGCTGGGACGGCGGTTGGATGGTCCCCGGTTTTGCTGCGGCCACTTTCAACTGGGACTTCCTGGGTATTCCGGGAGGCAACCAGGCCATGGTAACCGATTTGCTGGTGGTATCGGCGACCTCCGCCAACCCTGAAGTGGCTTACGACTTCGCTAAATGGATGTCCTTCTCCAAGGATGGTTATGCCCAAGAAGGTGAATTGGCCAAGGCTGCCGGCCTGGTGCCAACCCGCATGCCAGTTTCAGTCAACGCTGAGAGCATCGACATCTACATGTCCTTTGTGGGCGAGAAACCCGGGCTGCGTCAGGCTCTTGAAAATCTGGATAACAGTTTGCTTGAATCGCTTGCCAAGATCGTTCCCGGCTATGTGAACGCCCGTTGGGAAGGCAAACCCGGAATTGACATTGGCGAAGACAAAGACGTGAATATGTGGTACATGTTCAATTATGTTACCAGCGGCAAGTACAAGTACGAAGACTATGCTGCCAAGCTAGAAGAATTTGCCAATATGCTTTTGGATCAGGCCAGCGCTGAGCTGCCCAAATAAGTTTTTGTAATACAAAACGGGGTGCCGGAACCTTCCGGCACCCCCGAGTCCTCACCTTTGGGAATGCTTGGCCTGAGGCCAGGGATGTGATTATGCCAACGAAACTCACCCATCTGTTCCGGCTGATCATCTCGCTGCTGATTATTATCCCGGCAAGCCCCGCGTCCGGTTCTGTGGCGCTGTCGGGCCCAGCTGGAAAATCACTTTCTGCTGCGCAGCCGTCTGCCGAAACCATCGAAATCAAGGCTGATATGCTGGGCCTGCCCCTAGCGCAGGATGACATTTCTGCCCTGTACGCCCGCCCGGCGGTACTGTTGCAAGCAGGCGATTCGGTCAGCTTTGAAATAGAAGTGCCGGCTAAGGGTGACTATACCTTCTGGTTTGATTCTGCCGCCGCCCCGCAAGAGATGGACTCTCCGGAAGGTCAATTGCGCATGGATGGCGATTTCCCGTTGCCGGACTTGCGGCGGGTGATATTTCCAATTTATTACCGCAGTGAAAGTAACATCTTCCCCAAGGATCGCTACGGAAACGATGCCCTGACCCGCCAGGTGAGGGATGTGCGCTGGAGCAAATCCCCGGCACGGGATGTCAACTTTGGTCAGCCATACCCCTTGCAGGCCCAACTGAGCGCTGGATCGCATACATTTGAGTTTACGCTTACTCGCGGCAGCCTTTACCTGGGCAGCATCTATTTGGAACCTTTTGCCCCCTTGATTTCGTATGCCCAATACTTGCAAAACCATTCTGCGGCGCCGGCCGTTGATTTCTCGCTGGTTTTGGAAGCGGAACTGCCAACGCGAAAAAACGATACTTCCGTTCGGCCAGCCAGCAGCCGTGATCTGACGGTCACACCTTACGACACCTACAAGCTACTGCTGAACACCTTGGGCGGCGAGAGCTGGGAAGTCAGCGGCAGCGCTTCATTTTACGAGTTTTCCGTCCCGCAGGACGGCATGTACGCCATCACATTCCGCGCCATGCAGGATACTCGCAGCAATTTCACCGTATTCCGGCGGATCACAATTAATGATGAAATCCCCTTCGCGGAACTGAACGCTTTTCCCTTCTATTATTCCGCCCAATGGGTTGATGTGCCGCTGGGGGAAGCGCAGCCTTACCAGATCTTTTTGCACAAGGGCGTCAATACCCTCGGTATTGAGGCTACCAGCTCTCCGTACCTGCCGGCGATTGAGACCATTCAGCAAGCTTTGCTGGATATCAACAATTTGTCGCTCGAGATCCGCAAGCTGACCGGCAACCAGCGGGACCCCTACAAAGAGTGGGTGATTTCTGATTACATTCCGGATATTAAGGATCAGATCAGCACGATCGCCCAACATCTGATTGACGACAAAGAAACACTAGTCTCGGTAAGTCAGAGTGAAGCTTCACCGGAAGTGCTTACCTACCAGATTGCGATTGACAATTTGCTTTTCCTGGCTTCCGATCCGGATAAGATTCCCGTGTATATGAACCGGTTTTCCGAAGGGTCCGGTTCAGCTGCCCAGCTGCTGGGGTCACTGCTTCTACTGCTGCAGAGTCAACCGCTGGCGCTGGACAAAATTGTGATTCATTCTCCGCAAAGTCCGATTGAGATGGCTACGGTGCCTCTGGCGACCTCTATCAGCGAAGGGCTTAAGCGTTTCTTAAATTCATTCAATAACGATCCATATCAAACGATTGGAGCCGGAGAAGATGAACTGGAGGTGTGGGTCAACCGGCCACGCCAGTATGTAGACTTGCTTCAGCTGATGGCGGATGAGTCCTTCACCCCTGAAACCGGCATCCGTGTCAAGTTTTCGATCATGCCGGATGAATCCAAGTTGATTTTGGCAAATGCAGCCGGCATTCAGCCGGATGTTGCCCTGGGAGTGAGCACCGACAAGCCCTATGAACTAGCCATCCGCAATGCACTTTATGACTTGCGTTCTTTCGATGATTTTGACTCATTTATAAAAATTTATTCGCCCGGTTCACTTTTGGGCTACATTATCAATGATTCGGTTTACGCTCTCCCTGAGACCCAGGATTTTTGGGTCACTTATTATCGCAAAGACATTTTGGATGCCTTTGGCATTCCGGTGCCGCATACCTGGAATGAGGTAATCGAAATCTTGCCCGAACTGCAGCGTTACGGCATGAACTTTAATGCGCCGCTTTCCAACCCCAGTGCCCAGCGCAATTACATTTTTACGGCGCCATATCTGTTCAATTACGGAGCAGACCTTTACAGTAAGGATGGTTTTTCCACCGGTCTGGATAGCGAACAGGCGATTGAGGCGGTGAAGTTTATGTCGGACAGCTTTACCATCTATGGCATGCCCCTGACCACCTCCAGCTTTTATGAAAGCTTCCGGCAGGGTCTGTTGCCGATAGGAGTTTCCAACTTTGAAGTTTACATCAAGCTGATGACCGCGGCCCCGGAGATCGCTGGCCTGTGGAGCATTGACCTTTACCCGGCCGTTGTGCTGCCTGATGGCACACAAAACCGCTACACGACCGGATCGGCGCAAACCAGCCTGATGTTCAAAAACACGGACAAGCCCGAAGAGTCATGGCTCTTCCTGAAGTGGTGGATGTCTACCCCAACCCAGGTTGACTTTCAGGAGCGGCTGGTCTTGAATTACGGCAAAGAATACCTGTGGAACTCAGCTAACCTGGAAGCCTTCAGCCAGCTTTCCATTCCTGAAGAACACAAGGTTGTCATCCTCGAGCAGTGGCAATGGCTGCAAGAACCCGTGCGGCTGCCGGGCAGCTACATGCAGGAACGGGAACTCTCCAACTTATGGAACCGCATCGTTTTTGACGGGGTCAACCCGCGGGTCGCGGTTGACCGGTCGATTATTATTATCAACCGGGAGATTACCCGAAAGATGGAGGAATTTGGCTATCTAAAAGATGGCAAACAAGTCAAAGCCTTTAAGATTCCCACAATCGAAACGGTGAAAGGATGGATGGAAAATGCAGATTAACCGCTCCCTCCCTCTGACTGCCTCAGGGCAGGCTAAAGGCAAGAGTGCCTTCCGTCAGTGGCTGGATAAAGAGGGCAGCGCTTATGCTTTTCTGTCGGGTTACGCGCTGCTGTTTATCATCTTTATCGTTGTGCCGGTGTTGGCGGCGGTCATACTCTCATTCACATTTTTTGACACCATCCAGCTGCCGCATTTCATCGGCCTGCAAAATTACATCAATCTGATCACGCAAGACGACACCTTCATGCGCTACGTGCTGCCCAACACGATCCAATTTGCGGTGATCGTTGGCCCGGGTGGCTACGCCCTGGCGTTCCTTTTGGCCTGGGTGTTGGCGCAGCTACCCAAGATCCCTCGCACCCTGTTTGCCCTGGTGCTCTATTCACCTTCGATGACCAGCGGGGTGGCAATGGCCGTAGTATGGAAGACCCTTTTCAGTGGTGACCAGATCGGCTACCTTAATAGCCTGCTGATGAACATCGGGCTGGTACAGGAACCGATCCAATGGCTGCAGTCGCCTCAATATCTGATGACAATCATGATTGTGGTCACCCTGTGGAGCAGTATGGGCATCGGCTTTTTGGCCATGTTGGCCGGCATCCTTGAGATCAACCCAGAGCTGTACGAAGCGGCCGCGCTGGATGGAATGAGCAGCCGCTGGCAGGAGATCTTCTACATCACCATCCCCTCCATGCGGCCGCAAATGCTCTTTGGCGCGGTGATGGCCATTGTTGGGACCTTCCAGGCTGGGGCGATTGGCGTCATGCTTTCCGGCAGCAATCCGACGCCACAGTATGCTGGTCAATTGATCGTCAATCACATTGAAGACTACGGCTTCTTACGCTATGAGATGGGCTACGCTGCGGCGGTGTCAGTGGTGCTGCTGCTGATGGTGTTGCTTTTCGCCCGCGTTTCCAATCGTCTCTTTGCGAGTGAGGATTGAGGAAGGCATGAAATCAGCTTGGATCCGCAAATACACTGGTGTCCGCAACCGCGGGATTAACCCTCAGGGTTTTCATGTCAGCCAGATTAAGTTTTATCTGCTGTTGATCCCGCTGGCAGCCTTCATGCTGCTGCCGGTTGTCTTCATTTTTTCGAATGCTTTTAAGCCGCCGGATGAATTATTCGCTTTTCCGCCACGCTTTTTTGTCATTCATCCTACCTTTAAAAACTTTACCGATTTATTCTCCAAGCTTTCCACATCGGGCATACCAGTCAGCCGCTATCTCTTTAACAGTATCATCATCACTTTGGTTTCAGTGGCCGCTTCCATCCTGGTTTCGAGCACAGCCGCGTTTGCACTTTCAAAAAAGAACTTCAAGCTCAAACAAACCTTGTTTGCGATCAACACCATTGCGCTGATGTTTGTCCCGATTGCAGTCACCATTCCGCGTTTCTTGGTGATTGAGCGATTAAACCTGCTCGACACGTTTTGGGTGCATATTTTGCCCGGCCTGGCCATGCCGGTTGGGCTTTTCTTGCTCAAACAGTTCATTGACGGTATTCCCAACGAGGTGATTGAGGCGGCTCAAATTGATGGAGCCAACGATCTGCACATTTACTGGCGCATCATTTTACCGATGATCCGCCCGGCCCTCGCTACAATCGCCATCCTGACCTTTCAGGCGGCCTGGAATAACGCCGAAACCTCTACTCTCTATATTAATAATGAGAGTCTGAAATCGTTTGCCTTTTACCTGGGAACGCTGACTTCAACAGCCACAGGCGCGAACGCGGTTGCCGGTCAAGGCATCGCCGCTGCAGCGGCGTTGATCATGTTCCTGCCAAACCTGATTATCTTCATCTTCCTGCAGAGTCAGGTGATGAGCACGATGTCGCACTCGGGGCTGAAATGAAAAAGCTACTGCCAGTTTTGCTGATTGCTGCTATCCTTCTGAGCATTTCACCCAGCGAAGTAGGCGCGTTTTCGCCCTATACTACCTGGGCAGTTGGCCCGGGCGGCAATTTATATCCCTCGCAAGACGCTTACACCCCTCTGGATGAGGTCGACCTGCCCATCTCGGCTGCTGAGGAGTTGTTTTACGCACCGGATGGTTTTTTATATGTTGCAGATACCGGCAACGGGCGCATCATTAAACTGGACGAAAGGTTTGAAGTGGCAGCGGAATATGGTGTTGGCTTGCTGCAAGCCCCCACCGGTTTGTTCGTTGACGAAGAAGGTGTCTTTTATATTGCCGATGCAGGCAAAAACACCATCGTCATTTTGGATAAAGATGGCAATCTGGTCAATGAATTTGGCCGCCCTTCCGAGCCGCTGTTTGGCAAAAGACGAGAGTTCCTGCCGCGTAAAATCTCCGTCGATGTGCGCAAGAACTTGTATATCATCAGTGAAGCCTCGGTAGACGGCCTGGTGATGCTTAATACCAATGGTAACTTTATTGGATATTTTGGCGCCAATAGTGCCCGGATGTCTCTGGAAATGATTTTGCAGCGTGCTTTCCTTTCAGAGGAACAGCTCAGTCAGTTCATCAAAAATGAGGCGGCCTCCCCTTCAAACCTGGCCATCGACAATCAATCCCTCATTTACACCATCACTGCTGGCACCAGCCGCGACAAGAGCATCCGAAAATTCAATATCGCCGGCAAGAATCTCATCGAGCAGGTGTTTGGCTCCCAGACCTTTCGGGATATCCATGTCAGTGAAGATGGCCTGATGACTGCGGTGGATGCGGATGGGTTGATCTATGAATATGATTTGGACGGAACACTCCTGTTCGTGTTTGGCGGCCCAGACACCGGCGACCAGCGCCTGGGTTTGTTGTCAAAACCGGCTTCCATCGAAAGGGTGGGAGATAAGCTCTATGTGCTTGATCAGGATAAAAACGCCATCATCATTTACCAGGCTACTGAGTTCGCCAATAAGGTGCATGCCGGCATCAGCCTGTATATGGATGGGTTTTATGTGGAAGCCAAACCCTACTTTGAGGAAGTTCTGACCAATAACGGCCTTTTCATCATGTCGTACCAGGCTATTGCTGACGCTTATTATAAGCAGGGAGATTACGCCCAAGCCATTCAAGCTTATCGCTACGCAGAAGATCGCGGCGGGTATTCTGACGCCTACTGGGAGCTGCGCAATGCAGTTTTGCAACGCCAGCTGGGCAACGCCATGATGGCGGTGGTTGGCGTATGGGCAGCCTCCTCAATTTTTACCCATGCCGAAAAGCGCAAGGGTTGGCTGGAACCCGTTCGCCGTTGGCTGCAGGGGCTCTCCCGGTATCGCCTGGTAGATGACTTTTTATTCATGTTCCGTTTTATCAAACAACCCTCTGACAGCTTCTATTACATCAAGAAAAACAAACGCGGCAGTCTGACCTTCGCGTTCATCATTTACGCTTGGGTGCTGGCAGCCCGTATTCTTTCGCTTTACCTGACTGGTTTTACTTTCAGCCCTTACCCCAGCCCGGCCTGGATCCCGGTTGAAAATGAAATGCTGTATGTGGTCATGTTCGTATTCCTCTGGAACGCCGCAAACTATCTGGTTTCGACCATCACGGATGGCGATGGAAGCGTTCGGCAAGTGATCATTGGCAGTGCCTACAGTTTATTCCCGATCGCGCTGTTTGCCTTGCCGATTGCACTTATTTCAAACGTCCTGACTATGAATGAGGTGTTTATCTATAACTTCCTCAACACATTAATGTGGGTGTGGACCGGCATCATGCTGGTCATCATGGTCAAGGAAGTTCATAACTATTCATTCTCAGCCACGCTGCGCAATGTTTTGACTACATTGTTCACGATGGCGCTGTTCCTTTTGACCGGTTACATTTTGTATATTTTGTTCAACCAGCTTTATGAATTTGTCTGGGCGATCATCCAGGAGGTTGGGCTCCGTGGCTAAACTTACCCTAAATAATAAATGGCAGCGCTTCGGTTTGGGTTTGGCAGCAGCAGTGTTGGCCGCATCTGCTTTGCCGGTGGGCTCTGCGGTGCACGCCGCTGCTCCCGCGCAGACCGAGATCCCACCTGCCTACCAGCTGGCCGCTGAAAATGATTACTATGAGATGTATGTTGATAAGACCCTGCTGTCATTCAAGCTGCTGGATAAACGCAACGGTTATCTGTGGCACTCTGGCATTGATGAAACAGCCGAGGGTGACCGACTGAATAAATCGTGGCGGGCCTTCGCCCAGAGTGGCATCAGCATCGAGTATCTGGACGAGAAAGCGGTCAGCAAACGCGTATCTTTGGCTAACAGCCCCCACACCTTAACCGTCACCCCGATTGACAACGGCATTTCCGCTGATTTAACGTTTCAGGATTATGGGATCAGCCTGCGGGTGCTAATGCAGCTGGAAGAGACGGGCATCCGGATCGAGATCCCGGCAGAATCGGTTCGGCAGGACGACCCGGCCTTTAAGCTCGGCCTGGTCTACATTCATCCCTTTATGGGTGCCACCCGTGGGGGCAGCACCCCCGGCTATATGCTGCTGCCAGATGGCACCGGCAGCCTGGTGCGCTTTGCTGATAGCACCAAAGCGAAGAATATTTTTTATGGCAGATATTACGGAACGGATTTGGGCATCATTGCGAAGATGCCGTACGATAGACGTATCGTTCAGCCCTACCCAATTTCTTTTCCGGTGTTTGGCGTGACCCACGGCGAAAAGCAGAATGCCTTCCTGACCGTCATCGAAAAGGGGGCCTCTTACGCCGAACTTCAGGTTCATCCGGCCGGGATTTTGACCAACTTCAATTTCATTTACAACGCCTTTATTTACAATCAAAGTTACTTCCAGGCAACCAATCGGTCAGGCGCGGGGGTCACCACCGTACAAAGGCAGACCAACTCCTTTGATGTGGTGATGCATTACCGTTTTTTGACGGATGAGGCGGCAGATTATGTTGGCATGGCGCACAGCTATCAGCGCTATCTGCTGGATGCCGGATTGCTCAATCGGGCTGAGCAGCCCAACCCGGATATCGGCATCCGGCTGGAATTCTTGGGGGGTGACAAAGAGAACGTGCTCTTCTGGCAGCGCTTTATCCCAATGACCACGGTCAGCCAGATGGAGACCATTTTGGATGACCTGCAGCTGCCCAATCCCGAGGTGGTGTATTATGGCTGGCAGCCGCTCGGAGCGACAAACGTGCCGCCCACTTCGCTGAAAGTAGAAAACGGGCTGGGCAGTGTGAAGGAGCTCAATGATTTGTCCGAAAAAATCCAGACTGAGGGCGGTCATTTTTCACTCTATCTGGATCCGCAGGCTGCTTTATGGGAAGAATCCGGCTATTCGCCGCGGAACGACCTGGCCATGGCCATTACCAACGTAAACATTGAAGGCTACAACCGCTCTTACAACTATTACTTCAGCAGGGAAGCCCTGGAGCGGCGCTACAATGAACTTTCGGGTGACATTGCCGAGCGCCTGAACACCGGATTGGCTCTGGATAGCATCGGGTGGCTGCTCTACAGTGACTTCCGCGGCGACACGCCGTACAGCCGCGAAGCAGACCTCTCTGTGTATCGCCAGATTTTGAGCGAAACGCCACTGCGGCTGGGTCTCTACCGGCCGAATGACTACCTTTGGTCCGTTACCCAGGCCTACTACGACATCCCTCTGGGCGACAATGGCTACATTTATACGAGTGAGGCCGTGCCTTTCCTGCCGATTGTGTTGGCTGGTTACATTCCTTATTATGGGCCAGCGCTCAACTTTTCTTCCAACCTCTCGCAAGACTTGCTTCGACAGGTTGACTATGGAATTTACCCTTCATTCTTTCTCACCCAGGAAGCCACTGCAAATATGCTCAACACGGCTTCCACCTGGATTTACACATCTTCTTACAATCAATGGGGAAGCCAGGTCCAGCAGACGTATCAATGGATGAACGCTTTGTTGGCGCCGGTACGGGGGAGGGGAATCATTGACCGTGTAAAGTTGGCGGAGGGCGTCTTTGCAACCCGCTACGACAACCAGCTGGAGATTGTTGTCAATTACACGTCAAGTCCTTTTGAGTATAACGGTATCTCTGTGCCAGCAGCTGATGCCGTGCTGGTGGAGAGTGTGCCATGATCAATTCATCCCCAAAACGCAGAAGTCTGAGCCTGCGTGCGCGTGAAGCGCTGCATGGTTATGGTTTCATCCTGATTTGGATCGTCGGGTTTGCGCTTTTCACGTTTTTGCCGCTGATCGAAACTTTTCAGTACAGCCTCAATCAAGTTACAGTAACCGCCAGAGGGATCAGTCTGAATTTTATTCAATGGCAAAACTATACCCGCGCCTTGTTTACCGACCCCAATTTCGTGGAGCTGCTCATCAGTTATGTAATTGAGACATTGGTTTCAGTGCCGATTGTCTTAATCTTTTCGTTGATCATTTCACTGCTCCTGAATCTTGACTTCAAAGGCAAAGGCATCTTTCGCACCATCTTCTTTTTGCCGGTGGTCATCACCAGTGGGCCAATCATCCGCGAGCTGACCGCGCAGGGAGCTACGTCGGCACCCGGGATCGCCAACGTGCCAGCGGTGGCAGAATTTTTACTTCAACTGCCACGTTCCTTACGCAACCCGGTGGAGTATTTGCTGAGTTCTTTCATTTTGATCCTGTGGTTTTCAGGTGTACAGATCCTGATTTACCTTTCCAGCCTGCAAAAAGTGAGCAGTAGCATCTACGAGGCCGCTGCCATTGATGGCGCGTCTTCCTGGGAAATGTTTTGGAAAATTACGCTGCCTTCTCTTTCGGGAGCAACGCTGGTCAATGCGATTTATACCGTAATTGCCCTCTCACACTTTTCGGAAAACAAAGTAATTCAATATGTCTATGCCCAAACTTACAACGTGCAGGGAGGCATCGGTTATGCCAGTGCGATGGCATTTATTTACTTTGCCGTGATGGTCCTGCTGCTTGGGCTGATTTTCTTCGTTCTTACTCGCGGTTCCAACAAGGAGTAGCGCTGCCATGCCCAAACTTCGCCGCCCGAACCTTGATAAAATCAGGATTTTCTTTCTGGGGAGCCGCAACCAGCGCGGTGTAATTCCTAGCGCCGGGCTGTACATGCTGCTCATCGCCATTGGCTTTGTCTATCTGTATCCACTACTGTTCATGTTTGTGACCAGCATGAAAAGCCCTTCGGACCTGCTGAACCCGATGGTGCAGTGGGTGCCAACCGAGCTGTATCTGGGCAACTATGAAAAAGCCCTGCGGGTCTTGGATTACCGCAACACGCTCATGGCATCGGTTTTTGTGAGCGTCGTGCCGTCACTAGTTCAGACCATCGTGGCATCCCTGGTTGGTTACGGCCTGGCTCGCTACCGATTCTGGGGTAAAAACTTGATCTTTGTGCTGATTTTAGCTACATTTATCATCCCGCCACAAAACACGGTCATCCCGCAGATGCTGAACTATCGCAGTCAGGGTTTATTGGGGAACCCTCTGGCGCTGATCCTGCCGGCACTATTGGGCCAAGGGTACAAGAGCGCTATCTTTATTTTAATTTTTTACCAGGGCTTCCTTTCTCTGCCCCGCTCTCTGGAGGAAGCCGCCCAACTGGATGGGGCGTCGGATGCCCGCATCTTCCTGAGCATTGCCGTGCCCTCGGCCCTGCCTTCTTTTATTGTTTCTTTCATTTTCTCGGTGGTCTGGTACTGGAATGAAACGTTTTTGACCTCCATTTTCCTTGAAGGTGGGATAACGACACTACCCATGCAGCTCTCGCGCTTTGTCCAGGCCTATGAGAGCCTCTATCCGCCGGGCACCGTTAACATCTTCGACCGGCTGAATGAGGCTGTTAAAATGAGCGGCACTTTCTTGAATATTTTGCCCCCATTGCTGATGTACTTCCTGCTGCAGAAATGGTTCGTTGAGTCCGTAGAAATGACAGGGATTACCGGTGAATAAGATCAGTCTGGTTTTAATGGCGGCGGGGTTGGCAATTACTTCATGTGCGGCACCTGCCAAAGCGCCAACGGCGACTTTGGCCCCGGGGGCTCAAATGGCGACCACGCCCAGTTTGGCGCCCACGTTGCCGGCACATGACGAACCGACGGCAGCCCCTACGGTGGCCGCTACGCTGCCGGAGGTGATTGCCTTTGAAATGAAAGGAGCCTTTGACTTCTTTTGGCAGCAATCCAACAGCGACCCGACCAGCCCAGGGTATGGATTGGTGCGTGACCGCTACCCCGGGTCACCGGGGATTGCCAGCATCGCCTCAGTCGGGTTTGCTTTGAGCGCCTACCCGGTGGGCGTTGAAAAAGGCTACGTGTCGTTCGATGAGGCTTATGAGCGCAGCAACCGGACGCTGCAAACCTTGTTGGGCCTGGAACGCACTGAAGGCTTCTTCTATCACTTTTTGGACATGCAAACGGGCCAACGGGCCTGGCAAAGTGAGGTTTCTTCCATCGACACTGCCATCCTGATGATGGGTGTGCTCACCGCTGGCCAATATTTCGGGTCGGAGGTACAGCAGAAAGCCGACCAACTCTATCGGGAAGTGAACTGGCCCTGGTTTGTGGACGAAACACGCAGCATGTTTTATATGGCCTACCGACCTGAAAAGGGGTTTGAAGGTCACTGGGACTTCTACGCCGAACAGCTGATGCTCTACGTTTTGGCTGCCGGCTCGCCGACATTTCCCAGCGATGACAGCCTGTACTATGGGTTCACCCGCCATATCGGGCAGTATGGCGACGGAGAACCCTTCATTCATTCCTGGTTTGGCTCGCTTTTTACGTATCAATTCAGCCATGCCTGGTTGGATTTCAGAAATTTGCAGGATCGTGAAGGCGTCAATTGGTTTGAAAATTCTGTGCGGGCTGCCCGGGCTCAGTATCAATTTGCGCTGGATAATGATCCAACATACCAGACACTGGGGCCATTGGCCTGGGGGCTAAGCGCGTGCGACGGGCCTGATGGATACAATGGGCTGTATGGTGCACCTCCCTCCGGCTTCGATAACCAATCCCATGTGGTGGACGATACCGTTCCACCTTATGCGGCGATTGCTTCACTGATCTTCCTCCCTGAAGAATCCGCTCAGGCGATGCTGAACTATTACTCACTGGAAAACCTGAAAAGCGCTTATGGATTCGTTGACGCATTCAATTTGAGCGAAGACTGGTATGCCAGTGATGTGATCGGCATCGATAAAGGGGTCTCATTGCTGATGTTGGCCAACAATGAGGCAGATACGGTCTATAATCTCACTATGCAAAACCCATATCTCAGCGAAGGATTGGCTCGTCTGCAGATTTTGCCCTTGCCCTGACACTGCCAAAAACAATGACTACCATCCGTGATATTGCCAAGTACAGCGGGGTCAGTGTGACCACGGCTTCTTATGCGTTGAATAATACCGGCAACATCAGCGAAGCCACCCGCAAGCGTGTGCTCTGGGCTGCTGAGGAGCTCAATTACCACCCCAACGCTTTTGCCCGCAACCTGAAGACGCAAAAGACCAACACCATCGGCATCTTTATCAGCCGCTTTGGTGGTTCGTTTTATGATCAAATTTTGGAAGGCATCCATAGTGTGGTATTGGATACCGACTATGAATTGATGGTCTGCCCCGAAAGCCGGTCGACCCGCCGCATCCTGCATTACCGTCAGGTGGACGGGGCCATTGTCTTCGATTCAAAAATTACCAGCGAATCTCTGCTTCGTCTGGCATCCGATCGCTTTCCAATTGTCGTTTTGGATCGCTTGATAGACAGTGAGTTCATTCTTCCACTGCTACTAGATAACGCTCAAGGTGTGCGTGAAGCCTTTCAGGCGCTTTATGCCCAGGGCGCGCGCAAGATGGCCATGGTTGCTGGTGCGCCGGACTCTATCGATAACACCGAGCGTATGGAGACCTTCTTGAGCGAAGCCAGCCAATACCAGCTGAGCGTACCGGTGTATTGGGGCAATTTTACTGAAATTTCGGGTTACGTAGCCGCCCAGACCATTCTGAATTCAGATTACCGGCCGGATGCGGTCTTTTGCGCCAATGACCAGATGGCCATCGGTTTTTTACGTGCCATGAGGGAGCATGGACTGAGCGCCCCAGATGATATCGCTCTGGTTGGGTTCGATAACATTTTGATTTCACGCTTCATGCACCCTACGCTCTCCACAGTTGGAGCCTCGCGCCTGGAATGGGGAGCGCTCGCTGTTCAGCAACTGATCGACTTTATCGACCGGGGGCAACCTTTTCGCCCGCAGCGGATTCCCACTTATTTCATTGCACGTCAGTCTACCAGCAGGCAGGGCGACTAAGGGCAGGCGGGCATGGGGTTTCAGACGCAGCCTTGCCGGAGAAATCCGGGTAATTCGTGTGGGTTAAACCGGCAGCCCTGCTGTTGGTTATTATGCCCCAAGCCAGGTAGCCCGAATTTGTCAGTTGTGGCTGGCCGCCTGGCGTTTGTTGACACATTCCGTTTTCGGCAGATGCACCTGGATGAGGCGGCCGAATGACCGACAGGTTAACCATTCTTCAACAGGAGCTGGAAGGGTCAATCCGCTTTTTTTTGAGTGCAACTAATCTGAACCCGGCCAGTGCCGGCTACGGCCTAACATTGGATTGTACCAAGCGGCCTGGGCGGGCGTCCATCGCAGCAACCGGGTTCGCCCTTTCAGCCTGGGTGATTGCCGGCGAACGTGGGCTGTTGCCCCTTGAGCAGGTCCAAGCCATCACGCGCGGAACGCTGAGAACCCTTTTGGAAAATGCTGCCAACAGCCATGGCTTTTTCGCCCATTTCTTAGACATGGAGAGCGCTTGCAGACTGGAACAGTGCGAATACTCCACCATTGACACAGCACTGTGCCTGAATGGTGTCATCACCGCGGCTGCTTACTTTCACGATCACCAGATTGAAGACCTGGCTCAACAGCTGCTGGCCCGCGTGGACTGGCACTTCATCGTCAAGCGTAAAGACACGCAGGCACAGTTCTACATGGCATACAATCCCGATTTTTTCGGTGATCTTTATGCCGGAAACCCACCCGGTTTTATTTATCAGTGGGAAATGGCGGCGGAACAAAAAATGATGTATCTTCAGGCGGCGCCAATGCTCGAGCCAGATTTGGCCCTTCAACTCTACCGCGGCTTCCGGCGGGATACAGGCGCATTTTCTGGGCGGGACATCATCATTAACCCCGGCGGCACTCTATTTGCCTACCTTTTCAGTGAAGCCTGGCTGGATACGGCCCGCTACCTTGACCCGGATGGCATCGATTGGTTTGAGAATACGCGCTTGGCGGTGTTGGCCAACCGCCAATTTTGCCTTGAACAGGCTTCTCAGTACAAGACTTACCACTCCCAAAGCTGGGGCTTAAGCGCTGGCGACAGTCCTTGGGGTTATGAGGTGGCCGGCAGCCTGCCCTGCGCGCTGGGGCCGTATCATAGCGGTACTGTTTCCATTTACAGCGCAATTGCCAGCCTGCCGTTTGCACCCGATGAGACCCTGGACCTGGTCGATTATCTTTACCACCAACAGCCCAAAACCTGGGGGGAATTTGGCTTCTTTGACGCGTATAATTGCGCCGTAAAACCAGAATGGTACAGCCAGGCGCTGTATGGCATCGACAAAGGTTGTTCGCTGCTGATGATTGAAAATTATTTGAGCGGCCTGATTTGGGACGTGTACACCCAAAGTCCGCTCATCCAAAATGCGCTTGGCATTCTGGGCTTCAAAGAACACCAAAGGTCAATTTATTATGGAAGAATTTAAGATTTCAAATGGGCATTTTTTACTGAATGGGCAGCCGGCGTTTATTCAGGCCGGCGAATTTCACTATTTTCGTACGCCAGCTGATCAGTGGGCGCAGCGCCTGGGTATGCTTAAGCAAGTGGGCTTTAATGCGGTAGCAACCTACATCCCATGGTTGTGGCACCAACCCTACGAGGGCGTTTCGGACCTGGATGGCCAAACCCACCCCATGCGCAATTTGAGTGGTTTTTTGGACCTGGCAGCAGAAATGGGCCTCTATATCATTGCCCGGCCCGGGCCGTATATTATGGCTGAAACTATCAACGAGGGCATTCCGCCCTGGGTATTTCAGCGTGCTCCGCAGGCAGCCTTTATCAGCCAGGATGGCAAAACGCAAAATGTTGTCAGCTATCTGCACCCGGATTTCCTGAAATATGTAGAAGCCTGGTATCAACAGGTGTTCAGCGTGCTTGTCCCGCGTCAAATTTCACGCGGCGGCAAGATCTTGATGGTTCAGCTGGATAATGAGATGGGGATGATCCAATGGGTGCGCAACATTGTGGACCTTAACCCCGATACCCTGGCCCGATTTAGCCGCTTTTTGGAAGCGCATTACGCCGGGCGTTTGATGGAACATTACCCGAATGGTGCCAGCCCTGAATTCCTGCGGGAAGAACTTTCGCATCCCAGCCCAGCCATAGGCGCCCAGGTTTTGGAGGACTACCGCCGCTTCTATCGTACCTATCTGCGCCATTACGCCGCCTTCCTGTGGGAAAAAGCTGCGCAAAATGGTATGAATGTGCCTCCCGTTATCAATATTCACGGCTTCATGAATGGCGGGAAGACATTCCCGATAGGCCTCTCGCAATTGAGCGAGGCAATGGCCATAAAGGGGATGGTCAGCGCTACGGATGTATACCCGGGGTATATCAATGAAGGCAACTTTCATCAGCTGCTGCTGGTCAACGAAATGACCAAAGCGCTGCAAAACCCGGAACAGCCTTTGTTTTCCATTGAATTTCAGGCGGGGGGCAGCAACGATTTTAGCGGCATGCAAAGCTCATTTAATGAGCTGCACAGCCGGCTTTGCGTTTCGAGCGGGATGCGCGGGATCAATCACTATCTCTTTTTCGACGGGGAAAACGACCCGCTGCTCAGCCCTGAGCGCCGCCACGATTGGGGGCACCCCGTGCGTAAAGATGGCACAACCCGCCGCCATTTTTCACGCTATATCCGTCTTTCGCGAGCTCTTTCGGCCTATGGAGAAGCTTTGGTGAGCGCCAACCCGCTGCCGGTGACCACGATCGGCTTTCAGTTGGATAACTTCATGACGGAAGTCAACACAGCGCCGACGGTTGAGGCCGCGCTTGCCATCACCCACCAGCGGGAAGTCATCTTGTTTGACTTTCTGGCGCGCGGGCTGTCGCTGACCCACCGTCCCTTTGACGCTTTGGAATTAAGCCGGGCCGAATTGAACCCGGAACAAACCCCTATCCTGTGGGTAATGATGGACCGGCAATGCTCACGCGAGGTTCAAGAAAAACTGACAGCTTACGTTCGCGCTGGCGGCAGGTTGATTTTGGCTGGCCGCATGTGTCTTGAGGATTTTTATCACGAACCTTGCACCCACCTTCAGGATGCCCTGGGGATTACCCAGGTTATCGCTGGTGACCCGTCTCAGAGCCAACTGATCAGCGTTTTTGATCACGAAGATGTGCCCGCCCAGTTTGTTGAAGCCTATCAGGGCGGGTTTGATGAAGTCTTCGC
>DAOUFF010000022.1:0-12524 GCA_034430195.1 Anaerolineaceae bacterium | reverse complement strand
GATAGAGCGTCTGGTCAGTTGGCTGAAAAAGAATGAAGCGGATCTGGTGGTGATGGAAGCCACCGGGGGCTATGAGAAGCAGGCAGCCACAGCGCTGGGCCGGGCCGGTCTGGCAGCCGCCGTGGTCAACCCGACCTATGTGCGCCGGTTTGCCGAGGGAATGGGGACGCTGGCCAAAACAGATCCAATTGATGCCCGGATGATCGCCTGGTATGGGTCGGTGAAGCAGCCAGCGGTGCGGCCGCCGCGCAGTCAGGCTGAAGAGCAGCTGTCGGCCTGCATCGAGCGGCGGGAACAACTGCTGGGGATGCGGACCATGGAGAAGAACCGGCTGCAGACCGCTCCGCAGTGTGTGGCTGGGAGCATTGCGCAGAGCATCCGCGCCCTGGACGAACAGATCGGGGAGATGGAGCGCATCATCGACCAGCTGGTGGCCCAAGACGAGCAATGGCAGGCTAAACTGACCTGCATGACCTCTTGCAAAGGGGTGGGGAAGATCACTGCCCTGACCCTGCTGGCCGAGCTGCCGGAACTGGGGCAGGAGAAGCGCGGCCCGATTGCCGCTCTGGCAGGGGTGGCCCCCATGAACCATGACAGTGGCCGGAAGATCGGGAGACGCCGCACCCGCGGGGGCAGGAGCAAGCTGCGGCGGGTATTGTACATGGCGGCCCTGTCTGCTTCCAGATTCAACCCAACCATACGGGATTTCTATCAACGTCTGATCGCGGCTGGGAAGCCGAGCAGTGTCGCTTTGGTCGCTTGCATGCACAAATTATTGACGATCGAGAACGCTCTGCTCCGCAAGAATGAGCTCTGGAGGCAGGATTTCGCTTGACATTCATCGCAGTTGCTGCGAGGCACGAAGCAATCTCTCTTTTCTGGTTCGACCAAACCTGAACACCCGAAATCGCCATACTCAGAGGGCACATTGCGCTGCGCTCGCCTTCCTACTGTCATTGCGAGCCTGCGAAGCAATCTCGCTTTTCTGTTTGTCAGCCCCGGACAACCGAGATCGCCACGTTCCTCGCGATGACAGAAAGGCTACGCTCGTAATGACATATTTGGTCTGTCATTGCGAGGGACGAAGCAATCTCGCTTTTCTGGTTCGACCAAACCTGAACACCCGAGATCGCCCAGAGGGCACATTGCGCTGCGCTCGCCCTCCTACTGTCATTGCGAGCCTGCGAAGCAATCTCTCGTTTCTGGTTCGACCAACCCTGAACACCCGAGATCGCCACGTTCCTCGCGATGACAGGAGTCTTTGTCATTGCGAGGCACGAAGCAATCTCGCTTTTTGGTTTGCCAGCCTCGAACAACCGAGATCGCCATACCCAGAGGGCACATTGCGCTGCGCTCGCGATGACAGAAGGGCTACGCTCGCAATGACATAAAGGCGAGATCGCCATACCCAGAGGGCACATTGCGCTGCGCTCGCGACACCCATAGGGTGCTTTGACATAACACAACGCTGCGCTCGCGATGACATAAGGGCGAGATTGCCGCGCTACGCTCGCAATGACAGGACAAAAGGCAGCCGGAGGAAAAAGCGCAGTCACCTCTACGCAGCTATGGAATCCGGTGGGAGAGAACCGGCCCTATAAGCGTTCAGCCCGCGTCAGTGATGGGTGAAACACTGCGATCAACACAAGGAGGAAACCCGCCAAAAATACTGGCCAGTTGAAAGGTCCGGGCCGCATGCTGCTCAGCAGGGCGGCATCAGCCGGCAGCAGTTGGATGGCATCTGCCATGAAAGCCAACAGCATCACCAGAACGCCTGCGCCCAACAATACCCAAAAAAGCGGCCTCATGTGCTGGCGGAAGCCTGCCTGGCTGGCAGACACGAACCTGACGCCGCTGATCACCATCAAAACCGCAATCAACACCGGCGCAAGCACCGGGCCCCACCAAGGCAAAGGGATCAGGAACAGCAGGTCCTGATCCAACAAGCTGGCTGGCCAGCCAACCATGACCCAAAGCCAGAAGTAATAAAGAACATCCCAAACCCCAAAGGCAATCATGCCGTAGGCAATTTTTTCACCTTTACTGCTACCAGAAAGCCAGCCCACAGCCCACAACATGACCAAAGTGGCAGCTTCCCTTCCAATCTCGATTCGAGCGATTTGTGGGTCAAAAGGCTGGAGGGTAATCATCAAAAAGTTGATGCCATAAAGCTGACGCAGGTAAACCACCACGGCGCTTTCCAGGTATGCCATGGCAGCGGCAAAAATACAAACCCAAATTATCCTTATATACGGCTTACTCAATCAGTCGGGCAATCCAAAAAAGGGCACTTCTACGTTTTCGAAAAACTTGGGGGCGACCGCATAGCTGCCTAGGGCAGCAACAGCAACGCTGCCATCCGGCAGCAAGATCCGCCCCTCAGCCAAAACGCGTTTTTCCGTTTTGCCAGTCAAACTGGCACGAATGTGTACAAGCTGGTTGAGCGGAACCGGTTTAATGTAATCTACCGATAGGTTGGCAGTCACCACACGCAGCCCTGAGTACCAGAGCGTCAGGCCCATAACTTCATCCATGACCGCGGCGGAGGCACCGCCGTGCAGGCAGCCGGGAGGGCCCTGTTGTTTCAAGTCAAAAACATGGTCGCTGTAGACTTCATTTTCAGGGCTCAATTGCCACACAAGCCCCATGCTGTTAGGGTTCACACTGCCACATACCAGGCAGGAACCATGTTCGGGAATCTGGCTCAACCTGGCTTACTCCCGGAAAGTCCCTGCGAGTCTGGTCCGCGATGGATCCAATCTTGCTGGCTGTCAATGTCACGATCCAGGAAAATTCTGCGCAGTAGCACTTTCCGTCTTTCATCGGCAGCTTCAGGCAGAGGTCTCTGATTAGCTTGAATCCGCTTAGTAATGGTGATGAGGGTCATAATTAGTGCCATCCAGAGCACAATTTGTGGGCCGCTGATTACCCTGCTAAAAATTGGCATGAAAATGATGGTGAAGAGCGGCACGGTGGCCGAATGCAATAACCAACCGATGGCCAAACCGATCAGCAGAAAGAGCATACCGGCCGGGAAGAGAACCAGCAGCTCTCCCAGAAACGGGCTCAGACCGCGGCCACCATGAAAGTTCAAATAAACCGGCCAGTTGTGTCCGATGACAGCACAAAAGCCGACAATCATGGCTGCTACTTCGCCCATTCCTAACTTTAAGCTTAGCCAAGTCGGGAAAGCGCCTTTGAGAATGTCAAAAATGCCGACTGGGAAAACCGCCCATTTGGCAACATGCTCCCAAACCATGGAACCGCTGACAGTTCCGCTTCCATATTCCCTCAAATCGATTCCTTTGACCCACCGACCAACCAGATATGCACTGGGAATAGAACCAAGAAGGTAAGCAAAAATGCATAAACCTAAGATGAGAATGGTAATCCAAAATGGTGTAAGTTCTTCCATCATCGTTACCTCCATCTTTATTCTACACCATCGTCACGCAAGAAACCCAACCCTAAGAGGCCTGGCCCAGTATGAGCACCCATTACGGGCGTAAATTCGAGAATTGGGATGTCAGTCAGCGGGATGGTCTGCAGCAACTATCTTTTTAGGGCTTCTGCTCTTTCCAGATCATCTGCATGCATGACTGCGACTTGCAAATCATGAAAGCCAGGCGTTTGTTTTTGGAGCATGGAGACCATCGTGGGGAGGATGCTGGTTTTCTTACGTACAATTGTAGCTGGTGCCACAACCCCTTCGTCGTTGATTTTGAGGATCGGAATAATCTGCAATGCGCCGCCAACCAAATAAGCCGCCTTGCCAATGCGGCCGCCTTGAGCGAGGTAGTCCAGAGAGTCCAATGCGGCAATCAGCCCGGATTGGACTCTGGCACCCTTGAGCCAAGTGACGACTTCATCCAGGCTTTTACCAGCAGCAAGCCGCCGGGCTGCTCCGACCGCCAACAACCCCTGGGGAACAGCGGCCCGCAGCGTGTCATACACGACTACTCGCCGGTCTGGGTAGTCTTCGCGAACCATCTCAGCTGCGTCTGTGGCAGAGACAATGTCAGAGGAAAGCTTGGCAGAAAGGGTTAAACATAAAATTTCGGGTACTCCCTGGTCAAGGAGGGTTTTAAAACACTGATAATACTGGCCAACACTGGGTGCAGCGGTCTTAACATTTAAACGTTCAATACGCATCTGCCGGTAAAGATCACCGGGTTGAATGTCGACACCGTCTTGAAACTCCTTGTTATTGACATAAATCTTAAGTGGGAGTATGACGATGCCAAGCTTTGCAGCAGCGGTGGGTTCTACCTGAGCGGCCGTGCCAGTGACAACAGTAGGTAACATTTTTGGACTCCTTGGGGGTGTGCTATGAATCGTTGGCGGTTCTTCAAGTTAGGTTCCAAGTCAAAAAAATCTTTACTGTATACTCCAGAGGATAAACGTTTTTGGTCAGGCTGTCAACGGAAAACCCGAATTATTAAACATTTATCGCTCAGGCTGTCTATTATTTAACTCAATACCCTGGCATGAGTTGCGTTGCTGGTTATCCATTTTTTTTGCACTGCGCAGGCTGCTGTTTGGGCTCGCTTGCGCGAATATGCTTTCATCCAGTGGGGCTGAAGGCTTCAATA
This sequence comes from Anaerolineaceae bacterium, assembly GCA_034430195.1. Taxonomy (GTDB): domain Bacteria; phylum Chloroflexota; class Anaerolineae; order Anaerolineales; family Anaerolineaceae; genus Mesolinea. Next base: position 7,932 of record DAOUFF010000022.1, on the reverse strand, counting down.
TTTTAAGAAGCCTCCACGCATTTAGGATGGCGTTGTGCAGCGCGGCGGGTTCAGGGCAGCCGGCGTGTTATAATTTTGACCAGAAAGAATTGCACCTTGCCATGGAAAAACGCCACTACAACCTCCGCACAAATATTGGCTATCTATTGAATCAGGCCAAAGGGACTTTTCACGATTTTCATGTGGAATTCCCTGAAATTTACCTGGATCCGGACCTGGATGTTTTCAACCTAAAGTGTGATTACCGCTTCACTCGCAATCACGAAGGCATACTGCTCCAGGCCGACCTGCAGGGCGAGATTGAAACGCATTGCACGCGCTGCCTTGAAGCGATGAAGGTCACGGCCAACACGCATTTTGAAGAATTGTTTGTCTTTGTTGAAAGGTCCCAAGAGGAATTCGAGCAGCTGGTACCCGAAGATGGTTATATCGATCTGGCGGAACCGTTTCGCGATTATCTTCTGCTGGAGATACCTATTCACCACCTGTGCAGACCCGATTGCAAGGGGATCTGTCTGGAGTGCGGCCAAAACCTCAATTTAGGTCAGTGCGAGCATATCAACAGTCAAATCCTTTTTGATTAGTGCTTTTCATACAACGCCAGCCCCATGCCAGCAGATTTGTGTGGTGATGAGGGGATTGGTGATAGAATTTTCCCGTTAAATTAGCCTGGGAGTGATAGATGAACGAGCATATTTTGATCGCTGTAGCCTGGCCGTATGCCAACGCGGACATCCATGTCGGCAATATTACCGGATCGCATTTGCCGGGTGACATTTCCGCGCGGTATCATCGCTTGAGGGGGCGCAAAGTCCTGATGGTCTCGGGCACCGATTCACACGGCACTGCGATTACCATCAGAGCTGATCAACTGGGCAAGAATCCGGAAGAAATTTATCAATACTACCATCCACGCTTCATCGAACTTTTTCAGAAGTTGGGCATTAGTTACGACATTTTCACTTCCACACATACCAGCAACCATTTTCATGTTTCTCAACAAATTTTTTTGACCCTGTTGGAAAACGGTTATCTTAAAACCTCGACTTCCAACCAATGGTTCAGCGTCACCCAGCAGCGCTTTTTGCCGGATCGCTACGTGGAGGGGACCTGTTACTTTTGCGGCAATCCCGAGGCACGCTCTGACCAATGCGAACGCTGCGGGCAGGTGCTCGAAGCTGAAAAGCTGATCAACCCGCGATCCAAAATTGATGGTTCCACGCCCGTTTTACGCGCGACAGAACATTACTACCTTGATCTCTCTTCTCTTGAAGGCCCAATTCAAAGCTTCTTACGCGATCGGGAAAGTTATTGGCGCCCCAACGTGCTGCGCCAATCTTTGGGCCAGATTCAGTCTGTCGGCCTCAAGCCCACACCGATCACCCGCGACTTGGATTGGGGCATTCCGGTGCCTCTTGAAGGCTGGGAAGGCAAGTGTCTGTATGTTTGGTTTGAAGCGGTCATTGGCTATCTTTCTTCGGCGATTGAATGGTCCAAGCTGCGCATAGGCGATGATAACTTCTGGCGGGATTGGTGGGTCAATCCGCAAGCCAAGTCGTTTTACTTTATTGGTAAAGACAACATCACCTTTCACGCGGTAACCTGGCCGGCCGAATTGCTTGGCATCCGCGATGGGCTTGACCGCCGGTTGGGGGCAGCCGACCCAAAGGCGCTGGTGCTTCCATATAACGTGCCAGCGAATGAATTCATGAATTTGGAAGGCCGCAAGATTAGCGGTTCGCATCATTGGGCGGTCTGGGGGTTGGACGCGCTGGAAAGGTACGACCCCGATGCATTGCGCTACTATCTCACTACTGCCATGCCCGAAAACAAAGATACGGATTGGGATTGGGAAGAGTTTTTCCAACGCAACAATAATGAGCTGGTGGCGACCTGGGGCAACCTGGTCAATCGTGTGCTGTCCTTCACCTACAAAAATTGGGATGGTATCATCCCGCAGCCAAGCTCGCTGAGGGAGGCAGATGAGGCGCTCCTGGCAGGCATTCGAGCTGGTTTTGAGCAGGTAGCCGGCAGGATGGAGCGGGTCGAGCTCAAAGCTGCCCTGGCCGATGTGATGAGCCTGGCCGCCGATGTCAATAAATATTTGGATGTTCACGCACCCTGGTTCGAGATTAAAACTGACCGGGCTGAGGCAGAGAAGTCCCTTTTTACGGCCATCCAGGCGATAGACTGGCTGAAAGTTCTCTTCGCGCCTTTCCTGCCATTCAGCAGCGAGACACTGCATCAAATTTTGGACTATCCAACGCCCATTTTCGGCGAGCTGGAAACCAACTCTGTGGCAGACGAATTGGGCGGGCACACTGTCATGCGCTACCGCAGTGAAGGCAGCCTGACTGACCTAGGCGAAGACCTGTGGCAGCCCAAACCGCTGCAGGCTGGCCGGCGGTTTAACGCCCCGACCGCCTTATTTAAAAAGTTGGATCACAGCATCGTAGAAGCAGAGCGCCAGCGGTTGGGCCAGCCGGATGCATAGTTTCAGACGAAGAGAAGAGCCTGGCAGTATCCCCCATTGGCTCTTTGGACTGCGTTTCGCTTTTCTTCAATACTAAACTTCGTCATAATAAAACTGCACCCCCCCTGGTCGGATTTATTGTCCAACTTTTAGGGTGCAGTTCAAGCTAATCCGGGCTCTTATTTTTTAAAATTTTGTTGAAATTGCCTCAGATACCAGGGCAAGCATTCCACCAGTTTCTGCATAATCGTACCGCAGCGTTCTTGCCACAGCGCCAGCTGGCCAGCTGTTTCAGAACTGTTCCCATCCGTAAGGTCACTGACGCCGCGTAAAATCAGCCAAGGCGTCTGATTTCTGGCCGCAACCCAGGCGATGGCCCCCGATTCCCAGTCTGCTGCCGGTACATTGTATTCGCGGCGCAGCATTTCCGCCTCTTCAGGCAAGATATCCCGGTCAGCCGAGGCCAGCCGGCAGCGGCGTATGCCGGCCGGCAGGGGCTCTGCGATCCAAGAGTAATCGGCTTTTGCAGTGTAGTGCAAGAGCGCTGGCTGGGCTTCACCCATGCTTTCTCTGATATCGTATTGCACAGTTTCTTCTACCAGCAGCACCTCGCCCAGCTGACAGCAGCCAGCAAGACCCCCACAGGTGCCGAGGTTGATCAGCAAATCGGGCTGCCAGCGGTCGATGGCGTGTTGCGTGGCTGCTGCCGCGGCCGTCTTACCCCAGCCGCTGTGCACCCAGTGCAAAGCGCTGCCATCTGACTGTGAAGCTATCCACGCCATGCCAGCGTCATCCGGCTGAGAGGGTAAAGGCAACAGGTTTCTGACCGCCTGCCACTCAGCCTGGGCGCAAATGATTATCACTGCCCTGAGCGGGATCATCCGCCCGGCGGGATATCTGGCTTTAGTTTTCTCCCCAGGGAGGCCATGTAGATCGTAAATTGTGAACGGCCATCCAAAGCCAACAGGTCGTCTGCCAGTTGATCCTCAAAGGCGCCAATTGCGCAAACGCCACACGCGATCGATTCTGCAGCCAGATATAGGTTCTGGCACAGGTGACCTGCATCCAGATAGAGGTAACGATAGGCGCGGGCACCGTAGCGCCAGCTGGTTCGGTAGGGAATTGCAGTCCAAATAAAATTCAGCGCGGCAGTCTGCACATGGTTTTGATTCCGGGCAGCTTCTGTGACCGAATCCAATGCTTCGACTCCCAGTTTGAAAGGCAGCAAGGCATGCAGGTGGGCAATGTAATGGTAGATGCCCGGGTCGAATTTTTGGACGCGGCGGATCGCCACATAGGTTTCAAATGGGTGGCGGCAGCCAGCGGATGGCACTGTTCGCAGCGTGAGCCCTTTTTTCTCGGATACCTTTTTGACGCCCTGCGTCAGCCAAAGCAGATAGGAGAGCTCCTCTGGCGAAAGGAATGAGTCTACATCATAACGCCGGTGCGAGCGGCGCTCTTCGGTCAAAGTGCGAAAGTCAATAGGGGCCAGCTGCAGCTGATCGGCCGGCGGCAAAGCGATCAGAGCAGCCGGGTCTGGCACCGGCCAAAGATATTCTGGCAAGGGCTCTCCCTGTGATTCCGGGGTTGCTCCCTGGTTTGCGTAAAACCCAGCCTGATGGAAGGCCTCTCCGCTTTCGTCAAACATCTTGGGATTCCCCGATTAAAAACGGATAGTGGAAAGAATCATCGCCAGAATGATAATGATTGCCAGGGCGGCCATCAAAATCTTTCCGGGGTTCTTGGTCTCAGTAGTCTTTTTTGCCATAATTACTCCAATTGAGCTTTGATTGAGTTCGCCATTTCCAGCGTGATACCGCGGATTTTTGCGATTTCTGCCGGGTCGGCTTCCAGTATACCTTCAATCGAGCCAAAACGCTGAATTAACTCCTTGCGGCGGGCTGGGCCTAAACCTGAAATGGCATCCAAACGCGAGGTTAATCCGATTTTACCGCGTCGGTTGCGATGGGCGGTGATTGCGAAACGATGCGCTTCATCCCGAATGCGCTGCAGCAGGTACAGCCCCTGCGAGCGTTCTTCCAGCCGGACTGAATTTTGAAGCCCTGGCAGGAAAAGTTCTTCCTCCTGTTTGGCTAAACCCACCAAAGTAAATTTTTGCCGAAGTCCGAATTCATCCAGGATTTTGACTGCCCGGCCCAACTGCCCCTTGCCGCCATCCACAATCAACAGGTCCGGCAGCATGCTAAAGGCGAGATCGGGCTTGGCGCCCGGCACATCTTCCGCTTCATGGCTGGAAACAAAGTGGCTAAAGCGCCGCCGCAACACTTCTTCCATCGAGGCAAAATCATCTGGTCCGTTGACGTTGCGGATGTTAAAGCGCCGATAAAGCTTCTTATTGGGGATGCCCTGTTCAAATACCACCATGCTACCCACGCTGGCTGTGCCCTGAGTATTGGAAATGTCGTAGCATTCAATCCGGTTTGGAGGTTCAGGCAAATTCAAGGCGGTCTGGATTTCTGACAGGGCCTGACGCTGGTGATCTTTGTCAGCAATCCAGCGGGTCTGGAGGGCCTGCAGCGTCTCTGCTGCGTTTTCAGTTGCCATGCGGATCAAATCCGCGCCCTCTCCGCGTTTGGGGACAGACAATTCCACCTTCTCGCCGCCACGGCGCGTCCGCAGCCATTCTTTGATGATGCGCGCTTCCTCAACTTCTTCCGGCAGCAGCACCTGGCTGGGGACATAAGCTGCCTGTGAGTAAAACTGCTTAACAAACTCTTCCAGGATGGCGTTGTTTTTTTCGGCTTCCGTGCCTTCCAAAATGAAATATTCGCGCCCGATCAGCTTACCGGAGCGAACGAAGAAAATCTGAACACAGGCTTCGCCATCAGCCCGTGCCATGGCGATCACGTCTGAGTCTTTATCCTGGTCCGTGATGATTTTTTGCCGTTCAACCACTCGGCTGATCGCCCCAAGCTGATCACGCAGTGCGGCAGCCCGTTCGTAGTTGAGGGCCTCGGAGGCGGCTGCCATTTCAGCCTGGAGCCGTTTCACAACCGGTTCAGTCTTGCCCTCTAGGAACTGGCACAGGTCGTCAATCATCTGGCGATAATTCTGCTGGTCAATTGCACCGATACACGGCCCGGAACATAGCTTGAGGTCGAAATAGAGGCAGGGATGTTCATCTTTGCCGGTAATCTCGCGCGCGCAGGTCAGATACGGGAAAATCTTTCGGACCACATCCAGCGTTTGGTGAACCGCCCATACGGATGTGTACGGTCCAAAATAGCGCGCTCCATCTTGAACCATCTGGCGGGTGACAATGACTTTGGGAAACGGATCCTGCCAGAGCACCTTGATGTACGGATAGCGTTTATCGTCCTTCAGCCGGACGTTATAGAACGGGCGGTGAAGTTTAATCAGGTTCATTTCCAGGATCAGCGCTTCCAGCTCGGAGCCCACGACGATCCATTCGATATCGCGGATGCGCTTCACCAGCTGACGGGTCTTGAATTCCTGATCTCCGAGGGTTTGAAAATAAGAGCGGACCCGGTTTTTAAGGTTGATGGCTTTTCCCACATAGATAATCCGGCCATTCTCATCTTTCATGATGTAACAGCCCGGTTTTTCAGGCAGGGTAGCCAATATGGACTTGATTTTCTCGGACACTTCCATAAACAATTATTTTATCAGATTATAAAATATTCCCGCGTCTAATATAACCTCAAGGTATAATATCGGCGGGAGTAGTGCATGCCTATTCATATTCTTCCTGATACCGTTGCCTCACAAATTGCCGCTGGGGAGGTCGTGGAACGGCCGGCTTCTGTGGTGAAAGAATTAATCGAAAACGCCATCGATGCTGGAGCGGCAAGCATTTCCGTTACGATCCGACAGGCTGGCCGGCAGTTGATCCAGGTCGACGACGATGGCGCCGGCATACCCGCAGAGGAGCTGCAGCTGTCAGTGGCGCGGCATGCAACCAGCAAGCTGAACAGCGCCGACGACCTCTACAATATCCGCACGTTGGGTTTCCGTGGCGAAGCCCTGGCCTCGATCGCATCCGTCTCGCGGATGACGCTGATTTCACGCACGCCGCAGGCGGCACACGCCAGCAAACTGGTCGTCGATGGCGGCCAGATCTCGGCCGCACAGCCAGCTGCCGGACCAAAGGGGACGTCTGTGCGCGTGGAAGGGCTGTTCTTTAATGTACCGGCACGCCTTAAGTTTCTTAAATCTGACCTGACTGAAGCGCGTCAGATTGCTGGCTTGGTGACGCGTTACGCGTTGGCTTACCCACATATCCGCTGGTCCTTCACGCAGGACGACAAATTGGTCTTTCAGACCAGCGGGAACGGTGAGAAAACTGAGATTTTGCAATCGCTGTTTGGCACGCAAGACGCCCACCAGTTGATGCCCGCCAGCCTGGAAGAGCACGATATTGCCGTGCAGGGCTTCATCAGCACTTTGTCGCTGACGCGCTCCAACCGCAAGGATATTACGCTCTTCGTCAACGGACGCTGGGTTCAGGATGCCGCCCTGACTGCCGCCGTCATCAAAGCCTACAATACCATGTTGATGGTGAGCAGGTACCCGGTGGTGGTACTGTTTTTGAACATCTCGCCGGAACTGGTGGATGTCAATGTTCATCCTTCCAAGGCGGAGGTTCGTTTTCGCGAGCCGGACCGCATCTTTAGCACTGTACAGCGGACGATCCGGCGGGCGCTGTTGGCGTTTACCCCGGTCCCACAGTTGGATGCGGTTAACCTTTGGGGGCGCGGGGCAGCCAGCGGGTGGCAGCCTGCGCCGGCATCTGTAGGGGCCGCATTGCCGGATGTTGGTGGACTCTCTCCGGCTGCTGGCAGCGGGCCCTGGCAGCCTGACCTGCCCGGTCAGCGCTTGCCGCTGCTGCGCCTGATTGGTCAGGTTGCCTCAACGTATCTTGTGGCTGAAGGCCCTGACGGGCTATATCTCATTGACCAACATGCCGCCCACGAACGCGTCTTATTTGATCAGATGATGGCTCAATACGCCGCATCCGTTGCCGCATCCCAGGCTTTGGTCACGCCGCTCAGCGTGGAACTCACACCCGAAAAATCGGCATTGCTGGAGGAACAGCTGCCAACCCTGGCCAGTTTGGGCTTTGACCTGGAACCCTTTGGACCGGGCACTTTTCGAATTCGAGCAGTGCCGGCCATTTTCCAAAAAGGAGACCCGCGTGAGGCGGTGCTGGCGGTTGTGAACGCTTTTGAAGAAGACGAGACGCCGCTGCAAAGCGAGGTAGAAGCGCGTATTGCGGCGCGGGTATGCAAGCGTATGGCGGTAAAAGGCGGGCAGCTGCTTTCGGACGCGGAACAACGTGCCCTGCTGCTCGATCTGGAGAGCAGCCCCTCCCCGCGCACCTGCCCGCATGGCCGTCCGACCATGATTCACTTAAGCGCCAGCCTGTTGGAGCGCCAGTTTGGGCGGACTGGTCCGCGCTGAATTGGCGGGCCCGCAAC
>DAOUFF010000021.1:0-2469 GCA_034430195.1 Anaerolineaceae bacterium | reverse complement strand
AGGGACGTGGCGATCTCGCCTTTTCAGAGCTGACAAACAGCCAAAAGAGAGATTGCCGCGCTGCGCTCGTCTTTGCTTGTCATCGCGAGGGACAAAGCGATCTCGCCTTTTCAGGGCTGGCAATAAGCCAAAAGCGAGATTGCCGCGCTGCGCTCGCAATGACAAGAAGTGAGAGATTGCGTCGCAGGCTCGTCTTTGCTTGTCATCGCGAGGAACGAAGCGATCTCGGGTTTCAGGGCAGGCCGAAACAAAAAGAGAAATTGCCGCGCTGCGCTCGTCTTTGCTTGTCATCGCGAGGAACGTGGCGATCTCGGGTTTCGGGGCTGGCAAACAGCTAAAAGAGAGATTGCCGCGCTGCGCTCGCAATGACAAGACTATTCGCGCTGCGCTCGCAATGACAAGACTAATTTAGCGGGCTCGGGAACGCATGCTTCGTTCCGAAACTTCAACAAAAAAAGGCAGGCTCAAACCAAATCGGTGCGGCCCGAATCCTTCAGGCGCGCCACCAGCTTGCGCACCTCCCCCACCTGATTCTTCGGGCAGATCAGCAACGCATCCGGCGTATCCACCACAATCAAATCATCCAGGCCAATGCCGGCAATCAAGCGCTCTCCACCTAAAATAAGCGAGCCGTGCGAATCCTCCAGCAGCACCTCACCGCGCGTGCTGTTGCCATCCGGGTCCTGCGGGAGGAGCGCCTTCAGACTGGTCCAGGTCCCTACATCCATCCAATCCATGTCAACCGGCACCACTACAACCCGGCGGGCATGCTCCATGATGCCATAGTCGATGGTCTGCTTGGCGATGGTGGGCCATAGCGCATTCAATATCTGCTGGTAGTTGCCGGTCTTGAGCTCTTCGCCAATCTTCATCAGCACATCATACAGCTCGGGCATCTGCGCCCTGAATTCCGCCAGAATGGCAGAAATCTTCCAGATGAACATGCCGCTGTTCCAAGCGTAATTTCCCAGCGCCAGCATCTTCTTGGCCACGTTTTCATTGGGCTTTTCCACAAAGCGCGCTGCCCGGTAAGCCTTCAGGCCGCCGAAAAGCGCCCCCAGCGGTTCGGCCTGCTCGATATAGCCATAATCGGTGGATGGCCAGGAAGGGGTGATCCCCAATGTGACCAAATAGTCATTTTGGGCAATGTCCAGCGCGGCAGCAATGGCTGAACGAAAGACAGCGGTGTTGCCGATATGGTGATCGGCGGTCAGCACCACCATGGCTGCTTCCGGGTCACGGGCAGCCAGGTGTACGGCTGCCAGCCCAATGGCCGGCGCGGTCCCGCGGCCCTGCGGCTCCACAATGTAGTTTTCAGCTGGGATGTCGGGCACCTGTTCGGCCAGCACGCCGATATGCTCAGCACCCGCAATCACCAGGATTTGTTCCGGCGCAAACAGCGGCGAAAGGCGCTCCACAGCAATCTGGAACATACTTTGGTCGGAATACAGGCGCAGCGCGGGCTTGGGTAAGCGCTCGCGGCTGAGCGGCCAAAGGCGGGTGCCGGCACCGCCGGCCATGATCAGGGCATAGTTCATCAAAACCTCCCGGCGCCGATTCACCGGCGCGCTGTGCGAGTAATAATTGGATTATACCCCCTGTGCATTGGTCTGCTGCGGCTGGGCAAAGGCGCGCGATGGAAGGCGCGCGGGCGGCAGTCCCCTTCCTGGCGGAGATGCTGCTTGGTTTTGGTTGGCTATAATTGGCTATGCGCAATCCGGCTGGCTTGCGCGCTGGGGACGGGCTTGGCTTCGAGTCCATGATTGAGCCGCCAAATTGACGCGGTTGCTTAAGCATATATGTGTTTTCTAGCGAGGTTTGTGCACAGACCTCCGAGTGGCCTCATTAAGAACGAAATGGGTCCACCCTACGCGATCAAGGTTCTCATTTACAGGATGTCTGATGAAATATGTACGGCGCGCACGGAATAGAAAATTTTTTCGGTGGTACGCAGTCGGTGATACTGAGTTTTACAAACGTTCATGGATTTATGATCTGAAGAGCTGCTGCAATATTTAACTGCTTGTTACTGCCAAAAAATAAAATGATGCAGTGCTGCAGCGGCAGGTTTGCCGGCCTGGAATTGTTCGAGATGGCTGAAGAGTTTTTATCTCCCACTCTCCATGAACAACGATGGCTATGCGCATCTTGTTATTTAGGTTTCTGCTTCGGGTTGCTCAACTTAATACCAGTAACTAACCTTTTCGAAGCACTTTTTGGGGGGTGCGAGCCTGCGAAGCAATCCTTCTTTTCTGGTTGTCGGGCTCTGACAGGCAAGAATGCTTCGTACCTCGCGACAACAAAATGACAACGCAGCTGTCTGTCATTGCTAACCTGCAAAGCAATCTCGCTTTTCTGGTTTGGCCAGCACTGAAACCCGAGATCGCCACGTCCCTCGCGATGACATAATATCGCTAGCGGAGACAGTAAAAGATGACATGCGAGATCGCTTCGTACCTCGCGATGACA
>DAOUFF010000020.1:0-19373 GCA_034430195.1 Anaerolineaceae bacterium | reverse complement strand
ATCATCGATGGGGGAAGCAGTGACGGTAGCCGGGATATAATCGAAAAATATGAAGCGAAATTATCATACTGGGTCAGTGAGGCTGATGAAGGTCAAAGCTGCGCCATCAATAAAGGCTTTTTGAAATGCACTGGCGATTTGATCACCTTTCTCAGCAGTGATGACTATTACCTTCCAGGCGCTTTCTTTTTTGCCGCCGAGCAATGGCAAAAACACCCTGATTGCGGAGCGATCGTCGGCGGCTTCAGGCATGTTGATGAATACTCAAAACTGTCGCCGATAGTGAATGTTCCCAGATTGCCTCATCCATCTCCGCTGGATCTGACCTTGATTGCCCCCGAGGATTGGCGGATGCACCAGGTTTCCACGTTTTATTCAAGGAAAGCGCTCGACCAGGTTGGAAGACATGTTCGTGAGGATCTTAGGTACGTCATGGATCGGGATTTGTTATTCCGGATTGCGAATAAATTCGAGATCGTTATGGATAATAGACCTTATGCAGCATTCAGACGCCATCCTGAAAGCAAGACGATGTCCGAGATGATCTCCTTTGGGGAGGAGTTCGCGCGTTTATACACTGAAAATCATTCGACTAATGTACTTGAAAGAAAGCAACGAGAGCAAACCGCCCACTTTCTCATGGCGAAAGGGCATTTTAGTGTTGCAAAGTACCATCCCAATTTACTAACGAGTCTTTCGGAATTCTTATCTGCTGCTCGCATTTATCCAAGGTATCTATTGACAAAGAGTTATTGGTCTGGAATTGTGAAAAGAATCCTAAATGGAGGGTCGTAGACCAGTTGTCTGAACACAAACCGCGCATTGTTCTGATCGTTGCCCGGGGTGAGGCCGTGCGCAACTTCCTCTATTCCGATACACTGCGTCTGCTGGCGGAACAGGCCGAAGTGACCCTGCTGACCGCCATTCACGATGACAAATTCCTGGCCACCTTCGGGCCGCTGGCGGTGCGTATCATCCCGCTGAGCGCCTACCCCGAGAAGAAACTGGTGCGCGTGCTGCGGGAGCTTATCAGCATGGCGCATTACCGCTGGATCTGGACCGAGAAGGTCAAAAACAAATGGGAGCTGCTCGACTACGAAGCGCGCACGCCCAAGGCGCGCCTGCGCGAAAAAGCCTACAAGGCGCTGGCCTGGCTGTTTGCCAGCCGGGCCGGGCTGAACTTTTTGGCGTTTTGGGAATACCGCCTGAGCGTGTGGCTGCGCCCGACGCGTGAGTTTGACCGCCTGTTCGCTGAGCTGCAGCCCGATCTGGTCTTTAACTGCTCGCACATCCATGCCCCACGCGGGGAACTGCCGGTACGGGTGGCGCATCACATGGGCATTCGCACCGCGGCCTTTATCTTCTCGTGGGATAACCTCTCTTCGCGCGGGCGCATTCTGCCGCCGTATGATCACTTTTTGGTCTGGCATGAAGGGATGCGGGCTGAACTGCTCAACCTTTACCGTTTCATCCGGCCCGATCAGGTGAGCGTGACCGGCACGCCGCAGTTCGATTATCACTTTAAGCCCCGCTTTTGGCTCAGCCGGGCTGAGCTGGCGGAAAAAATAGGCTTTGACCCGGCCCGGCCGTATGTGCTCTATACCACCGGCATGGATCGGGACTTCCCGGAAGAGGCGCGCCATGTGCGCATGGTGGTCGACTTGCTGGCCGAGTACCCGCCGGAGGTGCGCCCGCAGCTGGTGGTGCGCACTTACGCCAAGGGAAACAGCGCCGAAATGGTGGCGCTGGCCGGCGAAAACCGGCCGGATGTGTTCTTCCCACCGATCCTGTGGGATGCGCAGTGGTTCATGCCGCAAGAAGAAGACCTGGCGATCTTTACCAGCCTGCTCTGGCACTGCCAGTTTGGCGTCAACCCGGCCTCGACCGTCTCGCTAGAGCTGATGATGTTCTCAAAGCCAGTGATGAACCTGGGTTTTGACCCGCCCGGCAGCCAGCTGCCGCACTGCAAGCGCTGGCGCCGCCATATTGAGTTTGACCATTACCGGCCGGTTGCGGCCAGCGGCGGCGTGCGCGTAGCTTATTCCGTGGCGGAAGTGCGAGAGATTATCGCTGAGTTTATGGGTCCAGAAAACCCTCTGGCGCAAGCCCAACGTGAATTTTTGGCCAAAACTTTTGGCGGGACGCTGGACGGGCAATCCGGTCGGCGGGTAGCTGAGGCGCTGTTGGCGCTGGGAGGCGGAAAATGAAGGTACCGGGAAGGGTGCTGTTTCTAGCAACTTCAGCTAATGCCGAGCATGGCCGAGGCGGCCGGCGCCGAGTTGTGGACGTGGCGCGACAGGCGCAGCTCAGCGGTTTTGAGGCCGGGCTGCTGTGTTTTTTGCCGTTTAGCCAGGTACTGCGGGGGCCGCGCTTTTGGCGGCGCGGAAAGGCCAGCCTGTCTGAGGAGGCGCGCGCACCGGTGCGTTACTTCCCGATGCTGCCGCTGACACGCCTGCCGCTGCTCAGCCGGCTGAATAGCCAATGGTGCGCGCTGGCCACCTGGCTGGTTGGGCGGCGCGCGCATGCCACGGTCTTTTATGGGCATGGGATGCTGGCGGCCGATATCGCCCTGCGGGTGCCCGGATGGCTGCGCAAGCAGCGTGTGGTAGCCGATTTTCATGGGGTGGGCTCAGCCGAGTACGCCTACTTTAACCACGCCTCCAGCGCTGACCGCTTTGTGAAGTACCTTGAGGAGCGCGAAAGGTACACGCTGCAGTCAGCTGACCAGGTGATTTTTGTTTCGGAGAATATGCGCCTCTTTTTCGAGCAGCGCTACGGTGCGGCGTGGCGCACTTCGGCCGTCATCCCCTGCGCGGTGAATCTGGATGAGCTCAAAGCGCCTGAAACGGCGCCGCGCCCGGCGGAACTTCCGGAGACAAACCAGCGGCTGGTGTTGGGATATGTCGGTTCGGCGGTGGCCTACCAGCTGCCAGAGCTGATGTGCACGCTTTTCAGCGAGGTGCACAGGCGCCTGCCGCAGGCTTTCTTCTTGATCTTGAGCCGCCAAAAGGAAGCCTTTGAAGGCTACTTGCACGCGGCCGGGGTTGACCCGGCTGATGCAGCAGTGGTGTCGCTGGATCATGCCGAAGTGATGCGCGCGCTGCCGGCGATAGATGTCGGGCTGCTGCTGCGGGATGATTCACTGCTTAATATTGTTGCCTCGCCCACAAAATTTGCAGAATATTTGCTTGGGGGTGTTCCGGTGGTACTCAGCCCGTGGGCTGGCGATTTTAGCGCGCTGGCCGAACGGGAAATGCTGGGAATCGCGCTGGACCCCCACAGCCCAGATTGTGCCGAAAGGGTGACCGCTTTTTTGCAGGAAGTGTGCGCCAACCGCCAGGATTACGCCCGGCGCTGCAGCGGCTATGCCCGGGCCCGGCTGAGCTGGGAAAGCTACCGGGGCACACTCGCCGCCATCCTGGCGGGGAGGCCTGCTGATACACCGCTCGGGGATAAAGACTGCGTAGAGGAAAGCCATGCCGCGTAAGATCCTGATATTAATTGGCACACGACCTGAATTAGTTAAATTGGCACCTGTAATCAGAGCTATAAGCTCTCGCCCTGACCAACTGAGCCAGTTGGTTTGCTTTACAAGCCAACATCGTGAGCTGCTTAGCCAAGCAGCGCAAGACTTTGAAATTACTGCAAATTTTGATTTGGATTTGATGCAACCCGGTCAGAGCCTGGGTGGTTTTACAAGCCGAGCCATAAGCGCGATTGATTTACTTGTGGATCAAGTTCGACCAGAGCTTGTGTTAGTGCAGGGAGATACTTCCACTGCGTTTTGTGGCGCCCTGGCAGCGTTTTATCATCAAGTTAGTGTGGCCCATGTTGAAGCAGGTTTGCGCACGGAAAACAAATATTCCCCATTCCCGGAGGAACTAAACCGCCGCTTGATTACATGCCTGGCCGATTACCACTTTGCTCCTACTCCCCGGGCCAGAGACTCGCTATTACGAGAGAATATCCCAGACGAACACATCTTTGTAACTGGAAACACAGTGATCGACTCGCTCCAGTGGATGAAGGCCAAACTTGCGAGTTATCAGCCAACGCTTCCTGATGGGCTGATGGAGATGCTGAATTCCCGGAGGCTCATACTGAGTACCGGTCATCGAAGGGAAAGCTTTGGGGTTGGGTTAGTCAACATTTGTGCGGCTATCCGTAATGTTGCTGAACAGCGGGAAGATGTAATGTTCATCTATCCGGTACATCCGAATCCGAACGTCTCTGATGTGGTTAGAAAAGAATTGGGAGGATTGGCAAATGTCTGGTTGATGAATCCGTTGCCATATCGAGACTTTGTATGGTTGATGGACCGCTCCTATATCATCCTTACGGATTCGGGCGGAGTCCAAGAGGAGGCGCCAGCGCTAGGCAAGCCGGTTTTGGTTACCCGCGAAGTCACAGAACGCCTGGAAGGTGTGGAAGCGGGCGCCGCGCGCCTGGTAGGGACCAATCAGCTGACGATTGAAACGAGCATTTTGGAATTGTTGGATGAAAGGGCAGTTTATCAGTCAATGGCACAAGCGCCCAATCCTTACGGTAACGGCCAGGCTGGTGAGAAAATCGCCTCCATTATTATTGATCCGATACTGTACAAGCCGTAATATGTAGAAAGGTTAAGTATGGATCTTAATTCAACCAAGGTGTTTTTTATATCTGGCAGTTGGAAAACAAGCGCCAACAAGGATAGATTAGAATCTCTGGCCAATGCATTAATTGATCGTGGGTGTCATGTTGTCATAATATTGGATGGCAATCCTGAAGCATTGCCAGCAGGTACCCCTTCAATAAATTTCGTTTCATGGCCCTCCTCGCGGCCTACTAAATTCTGCGATGCTTTTTTTCTTCTAAAACTGATCCATAAGTTCAAACCGGTTTGTTTGATTTCTCAATTTGGCTCAGTCAATGTTATGACATTAGTCGGGTGGCTATGCCGTGTTCCCTATAGGATGGTCAGGTACGAAACTGTTTCAAAAGCGATTGAAAGTGATACCGATCTTCCTCCTGCCAAATTAAAGTGGTTCCGTTTTCGTAAAAAAGTAGTTCTCAGATTAGCCACTATTATTCTCTCAAATTCAAAGTCAGCTGCAATTGATGCCAGCTTGATCTACAACATTCCGTACGAAAAAGTACACACTTTTTATAATTATCTTTCTGATCCATTGAAAAGTGATCCTACGTTGAGCAATCTTGAGCCTATCCAGGGCCGGATAGTTTGTGTCGGCAGGTTTAGTCCAACCAAAGGCCAGGACATTCTGATCAAAGCGCTGAGCATGCTTACAACTCAAATTCCAATAAGCGTGGAATTCGTTGGAAAAGGGGAAAGTCTGGAGGCTTGTAAACAATTGGCCCAAAAATTAGGAGTATCAGACCGTTGTCTCTTCAGTGGTTCTGTTCCGCACAATTCTGTCTTTCACAAGTTTGCTACCGCAGCTTGCTCAGTAGTACCAAGCCGAAACGAGGCTTTTGGATATGTCTGTATCGAATCATTATCGGTCTCTACGCCAGTTATCGGTTCGAGAGTAGGCGGTATTCCGGAAATTGTCCGAGATGGGGTTGAGGGTCTCCTGTTTGATCCAGGTGATGAAAAAGATCTCGCGTGCAAAATTGATCAATTTTTCGCTTCGAATAATATCCATGCGACCTTACGTACCAACTCACGCCAAAGGTTCCTGGATTCCTTTGAAACCAGTGTTGTAGCCAACCAACAAGCTGAATGGCTAATTAACCACATCAATCAAAGGAAATTAGATTGAACCTTTTGGTAATCTCGCATAAAGAAACCTGGGCAGACCCCCGCTCACCCAGCGGGTATTGCACGGTTGGGGGGTTCCCGTTTCAGATGCGAGCGCTTTCAGAGCAATTTGATGAGACCACATTGCTGGTCCTGCAGCGCAAAGGTCCGCCGCCTGCGGGTGCGCTGCCGCTTCAGGGGCACAATTTGAGCGTCCACACCTTGCCAGAGCCGCCCGGACGAAATTGGGGGCGCAAACTAAGCCTCATCTTTTGGCTGCCGCGCCACCTGCCGGCACTCCGCCGGATGATCCGCCAGGCGGACGCAGTTCACACGCCGGTCCCCGGCGACCTGGGTGAAATCGGCATGTGTGAAGCGCTGCGCCAGAAAAAGAGGCTGTATGTCAGGCACTGTGGGCGCTGGGGGATTCCATCCAGCTTTTTGGATGCCTGGCTGCAGCGCTTTTTGACCCGGCAGGCAGGCGGCAGGCTGGTGGTGATGGCTACCGGTGGCTCGAGCAGTCTCCCTTCAGCAAAAAATCCCAATATCACCTGGATTTTTTCCAGCTCGCTCACCCGGAATGAAATGGATCACCTGCCCGCCGCACACACCTGGCAGCCCGGCGATCCGCTGCGGTTGGTCAGTGTCGGCCGGCTGCTGCCCGGCAAAAACTTTGCCGCCCTGATTGAGGCACTGCCCGCCATCCAGGGAGAAGTGCCGGCGGTCACCCTCGACATTTTCGGCTCTGGCAGCCAGCAGTCCGAGCTGGAAGCGTTGGCGCAAAAAAACGGTGTGGAAGGCGCAGTCCGCTTTCATGGAAACCTGCCGCACAGTGACGTGTTGCGCCACCTGGCAGAAGCGCATATATTCGTTTTTCCCACTTTTTCGGAGGGCTTTCCCAAAGCCCTTTTGGAAGCGATGGCTTGCGGCTTGGTGGTGGTTGCCAGCCCGGTTTCAGTCATCCCACACCTGCTGGCCGGCGAGGCTGGCCTGCTGCTGGATGGCTTCAGTGCGGAGGATATCAGCCGGGCGGTGCTCTCCTTGGTCCAGGTACCCGAGCAGATGAAAACCTTGGGCGGCAATGCCCGCAGCGTGGCCCGCCAATATACGCTGGAAGCCTGGGGGGACTGCATCCGCGACCGGCTGGAGCGTGCCTGGGGAGAAAAACTTCGCAGCAGTGTTGGAGGGGCTGAGGATGAGTAAACTGCGAGATCGGTTAAGCTACCTTTTGTGGTGGAGCGGAATTTCGGGGCGACTGGCTGAGGCCAGCGCACGGAAGGGGCGTTTCGTTCTGGTGATGCACGGCATCGCCCCTGAGCGCGACGCGCATTTGCCGGCGTCCGTTCAGCCGCATCTGACGGCAGCGGATATGCATGCCATCCTCATCTGGCTGAGCGCCCGGTATACCCTGCTGACCCCAGCTGAATTCCTGGAGAGTGCCAAACCCGGCGTTCTGCTCACTTTTGATGATGGATTCGCCAATAATGCAGAAGTGCTGCTGCCAATTTTGGAAGAATTTGATGCACCGGCAGTATTTTTCATCAGCCTGCAGCATGTTTGGGACCCAAAGAACTGGCTGCCGGCCAGCCGAGAAATTGCGCGCTCTTACTGGCAGACGGAGCAGAATGTGCCCCCCGAGAAGGCGCATGCCTACTTTGATGGGATGAGTATGAGCCAGCTGAAGCTGTGCGCTGCCCATCCGCTTATCACGATTGGCTCTCACACCGTGTCGCATCCTTTTCTCTCGCGAATTGACCCCAAAATTGCCGAATACGAAGTTGCTAATTCCAAAGAAGCGCTGGAGAAGCTGACCGAAAAGCCGGTTGAGTTATTTGCCTACCCAACCGGAGATTACGATCGCTCTGTGGTGGAAATAGCAGAGTGGGCCGGCTACCGGGCGGCATTCGCAGTCGATTCCCGGCACTTATATGCCTTCCGTTATGAAATTCCGCGCATTGGCATCTATCAATCGGACCCGGCTTACCTCAACCTGAAGCTGAGTGGCCTGTATCGCCGACCGCTCGAACCGGATCTGACCCTGACGCAAAATCGGGCTGCGAGCGAGAAGAAGAGCTGAGCGATGCAGAAACTGCCCATTGTCTATCTGATTGGGGAACTTGGCAAAGGAGGCAGCGAGCGTCAGCTTTATTTGCTGCTCAAAGCCATGGACCTGAGCGAGGTTGATCCGCTGGTTGTGTGCTTCAACCCGAGCGCAGCCGGTGGATATGAAGATGCCATCCGTGCCTGTGGGGTTCCGGTGGTGTACTGCCCGCCTGGTGCGCGCAGTGCCATAGCCCGCTTGCGCTTCGTTGTCAAAACTTTGCGAGCACATCAGGCGCAGGTCGTACATTCCTGGAGTGCCTACACCAACACCTACGCCAGCCTGGGCGGGCTGTTGGCTGGCGTGCCGCTGCGTGCGGGTTCGATGCGGAACTCTCTAAAGAATCGTGGTTTTTTAAATCTACCCAGGCTTGCGCGTTTACTTTCGATCCATGGGACGCCGTGGATGTTCGTCAATGCAGAGAGCATTCAGGCGGAGCTGGCAGCAGAGGGTCTCCCGCGGGACCGGATTTTTCTGGTTGAGAACTGTGTCGAAATCCCACAAACGCGGCCGTCAATCCCGCCAGAGCTGGCAGAGGTTTTCGCTGGAGGATATCGTATTGTCGGCACAGTTTGCAACATCCGCCGAAATAAGAATGTTCATATTTTCATTGAAGGATTGGCAAAGCTGCTGCCAGCTCATCCGGAGCTGCGCGGGGTGATTGTCGGCCAGCCCATTCCGGATGAGTTGGATTATTATGATGAAATCCGCCAACTGATCGGGCAGCTCGGGCTGACGGATTCGATCTACCTGCTGGGCTTTCGTGAAGATGCACCAGCGTTAAGCGGGTTGTTTGACGTTTTTTGCCTGCTCTCGCAATTTGAGGGCACACCAAATGCGCTTATGGAAGCCATGGCAGCTGGCCGGCCGGTCATTGCCACCCGTACCAGTGGGATACCAGACTTGATCCGGGACGGAGAGAATGGCTGCCTGGTTGAGCCTGGCAGTGTTGCCAGCTTCGCTTCAGCGCTCGAGCAGATGCTGAACCGGGCCGATTTGGAAGCGCTTGGCGCAGCCGGGCGGGAAAAGATGAAATCCGAGTTTTACTGTCCGGGAAAAAGCGCAAAAATTGTTAATATTTACCGGGAACTATTGGGGAGGCAGCGATGACGGTCGAAATGAGCAGCGCATTGGAAGTGAATCAAGATGCATTGGATGCCTTCCTTCGGCGTTTTTTTGGCCCGGGGAAAGCTAGTTTTTTGGCTGAACACGGCGCCTGGCTGCATGGTGGAAATGAGAATCGCTGGATCTTGAAAGTGGATGGCACTATCGCCGGATATTGCGCGGTCATTCCAACCGTGATCGACGCCGGCGGTTTAACCGCGCCAGCGGTATGGTGGGTCGATATCATGATTGCCCCAGAATTCCGCGGTCAACATTTGCAGTCTTACTTTGACCGCAAGCTGCAAGACAACCCGGTGCTAAAGGTAGGCTTTCCCAATGAAGTAGCCGCAAAGATCCACCGCAAACACCACTGGGGCGTCAGGGAAGATCTGCAAGTGCTGCTCTGCCCGCTTAAGCCGCTGCAGGTGCGTCAGGTGGCCGAGAGCCACGCTGGCCGCGGGGTGCTGCTTAAGGCCGGCGCTGCGCTCTTGACTCCAGTAAGCGCACTATATCAGGCACTTTTGAAAATTAAAAACAACCCCGCCGTAGTGCGGCTGGAACAGCCATCCGCAGAAATGTTGGCACAGGTTTTCGAGCAAGCGCACGACTTCACGCTGGCCACCACGCATCGGGATGAAGGCTATCTGCGGCATCGCTTTTTGGAGGCACCATATGCGCAGGAACTGCGGTATTATCAGAGCAGCACAGCTTCAGGCTTGAAGTTGGTGATGGTGACGCGCACCCTGATGCGTGAGCAGCAGCGGGTGACCCGCATCCTGGATCTGTTTGGTGACCTTTCCGATCAGCACGCCATCCGAGCAATCGCCCGGCAGGTGCTGCGAGACGCATCGCGCGAGGGCAGCACTCAGGTGACAGTGATGGTGACTCTGCCTGAGCTGGTAAGCGCTTTTAGACAGGTGGGCTTCCTGATGAAGGGGACGGCCCGTTTTTGCTGGCTGAGCCCTGACCAGCGCTTGATGGATGCCTTTGCCGGCCGGATTCACTTTACCCTGGCTGATAGCGATAATGACGAGACTCATTGAATGATCAGGACCCAACGCTTAACTTCAATTAATCTGGTTCCGGCTGAATCTGGCGGTGCAGCAGCCCGGAGCACTTTCCCGTATGCCCTGCGTATTTTGCTCTTTTTTGCTTTTCAGGCCGGGCTGGCCGTGTTGCTGCAGCAGTTCCCTGAGCTGGCCACCGTCCATGCCCTATTGACTTTAGCCATTGGCGCGCTGATCTTGCTGACCAGTCACGAGCCGTCAGCATTCATCAACTGGATGGGTTATCTGGTTGGCTCTGAGCTATTGTGGCGCGGCCTAGGCGCCAATGTGTTTTGGGAAACGTGTAAGCTGGCATTGATTGGGTTTGGAGCGCTGGCTATCTTGAAGTACAAGCCGGTATTTAAACTGAATTGGAACTGGCTGCCTTATTTCCTGCTGTTGATCCCATCCGTTTTTCTCCTCCCTGGTTTTGACCGTGAAGCGATCTCATTTGCGCTGGCTGGACCGCTGGCGACGGTCGTGCTGACCGTGTTTCTGAGTGGGCAGAAAATTCGCATGGAGCAACTGAAGTCCTTCCTTCTGACTGGGCTCGGCGCTGTAATTTCATTCAGCATCCTGATTTTGATTGGAATTATCAATGCTGAAACGATCGAGTTTACGGGTTCATCCAATTTCATCACTTCTGCCAATACCGGCCCCAATCAGGTTTCCTCTTTGCTGGCGTTCGGAGCGCTCTGCGCGGTTTTGTACGTCATGCTTGAGAATGAGCATAAATTCTTACGGGCTGTGGTTTTTCTGATGGCGGTCGGCTTCGTGGTTCAAATTATGCTCACGTACTCCCGCGGTGGTTTGTGGACCCTGGTTGCAGCGATCCTGGCCGGGGGTATCTTCTTCCTGCGTGACCAGCGCTCGCGCATTTCCTTCACCGTCTCAGCCGGCATCCTGATTGCGCTGTTTTACCTGGTTTTGTTTCCAGCTTTGGACAGTTGGACAGGGAACACACTCAGCGCTCGGGTCTCTAGCCTGGATACGACCGGTCGAATCGAAATCGTGCGCTCTGACCTGGAAGTATTCCAGGAAAACCCGCTCCTGGGGGTGGGGGTCGGCCAGTCCAATGCCTACCATGCCCTCTACTTCCGCGTTTCGAACGCGCATACCGAATACTCACGCATGTTGGCAGAGCATGGCATCTTTGGGCTGGCGGCATTGCTAATTATGGCCGTTTTGTCAGCTAGCAAGGTTTTTGAAAAAGACGACCGGGTGAGCAAGGCGGTAAAAATTTCCTGTTTGGTCTGGGCGCTGGTTTTTATGGCTCATTCCGCCACACGTCTGGCAGCCCCAGCGCTGCTAATTGGATTGGCTTTCAGCCATCTCGACCTGGCCAGCCCTGAGGCACTCAAGCCCAAAAGTAAATTGCCAGCCCGGCTGCGCATTCCTGTTGAGGGCCGGCGTTCGTGAAGGTGCTGTTTGTTACTTCGGAATGGCCGACCCCTGAGAGGCCTGGCGACGTGCCATTCCTGGTTGAGTACTTAAATGCATTGCAAGCCCAGGGGGTTGAGGTCAGCGTGTTCCACTTCCGTGGAAAGGCGAACCCCTTGAATTACCTCAAGGCATGGCATCAGCTAAGGAAACTTCCAGAATGGAAGCTGGCCGAAATATTGCATGCACAGTGGGGGCAGAGCGGTCTGCTGGCACTGTTTTCGCGAAAACCGCTGGTGGTGACTTTTCATGGCAGTGACTTGTTGGGTGTGGTCGCCGCGAATGGCCACTACAGCTTAACCGGAAAAGTATTGGTCAAAGTCAGCCGGTGGGTGGCCAGACGGGCAGATCGCTGCATTGTCGTTTCAGCGCGGCTGCAAAGTGCGCTGCCCAGCAGCGTCCAGCGGGCAGATATCATCCCGATGGGTGTGGATTTGGAAAAATTCCGACCTATGGACCAGTCTGCCGCCCGGCAGCAGCTCGGGCTGGAACCCGGAACGCGCTATATACTTTTCGTTGCCAACCCGGCCCGCCCGGAGAAACGGTTTGAGCTCGCCCGGCAGGCATTCCAGCTGGCTTGCGGCAGCCTGGATGGGGAAAAAATACGGCTGCTGCCGGTCTGGGGAGAACCTCCGGACAGAATCCCGCTATTTTTGAATGCCGGCGATGTGCTGCTGCTGACCTCGACCCATGAAGGTTCGCCGGTCATCGTCAAAGAAGCTCTGGCATGCAACCGGCCGGTGGTTGCCGTCGATGTGGGGGATGTGCGGGAACGGATCGGAACCGTCGCAGGATGCCATGTCTGCGCTGATGACCGGCCAGAGACCATTGCCAGTGCCATCATCGAAGCCCTGAACTGTCCGACACCCGTCCAAGGGCGTGAGGCGGTGCAAGATCTGAGCTGGGAAGCTATTGCCAAAAAAACGATAAGGATTTATGAGGAGTGTCTGAAGCGCGCTTAAACCCCGAAGTACCTTTCGTCAGTATTTTAATGCCGCTGAGAAATGAAGCAGCATATGTTGAGCGCTGTTTCAAAGCCATTTTCAGTCAAACCTATCCACATGACCACATGGAAATATTGGTCGCAGACGGGGAATCGTCGGATGGCACGGCTGAAAAAATCATTACCCTCAGCCATGCGGCCGACATGCCGGTGTCGGTTTGGACGAACCCGGGCAAAATTGTCCCGACTGGCCTAAACTTGCTGATCCCGCGGGCGCGCGGGGATGTCCTCATCCGCGTGGATGGGCACTGTGAAGTTGCGCCGGATTACGTCTCGCAATGTGTGGCGCACCTGCAGGAAGATCGGGTGGACGGTGTCGGAGGGCCTATGCAGACGGTCGGGGAAAATTTCATCTCGTCCATGACGGCGCTGGCCATGAGCTCAAAATTTGGAGTGGGCAACTCCTCCTTTCGCACTGAAGTTGGCAAAACGCGGCTGGCAGACACGGTTCCTTTTCCGGCCTATACTCTGAGCATTGTGACGAAGGTTGGCCTCTATGATGAGGAGCTGGTCCGCAATCAGGATGATGAATACAATTACAGAATCCGCCAGCAAGGGGGCAGGATATTATTAGCCGACAGCATCAAATCGGTTTACTACAGCCGCGGATCACTGCCCAAAATGGGGAAGCAATATTTTCAATACGGTTTCTGGAAGGTCAGAGTCTTTCAGAAGCATCCGCGGCAAATGAGCCTGAGGCAGTTTGTGCCGCCGCTGTTTGTGTTGGCCTTGCTTTTAGGTGTGATTATGACCTTCGCCATACCAGGCGGATGGAAGTTTTTGGCCGGCTTGGGCGGGGTGTATTTGCTCTGCAGCCTTGGCGCGGCGGTTCTGGCAGCCCGCGGGAAGGACTGGCGGGCTTTACCTTTGCTGCCGCTGGCTTTTCTGATTCTGCATCTGAGTTATGGTAGCGGTTTTTTGGTCGGGCTCATCGCCTTTGCCGATCGCTGGGGCGACAAGACCGGAAAGGTTCCGGAGTGGGCAGGCAGTAAATAACGTTCGAAAAACTGTATTAAAAACAGAAGTGTGATTAACAGTGTCATGGATAGGCATAAGGGGACGACGCACTGGTACCTCTCAAAGGAGCAATGGCTTTGAGATTTTTTTTGTGATATAGCAAAGGTCCTGACTATTTGTCGTCATGCATTAAGTGCAGAAATGGAAGAACCCATTACAGATCTTTGCTACAATTGTAAAGACTTACTTCATAACCCTTAGTAAGGAACAAAGAAACCGCATGGATCAGGTTGGTTGAAACCTTGCCGAGCCCCACAAAAAGCCTTTTGATTATCCAGAGTACCTTGGAATTGTTGGTTTCCCCCAGTTAAACGCCAGGAAAACCATCCATTTATCATTCCCCAAGAATAGATTCCATTTAAGTAGTCAGGATTTTGTTCATAATCACCTTGAAGTGAGAAGGGTAATTCTTGAGCCAAAAACTGGCCTTGTAACACTGGCCCTTCCCAAGAGAGCGAACCTTCTACCCGCTCGTATTGTCCTTCCGCGACTTCTATGAAGAAGATCCAACTGCCAGACCAAGGATCTGAGGGATTTTGGGTCGGCACAGCTGTAGCGGTTGACGTGAGATCGGGGATCTGTGTGTAGCTGGAGGTAGGTATTGGCGTTTCACTTTGAAGGAAAGGGTTTTCTGCGGTCGGTTGTGCGGGATTAGTTGCAAGAATGGTACTGACTGGCGGGGTGCTTGTTGTCTGGGGAGGGTTGATTGGGGTTACCAAAGCTGTTTGTGTTAAAAAATTTCCAGCGGAAAGCTCAGTTTGAGTAGCTGAAGGATCACTCCAAACTGAGGTTGAAAAACCATTTGAAACCTGAAGTGTTGCCACAGAGCCTCCCTGAAAGGAGGACGGGCTTTCTGTATCGGTTTTACAACCAGCTGTCACCAGGATAATAAACAAGAGGGATAGAATTTTTATTACGTTTTTTTTATTCATCTTTATAACGTATTATATATCAGTTACTTCTTTCAAGCTTTCCGCTAAAGCTGCAACCACCAGGCTTACCTGTTCAGCGCTCATCGTGGGGAAGAGTGGTAGAGTGATCTCCCGGCGACACACTTCTTCGGTTATCTTCAATGCGGCCGCCACCCCAGCCTGCTGGTAGATACTGAACCGGTGTACCGGAGGGTAATGCCAGCTCGTCTGCACCCCGCGCTGCTTCATGGCTGCCATCACGGCCATCTTATCGCATCCTTCCGGCAGCAGCACGGGCAAGATGTGATAGCTGCTCAGGCCGCGTTCTTCCTTAAAAGGCATCTCCACCAGCGGTAGACGCTCTGCCAGCAGCTGCCGGTAAAGGTTCACCAACTTCTGTCGGCGGGCATTGCCCTCAGGCAGCTTTGCCAGCTGAACCCGGCCAACCGCAGAGCGGATTTCGTCAATGCGATAGTTGTAGCCCAACCCAATCACATCATAGGTGCTTGCATGCCCCTGATGCCGGTCCCATGTCAGCGTTGTCATGCCGTGCGAACGCAAAATGCGCGCCTGGGCAGCAATATCATCGCGATCCGTCACCAACATGCCCCCTTCGGCAGTCGTCATATTTTTGTTGCCAAAAAAGCTAAAGCAGCCAACATCCCCCCAGGTACCCAAGGGCCGCCCATGCAGCACCGCTCCCGCGGCATGAGCCGCATCTTCAATCACCGCCAAACCGTGGGCATGTGCCAAGTCCAAGATGGCGGGCATGTCGCAGGCATACCCGCCATAATGCATCACCATGATGGCTTTGGTGCGGGGTGTAATTGCTTGCTCAACACGCTCTGCGGAAATGCAGAGCCACTCCGGGCTTTCGATGTCAGCGAAAACGGGTTCTGCGCCACAGTAGCGAATGGCATTGGCACTGGCTACGAAGGTCAATGAAGGGACGATCACCTCATCCCCAGGGCCAACCCCAACGGCCAGGCAGGCCAGGTGCAGCGCAGCAGTTGCATTGGTGACTGCCAGCGCATGGCTGCTTCCACAGAAGTGCGCGAATTCATTCTCGAAGGCTTGAGTGACTGCTCCCATCGTCAGCCATCCGGAACGCAGCACTTCCAAAACTGCCGCTTCTTCTTCCGCGCCCAGCTGCACATCCGCCAAAGGTACCCGCCAATTCACGGCTCACTCCCCCAAAAACTGAGAACGCATGCTCTCATAATCGGCACAGGCCTGGTTAAAGTCCTCCGGGTTGCCCAGGTCACGCCAGTAGCCATCATATGGGTAGCCGACCACTTTTTCACCGGCATCCAACAGTTTATGGACCAAATCCGGAAAATCCAGATATTGCCCCCGTGGAATATAATCCAACACCTGCGGTTCAAAAATGTAGATACCCATGCTCACCTTGTAGTTAAGTGTTGGTTTTTCCACATAACCAGTTACGCGCAGGTCGCCATTATTCTGCTCGATAACGCCCAGGTTGATTTTTTCCTGGCGTTGATGCATGGCGATAGTACATATGGCACCTTGTTCCTGATGAAAGCGTAAAAAATCAGCGAAGTCCAAAAGGGTCAACACATCGCCGTTGCTGACCAGGAAGGTTTTGGTGATGCCGGGTACAAAAGCCAGCGGGCCGGCCGTACCCAGGGGTGTTTCTTCATAAGCGTAGTCAATCTGTAGGCCATATTGGCTGCCATCACCGAAGAAAGCCTGTATCAGGCTGGCCAGGTACCCAACCGCCAGTGTCACGCGTTTGATCCCGGTGCGGCTGATTTGTTTGAGCAGCACTTCAAGAATTGCCCGGTCGCCAATTGGCATTAGCGGTTTCGGTAAAACATAAGTGAAGGGTGCCAATCGGGTTCCTTTACCGCCGGCCAATATCACTGCTTTCATCGGATTTACCCCTTTCTGTGATCAGGAAGATTATACCGCCAACCACCCATGCGGGCGGGTATTCACACCAAGCCTCCTACAATGGCCAAAGCAGCACACATAACAACCCGTAATCCATTGCTGGTTGAACCAGGCGGAATGAGAGCAATTGATCAAAAGATGTGCCACCATAGCATTGAATCTGCTCTGTCATGGCCTTTGGATGGCATATCCAACATTTACCCATTCGCATCAAATCGGTTTGTTGGCTTAACGTAAGCCACAGAGCTTTCAGCGCATTTGATAAACCATTCCCAATGGCATCAGGAAGGCCGGACTGCTAGGCTGACGACCTTGTCATATTTCTTGACCCGCCTAAGCTCGTTCAGACACCGTAAATTAGTGGCTGGTAAAAATCCGGATGCTCCCTGACCCAGGCAATAGTGCGGCTCAAGCCAGCTTCCAAGTCAACCGTTGGCTGCCAGCCCAAAAGGGCACGTGCTTTGCGGTTATCCGAAAGCAGTCGGGTCACTTCCGATTTTTCAGGTCTGAGGCGCTGGCTTTTGACCCGGACTTCTGCCGAGCTGCCCGTCATGCGGATTATCTTTTCGGCCAGTTCGCTGATGCTGATCTCCGTGCCGGTACCCAGGTTGATGGTTTCGCCGGCCAGACCTTCGGCTCGGGCAGCTGCCAAAAATCCAACAACGGTATCATCCACATAAGTAAAATCACGCAGTGTATTCAAATTCCCCAGCTCAATGACCTCGCGCGTCAATGCCTGGGCAATGATGGTTGGGATCACGGCCCGGCTGGATTGCCCGGGACCGTAAGTATTAAACGGCCGGACCGTCAGTGCGTCCACGCCAAAACTGCGGACGTAACTTTCCACCAATTTATCCGCGCCAATTTTGCTGGCTGAGTATGGTGACTGGCCCTGCAGCGGGTGGTCCTCATCAATGGGAACCCGCTGAGCGCTTCCATACACCTCGCTGCTGGAAGTGTGGATTAGGCGACAGCCTTGCCTGCGGCAGGCCTGCAGCACGTTCAGTGTGCCAAGGATGTTGGTTTCTACGGTCTCTACCGGATGGACATATGAGTAGGGAATGGAAATCAGCGCCCCCAAATGAAAGATCAGATCCACCCCCCTGGCAGCTCCCTCCAGCGCATCCTCATCCTTTAAATCGCCCCGGATGACCTCAAGCTCATTTAGCGTTGAGCGGCTCAAATATTTCAGCAGACCAATGTCGCTTTGCGAAGTGTAACGTACAAAAGCCCGTGTTTTGCAGCCATTTTCAACCAATACCTCAGTCAAGCGGCTGCCAATAAAGCCGCCGGCACCGGTCACCAACACTTTCTTTCCGTCCAGATTGTTCATATTCATGGTTCCGAAATCTCAATTTTTTTGATTGACCGCTCGAGCGTCTTGACCAAATCGGGGATGAGCACGACCTTGGCTCCCGTCTGCTCGCACAGGGCAATCAATTCCGATTGTTTGAGCGGTGGACAGTTGCTGATGGCAAAGAAAATAACGCCAATCTGATATTTTTTAACCAGCGCAGGTATATCACTGGTTTTCCCCAACACTCGAACACCAGAAATTTCATGAGACTGCTTGCGTGGGTCATCGTCCACCAACCCAATCACGCCGAAGAGGGAAGCATACGAACTGCGCTCGAGCAGCCAGAGCGTCATCTCGCTCAAGTTACCTGCCCCCACGATCAAAATACGCTCAGCAAAGGCTGCTTTGGGGCCGCGCAGCAGTAACCAGCGGTTAGCTACACCGGTGATGATCCGTGAGCGGTAGCGAATGCCGACCAAACCAATAAAAATGGTCAGCCCCATCAGCCAGAGCATGCTGAACGGGATCCAGGGTTCAGTCAGCCAATACCGGTTGATCACCCAGATGATTGCCATGGTGAGTGACGTCGTAAATGCCAGATCGATCACATAAACTGGGCTGGCATTGCTCCATTCCACTTTGGTCAGACCGAAGATGGCATTCAGGAGGCTCGTCAGCACGGCAATGGCCAGCGCGAGGGCCAGATAAACTGGTGCACCGAGGTTAATTACCGCGCTGATTCGCCAGGCGATGCCCGATACACCCACTGCCAAGGCCGTGACAAAAATATCGGCAAGAAAATACTTTACTACCCGGTTATAAAAGGTAAAAAACGCACCACCGTAAAACCAGCGTTCGTCAATGGTTCGGCTCCGAATGGCTGGCAAAAGTGACACAAGGGTCATTGAGAGCACGTCCAAATCCGTCATCAGGTTCATGTTGCGTACATACAGCTGATCCAGCCGGAGCTTGTCCGGAAGGATGGTCTGGAGGTAATCATCCAAAAAGCCTGACCCATGCAGCAAGGCTTCTTCGTTGCGGTAAATTACTGAAGCCGGGCTGGTGATGCCGGGCCGGACTGAAAGGATTTCTTTCTGAAGTTCCTCAGGCCAGCGAAGGGCAATTTCCACATCCTCAGGGCGCGGTCCAACCAGGCTCATTTCGCCCCGCAAGACATTCCAAAGTTGGGGAAGTTCGTTCAGCTTCGTATCCCGCAGCCAATGGCCCATGCGGGTGATGCGCGGGTCGCCCTGACCAGTTACAGGATTCCCAGTAAACGATGAAGGCAGGTCATACATCGTCCTAAACTTGGCCATTTCGAAAGGGTGCATATTTCGACCCATTCTTTTTCCTAAGTAGATAACGGGGCCGGGTGAATCGATTTTAATGCCTATTCCGATCGCCAGGAGCAGTGGTAGAAGAACGAAAAGTCCGATTATGGCAGCAAAAATGTCCAGCATACGCTTTATTATTTTCATGAACGTCTGCTCGT
Source organism: Anaerolineaceae bacterium (assembly GCA_034430195.1). Taxonomy (GTDB): domain Bacteria; phylum Chloroflexota; class Anaerolineae; order Anaerolineales; family Anaerolineaceae; genus Mesolinea. The sequence continues at coordinate 305 of DAOUFF010000020.1, read as the reverse complement.
TACCGAATATCTGGATTTTTTCCGCTGTTATAAAAGTTTTCGTGAAGCTGTTTTCTTCCTTTTCACTCATCTCATCCTTTATCGGACTGGAATTCAGTATAGAGAGCTACGAAGAAGTTCTCTCTAGAGAGAAAACCCTCAAGACACTGAAAAGTAGCAGAAGTTCATTCCGAAAACAGTAGTGAAGAATTTCAGGTTCTAATTGATGCCTGCCGATTCATCATGCATCAGCGGTTAGTCGCCAACGTATTAACAAAGTTTACCATTAAACCACAGAATCCGATCTGCGAATTGAGCTGAGCGAC
>DAOUFF010000019.1:0-16154 GCA_034430195.1 Anaerolineaceae bacterium | reverse complement strand
CGATGACATCTTTTATCTGTCATTGCGAGCGCAGCGCGGCAATCTCTCTTTTCGCTGTTTGCCAGCTCTGAAAAGGCGAGATCGCTTCGTTCCTCGCGATGACAAAATTCACGCGAGATCGCTTCGTCCCTCGCGATGACAGGTAGGTTGACAACCGAGATCGCTTCGTTCCTCGCGATGACAAAGAGGCGAGCGAAGCGTGGCAATCTCTCTTTGCTGGTTCGGCCAGCCATAAAAAACCGAATTCGCCACGTTGCTCGCGATGACAGGGGTATTTTGTCAAAGGCGACAGCGCTACCTCCAGTTCCTCTTCTACTTTTCCTGAAACAGGCCGGCGAAAAAATGTTAAAATTTGTGTTAATGTAGACCCCAGAAGGAGATGTTAACTGCCTTGATTCCATCGAAACAGCATAGCCCGCTCAACCTGCTCTTCACGGCATTGGCGCTACTGCGCTTCCGTGCCGGCAGCTTGCCGCTGTGCGCTGCCCAATTTAAAGCCCGGCTGGACGCACGCTCGCAGCTGTGCGCCTGAAGCACACCAGGCCAGCGTAGAAAATGCAAACTGAGCTCACCAGTGAATAACTCCAAACACAACCTGATCTTTGTCGTCATCCTGCTGGCGCTGCTGTTGCTGCCCCTCAAAGGCAGCCTGTCCGACATTGAGAGCCTGCCGGAGCACTTTTTTGGCCGACAGCAGCTCATCAGCTGGACGGCCCGGCTGCGCTACCAATTGTTGGACGACCAGCTTTTCAATCGTGTGCTGCGTTCTGACGAGGGCTGGTTGGTCTACACCGATGAGCACAACCTGGAAGACTATCAGAAGTCCGACCTTTTCACGGAAACGCAGCTTGCCCAAATTCAGACCAACCTGACCACTCTGCAGCAGCAGCTGGCTCAAGAAAACATTCGCTTCTATGTCATCATCCCGCCCAACAAAGACAGCATTTATCCCGAAAAAGTACCGGCTGAGGTGCCAGTGATTGGCAGCCAATCGCGCCTGGAGCAGCTGGTAAGCTACCTGCAGCCCCAGGACGGCTCTCCAGTGCTAGACCTGCGGCCGGCGTTGTTGGCAGCCCGCCAGCACGATCTGCTCTATCATGCAACGGATACTCATTGGAACGCAACCGGCTCGTATGTGGCTTACCGCCAGATTGCTGCCCTTTTGGCGAAAGATTTTCCGATGATCATCCCCCACAACCTGTCTGAATATCAGCAAGCCAGCCAAACTTACAGCGGCGACCTTAACCGCATCGCCGGCGATCTCGGGTTGAGCGAGCAAATCATCACTTTAAACCCGACCTTCTCCCAGCAAGTTACACAGACTGAAACGGTCGAAAATGACATCAAGATTCTCATCACCGAAACAAGCGACCCCAACCTGCCGCGAGCGGTCATTTTCAGGGATTCCTTTTTTGAGTCGATCATCCCCAGCCTCTCAACCCATTTTTCCCGCTCGGTAAACGTGTGGAGCTTCGCCTATGACCCACAGTTGGTGGCGCGCGAGAAACCAGACCTGGTCATCTTTGAATGCACCGAGCGCTACCTCCAGTTCCTCTTATACTTGCCCTGAGACAGACTGGGTAAAAAGCATTAAAATGCGTGGAAATGTAGACTTCAGAAGGAGATTTTTACTGCCTTGATTCCATCAAAACAGCATAGCCCGCTCAACCTGCTCTTCACGGCATTGGTGCTGCTGGGGCTGCTCATGCCGCTCCATCAACACCTTGATCAGCTGGGTGCGCTGGATGCAGAATTCTTCGGCCGGGTGCAAATGGTCGAGCTGGTCTCTAATTTTCGTTATTTCGTCCTGCACGACCAGCTATTCAACAAGGTGATTGCTGCAGCGGATGGCTGGCTGGTGCATGCCAGCGCCATCAGCACCGACGATTATCAGCGCTCCGACCCGCTGACCGCCGAGGAACTCGCCCTGATACAGACGCGCCTGCAGGAGGTGAGTGATCGCCTGAAAGCTGAAAACATCCAGCTCTATCTGGTGGTCGCGCCCAACAAAAACACCATTTACCCCGAAAAGGTGCCAGCCGAGCTGAAAGTATTGGGGGATGAGACCCGCCTGGACCAGCTTAGCGCTTACCTGAGAGCCAATCTGGATGTTCCCCTGCTTGACCTGCGCCCTGATTTGCTCGCCGCCAAGGAAGATTACCAGGTCTATTACCGCACCGACACCCATTGGAACGAAATCGGGGCGTTTATCGCCTATCGCGCCATTGCCGGCCGTCTGGCGCAAGACTTTCCAGCAGTCAAGCCGCATGCCCTCTCAGACTTCTCCCGCGTACCGCTGACTTACTCCGGCGATATGACCCGCACCGCCGGCAACCTGCATCTTAAAGAAGAGAGCGAAACCCTCCAGCCACTTTTCACGCCGCAGGCCGACATCGACACCCATGCCACTGATACGGAAGTGCTCTTCGATGCCTATGTGACCACGGATAACCCGAATGCACAACTGCCGCGGGCGCTGATTTATCGTGATTCCTTTTTTACCGATCTGCTGCCCTTCCTGGCGGAGCATTTCAGCCATGCGGAGTGTTTTTGGACCTACGATTACAACCTGAGCAGCGACCTGCAGACGCAGCCTGACCTGGTCATTATTGAATTTACCGAGCGCAGCATCCATCAGCTGCTGCAGTCGGAAATCATTTTGGAGTGAAGCCTTGGTGAATGAGACGCTTAATATCGGTTATGCCTGTTCGGGCCTACAGGTGGAACGTGGCCTCGGCCAAAAAACAGCCCTGCGCTGGGTGACGCCCCGCCTCGAGCGGCAGGAATTTAGCTACCAACAGCTTGATGAGGCCAGCAATCGCTTTGCCAACGCTTTGCTTTCAGCCGGTTTGGCTGCCCCAGAGCGTGTCTTTCTGTTTTTGCCGCGCACGCCCGAGGTTTACAGCGCTTTTTTGGGCATCCTGAAAGCCGGCCTGGTTTGCGGAGCGCTCTTTTCCAGCTTTGGCCCCGAAGCCCTTTGGGATCGACTGGCCGACTCTGCCGCCAGCGCCGTGATCACCAATCAGAAATCCCTGCGCAAACTCCAAGAAATCTGGCCGCGCCTGCCAGCCCTGCGGAGGGTCTTCGTGATTGACGCCCCCGCGCACGCTTCCGACCGGGTGCTCAGCCTGCCAGTGCTTCTGGCAGAGGCCAGCCCCCGCTTCACAGCCGTGCCGGTCAGCTCGGAGACGCCTTCTGTGCTGCATTACACCTCAGGCTCCACCGGCAAGCCCAAGGGCGTCCAGCATGTGCATGGTTCACTTTCCTCACAGCTCAACTCCTTCGCGGAGGTTTTTCAGTACCAACCCGACGACCGCTTTTGGTGCACAGCCGACCATGCCTGGGTGACTGGCACATCCTATGGTATCATTGCGCCCTTCGCAAGCGGGCTGACCCAGGTGCAGTATGCCGGCGGCTTTGACCCCGAAACCTGGTTTAGCATCCTGCGGGACGAACAGGTCAACCTTTTTTACACCGCGCCGACCGTGCTGCGCATGATGATGCAGTTCGAAGATGAGCTTTACCAGGGTTTTGAGCTGCCAGCGTTGCGCCATATCTTTAGTGTAGGCGAGCCGCTTAACCCGGAAGTCTATCATTGGGGCCAGCGGGTATTGCACCATGAGATTTACGACACCTGGTTTCAAACCGAAACCGGCAGCATCATGATTGCCAACCGGCCAGGGCTGCCCGTCAAACCCGGTTCTATGGGTAAACCGCTGAGCGGGATTCACCCGGCGATCTTGACCGAAGACTACCGGCTGGCTGGCAACGGCGAAGTGGGTAAATTGGCGCTGCAGCGCGGCTGGCCCTCCATGTTCCGCGGATACATCAACCAGCCGGAAGCCTACCAATCCAAATTCCACGCTGAAACGTACCTCAGCGGAGACCTTGCCCGCCAGGATGAGGAAGGCTACTTTTGGTTCGTCGGCCGCGATGATGACGTGATCAACACCGCCGGCCACCTGGTGAGCCCGTTTGAGGTAGAAAGCTCGCTGTTGGAACTGAAAGAAGTTGCAGACGTGGGTGTGATTGGCGCGGCGGACCCACTGCTTTGGGAAAAAGTGGTGGCATATTTGACCCTGGCCCCCGGGGTCAGCTGGAATAACGAATTGGCCCTGCGCCTGCGGGTGCATGTTTCGAACCGGGTTTCTGCCATGGCAGCGCCTTCAGACTTCCGGATTGTGGAGAAAATCCCAAAAAATCGCAGCGGCAAGATTATGCGGCGGGTGCTGCGGGCCTGGTATGCCGGCCAGGATGCCGGTGATCTTTCAACAATGGAGGAATGATGACTGATTTTGATTCATTAAGCGAGGTCTTTCGGATGGTGTTTCAGAACCCCGAAATCAGGGTTGCGGCCGAAACCACCGCAGACGATATTGAGGGCTGGGATTCGCTTTCGCATGTCATTCTCATCGCCGCAATTGAAGATAAATATCAGATCACGTTTTCATCCCGTGAGATCATGCGTTTTCGCTGCGTTGGAGACATGTTGACGGCGATCAATCAAAAACTGGCCTAACACGCATGACTTTCATCTCGCCCACTTTCCTCTTTTTGTTTCTGCCGGTTTTTCTGCTGGTTTACCGGCTGATCCGGCCGGACATGCACGGCCTGGTGCTTTTGGTGGCCAGCCTGGTTTTCATCGCCTTTCAGGGCAAAGTTTATGCTGCCTTCTATATCGGCTTCCTGTTGGTCAACTACGGCTTGGGCCGGTGGCTGCAGCGCGGCCGCGCGGCTGACAACAGCCGGCACTGGCTGCTCGCGCTGAGCGTCGGCCTGAACGCTCTGCTGCTGATCGCTTTCAAGCTGCTCGTGCAATCCAAAACCCAATTGATCGCCTGGAACGCCAACGACCTCTATGGCCTTAATCGCTGGATCAGCGCCTTTGCGCTGCCGGTTGGTTTCTCATACACCGCCTTTCAGATGATGGCTTACCATATCGACATCGCCAACGAAATCACAGACAGTGAACCGAACCTGCTGCGTTTCGCGAACTTCACTCTGATGTTCCCCAAGATGCTTTCCGGGCCGATCGAGCGCTACCGCGACATCGGGCCGGAGCTGGCAAACCCGACGGCATCCATCGACCAGACTGCTGACGGCTTGCGGCGCTTCATTACTGGGCTGGCCAAAAAAGTGTTGATTGCCGATGTGATCGGGAAGGCCATTGGCCCGGTGTTCGCGCTGGGCGCGCCCAACATTGGCGCAGCCTATGCCTGGATTGCGCTGGTGGGCTTTGCAGTTCAGCTTTATTTTGATTTTTCGGGTTACGCGGATATGGCCATCGGGCTTGGCCAGACCATGGGTTTTACCCTGGCGGAAAACTTCAATTACCCCTACATTGCTGCCAGCGTGAGCGAGTTTTGGCGGCGCTGGCATATCACCCTATCAGGCTGGTTCCGCGATTATGTCTTCTTGCCGATCGAAATTGCCCAACGCCATAAACGGCGCATCCCCCAGCAGGCCAATATCTTGCTGATTTTCTTGTTAACTGGGCTTTGGCATGGCTTCACCCTCAACTTCCTGATTTGGGGTGCAATTTTCGCTCTGGCGATGATTCTGGAATCGGCCGGCGCCGGAAAGTGGTTCAAAAAATTGTGGCCCCCCCTGCGCCATATCTGGACTTTGGGTTGGGTTTTGGCGGCCTGGGTGTTCTTCCGCTCGCCCGATCTGACCTACGCTTTAAATTTTTTTCGGGCGCTGATGGGGCTGGGACCTACCCAGGCGTATCCCTTCAGCCAGCTGATTCCGCTGGGGCTCATTGACAACTCCACCTGGCTGGCGCTGGCCCTGGGGCTGGTTTTTAGCCTGCCACTGATTCCGACCATCCGCCGCTGGCTGGATAAGCGCCTGGAGGGCCAGCCACGCGGGTTGGCGGTCCGCGCCGTCTTGCGTGACATTTTGCTGGTTTTGCTGCTGGTGGCCTCGGTGGCGATGATTGCCTCCGCCGGCTTCACGCCCGGGGTGTACGAGAGTTTTTAACGGGCAGTCTGAGCCCTCCCAACTCGAGGGGCCGCGAGTGCAGCCTCATTCTGTCACCGGGTAGTTAATCTGTCATCGCGAGGAACGTGGCGATCTCGGTTTTCGCCGCCAGCAACCAGAAAAGAGAGATTGCTTAGCAGGCTCGAAAAAGTTTGTCATTGCGAGCGCAGCGTGGCAATCTCGCTTGTATGCCGTCGCGAAGTGGATCTGTCATCGCGAGGGTAGCTTTTTGTCAAAGCACCCTCCGGGTGTCCCGAGGCACGAAGCTGTTTTGTCATTGCGAGCGAAGCGTGGCAATCTCGCTTGTATGCCGTCGCGAAGTGGATCTGTCATCGCGAGGGTAGCTTTTTGTCAAAGCACCCTCCGGGTGTCCCGAGGCACGAAGTGATCTCGCCTTTCCGGAGCCAGCAAACAGAAATGAGAGATTGCTTCGCAGGCTCGAAAAAGTTTGTCATTGCGAGCGAAGCGTGGCAATCTCGCTTGTGATCATTGTCACTGCCCCCTACGGAGTGTCGGTCATCGCCAATTAAATCTGCCATCGCGAGGAACGTGGCGATCTCGCCTTTCCAGAGCTGGCAAACAGATAAAAGAGAGATTGCCGCGCTGCGCTCGCAATGACAATACTCCTGTCATCGCGAGGAACGTGGCGATCTCGGTTTTCGCCGCTAGCAAACAAAAAAAGAGAGATTGCTTCGCAGGCTCGCAATGACAAGATGGGTGAGATTGCTTCTCTCGCTTGCAATGACAGGCACGCTCGCAATTCCTCAAAGGGGCAAGTCACCCATCGAGCGCATTGATGTACACTCTCCCTCAACGCTCCACGAGGAGGCTTTACCACGAGGAGGAGGCGCCGGGGGCATCTCAACCTGGCAATCAAAAAGGGCGGGTAGAGACCCGCCCTAAAAAATCAAACAGCGCTCGAGGCTACCTCAGGGCACGTCAATCATCACGTAATCAAACTTCACCAGTATGGGCAGATCCTCGAATGAGGAGACGCCCACGCCGACCTGGCCTTCCTTGAATTTGAATTTGGTATCTTCAACAGTGCGTTCCAGAACTCCGTTGATGTACAGGCTCAGCTCGTTCCCAATGCAGGTGGCGGAGTAAACGTTGGTATCCCAGCCGCTCTTGATGTTTTTCGAGCCGCCGTTGTAGATGTTGCGGTATTCGCCGTAATACTCTGAGTAGGCTAAAATGTTGTACAAGCCGCCGTTGGTGACGTTAAACTCATACCAGCCTTCTTCGTCAGTGTAGCGGCAGATCAGACTGACATTGTTGGTGTTTTGGCCACGGTTTTCAGCCTGAGCCTCAATGTAGACATCCTCATAATAATAATCATCATAGAGCAGGTACACGTACTGGTTGGGCCCGCGCAGGTCAAAGATGAGCTGCCCATCTTCGGTATAGATGTCCATGTCATCTTCTTTGCCGCTCATCATAAAGTAGGACCAGTTGTCCGGAGAAACATCAAACTCTTCGGTGTAATAGGGTTCCGATTCCGCGGCAGGCTCTTCGGTGGGCACCTCGGTTTCGACCTCGGTAGGGATTGAAGTTGGCTCCTGCATCGGTGGGTTGGTTGGCTGCGGCGGGTTGGTCGGCTGCGGCGGGTTGGTCGGCGCCTGGACCGGCGGAACCGTGGGTTGGGGTTCGGTGGGCTGCGGTGGAAGTGAAGTCGCCGTCGCGTCTGGGGTTGGGGTGGAAGAAAGACAGGCGAGCGAGACGAGCAACATAAAAGCAAGCAAGAAAAATACGGCGATTTGTGGTCTGGTTTTCATCCATGCCTCCAAAAGATGATGAAGTTGATAAGGTTAACCGGGCACAGCCCCCCCTGGATGATGGTTGTGCGGGCGGGTGAGTGGACGAGGTATTTATAACATAATTTTCCGTTATTTGGCAGACATTCGAAGATAAGCTGCCCAGCCGTCACCTTTCAGCGCTTGGGGCTGACATAGAAGTGCTGTCACTGCCGGCGTAATTTGTCAAAACCCCCATGGAGGCTGGCAATGACAAAAATGGGCTTAGGCTTTACAATGGTGAGCGTTTTGCCGGCCGGCCGGCACCCGGGCAAGTTTAAACCAGACCAGCACTGCCTTTGCTAGCCTCCTGGGTTGCCACATTCTACTCGACCGGCCAGCCTGAAAGGATCAAATCGTGGAAGAAGACGCGACAAACACAGAAATCATTACCAGTTTCGTTAAAAACCGCACTGAAACGGTAGTATTCAGCATCAATGAATACATGGGGCGCATGTTGGCCGACATCCGCCTGTATTATCACACTGCCTCCCAACCCGAGCCGGTCCCAACCCGCAAAGGCGTCAGCCTGGAAGTTTCCCAATGGCCAGAGCTGTTCGCCGCCATCCAAGCCCTGGGTGCGCACCTGACCAGCGAAGGCACCGTCGCTGAAATTAAAAAGTCAGACGCCCAAATCGTACGGGTGAGCACGCGCATGTATCGCGAGCGGATGCTGATGGATATTCGCGTGATGACGCGCTACAAAAATTCAGAAGAGTACCGCTTTACCCAAAAGGGTACCGCCATGTCGGTAGAATTGTACGAAGACCTGCTCGAAGCTGCCGGCAAGCTCGATGAAGCCGTCCGCCAGTTGGGCGCGGCCTAAGCCCTCCGCACCCCAAGACAAAGCCGGCCCGCGCCGGCTTTTTTGTTCCGACAGGCCGTCCTTTGCCAAATTCCTTCTTCCAAACACCGAAAAGCGGGTAAAATTACAAAGTTCACACGGATTATGTTTTGTTTCATGAAAGGAGGCTCCCCAAAGTTTTGCTGTAAGTGCCTGCCTTTGTCACCACTCTGATCATCAAGGAGAACCATGAACAAGAAGTTTACCGTTTCCGTCACCCTGTTCCTCATTCTTACCCTGTTCCTCTCCGCCTGCGGCGGTACCACTCCGGCCACAGAAGCCACCGTGGACTGCAAAGCTGAAACTGCCTCCGAGACGGTGGGCACCTATCAGGTGCCGGCTCCGGTCGAAGGCTGCTACAACGTTGCGTTTGTGTACGTCGGCCCCCATGACGACGGCGGTTGGTCTCAATCGCACGACGTCGGCCGCATGTACGTGCAAGACACCCTCAAAGACGTCCACACAGCCTATGTGGAAAACGTGGCTGAAGGCGCGGATGCCGAGCAGGTGACCCGCTCCCTGGCCCGCAAGGGTTTTGACGTGATCTTCACCACCTCCTTCGGCTTTATGGACGCTACCGAAGCGGTCGCCAATGAATTCCCCGACATTGATTTCATCCACATCAGCGGCTACAAGTCCAATGAAGCCAACTTTGGCAACCTGATGGGTGCAATGGAAGACATCAAGTATCTGGCCGGCATGTTGGCGGGCTCGCGCGCCAAAGTCGATGGCAACCCCAAACTCGGATACATGGCCACCTTCCCGATCCCGGAAGAACTGCGCCTGGGCAATGCCTTTGCTCTGGGTGTGCAGAAGACCTGCCCGGAATGCACGATCGATGTGCGCTTTATCAACACCTGGCATGACCCGATCCTGGAACAAGACGCTGCCAAGTCGTTGTTTGAGTCTGGCGCGCAAGTCGTCATGACCGGCGCCGATACCCCGGCACCCGCGCTGGCGGCTCCTGCCGGCAAATGGGGCATCACCTACGATTACAAGGGCAACTGCACGCTAGATACCTGTCTGACCTCCATGTATTGGAATTGGGGCGTGATCTACGCCCGCATTGTCGAAGAATCGCGTGCCGGCACCTGGAAAGGCACCTGGGAGTACTTTGATGCCGATTCCGGCGGGCTGGGTCTGTATGGCTTTATGGAAGGTGAAACCCCCATGCCGGGCGTGAAAGACCTGCCGGCTGAAGACCTGCAGATGGTGCGCGACACGCTCGCCAAGATGCTGGCCGGTGAATTCACCCGCTTCGACGTCTTCAAGGGCCCGATCCATGACAACAAGGGCAACCTGATCTTGGCCGATGGCGTCAGCCTGGAGCAGATCGATCTGGACGGCTTCAAGCAATTTGGCAGCACCTGCAACACCTGTATGTATTGGTGGAACGAAAACGTCACAGCCGAACTGCCTGAACTGTGACCCTCATCTGACCTAAACACGAGAGATGGCTCATCCGGGCCATCTCTCCACTTCAAGAAGGAATTTATTCCAGGTAATTGATGACTCTTCCCGAACCCAACCCTGAGGTGCCAGCCGTTGAGATGCGCGATATTGTGCTGCGCTTTCCGGGCGTGCTGGCCAACGACCATGTCAACTTCACCCTAAAACACGGCGAGATCCATGCGCTGCTGGGGGAGAACGGCGCCGGCAAAAGCAGCCTGATGAACGTGCTGACCGGCCTTTACAAGCCGCAGTCCGGCAGCATCCATGTGAATGGCAGCCGGGTGCAGTTCAATTCCCCGCGAGACGCCATCGCGCACGGCATCGGCATGGTGCACCAGCATTTCATGCTCGTCGAGAACCAGACCGTCACTGAGAACATCCTGATCGGGCTGGACAAGCCGCATTTCCGCCTGGACCTGAGGCAATACGACCAGAAGGTGCGCGAGCTGGCGCGTCAATTTGGCATCATCATCGACCCGACCGCCAAAATCTGGCAGCTTTCGGTCGGCGAGCAGCAGCGCGTCGAAATCCTGAAGATCCTCTACCGCGGGGCGAACATCCTGATCATGGATGAACCGACGGCCGTGCTGGCGCCGCAGGAAGCGGACGACCTGATCCGCACCCTGCGCGGCATGGCTGCCCAGGGCAAGTCGATCGTTTTTATCAGCCACAAGCTCAACGAAGTCCGCGCGGTGGCCGACCGGCTTACCATTCTGCGAAAGGGCCGCACCACTGCCGAAGGTGTTTCTTTGGAGGGGCTGACCAAAGAAAAGCTGGCTTCACTGATGGTTGGGCGCGAAGTGCTGTTTGACGTTCACAAGTGCAGTCAAGAGCCAGGCGAGACGGTGCTCACCCTTGAAAACGTGAGCGCGCTCAACAACAAGAACCTGCCGGCGCTGCGGAATGTGAACCTGTGCCTGCAGGAAGGCGAGATTTTGGGGATTGCCGGGGTGGCTGGCAACGGCCAGAGCGAGTTGGTGGAAGTGATCACCGGCATGCGCACCTGCACCGGCAAGATCTGGATGGGCGGGGCCGATATTGCCAACAAATCGCCGCAGTTTTCAATCGAGCGCGGGTTGGCGCACATCCCCGAAGACCGGGTGGGCGTGGGCACAGCCCCCAACCTCTCCATCACCAAAAACGTCATCATGAAAAACTTTAACCAAGAACCGCTGCGCCAGCATTGGCGCCTGGATTATATTGCTGCCGGCCGACAGGCTGACAAACTGCGCCAGCAATATGACATCCAGGCCCCCAGCGTTGAGACCCAGGCGCGCACGCTTTCTGGCGGCAACCTGCAAAAACTCATCCTGGCGCGCGAACTTTCCAGCCAGCCGCGCCTGGTGGTGGCGATGCAGCCCACCCGCGGCCTGGACGTTGGCGCCATTGAAGGCGTGCACAAGCTGCTGCTGCAGCAGCGCGAAGCCGGCTGCGCCATCTTGCTCGTCTCGGAAGAACTGGATGAATTGATGGATCTCTCCGACCGGGTCGCTGTGATGTACGAAGGCGAAGTGGTCGGCGTGGTGGACCCCAAGGCGGTAGATGTGAATGAAATCGGCCTGATGATGACCGGCATGCTGCGGCAGGATGCCGGCTGCCCGGATGGTAGCGCGCTGGAAAATGCAGCCGAAGAGGCAGCCGCACCTCTGGCGGATGAAGCCGCCGGGCAGGAGGCGCTCCCCGAGCCAAACCTGCCAGAGGAACCACCCGAGGTGCTCGAGGAGGAACCGGATTTCATCCCGGGGGAGACCGAAAAAGAGCGCGTGCTGCGCAAGGTGCGTGGAAAAGGCTGGAAGCCGGGAGGCAGATCATGAAGCTGCCCTTCTCGCTGCAAATGGAACGACGCACCGAAGAAACCCCGCGCTGGCTGCCAGTGGTTACCTCCCTGGGGGCGGTTGTGCTGGCCTTCCTTTTCAGTGCGGTTGTTTTGGCGGTGATGGGGGCTGACCCCTGGCGCATCTATCAGTACTTCTTCAAAGCGGCTTTCGGGTCGTGGGGGGCGCTCTCCGACGTGATCGTCAAAGCCACGCCGCTGCTGCTGATCGGCTTGGGATGCAGCCTGGCGTTTCGCATGCACCTGTGGAATATCGGCGCCGAGGGCCAGTTTTACATTGGCGCTTTCATGGCCAGCCTGGTCGTGCTGGTGCCGTTGGTGCCGCTGGATACTACCCCCAAGGCGGTCGTTCTGGCGCTGATGGCGCTGCTGGGAATGATCGGCGGAGCGCTGTACGGCTTTATTCCAGGCGTGCTGAAGGCCAAATTTCAAATTAATGAAGTCATCACCACGCTGATGCTCAACTACATCGCGGTTTTTTGGAATAACTATTGGATTTTTGGCAAATACTCCGATGCCGGCTTTCAGATGACGCGCACCTTCCCCAAGGTGGCCTGGCTGCCGCGGCTGGCGGACTATGCCAAAGAAGTCCCGGCTTTTTCAGGGATCACGCTGCACCTGGGGGTGGTATTTGGGCTGGTGGCGGCCATCGTGGTCTGGCTGATTGTGGCGCACAGCAGCTGGGGCTACAAAATAAATCTGATTGGCGACAACCCGCGCGCGGCGCATTATGCCGGCATCGACATTACCAGCAACATCATCCTGGTGTTTATGGTTTCAGGCGCTCTGGCCGGGTTGGCTGGCATGTCGGAAGTTACCGGCGTGGTACACCGTCTGCAAGAGCGTATTTCAACCTCGTACGGCTTCTCGGGGGTGATCGTCGCCTGGCTGGCCAAATTGAACCCGTTCGCGGTCATTTTGGTGTCATTCCTGTTTGGCGCACTGATTGTCGCCGGGCGTGAAATTCAGCCCTCGGGTGTTTCATTCATGATCCAGGGCACGATCTTATTCCTGGTGATCAGCAGCGATGTGCTGCTCAAATACAAAATACGCCTGGTGCCCCAGGCGGAGGCGGCGGAATGAACCTTGAAGTCATCCTGCGGGCTGGCATCTCCACCGGTACGATTCTGCTCATCGCCGCAATTGGCGAGATTCTGACAGAACGCTCGGGTGTCCAAAACCTGGGCGTGGAGGGCATGATGCTGTTCGGCGCCATGGCGGCCTTCCGCGTCAGCCACGAGACCGGCAACGTGCTGCTGGCCCTGCTGGCGGCGATCGGGGCGGGCGGGCTGCTCAGCCTGGCCCACGCCTTGGTGACCATCCGCTTTCAAGCCGACCAGACCGTCAGCGGGCTCTCGCTCACCTTTTTGGGGACGGGCCTGGCGTTGGTTCTGGGCGAAGGTTTGACCGGGCTAAACGTGGCCACCGTTCCCAACGCCACCATCCCGTTGCTTTCGCAAATCCCCTGGATCGGGCGGATTTTCTTTTCTGATCAGAACCTGCTGGTGTATTTTGGCTACTTGCTGGTACCGCTGGCCTGGTATTACATCAACAAGACCCGGCCGGGGTTGCATCTGCGGGCAGTGGGTGAAAACCCGGCGGCAGCGGATACGCTCGGGGTGAACGTGTACCGCACGCGCTACCTGTACACGCTGGCCGGCGGCTGCCTGGCCGGCCTTTCGGGCGCAGCGATAAGTGTGGCCATTTCACCCGGTTGGTACAGCAATCTGACTACATCCGGCCAGGGTTGGATCGCTGTGGCGTTGGTCATATTTGCCCAGTGGAACCCGACGCGTGCGGCGCTGGGGGGGTATTTGTTTGGGATGCTGCGGCGCTTCATGCTCGACCTGCAAGGGCCGACCATGCTGCTGGGTTATCGCAACCCGTTTTTTTATGATCATAATCTGGTGTTTTTCTTACAGATGACGCCATTTGTGCTGACGATTTTGGCACTGGTATGGGGGTCGGCTTCGGCGCGGCGCAAGCGGCTGGGAGCGCCGGCTGCGCTGGGGCAGCCGTACGTCCGGGGGGAAAGAGGCCTGTAGCGCGGGTTGTCATCTGCCACAGCCTCCTTGGGGGTCGCGAGTGGATCCTGTCATTGCGAGGAACGAAGCAATCTCGCCTTTATGTCATCGCGAAGCGAGTCTGTCATCGCGAGCGCAGCGCGGCGATCTCGATTGTGAGGGGCCGGCAAACGGACAAAAGAGAGATTGCTTCGCAGGCTCGCACAGCACGGTCTGTCATCGCGAGGAACGAAGCGATCTCGCCTGTCCAGGGCTGGCAAACGGATAAAAGAGAGATTGCTTCGCAGGCTCGCAATGACAACAGGGCAGCGATCTCGGTCGTCCGGCGATGGCAAACAGACAAAAGAGAGATTGCTTCGCAGGTCATTCTGTCATCGCGAGCGTAGCGCAATGTGCCCTCTGGGTATGGCGATCTCGCCTGAATCTTGTCATCGCGAGGTACGAAGCGATCTCGCCTTTCCATAGCTGGCAAACAGATAAAAGAGAGATTGCCGCGCTACGCTCGCAATGACAACAGGGCAGCGATCTCGGTTGTTCGGCGATGGCAAACAGACAAAAGAGAGATTGCTTCGCAGGCTCGCAATGACAGGAATCTACTGCACTGCGCTCGTAAGGACAGGACAAGAGAGATTGCTTCGCAGGCTCGCAATGACAACATTCTGCCGCGCTACGCTCGCAATGACAACATTCTGCCGCGCTATGCTCGCAATGACAGATTATTTGGCTCGCAACACCCGGGCTCTGCTTCGACGGTAAGTGCGGTGAGCGCTGGGGTGGATCAACCCCAAACCATAAAATCACAGGAGGCCAGGCTCAGGCTGCCATCCTCGCGCAGGGCGCCGAACCCGAGCAGGCGCTGCTTCCCATCCAAATGTGCCTGGCGCAGCAGCGCCGCCGGCAACACCTGTTCTTGTTCGCTGAAATTGGCAAACACCAACATCCGCCCTTCAGCGCTCCCCGGGCGGGCAAACCCCAACACCGCCCGATTGTGCGTTTCGATGACCTCCAGTTCACCGCCGCTCAGGCGCGTTTCACGCTGACGCAGTGCGATCAGCTCCCTAAGGTAGGCGTAGACCCGGCCGGGAACGCTGTTTGGGTCATTGCGCTGGGCATAGCGCTGCGAGTCGGCCGGAGGGCGGTGTACCCAGCGGCTGTCGTGCTGGTGAGATGGGTTGTCCAGGTAACTGTAATCATTAAGCGTGCCCACCTCGTCCCCCAGGTAAATCAACGGAATGCCGCCAGCGGTCAAGACAATGCCATAAAGCAGCCCAATCCGGCGGATGGCCAGCTCAATTTCGGCTGGGCCTTCTTCCGCGAGGGCCTTTTCCAACCCGGCCAGCGAGGCGCAGCTGCCGGAGATGCGGCAATCGCCCGTTTTAGGGTTTTCCTGAAAGGGCAGGCCGCGGGCAAAGCTGCCCGGGAAGCGCCCACGGTAAAACTCATTCAAAAACCGGCGATGGTCACTGCCGCTGATCCCGAGCTGGGCGGCGTCATCGTCCGAAAAAGTCCAGCCGATGTCATCATGGCAGCGCACGTAATTGACCCAGGCCGACCCAGCCGGCAGTTTGAATCGGGCGGCCAGAGCTTGTGCCAGGAGGGCGGTATCGCGCGTGGCGAGGCTATTCCACAGCAGCGCCATCAGCAGCGGGTTGTAAGAGAGCTGACATTCCTCCGGCGAGACATAGCGCACCACATCATCCGGGTGAACGATCGCTTCCGATTTGAAGAGCACGGCCGGCGCACTGATGCGCATGATGGCGTTGAAAGCCTGCAAGACGAGGTGCGCCTGGGGCCGGTTCTCACAGCTGGTTCCCAGTTCCTTCCAGATGAACGCGACTGCGTCCATGCGGAAAATCTCAGCACCCTGGTTGGCTAAAAACAGCATTTCTTCGGCCATGTGGTTAAAGGCCGCCGGGTTGGCATACATCAGGTCCCATTGATAGGCGTGGAAGGTCGTCCACACCCAGGCGCGCAGGTCGTCATTCCAGGTGAAGGCGCCCGGGTGCTCATCGGGGAAGATTTCGCGTAGATTGCGCTCAAAGGCATCCGGCAAGCTGCGGTCAGAAAAGATGCCATACAGCTCGTGGTAATCGCGCTCACCAGCCTTGGCGCGCTGCGCCCAGTCATGCTCATCAGAGGTGTGGTTGATAACCAGGTCCAACACCAGGCTGATGTTTTCTTCCCGCAGCGCTCGCGCGAGCTGCGCTAACTGGCCCATGCTGCCC
>DAOUFF010000018.1:0-8964 GCA_034430195.1 Anaerolineaceae bacterium | reverse complement strand
GTCGGGGCGCCGGGATTCGAACCCGGGACCTCTTGCACCCCATGCAAGCACGCTAGCCGGACTGCGCCACGCCCCGAAACTCAGTGATTATACATGCGTGACAAAGATTGCGCAAGCTAAAAAAGCCGGGTGCCATTCGGTCTTGTGCAGTCATTCATCCAAGCTGATCTTGCTCAAGACCCCCAAACCAACGTCCAAAATTGCAGCGCTGCGTGGCTCATACGCAACCCCGCCCAATGCTCCCGGGTTGATTACACGAGAATTGCCGACCATTTCATCCCGAAAGCGGTGCGTGTGGCCATGGATCACATAATCATATTCACCGCTCAGTATCGCCCGCGAGAGGCCCGCACGCCTGTCACCGTGCATCATCAAAAATGACTTGTCCGCAATAAAGAAAGTCAACTGATCCGCAGCCTGGTTGGCCGGGTTAAGCCTTTTCAGGAGGGCATCCATCGCGCCGGTGGCATTATCCCCGTTGCCAAATGCCAGATAGACCTCAAAACCGGCCAGGGCTCGCAACATCTCAGGGTGCGTGACGTCTCCACAGTGCAGAACGGTTAGGATGCTTTGCGCTCTGAAGCATTCCGCAGCCCACGCTAAATTTTCCCGTTGGTTGTGAGTATCACTGACAATTCCGATGAGCATGCTGCCTTTAATCTCCTCCGTTTCGCTGCGCTCCATTATACTTACAGAGTCGCTATGGTAAAATAATTGGTATAAATTTTGCACCAATGTTCATCAGGCGGAGGCAGGACGATGACCACTTCTCTTCAACAAGGCATAGACGCGGCGAAAGCCGGCTTGATGGAAGAAGCACTGACGCATCTTAAGGACGCCATCGTTGAAGAGCCCGAAAACGCCAATGTGTGGGTATGGTTGGCCGCCATCATCGAGGATGAGGAAAAGCAAGCCGTATTCCTGCGAAAAGCGCTTGAAATCGACCCGGCCAACCGGCCAGCACAGCGCGGTCTGGCGTTCATTGAGCGCAAAAAATACATTCCCCCCAAACCTGGAGAGAAACTTTCAGATTACACCAAACCAATCGGCGTATTTAAGACCCCCATCTCTCCGGCCCAGGCCGCTGCCAATGTTTCTGAGTCGGTCAATAGCGACATGCCGGAGGTAAAGCCCACACAGCAGCCCGAACCCTGGCCGACACCGCCGCAAAGCGCTGCGCCGAAGCCCGATTCTACTCTGTCACGCAAACCCCTGGCCGATGTCGCCATCTACGGGCTGACACTGATGGTATTTGTCATCATCGGCATTTTGATCGGTACCACGCTGCTCAACTTTAACCTGCCATTCCTCCAGAAACCTACACCGGTTTTGACCAGCCTGCCGCCTTCCGAGGGCGTGTTTTTGCTGCAAAACGGTGAATACCTTGAAATGAAATTAAACCTGAATGACCCAACCAGCTTGGAGGGCATTCCAACCGCCGACTCGGTCCAGCCCGAAATAGTTGTCAATACCCTGCTGGTGACCATGGAGCGCTTGAAATTCATGGATCAGGACGGAAACCCTGTTCCATTCGATCAGTCCCCCGCACAGGAAAATGCCATCCTCCTCAGGCCCCAATCTGAATTGACTGCCGGACGTTACTGCCTGGTGTATACACTCAATCAGGATAAAAACGAGTCCTTGTATTGGTGCCTGCAGGTGGATTAACCTACTCGCCGAACGGTAAAACTCAACCCCCAAAAAAAGAGTAATATTCAAATATGACCCTTAATCTCGATCCGCTTGCAGCCAATGACCCGCAGGCTATATTTTCGCCAGCCACGGGGCTGATCCTTTCCAAACAGGAACTAGCCCCCAACATCACCCAATATCAGGTTTACGCCCCCGCTGTCGCCCACAAGGCCCAACCTGGCCAGTTTGTCATTTTACGCCTTTCAGAAAATGGTGAACGCATTCCGCTGACAATCGTTGAAAATGACCCTGCCAGCGGAAGCCTCATTTTGATCGTCCAGGAAGTTGGCAAGAGTACCGCATTAATGCACCGCTTGGCAGTTGGCGATGTTATTCGAGACGTCCTGGGCCCGCTGGGGAACCCGTCTGAGATTAAATACTATGGGCGGGTGGCAATCGTCAGCGGGGGCGTAGGCACTGCGGTAGCCTTGCCAGTAGCGCGCGCCTTGAAACAGGCCGGCAACTATGTCATCAGCATCATCGGAGCCCGCAGCCAAGACTTTGTCATTCTTGAAGCGGAGATGCGGGCCGTCAGCGATGAACTCTACATCACAACCGACGACGGTAGTCGCGGGCTGCATGGCCTGGTTACCACCCAGCTGCAGAATTTATTGGACCAGGGCACCCGGCCTGATTATGTGCTGGCCGTCGGTCCGCTGCTGATGATGCAAGCTGTGGCTGAAGTGACCCGGGCTGATCAAATTCCAACCAGCGTATCGCTGAATACGATCATGGTGGATGGCACCGGCATGTGCGGCGGCTGCCGGGTGACCGTCGGCGGTAAAGTGCATTTCACCTGTGTGGATGGCCCAGAGTTCGATGGGCACCAGGTTGATTTCCTTTCCGTCATTCAGCGCAACAAGGCTTATGACCACCTTGAGCCCTGCCACCTGGACGCTCGCATCGACCAAATTACAACAGATTCGCTCAAAGAAGCCGCTCTTACTTCCAGAGAGAAGATGCGCCAGCCGATGCCCGAATTGCCGCCCCAACTCCGCATTACTAATTTTGAGGAAGTCGCCCTTGGTTTTAACGCTGAGCAAGCCCGCCTTGAAGCGGAACGCTGCCTGCAATGCCGCAAACCGCTCTGCGTTGCTGGCTGCCCGGTTTCCGTTCGCATTCCGGAGTTTATCAAGCTCATCCTGGCTGGTGATCCAGCCGAAGCGGGCCGGCTGATCAAGCAAGACAATGCCCTACCCCGTGTTTGCGGCCGGGTCTGCCCGCAAACTGAGCAGTGCGAAGGTGCTTGTATTCTCAACAAAAAAGGCCAGGCTGTTGCAATCGGCGCTTTAGAGCGCTTCGCTGCCGATTTTTTGGCCAATCAGCAGCAGCACCCCCGGGTAGATCAAAACCCCAGCCCGGCCCCGCGGGTGGCATTGGTGGGTTCTGGGCCGGCATCGCTCAGCTGTGCAGGCGACCTGATCCGCAGCGGTGTGGCCGTTACGGTTTTTGAAGCTTTCCATGAATTTGGCGGCGTGCTACGCTATGGCATCCCCGAGTTTCGCCTTCCCAAGCGCATTGTGGATGATGAGATTCAAGCCCTGGCCGACCTCGGTGTGTCTTTTCAAGCCAATACGCTGATCGGTTCCACGTACACCGTAGACGAACTGCTGGGGTCAGAAGGATACCAGGCGGTATTTATTGGCACCGGTGCGGGTCTACCCAACTTTTTAAACATTCCGGGGGAATCATTGGTTGGGGTCTATTCCGCCAACGAATTCTTGACCCGGGTGAATTTGATGAAAGCTTATCAGTTCCCACGGGTAGACACCCCAATTCTGGATTTGGCAGGCAAGCATGTAGCCATCATTGGCGGCGGTAATACCGCACTGGATTCTGCTCGGGTGGCGCTGCGGCTAGCTGCCAGCGATGTGAGCATCATCTACCGCCGCACTCAGGCAGAGATGCCCGGGCGCAAGGAAGAAATTGCGCATGCGGCTGCGGAAGGCGTGCGGTTTGAGTACCTGCAAAACCCGGTAGCCTTCCTGGGCAATGCACAGGGCTGGCTTACGGGGGTTCGCCTGATACGTATGACCCTGGGTGAGCCGGATGCCAGCGGCCGGCGCCGGCCAATCCCGCAGGAAGGTTCTGAGTTTGATTTTCCGGCTGATGTGGTGGTCGTCGCCATTGGGAACGGTTCCAACCCGATTATTCAAAAGACAACGCCTGGCCTTAGTTTCAACCGCTGGGGCAATATCGCTGTCAACCCTGAAACCATGCAAACATCAAAACAGGGTGTGTTTGCTGGTGGGGATATCGTCACCGGCGGTGCCACAGTCATTTTAGCGATGGGCGCGGGCCGAAAGGCAGCCGCAGCCATGCTTAACTACCTAAAAACACAAGAATGGGAGCGGGCCAATGCCTAAAATTGTATGCCTGGGCGCCGGCAGCGCCTCGTTTGGACTGAGCACCCTGATCACGCTGCTGCGCAGCGAGGGCCTTAGAGGCAGCGAAATTGCTTTGGTAGATATCAACCAGCAGTCGTTGGATTTGATTTCAAGGCTGGCAAATTGGCTCAATTCTGAATGGGGCTGCGGGAAAACGATCACCAGTTTCAATCATCACCAAAGCGCCCTTCCAGAGGCTGATTTTGTCGTCAGCGCAATTGAAGCGCAGCCGCGGGAACGCCTTTGGCAGCAAGACTTTGAACTCACCCTGCGCCACGGACTGCGCCAACCGTATGCAGAAAATGGCGGCCCAGGCGGTTTTGCACACACCGCCCGCAATGTAAACGCGGTTTTGAACATCGCCCGCGATATGGAAGACCTATGCCCACAAGCCTGGTTCATCAACTTTTCCAACCCGATGCACCGGCTGTGTTACTTGGTGAATCAATATACCAAGATCCGCGTGGTTGGTTTGTGCCACCAGATCGGCGCTGGGTATGCCATGGCAGCCCGAGCGCTTGCCGCCGATTATGGCATCCCGGACGCTGGCTCCTTGCTCAGCACCCATGCCGACCCAGCCAACCATGAACCGATGCAACGCCTGGCAAAAGCCGGTCAGGAGCATTTCGAAATTTTTGCAGCCGGACTGAACCATTTCACCTGGATGTTGGCTCTGCGTGACCGCCAAAGCGGCGAAGATCTATTGCCGCTCTTCCGCCAACGCTGGCAAGCTCAGGAGCCGACTTTTGAACCCCTCACCCGCCAGGTTTTTGATGCTTTTGGCCTGTTCCCCATCCCCGGGGATGAACATTTGTGTGAATACCTGCCCTGGGTCAGCTCCCAGCGCACTCAGCCCTGGCAGCACTTTGACCTCTCGCTTTATGACTGGGAGCTCCACGAGAAACTGCGCGATCGCCAATGGCAAGAGGTTGAATCGGCGCTAGTTCACCAGACGGACGCGGATTTATTCTCGCAGCCCACCAGCGAAGGTGCGCTGGAACTGATTGAGAGTATCACCCTCAACAAACCGCTGCGCTGGGAAGCGCTAAACATACCCAACGACGGTTTAATTGCTGGGCTGCCGGCCAATTCAATTGTTGAGGTGCCGGGTGATGTTTCAGCCCAAGGCATTCGTGGGCTGCCGGCAGGTCAATTACCGCAAGGCATCACTGGGCTGCTGCAGCGCGAGGTCGTTAGCAGCCAGCTGGCAGTGGATGCGATCGTGCATGGTGACCGCCAGCTCGGCCTGCAGAGTCTACTGCTCGACCCGGTGATTGATGACATTACAACAGCGCAGGCGATTTTGGATGACATTTTGCTTTCCAATCAAAATTGGCTGCCGCAGTTTTGGGAGTAGCTGCCGGCAATATTTAATGCCAACTTCCCGGTATAACTTTCCGCATACCAGGCCAGGCAGCGGCTGCCACCAGCGGAATATTTTTCTTTCAAGCAGGTCGGATGAATCCAGCGTTTGGAAGGCTGTCTAAACATAGCCTTGGAAAGCTGCTCAAGTTGAGGCTTGCCCGGGTATAACCGCACCCAACCTGCAAGGTGCCGGGTTGTGAGTTTTCTGAGGCGCCTGCGCAGGCTGAGAGCCAGGCTGAGAATGCCTGTTCTGGCACCAGGCAGACGGCATCAACAAAGCACTCAAATCAGATCGCATGGATGCGATTGGGTATGGTTCCCGTTAATGTTCATGCTGCGGAGTAGATGTTTTTTTACGGCATTCCATATCGGGCTGCGCTCAGCAGGCCAGCAGCAGCAAAAAAAGGGCGAATACCCTCCAAAAATATTGAAAAAGGCAATAAAAGCATTTGACGAAAATAAATTTTGATGATATAAATCACTTTTGTTAGCGGAAGTTCCAAGAAAGAAAGTGTTTTACAATCTGACACAGAACCTCCTGCAACATTTCAACTTTGTTTCTATTTTTTGGAGGTTTAGAAGGTCATGTCAGAACGTGAAATTGGTAGTGTCAAGTGGTTCAATGGCGAGAAGGGCTATGGCTTTATCGCCCGCCAGTCTGGCGACAAGGACGTTTTCGTCCATTTCAGCGCCATCGTTGGTGATGGTTTCAAGACCCTGAAGGAAAACCAGAAGGTCGAATTCAGTGTCGTCCAGGGTGCCAAGGGCCCCCAGGCGCAGGATGTCAAAGTCCTCGATTAATTAATTTTTTAGATCAGCAAAGAAAACGCTGGCGTACCCGCCAGCGTTTTTTATTTGCTCAATCATGCTTGCCTTACCACGTTTAGCTTCGTTTAAGATCGCGATAGCTTTCACGCTTGCTGACGGCGGTGCCTTTGCCGGTGCGGGCGATTTTATCTTCTTCATAGTCGGACCAGTTTCCAAAATATAAACGCGGCTGCTCCTCGTAGCCCAGGGCCAGGATGTGCGTGGCGATGCGATCCAAAAACCAGCGGTCGTGGCTGACGACCACCGCGCTGCCGGCAAAGTCTTCCAGGGCTTCTTCCAGCGCTCGCAGCGTATTTACATCCAGGTCATTGGTCGGCTCATCCAAAAGCAGCAGGTTCGCGCCGGCGGTCAGCGTCCGTGCCAGATAGACCCGATTGCGCTCTCCACCTGAAAGCATGTTGACGGTCTTTTGCTGGTCAGAGCCGGTAAAATTGAACGAAGCGCAGTACGCTCGCCCATTCACGCTGTAATCCCCCAGCTGCAAGTTATCCGCCCCTCCGGTAATGGCTTCAAAGACGGTTAATTCAGGGTCCAGGCTGCGAGACTGATCGGCATAGCCGAGCTTCACCGTCTCACCCAGGCGGATATTGCCCGAATCGGGTGCCACCAACCCGGCAATCATCTTGATGAGCGTCGACTTACCGGCGCCATTGGGGCCGATCACGCCGATGATTGCCCCGGGCGGCAAGCTCAGGCTCAGGTTTTCAATGAGGTGTTTTTCCCCAAAAGATTTACTGACTGCCTCCAACTCTACGACGACCTTCCCCAACCGTGGCCCAGAAGGGATATAAATTTCCAATTCTTTGCGCTCTTTTTCGTAATCTTGCGAGAGCAAACGCTCATAAGCGCTGACGCGGGCCTGCCCCTTGGATTGGCGGGCCTTAGGTGAAAGATGGATCCATTCCAATTCGCGCTGCAAAGTCCGCTGCCGCTTGGATTCAGCTTTTTCTTCTACGCGCAAGCGCTCTTGCTTTTGCTCCAACCATGAGGAATAATTCCCCTTCCAGGGGATCCCAAAACCACGATCCAACTCCAGGATCCATCCAGCCACATTATCCAAAAAGTAGCGGTCATGGGTCACGGCAATCACCGTGCCTTTATAGTTCTGCAGGTGATGCTCCAACCAGGCCACCGATTCGGCATCCAAATGGTTTGTGGGTTCATCCAACAGTAGTATATCGGGCTCCGTCAGCAGCAGACGGGTCAGGGCTACCCGGCGGCGTTCCCCGCCAGAAAGCACAGCGACCGGCATGTCGGGCGGCGGGCAATTGAGGGCGCCCATGGCCAGTTTAAGGTTGCTGTCCAGGTTCCAGCCATCCACCCGCTCCAAAGCTTCCTGAAGGCTGGCCTGTTTGGCGATCAGCTGGTCAAAATCGGCGTCCGGGTCAGAAAAGGCTTCATTGATCTGGTCATACTGCGCCAGCAAGTCGACGATGGGTTTTACGCCCTCGCGGATAATTTCGATGACTGTTTTTGAATTATCCAACTGGGGTTCCTGTTCCAACATTCCGACCGAATACCCCTTCGAGATGGCGATTTCGCCGACATAATCGCCATCCAAGCCGGCCATAATCCGCAGCAGGGTCGATTTTCCGGCGCCATTCAAACCGAGCACGCCAATTTTCGCGCCGTAATAAAAGCCAAGCGAAATATCGCGCAGCACTTGCTTGTTGGGGGGATAAATCTTCCCCACCCGCACCATTGAATAGATTACCTGTGTATCTGACGGCATGCCAACCTCTTTCTGAAATCAGATGGGAATTGTAACAAAAAAGCAGGACTGTTAACCAATCCTGCTTCGAGTCGGGGCGAGCAGATTTGAACTGCCGACCTCACGGTCCCGAACCGTGCGCTCTATCCGGGCTGAGCCACGCCCCGTCAGCGCTCCATTATAGCATAATTGGCGGATCAAATGGCAAGCGAATTCGTAGTAACCAGGCAAGTATGATGGAAGCCGAATTGCTAACAACCACAACTGGTTTCAACTTGAAAGGGCGCTGTTCAGAGCTTCCCGGAAGGCGTTTTCATCATTTGAAGTATAAAAGGGGATGCCAATCAGACGATATTTGGTGCCACCTTCTACAGTAAGCACATTTCCTTTATACTCATGCTTTATCTCCTTCAGAAAATCCTCTTTCCATCGGTCATGTTCAGCCAGATAAGCCCCTTTAGGTTCGATGAAGAGTTGATAGGTCAGAGACTGACCGTTCTTTTCCTTCATGTATAAAACAAAGTCAGGTTGGAAAGCTTGACCATCTGAGAAGTTGTAAATGGCAAAATGACCTTCATTCCTCATCAGGTAAATATCTTCATATTTTGATTTCAAGTTTTCAATTTCCCTGTCAAGCAAGAAGACAAAGTCCCTTTCCTCACCAGTAGCAAAGAGCTTATCAAAGGTCAAATAATCCCTTGATGATATGAAATGGTCAAGTTCGGGGTTGTCTTGAACCTTCAGATTGTCCTTAGAAAATCTCAATGTCTTATCTTTGAACACTTCGTGGATAAACGACTGGTTAAATTCCCTCGAACCCTCAAACTTGTTCTTGGTGGTTTCCCTGATCTGCATTTCAATTTCATCTAATAAACCCAAAACTGGGATGGTGCCGAAAAAGTGGACACGAGCTAAGAGACAAAATTGCTATACTTAGCAGGACAGGAGCTCGAAATGGCAGGCAAACCACGAAGACAATAC
>DAOUFF010000017.1:0-24130 GCA_034430195.1 Anaerolineaceae bacterium | reverse complement strand
GAATCAAGGTTAAACTAAAAGGACTGAGCCCTGTGGCTTACAGAACTCAGTCCAATTCCTTTACTTAATTTCCGTCCAACAAACGGGGTGCACTACAACAAGGCGGCGCTTTTTGTGACCAATTATCTTATTCACCCAGCAAAGCGCCTGATTCGAGCCAGCTTCTGGTGATTTCATATCCAGCCGGTATCAACGCCATTGCATTCTCAAAATCCCAGGTTGGAAATGGCTCAGGTCCGTGCTACTGGAGGAAATGTACCCGTACCCCGCGGCTCTCGGCCAGGCGCTGTTCCAAATTGATCATGCGCAGCGAGATCATATAAGCCAAACGGTTGAGATAATCATTCACGCCGCTTTTCTGACCACCGTTATAAGGCTCGCGCAGACTCAGCGCAATGATTTCGGTAGCCCCCATCCGCAACGCTGCCTCGATGGGAGTGTTACTGACCAATCCGCCATCCACCAGATAGCGTCCTTCTTCACGAATGGGCATAAACCAGGGCTGAATGGCAACCGACGCCAGAATGCCATCCTGTACACGATCATCTGGATTCAAACCATAGATCAGTGGTTCGGCATTCTCGAGATCAGAACTGACCATTCCGATGCGGGCATGGGTCAATTCGCGAAAGGTCAGTTGCGATGTAATGCCAATATCTTCCAAAAATTGAAGGGTTTTCGCGCGAACCATGCTATCGGGCCGGCCTACCAGCGCGCGCAAAAAGGCACTGCGGATGTTGCCATGCAGCAGTTCAAGCGACGCACCCTTCAGCCAGGCCGCCTCAATCTGATCCACCGCTTCGAGGGTCGGACCCCACAAACCGATACAGGCGGCATTCATCGCACCAATGGATGCGCCAGTAATGATTTCTGGAAGGTACCCCGCTTCTAAAATCGCACGCAAAGCGCCAACCTGATAAGCGCCGCGTGCGCCACCACCGCCAAGTGCAATCGCTAACTTTTGGGTCATATCGTTCATCACTCCTATAGTCACCATAATGATACTCGCTGTTATCCGGATAACACCACACTGAGTAAGTTTTTAATGGGGAAATCGCGTTTGGTAGTATCTACAAAAAGGGGTTGTTAATGCAGATTTAATAGACAGATGTGAAAAAACATGTTATCCTCATCAAGTCAAATCAAGGGAATAACATTAGGTTAATTGATCTGCACATTGGGCTTACCCATTCCGGGCTTTGGACAGGCCCGTTGGGCTGCAACGTTCGGGGCTTTGATCCCAACGGATGCAGAATCAGTTTCGCGACCCGGTCTGGACAGCCGGTAAAGAGAGGGCGTTGTCAGCGAAACAAGGGGGGCAAGAGAGGCCGTACGTAATATTGCGGCCTCTTCCAATTTAAATGAGTCAATCCCCCAGTTTATCGAGGTTGGGCATGACAATCCCCAACGCAACCACCTGGGCAATCAACTCAAGATTCGTGTGGCTCTTGAAGGTGCGTCGCAGGCGTGCCACCCGATTTCGGATGGTGCGCGTGTCGACATGCAGCTGGTGGGCAGCTTGTGCCATCGTTAATCCCGAACAAAGCGCCTGCAGTACTTGATAATCCTGCGGAATGAGCTTGAGCTGATCACATTTCGGAGGGGGCAGGGGGTTGATGACCAACACCAAACTTCCCAGCTGCAGCGCTTGCCAGGCTTGGGTGGGCTTGGGTTCATAGCCAATGTAATCTTCCCAGCGCCCCTGATTGATGGCAGCCACGATGCGTTCAGGCTTTTCAGCCTCATCGCGTACTTGAACGCGCCCTTCTTCATTAAAAATAAACACCTGAGTCACGTCGTCTGCCTTTTTGATTAGATCATATGTTCTATTTTATCAGAAAAAAAACAACTGCGTGAAACAGTCAACAAAACGGTTCAATTCGCCAGGGCACGCGTCCGGCTGTAGCGATCCAACGCGAGAAACGCGGCAGCAGATGCCAGGCCAACCAGCGCACCCGCCACCCAGGGCGCGCGCATGCTGACCGCGTCGCTGAGAAACCCAGCCGCCAATGGCCCAATGGCTGTCGCCGCCTGCCAGGTAAGGCCAAAAAGCCCGAGGTATCGCCCGCGCTGTGCCGGCGGCGCCATATTGACTACGTAGGCGGAAGCAGTCGGCGCGGTCAACAGCTCACCCAGAGTCAGAATGACCATGGCGCTCCAAAACCCCCAAAACCCATTTGAAACCGCCACCACCAGCATGGCGGCAGCATAGAGTAAAGCTCCCAGCGGCATTACCCGGGTGGGAGGGTGTTTTTGGGTTCGCCGGGTAATAAGGACTTGTAGAAAAACCACCATTACAGCATTGGTACTGGCAATCAGACCATAGCGTGCTTCACCAATGCCAAAGTTTTGCTTGAGGTAAACCGCCAAAAGGACCCAGATCAGGGCTGCACAAATTTCCATTAATGTGTACGCGCTTAACATGCGGGTAAAGCGCGGCTCGCTGAGGGCTTTGCGGTAAACCGAAAGCTGTTCGCGCAATGACTCAAACGGCAGTTCACCCTGCGGAAGCGTCTCGCGCACAAAAAAGAGCGTGATCAGGCCAAACAACGCCAGGGCTGCTGCGGCGCCGAGCAAACCATAGGCATATGAGGCGGTAAGGACCAACCCACCAATCAAAGGCCCCAGAGCGACGCCGATATTGCGCCCCATACGGGCAAAACCAAAGGCCTGGGCGCGCTGTTCAGGGGCGACCAAATCCGAAAGCAGGGCATCTGCGCCTACACGGTAGAGCGGGGTAAACAAGCCGGCCAAAAAAAGCAAAACACCGAAATGCCAGAAAGTGGAGGCAAAAAGGTAACCCACATAAACCAACGCCGATCCAAATAAACCAAGCGCCATCATCACCCGCCGGCCAAACCGGTCAATCAGGGAACCAGCCACGATGGAAGAAGCCAACCCGGCCAGCGAGTTAAGCGTCATCAGGCTGGTGACGGCTGCCATCGGCAGGCTCAGCTTCTCGCTGACGTAGATCAGCAGGAATGGCCAGATCATCGTCGTCCCTGTGGAAGAGATGACCAAACCGATAAAGACCAGCCAAAACTGCGCCGGATAGGTTTGTCTTTTGGCAGCAAAAGAAGTCATAGGGCAGGATTATACCAATCCAGCCTGCTGACTGGCCGTTCTTTCCACAAAATCAGAGGTAAGGCGCAAGATTGTTCAGCCGCATCTGGCAGGTGCGAAGATGGCGCGACGGGGTGGGTCAGACCGCCCGGCTACGTTTTCTCAGTTTTGCAATTTAGGGCTCGCGGAGGGTAAAAGGCGCTTCGCAGATGAAGCCAGCCGGCACCAAAAGGGTATCAAATTCATAAATGTCAAAGTAAAGGGTTACCGGTTCAGCCAGGCCCTCATAAGTAAGGGTATAAGGGTCCACAATCTCGCCGGCCCGGTTGTAAAGGGGCAGCTGCCGGCTAAAAAACACTTCGCTCCCTTCTGTACTGCGCAGTGTCAGAAGGTAATTTTCCTCACGCGCACGGCCATCATAGAGATTGGTATTGCCGACTCGGATCGGATTGTCGGGTGAGAGCCCATAGGTTGGATCGGACGCAGCCAGGCAGACAGAACCCGCTGAGTTTTCAGCAAACTGCAGGTTTGCCAGCAGCGCTTCACGCAGCGGAGCGGATTCTTCAAAAAGTGATTGAGACTGGGGGCCACTCGCCAGGCTGAGCAGTGTGAAGCAGCGGCCATGAGGTGCCAATACGTTCAGGCTGATCACGACCGGCTGGTCAAGAAGCTTGCCAGAGAGAAGCTGAGCCAGCCCTGCAAAATTGCCAGCCGTAAACCCCTGGGCCGGGCTGGCAGTTGCGTCCTGCAGATCGGCGCTGACGCGGGCGGAAAAGTTCTTCAGACAGGCTTCTGCATTCATGTCAGGGTTAATTTGAACCGCAGACAGGCTGAAATAGAGCGCCCCATCCTCCGAAACCAAATCTGCCCGGTTTTCGCTCAAATTTAAGGTAAAAACATGCCCTCCCAAAGCCCATTCTGTGATCGGCTGAAAAGAAAAACTGCCGTCAGGAATGGTTACCCGCTCGCCCAATGCAAATAGCATAGGCGTTGCGGTTGGGGTTGGGGCCACTCGGGTGGGCGGCTGGTATAAAGGGGCTTCGGGCCGGCCCCCTGCAGAGGGTTGATACATGCAGCCGGCGGTGATCAAGGCTGCGCCAATCAACGACGCCCGGCAAACAGCTTTACGGAAAGTTAAGCGGCGCATCACAGGTCAGGGGAGCGTAGGGTGGGGGTAACTTCCTGACCGGTCAGATGAAACTCTTCCAACATGGCCCGGAAAGTAGGCAAAAAATTCTCCCATTCAGCCCTTGGGCCAGTGCCGAGGAAGACCAGCGCCTGACTGGGGAGCACAACAAAAACGACCCGCCCGACCAAGAAGGAATCCTGATAGGGTTTGGCAAAATCGAGCAGAGCAGAAGGAAGGCGATCGACTTTGGTATCGCCCTCATTGTAGGATTGATAATCTTCGTCCAGATATTGGCTGAGAAAGTTTTCCATCAGCGTTTTAGCTTTTTCGAGATGTTCTGCCGTGTCCTGCGTGTTGGTAGGTGCAAAATAGACCATCACCCGCAGTTCTTCGGCACTGCCACTGTAACCTTCAGGGGTGATGGTCAGCAGGGTGTCGTCAGCGGCAGCTTCCCAGCCCTCAGGAATGGCAAAAGTGAAGCGGCCTAAAGGGTCCTCGTAGGATACCAGCGGAAGGGCTTCGCCGCCAGCTGCTGCGCACGCAGATAAGGCCATGGTCAGAGCCATGAAAATAAGCGCCCGGCAAAGCACTTTTAGATTCATCGCTTCGATTGTACTCCAAAAGCAGCCCGCTTCAGCCTTGACGCCCGAGGGCGGGTGCCAGTGCTGCTGATATAATCCAGCGCGGAGGGATGATGATACACGGTGCAGACGAGGTAATTTACACCAGGCGCAGAACGCTGGCGCTGATGGTACAACCCGGTGGGCGCGTGGTTGTACGCGCTCCGCTGCATACAAGCGACGCACGCATCAACGCCCTCCTGCGAGAAAAAGCAGGTTGGCTCGACCAGGCAAAGAAACGCATGGCGGCTGTGCCAGCCCCAAAGGTCATCCATTTTGAAAATGGCGAACGAATCTGGTACCAGGGCCATGCCTACCCACTGCGACTTGAAAAATCCGTGCGTGGCGGGCTGGCTTTTGTACCCGCGAAAGGTTTTCTATTGCAGGAAGACCGCCGCTCAGAAGGCCAGCGCCTGCTGGAAAAATTTTACCGGGCCGAGACACGCCGCCTGACCGGCGAGGCACTGCAAGTTTATGCCCGCCGCTTTGACCTGCATCCGACGTCAGTAAGTGTTACCGCGGCCAAAAGCCGCTGGGGTTCGTGTGGCGCCCGGAACACGATCAACTTTTCGTATCGCCTGGCGATGGTGCCGCCCGAAGCACTCGCATACGTGGTAGCGCATGAACTGGCTCACACCGTCCACCATAATCATTCTCAAGCTTTTTGGGCGTTGGTCGCCCAGTTGCGGCCCGGGTTTCAGAAAGAACGTGCCTGGTTGCGGCAGCACGGACCCACCTTGCCACTGCTCTAAGACCGCCGGGGGCCGCGCAGCGCCAAGTCGGGCAACGGGCGGTATCACGCGCCTCGGCCGGGTTGGAAAGGGTCTCCCCGCTCCCGTCCTTTAAATGAAAAAATGCGCCCTGGGTGGCTGGCTGAGGCCGCTTGAGGTGGAAAAATTCAGCAGGGGCGCAGCAAAACAGGTAAAATCAGGCTTGCGTCTGGTTCAGCAGAGCACAGCCGACAGGCACTTTCGGCAAGAAAAGCACCCAGGCGAAATCATACAAAGGAAAATGTTCATGATTTATCACATTACTACTCGGGCAGAATGGGATTCCGCCCAAAGCCAGACATTTTACCAGCCTCAAAACTATCAGAAAGATGGCTTTATTCACTGCTCCGACCTGTTTCAGGTGGAAGAGGTGGCCAACCGGCTCTATGCGGGCTCTAACGAATTGTTGCTGCTTAGCATTGACCCCGACTTGGCAGGCATTCCGGTCATTTACGAGAACCTGGAGGGCGGCGAGATGGCATATCCGCACCTCTATGGTGCGCTGGCACGCCAGGCTGTGCTGGCAGTGACCGCTTTTGAACGCGACGGCGGCCAGAAATGGCAGCTGCCCCCTCAGCTGCATTTGCCGCCGCCCGCACTCTTTACCGAGATACCATTTGGCCTACCGGGCAAACTGTTCCGCTCTCCGCTGCCCGGCAGCCGGATGTTCGACCCACAGGATGAGGTCTTTGGGCACTACCTGAGCGCAGGGGTGCAGACCGTAGTGGTTTTGAACCCGGTGGAAGAACACCGGCGGCATAGCGGTAGGGATGTCTTGGCGCGTTACGCCCAGGCCGGAATTGAAGTGCTGCACTACCCAACACCCGATTTCAGCGCGCCGGCACAAGGTTTTTGGGATGAAGCCCTGCGCCAGACCGTCAGCCGACTGCGTGAGGGCCGCAACATAGCAGTGCATTGCCATGCCGGCGTCGGCCGGACGGGAATCTTTTGCGCCTGCCTGGCTCAAGACCTGCTGGGCTTGCCGGCGGATGTTGCCATCACTTGGCTGCGACAGTATATTCCCTTTGCAGTTGACACCTTCTACCAACAGCAGTTCGTACGGGCATACCAGCGGAGCTGAATCAGAAAATAAAAAAAACCGTCCGGCAGATTGCGGACGGTTTTTTGGTAGATCTAGACCCTTAACGAATTTCGATCGGCATTGTGAAGGAAATGCTTTCCGAACTCGCAGCAGCTGTCACGTTGATGATATAGTCGCCTGCATGTGGCAGCTTCCCTTCGAAGCTAGAAGCGCCAGCCATAGAGGACATCAGCACGGTTCCATCCACGCCCCAGATTGAAAGGACCAGACCGGAGGTCGGCGAAACTGAGACTTTGAGCGTCTGATCTTTATTGCCCCAAGCAATAAAGCTGTGGGTGCGGCCGGCGGGAACTTTGCCAGTGGCTGTCATGCCATACGCACCTGTAGGGAAGCTGAGGCGTTCTGGTATGGACAGGTACAGCGAGATGTTGGCTGAGCTGCTGCCTGAGCGCACCTCAAGCACCCAATCGCCGCTGGAAGAAAGATAATCGCGATACCAGGTGTAACCCCAGGATGGATCAACCACGACTTTACCAGTCGGAGAGGTGAGGGAGAACCAGGCATTTTGGTCGCTGTTAAGCGAAAGATCGATCAGCTGCCCACTGGAAGCCCAAAAGACGTAGCGTTGAGCGCTGTTGGCAGGCAGAGTGGCTGTGACGGAGGCATTGGTTGTGCCTGCGTCGAATGAAATCCGGGTGAGGTTTGGCAGACGAGTGGGGGTGACAGCTGAGGGAACCGGGACTGTCGCTGTCGGTTGAATCGGGGTGATGCCCACCGTAGGGATCACGTGGGTCGGCGTCAGCGTCGCAATCACAGTCGGCGGGAGCGATGTCGGGCTGGCCGTGGCGACTGGCGGCTCGGAAGTCGGACTGGCGGGTTGGGTGGTGGCGATGACCTCACCGGAACCCGGGGCTGTGGGAGTGCCAGCCTCAGCGGCAAGCAAGGCTGCTTTGGTGGTTGTGGCTTCAAAAAAAAGTGCCGCCTGGGTTAATGAGACATCAGTTGAGGGGGTTGAAGCGAACAACCCACAGGCACTGAGTGTTGGAACCCCAAGCAGAATGATGGTAACAAGTAGAAGTAAGTTTTTTTTCATGGCAACCTCATTTCGGGTAAAACCAAATTTGACGGCGATTAGTCATCGACGTTAATGATAAGACGTTTTGCCCTGAGCAGATGTTCCCGATTGGAGGTTTTGCAGGCAGTTTGGATTGGAGTTGGCATCAATTGGGCACATTTGATTGTCACAGCGAGCGTAGCTATCTGTCAAAGCACCCTCTGGGTGTTGCGAGCGTAGCGCGGCAATCTCGCCCTTCTTTGTCATCACGAGCATAGCTATCTGTCAAAGCACCCTCTGGGTGTTGCGAGCGTAGCTATCTGTCATCGCGAGCGCAGCGTGGTATTATGTCATCGCGAGCTACGAAGCGATCTCGCCTTTCCCTCCTGTCTCCGCGAACCACCCTCTTGTCATCGCGAGCCACCCTTTTGTCATCGCGAGCGCAACAATCTTGTCATCGCGAGGCACGTGGCGATCTCGGTTGTTCAGGGCGGGCAAACAGAAAAGCGAGATTGCTTCGCAGGTTATCCTGTCATCGCGAGCGGAGCGCAATGTGCCCTCTGGGTATGGCGATCTCGATTGTTCGTGCTGGCGAGCAGAAAAGCGAGATTGCTTCGCAGGTTATCCTGTCATCGCGAGCGGAGCGCAATGTGCCCTCTGGGTATGGCGATCTCGCCCTTTATCTTTGTCATCGCGAGCGCAGCGCGGCGATCTCGGTTGTTTAGAGCCGGCAAGGAAAAAGAGAGATTGCTTCGTCCCTCGCAATGACAAATAAAAGCTCGCTATGACAAAATTCCTTTGCAGACTTGTGTCAAAAGCGCCTTTTTCTGCCCGGGTTCAGCCATGCCGGTTATAATCCAACAGAAATTAAACGCCAAACCAAGGAGCAAGCACCCCATGACTCAAACCCCTCCTCGCTGGGATCTTTCAAATATCTACACATCCCTCTCCGACCCCAAATTAACTTCAGACCTGGCTCGCATCCAATCCGAAACTGAAACCCTAGTCGCATATTTTGAGAGCGAACTACTTCCGCTGAGCAATGCCGCATCTCCTGCAGAGGCACTGAGCCGCGGTCTCGACACCCTTGTCGATCGCCTCAATCAGATCCTCACCACTTCCAGCACGATTGGTGCCTATCTTTACGGGCTCACCTCAACAGACTCCTTTGACAAAGATGCAGAACAGTTTATGTCCCGCTTTCAAATCAGTCAGTTGCCGCTGCAAAACTTTTGGGTGCGCATTCAGCAATGGCTAGGCCAGCTCGGCAGCCGGCTCGATGCAGCGCTCGCCCTCCCGGGCGCTGCTCAAGACCACGCTTTCTTTCTGCGTGAACTGGCACAAGAAAGCCATTTCATGATGTCTGAAAAAGAAGAAATCCTGGCTAACGAACTCACATTATCCGGTGGCTCAGCCTGGGACAATCTGCAGGGCGTTCTGACTTCTCAAAAGGTCGTCCCGTTCGAGATGGAAGGTGAAACGCGCCAGCTCAGCCTGCCGGCACTCATCAATCTGCGCGCTCACCCAGACCCGGACGTACGCGAACGGGCTTATAAACTCGAACAAACCATCTGGGAAGATCTGAAAGAACCTCTGGCTGCCTGTCTGAACGGCGTCAAGGGCGAGAGTAATACCTTGAACAAAAAACGCGGGCGCACCGATTGCCTGCACCAATCTTTGGATCAGGCTCGCATTGATCGCGAGACCTTGGACGCGATGATCGAAGCCATCCAAGACTCCCTGCCCATGTTCCGGCGCTACTTCCGCGCCAAAGCGCGCATTTTGGGCCAAGACCAGTTGCCCTGGTGGAGCATTTTCGCCCCAATTTCAGCTGAGGAGCGAACTTACACCTTTGACGAGGCGCGCGATTTTATCCTCACCCACTTCAGCAGCTTTTCATCTGAGCTGGCCGATTTTGCCCGTCAGGCCTTCGATCAGCGCTGGATCGACGCCGAGCAACGCCCGGGCAAGCGCGGCGGGGCTTACTGCATGGAAATTAACGCCGTCAAGGAAAGTCGTGTGATGTGCAATTTTGACGGTTCGCTCGACCAGGTGGTTACGATTGCGCATGAGCTCGGGCATGGTTTCCACAATCACTGCGCTTTCCAGGCCGGCAAAACACCACTCCAGACCAATACACCCATGACTCTTGCGGAGACGGCTTCCATCATGTGTGAAACTATCGTCTATAACGCGCTGCTCAAAACCGCAGTCGATCCGCTGCAGGAACGCGCCATGCTCGAGATGAGCATCGCCAACGCTGGCCAGACCGTGGTAGATATCTATTCCCGCTTCTTGTTTGAAAAGGAAATTTTCCGTCGGCGCGATCAAGGTGTCATCCCGGCTGACGAAATCTCAGAGATCATGCTCCAGGCGCAGCGCGACAGCTATGGCGACGGGCTGGACCCTGAAGTACTCAACAAATTCGCCTGGACCTGGAAGCCCCATTACTACAGCCCGCAGTTGGCTTTTTATAACTACCCGTACGCCTTTGGCTTGATGTTCGGTCTAGGCCTCTATGCCATCTATCAGGAGCGCGGCAGCGACTTCGTGCAAGACTATAAAGCGCTGCTCGCCAGTACCGGCGAAGCCCCGGCGGCTGAGCTGGCCGCGCGTTTCGGTATTGACATCCGCTCAAAAGCGTTTTGGCAGTCGTCGCTGGACGTCGTCCGGCAGCAGGTAGACCGCTACACCAGCATCTGAACCAGCGTAGCGCGACCCGGGCAGCGCTTTGGGCTCGAAAAGCGCAATAACGCGAATGTGTATAAAGCGAGAGGGAGGCTGGCCTCCCTCTTTTGAGTCGTTAATGGCCTCTCAGGCTGAATCTTCATGAAACGGAACCCACTGCCGGGCACGGTTACCGGCAAGCGCACCAACGATTCCCAACCTTAGGGCAGCGTGTCGTATAGGTTTTCAATGCCACCCTTCAGTTCCGAGAATAGCAGGCCATTGGCGTTTGCCCATGCCTATTCAAAAAGCGAGCCCCGGTTCAGGGGCTCGCTTGGATCAAAACGATTTAGTTACAGTTCTCAAAAGCTGGCAGGTGATTATTCAAGGAGGCGGATTGCAGCTGAGTGTAGACCCGGATCAGGGCGGGGTTGTTCGTTCCCGCCAGAAGGTCGTCGTACAGAGCTGCGTCCGCAATCTCGAGCTCCACGCCCATTTGACAGGCTTCCGGCAGGCTGCCATAAGTATCGTCAGCCACTTCACCGCTATTTTCGGGAACAGCCACCCCATGCCGTTCTGCGACCCGGATCAGGGCGGCCACATGCTGCCCTTCCGAAACGACAATCTGGCTGAAAGGTAGCGCGCCAGGATAGCGCTCAAGCACAGCCTGGTAAGTATTCAAAGCCATATATTCTTCACGAATGGCGCTCTGAAGATCTTCAGCTTCTAAATCGCTCAGGGTGGTAATCGCCTGCGGACCAGTCTTGGCATAACCATAGCCGCTGCCGTTCGAGCCACCTGGGCCGCGCTGCCCGGTCAGCGCTGCGGCTTGTGAGGGCGAGGTAATCAGACTGACGGCGACCAATGTGGCGGTCAGCGCAAGTGCAAGTAACTTGGATTTTTTAGTTTTCATTTTTTTACTCCTTCTGAGTTGTTGAAGATATTTTAGGCGGCAGAAATTTAGAAATTATTCAGAAGGAATAAATAATTGATGAATTCTTGGAGGGGTTCTTCACTGGAATTTGATACAATCTTTGTCACGTAAACAACAGCCGGTCGATGGAGAAAACATGCCCAAAGCGATATTTAACTTTCCAAACGGTTTCTTATGGGGAACAGCCACATCCGCCCATCAGGTTGAAGGCGGCAATACCAATAATGACTGGTGGGAGTGGGAACAACAGGAAGGCCACATCCTGAATGGTGACAAGTCTGGCCGGGCATGTGATTGGTGGGCGGGCCGGTGGCGTGAAGACTTTGACCGCGCCCACGAAACCTATCAAAATGCTCACCGGCTTTCCATCGAATGGTCACGTATCCAACCGGAACCTGACCGCTGGGACGAGAGCGCGTTGGATCACTACCGCCAGATGCTGCTTGGCCTGAAGGAACGCGGCATGATAGCCATGGTAACCCTGCATCATTTTACCAACCCGCTTTGGCTGATGGCGAGCGGCGGCTGGGAAAACCCGGCCACCCCGGCGCTGTTCGCAGAATACGTGCGGCGCGTGGTGGAAGCCTTGCAGTCACATTGCCAGATGTGGGTAACCATCAACGAACCGAACGTTTATGCAACCGGCGCTTACCTGGGGGGCGGGTTTCCACCAGGCAAGAACGATCAAAAAATCGCCATGCATGTGCTGGCTAATTTGCTGCGCGGGCACGCCTCGGCTTACCAAGTCATCCATGAGCTTCAGTCGGAGGCTCAAGTGGGGGTGGCGCACCATTGGCGCGGTTTCATCCCCGGCGATTGGAACCCGCTCAGCCGGTTTGTCGCGCGTACTTACGATCGGGTATTTAATGAGGCGTTCGCGCAAGGGCTGCGGACCGGCCGGTTTGATGCCTTGTCGATCCGCGAAGAAATCCCCGAAGCCAAAAGCACTCAGGATTATCTTGGCCTCAATTATTACACCCGCGATTATCTCAAGTTTGACTTGCGGCGGCGCGACGAGCAGTACAGCCAGCGTTACTTCCCGCAGGGGGCGCGTCTTTCAGAGAACGGCTTCATCGCCAACGACCCAGCCGGGTTGGAAGATGGCTTGCACTGGGCGCTCAGTTTCGGTCTTCCGGTATATATCACCGAAAATGGCGCTGAAGATTCCGAAGACAGCTTCCGCCGGCAGTACCTGGCCGAGCATATCCATCGGCTCTGGCATCTGGTCAACTTTAACGCTCCGATCAAAGGCTACTTCCAGTGGAGCCTGGTCGATAATTTTGAGTGGGAACGGGGTTGGAGCCAGCGGTTTGGTTTGTGGGGGCTCGATCCTGCCTCTCAGCTGCGCACTCGGCGGCCAAGTGTGGATTTTTATGCCGAGATTTGCCGCAGCAACAGCCTCAGCTCTGAAATGATCGCCAAGTATGCTCCGGAGAGCTTCGCGCGCATTTTGCCTGGGGCCTGACCCACAGCTGGTGATCTCTGGGCTGGAGGCGGCTTCAGCTCTAAAAGGTGTGGATAATCTTGGATGGGCTTACTTACCAGCAGACCTATCGAACTATGGGAACAGGCAAATAGAGTATATTCATTTGTTGTAGGACACGAACACATAGGATGAATATGAATCAGCGCACCGCCAAAAAGACACAAAAGCAATCAGACCATGGAAAAGAATGGCTGGTTGTGGCCTTGATTTTCGCTGTTGCACTTTCCATCCGTCTGATTGGGCTGAAATTCAGCTTTCCGCTCCTTACTCACCATGATGAAATTTTTATCATGGATCCCCTGGTCACGATGAGCAAAGGGCGAACGCTCGATTCCGGTCACTACAATAAACCCACCCAAATTCTTTATACCGCTTTGTTCTTCTGGCTGAACTTCCTTAGTAAACTCAAGTTTCATCAAAATATGGGTTGGGCTTACCCGCAAAACCCGCTTTTCTTTTATTACCATGCCCGCCTGTTGATGGCCTTTGTCGGATCCCTGGTTCCAGTGGCAGCCTGGAAGATTGGTAAATCTTTCCGGGGAATTGATTTTTCATTACCCGCGGCTTTTCTGACCTGCTTCTACCCGCCATATGTGATTCACTCGCACTATATCGGTGTGGATGTCTCTACGACGCTTTTCACGCTCATCATCATCTTGCTGTGTCTGTCTTACCTGAAAACTGATAAACCATTAGGGCTGATTTTGGCCAGCGCAATGGTCGCGGTAAATGTGCTTGAGAAATATCCCGGCGCGCTCTCTTTCTTTATCCCCGTTGTGACGCTTGGGATCAAGGCTTTCATCAAAGATGACACAGGTGCGAGGAGAGGTTGGCGTTTTTTCATCACCTGGATGGGAATTTCTTTAGGGGTCACCCTGGTCAGTATGCTGGTTATTGCCCCTCATCTTTTCATCAAATGGCAGCAAGTGCGCGACGCTCTTATCTACGAGGGCCGGTCAACGCACCTTGGGGCTGATAATCTCAACTGGGGAGGTAATCTGCTTTTTTATCTGCGGGAATTTATTAATAATGCGGGTTGGCTGGTCGTACTCTTTGCTGGGGTTGGTATCATCGCTCTAATTTCGATCAAGCAGCCGGCTGTGCTGCTACTGTTTTATGGGGGCGGTTACTGGGTGGCGCTCAGCAAATTGGGACTCCACTGGGAGCGCTGGTCTCTGCCCATGATGACCACCCTGCTTCTGGCTGCTGCGGCAGGGATTTCGTGGCTCTGGCAGCGGGCCTCCCGCCAGTGGACGCGCCTGGTGTTGGCGATCATCATCACAGCAGGCGGGGCGCAGTATATTGTGAACGGACTAACCGCCTCTGTGCTTTTCACCTGGCAAGACACGCGCAATATAGCTTTAGAATATCTGCAATCAGAAAATATAACCCCTGAAAAGACTATTTCGGAAGGTTATTCCCCATTCCTCCCGCGGACGGTCAAAACGATCTTCGAATTTGATGCGGGGCAGTCCCCGCAAATCGATTATGTAATATTGTCGTCTTATATGTATGGACGCTATGAAGCCGAGCCTGAAAGGTACGCCACTGAGCTCGAATTCTATGACCAGCTCCGGCAAAACGCTCTGCTTCTGCGGGAATTTGAACCCTCACCGCAGCCAGATGGCTTTCTTGAAAAGGTAAGGGCCATCTCGGAATTTGCCTCCCGGACGCTGCACTCAGAGCCGTCCCTAAGCTTTTTTGGCCCTAATTTGCAAATTTACCAGCTCACTGCTGACTAAAGCTGCAAGCCTTTGACTTATCACCTTCTGTGAGCCAGCCTCAGCGCGTATTATTTCCGGCAAAATCGGCGAGAGCCTCCCGGCGGATGCTCGTTGGTCTGCAGCGGGGGCACTCCGAAAGCCGGGCATTCTTACTGACCCGAGTCGCCGCCCTTCAGCCGCGGGCTTTTCAGCTGGCTTGTTCTTCCATTACAATCTTTACACCGGCACTCGTGCCGATTCGGCTGGCGCCGGCTGCCACCATCTGACGGGCTTCGTCCAGGCTGCGGATGCCGCCGGCCGCTTTGACGCCCATTGCGCTGCCAACCACCGCCCGCATCAAGACCACATCCGCGGTAGTGGCACCTGGGCCGGAGAACCCGGTGGAAGTTTTCACAAAATCCACTCCCACATCTTTGGCAATCAGGCAGGCTGTGATTTTTTCTGCTTCACTCAGCAAACAGGTTTCGATGATTACCTTCACCAGAGCCTGGCGCTTATGCGCAGCGCGGACCACTTCACGCATGTCTGTGGCCACAGCAGTCAGGTTGCCCTGCTTCATCTCGCCGATATTCATCACCATATCGACTTCGTCTGCGCCCAGGCTGATTAAGCGTTTGGTTTCAAAAACCTTAATCCCCGTGGAAGTGGCCCCCAGTGGGAAGCCGACCACCGTGGCAATTCGTACTTCGGACCCCCCCAGCAGGTGTGCGCAAAGCGGAACCCAATAGGGGTTGATGCATACTGCGAAAAAGCGATATTGAATTGCGTCCTGGCAAAGCTGGCTGATTTGAGCTTCGGTCGCGTCCGGTTTAAGTAGGGTCGAATCAATCAGGCTGGCTAATGATTGCGATTCCGCAGCCGGCGAGCCAGCCGGCATTTCATCCACATCCAGCACGCGTCTTTTGGCGTCAAACCTGACCGTGATTTTTTGGTTTTCATAACTGGCAGAGCGGACAAAATAATTGGGCTGAGGTGAGTATTCTGACATCGTGATCTCCTGTTGTGTGCCCAGATGACGCTGCCTGGGCTTGCGCCAGCACTGCGGCACGGATGTTCTTATTCTAACTGATTTGAGGGAGAGCAGCGCGCAGATCAAACACTCGGGCCCCCTTCAGTTGGTTTTAGTGTCGATCTGATCTTTAGGCTTGAGGTTGGTTTACAACTTGGGCGCTCAACTTATCATAGCAAACATATCCAGCCGTTACCCGCGAGCGATCGCCGCGCATGTAGTAGCAGGAGTATTCAGAGAATGTTTCGTCGCTGTTAAAATTGTTGGAGTGGGCCACCAGCATTGGCGAGCCTGGTTCGATTTCCAAGATTTTTGCCTCGCGTTCCGGGGCTTGTATGGCTTCGAATACGCTCTGACCATGATCAAAGCTGACATTGCATGCGGTGCTCAGCAGCGCAAACAGTGAGCAAGTAAGATCGGCATCGAGCAGCGACTTTGCCGCGGGGTAGGGCAGGTAGGTCACCCGGATCAGGGCTGGGATGTTGTTCACCAGGCGCAGACGCTCTACCATCAAAACCTGGTCGCCCGCGGAGACGATCTTCATGTAATTGGCGATCTGGCGGCTGGCCTTAACCACTTTTTTGCCTATCACGCGCGTGTTGATCAGGTCATGATTTTTGCCGGTATACGACATGAATTGGGGCTTCACTTGGGTTAAATTAATGTTGATCTTGTAGTCGGAAATGAAGCTGCCTTTGCCGCGGCGCTTATAGATCATGCCATCCCGTTCCAGCTCCGTCAAAGCTTGCCGGACTGCAGTCCGGCTTACCTGGAACATTTCGCACAGTGCGGCTTCGCTCGGAAGTGGGTCCCCGGCCTGAAGCTCCCCGGCATCAATTTTTTGTTTGATCTCTTCCGCGATCTGTAGGTAAT
Organism: Anaerolineaceae bacterium; assembly: GCA_034430195.1. GTDB lineage: Bacteria > Chloroflexota > Anaerolineae > Anaerolineales > Anaerolineaceae > Mesolinea. Next base: position 7,759 of record DAOUFF010000017.1, on the reverse strand, counting down.
AGGCTGTTTTTACCGCCAGATCCACAGGCCTGAATTCGACCATACTTACCCCTTACTTCTGGCATACAAGAAATTGCTTGATCGAATATGATTAATTGGGCTAAGTATATGATAAAACTCACACCTTTGCAATAAAAATTGCGTTCTTTTGGAAAGGCACAGCAGGCCTGAGAACGGTGGTTTTCGGACAAGCGCGGATGGCTGCAGGCCAGGGAATCACTCCCTTAGTTTGATTATCTACCGCTCTGATGGCCGCTGATCAGCTGCACAACATCCCTAACTGCCAGCGGCTGCCTGAGGCGTCAATGGCTGTAATTGGGCAGTAGCCGCTTAAGTCAGTCGGCTTGTACCAGCTGGGCGCCATTGCCAACCGGGCTGACCAAAACATCCATCACTCCCGGAAGCGCGCGCAGTGCCGTCAAAGCCCACTCGCGTTCTTCGGCCAAGGCAATGACATGTGGGTTGGGCCCGGCATCAACCGTCACACATAAAGCGTGCCCCTGTTGGCGCCATGACTGCACATGCCAGATTACCACTTCAGTATCGGCCGTCCAATACAGCAGCGGTGGGCTGCTGGTGCGCATCACCGCATGCATCCATTGATAATCTTCTTCGGTCACACGCGCCAAGAGGTCAAAGTCACGTTGCAAAATGGCCTGCCGGCAAAGCTCCAGCCGGGCGGGCACCCCGGCCACCCGCAGCGGGTTGAGCGGTGAAGTCTCTGCCAGGTTGTGCCCTGCGCTGGACCCTACCGCTTTGTGCTCCGGGTTGACCAGCGCCACCAGGTCGATTAAATCCCAATGATCAGCCGGCGCCAGTTGAACAGCATATGAATCCAGGTCCCCGCTGCCTGGCAGCCACTCGACAAAGCCAGAAGGGATGGAGCGGCAGGCTGAGCCTGAGCCAAGGCGGGCCAGCCGTGAAAGCTGCGCTTCATCCCATTCCAAACCAAGCGCCCGGCTGGCGGCCAATGCCAGCGCAGCAAAACCCGCCGCAGAAGAGGCGATTCCGGCACCAGACGGGTAAGAGTTGACGCTTTCGACCTGGGCATAGAGCTGACGCTCAGCCTTCTCGCGGACCCGATCCAAAAATCGTGACACTCGTGTCAGACATTCCCCCGAAGCTGGCCGACCGTTCAAAATAAACGCGTCGGCGTTCCTGTCCGCTTCAAATTCGACATTAGTACGGGTTTCAAGGGCAGCCAGATTCATCGAAATGGAACCGGTTAAAGGCAGGCGCAGCCGAGGGTCGCGGTTGCCCCAATACTTGATGAAGGCAATGTTTGGGTGGGCGATGGCTGTGGCGCGCATAGTAATTTCCTCCAATAGGCTTTATTGTACTTTCTTTCGAGTATTTGGACAGAACCGGCGGCGGCCGCCGGAATCAGAGTGGCGCCGGCCTCGCATTTTGGGGCTGTCGGTAAAGCCTGAAGAGCCGGCCTACCGGCCGGCAAAATCTTCGCGCCTGGCCTGCCAGGCGCGAGGGAGTGCTGGAGAGCTGATGCGGGGTGCCTGAGGGCTTGGTGGCTTTATTTCATACCGGCAAACTGCTTGTAATAGTCGATCAGATCGGCGAGGCTCTTGGGCAGCAAGGCGTAGAAAGCTGTCGCATCCACGACGTCTTGCAGCGGGACGTGCTCATTGATGGTATGGGCATAAATCTCATCACCCGGGCCAAACCCGATGGAAGGGATGCCAGCTTTGCCTGCCCAATATGTGCCGTTGGTCGAAAAGTCCCAGGTTCCCAACTCGCGATTCTGCCCCCAAAGGTCTTTGATGGTGCGCTGACCCGCCTGCACGAACGGGTGCGATTCGTCCAGGAACCAGGCCGGATAAAACTTGCTCAGCGGGAAGCGAAAACCGGTGTACGAGGGTTCGTCGTAAAACAGCTCTTCCACGATGATTTCGTCGCTCAGGTAATCGGCAACCAGACCGCGAACGGTGTTTAAGGCGACCTCGCGTGGCTCGCTTAAGGTGAGCCGGTGGTCAATAAAAATGGTGAATTGGTTGGGTACCGCGTTAAGGGAATTGGTGCGTGCGACCGCGTCAGTCACGGTAATGGAGGCGTGGCCCAGTACCGGATGGCTAAACATGCCAAACCGCATGCGGTGATCCAGTTCTCTGATTTCAGAAATGAGGGTATGCATCTTGTAAACGGCGTTATCCCCGCGGTAATGCGTGGCAGCGTGCGCCGAGCGCCCGGTAGCCGTAATTTTCAGCTCGATACGCCCTTTGTGCCCACGGTACACCCGCATTTTTGTGGGTTCGCCAATGACAACGAAGTCGGGGCGCACTTGTGGATCCACCTCCACAAAAGCATTGGGGCCGATGCCATCGCACCACTCTTCCATATTTCCGAAGTAATATACGGTGTAGCCATCCAACAAACCCAGGTCTCGGGCGATGGCCAGCCCATAGATCATGCCCGGCGTGCTGCCTTTTTCGTCACATGCCCCGCGTGCATACAAATTGCCGTCTTCAATCTTGCCGGTGAAGGGGTCCCATTCCCAACTCTGAATGTCTCCGACACCAACGGTGTCAATATGCGAGTCATAAACCAAAACGCGTGGGCCGTTCCCAATCCGACCGAAAGTATTGCCCATCTTATCAAAACGGACTTCTTCAAAACCCAGGCCAGTCAATTCCTGTTGGATTCTTTCGCCGACCGGGCCGATCAGCGAATCGGTGGAAGGTATCGCGCAAATGTCACGCATGAATTGGATGATTTGATTTCGGTTCTCTTCGACCCGCTGCTTGATTTCATTGGCGATTTCCATCATTCATTAATCTCCCATTGCTCAATTTTGGCCCAGGCCGCCGCTCAAAGAATGAAACTTACCTTCGTGTGGCGAGCGCACCGGTACTGATGGTTATGATAGCATAGCTGGCGATTTTTTGGGTGGATCCTTTAAAAACGAAAAAGGGCGGAATTGCTCCGCCCTTCCCAGAAGGTGCAGTCGGTCTGGTTTACGACATGGTGAGCGCCATTACGGCTTTTTGGGCATGCAGGCGATTTTCAGCTTCGTCGAACACCACCGACTGTGGGCCGTCAATGACCTCATCGGTGACCTCAATGTTGCGGTCAGCTGGCAATGGGTGCATATAAATGGCATCATCTTTGGCCAACTTCAGGCGGCGCTGGTCCATGATCCAGTCCTTGTATGAGTCTTGAATCTCTTTGCCTTTGGCGCCGTCAGTGGTGGTGAGCAGCGGGCCCCACGACTTCGCATAGATTATGTCAGCGTCTTTCATCCCTTCGTCCATGTCATTGACCACGTCAAAAGCCGTACCCCAGCGCTTGGCCTCATCCTTGGCCTGCTGTTCAATTTCGGGCATCAGCCGGAATTCTTTGGGGTATGAAAGGGTGACATCCAGGCCAAAGCGTGGCAGCTGCAAGATTAGCGACTGGGGGACGGAGATCGGCTTGAGGTACGACTCGGCATACGCCCAAGAAACCACAATGCGCTTTTTGCGCAGATCGCGGCCTTTCTTTTCCATGATGGTCATCAAATCGGCCAGGCACTGAAAGGGGTGATAAATATCGCACTGCATATTCAGCACCGGCACGCGTGAAGCGCGGGCCACGTCGTTGATGTAAGCGTTGCCGACCTGCCAATCGCAGTGACGGATGGCGATGCCATCATAGTAGCGGCCGAAAATTTCACCGATTTCTTTGGGGGTATCGCCGTGGGCGATTTGGGTCGATTTGCTCTCAATAAACCCGGCGTGCCCTCCCAGTTGCGAGATGCCGGCCTCAAACGAACCGCGAGTGCGTGTGCTGCTGAAAAAGAACAGCATAGCCAGCACTTTGTCGCGCAGGTAGGCGTGGGGCTCGTTCAAAGCGCGTTTGCGCTTCAGATCCCAGGCCACATCCAAAACCGTTTCCACTTCTTCTTTGCTGAAATCCAGGTCGCCGATCAGATCCCGGCCGTGTAAAAACGTTTGCATTTTGTCTCCTCACTTAACCATTTGAGTCAATTGTACTGCGTTACTCCATCTTGCCCAGCACGAGGGCAAGCAGCGCCATGCGCATCACCACCCCGTTGAAAGCCTCCTGCCAGTAACGCGACCAGCGGGTGATGTCGACGTCGGTCGGGATCTCATCCATGCGCGGCAGAGAGTGCAGCAAGATGGCGTCCGATTTGGCCTTATTGGCGAGCAATTCGCGCGTGATGCGGTAGTTGGCGGGCGTCTGTCCTACTTCTTCACCGCGCACGTCGCGCGCTTTGGTATAGTCGGGCTGCACTACGGGTTCGACCAGAATCACATCGGCTTCGGCGATGGCTTGCTCCACATGATCTGCCTCGCGGAAGTTCAAATTGTACTGCTTCAGCTCTTCTTTAAACTCTGGCAAGAGCGACATTTCAGGCGGCGCCACGAAGGTGATTGGGCAGTCAAACTGGGTCAGCGCGTAGGCCAGGGAATGCATGGTGCGCATGCGCATATCGCCAACAGCCAACCAGCGCAGGCCGTCGATGCGCCCTTTTTCGCGCAAAACCGTATAGAGGTCGGTCAAAATTTGGGTGGGATGCTCACCCCAGCCGTCGCCGCCGTTAATAATCGGGATGGAAGCCCATTTGGCAGCCTCGTGCGGTGCGCCTTGTTGGAAGTGGCGCATCACGATCACATCGCCATAGTATTCCAGCATCTTGACCGTGTCTTTAATGGATTCCTGGTAGAAATCACCTGCACGGGTCATCTTGGCGTCTGAAAAGCCGGTGACATGCCCGCCCAGGCGGTGCATGGCGGCTTCGTGCGCCAGACGGGTGCGCGTGCTGGGCTGGTAAAAAGCAGTTACCAACGTTTTTTCGGCCAGCAAGTCAGAATTGCGCCTTGAGCGCGCGATGGGTTCCAGCTTTTCAGCCACTTCGAACACTCGGAAGAATTCATTCCGTTCAAAATCCTTTAATGAAAGAATATCCCTGCCGTTAAAACTGCGCATATTTCTCCTTTATCTGAACGATGGAATAGACAAATAAACCCCAGGGTGGAACCTGAGGTTTATGATGAGCCCGTGTGTGTGCTTTGCCAGCGCTGAATGGCAGCTTGTCTGCTCGCCGTGCATTTTTTTCATAGACGAAATTATAAATCTCAATTTAAAAACCATCGGCCCAAATCCGTACTTCTTTTGGCAACCCGGGTGGAATGTGGCGGCTTAAACCGTTCACAAAGGATATAATTAGCTTACTTAGCCATTAATCCATTCGAAATGAGGATAAAAATGGACACATTTTCATCATTGCCAAACAGTAGCTCGCTTTTTAAGAAACCCCAGCTCAACTGGGGGGTGCTCGGTACCGCCCGCATCGCGCGCTCTTCCGTCATCCCTGCCATTCAGTCCGTCAAGCATAACAGCGTGGCGGCGGTTGCCAGCCGCGACCTGACGCGCGCTTCGGCCTTTGCGCAGGAACTCGGCATTGCCCGGGCTTACGGCAGCTATGCTGAACTGCTGGCCGACCCGGCTGTGCAGGCGGTTTACATCCCGCTCCCCAACAGTGAACACGCCCCCTGGGCGCTAAAAGCCATGCAGGCCGGCAAGCATGTATTGGTGGAAAAACCGATCGCCCTGACCGCGGATGAGACCCAGCAGCTGATCAGCGCCTCGCTTGAGCACTCGGTCGTCTTGATGGAAGCGTTCATGTACCGCTACGACCCGCGCTTTTCCAAGCTGCTCAGCCTGGTGCGCGGACCCGACCTGGGCAAGCCGCGCTTTATTTCGACCAGCTTCACTTTCAACCTGGCCAACCCAGACGATATCCGCCTGACGCCCGACCTGGGCGGCGGTGCGCTCTATGATGTCGGCTGTTACTGCGTCAACCTGCAGCGCCAGCTGCTCGGACGCGAGCCGGTTTCGGTGCAGGCGGTTGGGCACCTCGGCCAGTCGGGCGTCGATCTGCAGGTCAGCGCCGTGCTCGACTTTGGTGACCAAACCTTCGGCCATTTGGATGTGGCTTTCAATGCTGCCCGCAGCCAACACCTGCGCCTGATTGGCACGGATGGCACGCTGGAACTGAGCGACCCGTTCAAAGCTGGCAAAGATGGCAGCCAGGCTATCATCACCCACGGCAGCGAAACCCGCCGGGTCAATTTCAGGCCGGTCGACAGCTACAGCCGCATGGTGGAACACTTCTACAACGTGGTGATCAACCGCGAGCTGCCGCTCTTCCCCCTGGCAGACGCGCTGAACAATATGGTTGTGCTGGACGCGCTTTATCAGTCTTTGGCGGCGGCCGGCCGGCCGGTCAACATTTCACATATTAAATCCAATTAGAAGCCATGGAAAAAACAGAATTGAAAAACAAACATCATCCTATCCATCATTCCGTCAGCGATTACTACCTGCCGACCATCCTGATCCTCGGGGTGGTGCTGCTGCTTTTCATCGTGCGCGATAGCCCCACCATTGGCGTTGCCACGGAGATTGAGTATAGCGACCTGCTGATCAGGCTGGTGGGTTACGCCGTTTTGGGCTGCGAGCTGATGGCTGCTCTGATCATTGCCCTCTCGGCCCTGTCTGGGCTGATCTCGTACCTGCGTCACCTGTTCGACCGGGAGGTCAACACCCAGATCCGCGCTTCCGAGTCGATCCGCCTGCGCCTGGGTTACAAGCTCAGCCTGGCGCTCGAGTTTGCCGTGGCGGCCGACATTCTGCGCCTGGCCATCTCGCCCAAGGTGTCAGACGTGATCGTGGTGTTTGCCATCATCCTGCTGCGCATCCTGATGAACTTCTTTTTGGAGCATGACATCCAGCACATCCGCGAATGCAACGTCTTGCCGGAGCTGGGCGAAGAGCGCGGCTGCCCCGAAGAACCCAAAGACGACTGAGCCGGCGCGCCCGGGCTGACGAATTAAATGAAAGGGACGCGCCCGCGGGCGCGTCCCTTCTTAATTGCAGCCAGCCCTCCCGGGCTTGCCCAGTTACGGGGTGGGGGAGGGGGTCATGGTGCGGGTGGGGGTAGCCGAAGGTACCGGTGTAACGATGTTGACCGGCACACGCAGCAGCTGCCCGATCTGCAGCGGGGTATTCTCGGTGATTTCCACCAGACCGTTGGCGCGGTTGTAAATGTTGGTCTCGGCCACAATCCGGGCAATAGTCGAGTTGAAGTACTTGGCCACCGAAGCCAGCGTGGCGCCGGCCTCAGCATAATAGTCGATGGTGCCCCGGAAATCGAGCGGGATGGGCGTAGCCGTGGGCATGCGCTGCCAGGGGGCGGGCACCTGGATGGTATCGCCCACATTGATGATGCAGCCAGTCCCGAGCATATTGTTCAAATAGAGGAGCACTTCAAGATCGGCGTTGAACTTGTTGGCAATATCCACACAATATTCGTCGTCTTGCACCACATAGGCAAAGGGGCCATCGGGCGTGCCGGTGGGGGTGATGGTCGGGGTCTCGGTCACCGTCGGGGTAATGGTTGGGGTTTGGGTGGGTGTGACCGGCGTGGTGGTAGGCGTGGCTGTGGCGGTTGGGGTCTTGGTCGCGAAGAGCTGCAGGCCGCCGCCGCCCAGGTTGCCGGTTGCCCACAAGACGATCAGCACCAGCCCGGCTACAATCAGCACGGCGGCGATGATGGTGACCGCCGTCTTGTTGGAGCGCTGCTTCTTGCGGTAAGAAGCGAGCATACTTTTAGATTTTTTCACAGCCATGATCTAACATCCTTTCAGCCGCGGGCGGCAGGGGAGTGATTTTAATGCATAATATTCAAATCAGCACGTGCTGTCAAGTATACCATTCCGGCGGAAAGCCTGGGCGCGCGGGG
>DAOUFF010000016.1:0-20463 GCA_034430195.1 Anaerolineaceae bacterium | reverse complement strand
ACCACCGAAGAATTCACCGCCTGGCTGACCACTGAAGCGGAGACGCTTGGGCTGGATGTGGCTCAATTTACCAGCGACCTGACCAGTGAGGCGATCGTGCAGAAAATTCAAAACGAAATCACTTACGATCAGAGCATTGGGCTGAACTCTACCCCTACGCTGCTCGTCAACGGCCGCCCCTGGCAGTATGACTGGTCTGCCAGCACGCTGGGCATGGTCATTGAAGTTTTGAAAGCCGAGAAAGACCTGGATATGGTCTGCCCGCCGTTTGTGATCGATACCGAAAAAACCTACACTGCCACCATCACTACTGAGCACGGCGACATGGTTTTCGAGCTCTATCCCAAGGAAGCACCGCTGGCGGTCAACTCATTCGTTTACCTGGCCCGGGAGGGCTTCTATGATGGCATTACTTTTCACCGGGTGATGCATGACTTTGTTGCCCAGGCTGGGGACCCGAGTGGTACCGGCATTTCAGGTGGTGGTTATGAGTACCGGGAAGAAATTGCAGCCACGCTCACCTTTGATGAGCCTTATATGCTCGGTGTGGCCCGCGCCAATCAGGCGAATACCAGTGGCAGCCAGTTCTTTATTACATACGTCGCTTACCCGACGCTGAACGGCCAATACACGATTTTTGGCAAACTGATCGAAGGCGTGGATGTGCTCAACCAGATTACTGAACGCGACACCTCCACTAACCCCGACGCACCGGCTGGCGATAAGATTATCTCGATCACCATCACGGAAGATTAATGTCTGAAGACCCCGGAACGGTGCGCCTGACCCGGAAACCAACGGATTGGACCAGCATTTTGCAGCTGGTCCTTTCCGCTTTGATTGCACTTATGCTTTTGGGGGCAGGCGTGGCCGGCCTGGCTAACAGCCGGGCCGCCAGCGGCAATATCCGCCTTTCAGCACAGCTGCTGAGTTTTTCGAGCCTGGCGCTGGCGCTTCCGCCAGCGATCTCGGCGGTGAGTTCCGCTTTTCCAGTTTCCAGATCCACACATGCCCGGAAAGGCCCTTCTAGGTGGCTGACACTTTTTACTGGATTAGTTTCTGCCGGGCTGATCGCCCTAGGCTGGCAGCTGCAGCAAAAAGCTGCACCAGGCTGGCTGGCTGCGCTGCTGACAGTTTTGGGGATAGTCTTGCCGCTGCTCTGGCTGCTGCAGTTGGGGCTGGGCCGGCGCTTTGGGGCGGCAATCAAACGCCAAAGTGGGCTGATGACTTTCTCAATTGCGTTCAGCCTGCCACTGATCCTCATCATTGAATTGGTCGGCTTGATTGGCCTGATGTCAGTAGTTGCCCTGCTGATTTTGGGTAAACCCGAAATCAGCGCACTGCTGCAAAACCTGGCTCAGAATTTGGAGACACTAGCACAAAACCCAGATGCGCTGATGCGCCAGCTGGAGCCGCTGCTGCGGGAACCAGCGGTCATTGCAGGGGCATTCCTGCTGGTTTCAGTGCTGGCTCCGTTAGTCGAAGAAACGCTCAAGACCTTGGGCGTCTGGCTTTTGGCCGGGCGCAGCCTTACCCCGGCTGAAGGGTATGCCGCCGGTTTGGTCAGCGGCGCTGGTTTTGCCCTGGCAGAAGGCCTGGGCAGCACACTCCAAAGCGTTGGGTTGGTAAGCGCAGGCGAATGGATCGCGATCATCCTCGGACGGTTTCAGGCTAGCCTGGTACATGTCTTTGTAGGGGGGTTGGTCGGATGGGCGCTGGCGAAAACCTGGCGTGACCGTAAAATCTGGCGGGCGCTGGCAGTGTATGCGCTGGTGATGGTGCTGCATGGCCTGTGGAACGGCCTGACCCTGACTGCAATTGTTTTGCCTTATCTACGCAGCGGCTTGTCAGTAGAAGGGACCTATCAGGTGATCATGACCCTATTCACTGCAATTTTACTGATCGGGTTTGTCTGGTTTTCACGGCGGGTGGCGGCTGAAGCACAACCCGCGCAGGTTGGACAAAACCAAGCCGATTTACAGGAAGCTTAAAGATGAGCGATTCACAGGAAGCGCTGGTTACTGAGACCCAGGTACGCAAACGATCCAGAGTCATGAGTATCATCCGCTGGCTGATTAAGCGCCTTGTTAACCTGCAGGTGATTGGCGCTAAAAACATCCCCAAAGACGGCCCGTGCATGGTGGTGATCAGCCACATCAGCCGGCTGGACCCGCCATTTTTGATGGCTTCAACTGACCGCAGCGACCTGGTGGCAGTGGTGGCGCATGAATACCGCAGCGCTCCATTTATCGGCTCGATTATGAACGCCCTGCATGTGATTTGGATCGCCCGCGGCGAAAACGATATGCAGGCCTTCCGCAAGGTACTTGAATACCTCAAAGCGGGTTGGATTGTCGGGATCGCTCCGGAAGGGACGCGCTCAAAGGATGAGAAGCTCTTGGAGGCAAAACACGGGGCTGCCGTACTCGCTGACCGGGCCGGCGTGATGCTCCTGCCGATTGCCTTGAGTGGTTCCAATAAAATGGTGCAGAGCTTTTCGCACCTGCGCAAAATGAACGTGCAGGTGGTGATCGGAGAGCCATTCGCGCTGCCTCCGCATGGCAGCGATGACAGCCATCAGTGGCTCAAACAGGCGACTGATGAAATTATGTGCCAGATAGCCGCACTTTTACCTCCCGAACGGCATGGTTTTTATGCCGGCCACCCCCGCCTTGAGGAACTGCTCGCACTGAAGGGCCAGACACAGAAAGGATCCTGATGATACCTATCCGCGATGAAATCAAGTCACACCGCACGCCAATCGTAAATTACGCGCTCATTCTGGTGAACGTGGCTGTATTTTTGTATATGCTTCTTTCTGGCCCACAAATGGATCGACTGGTCAACACCTATGCTTTCTTCCCTTATGAGCTGACCTCCGGGTTGGATTTAGGGGATGCGCGCAGCATTCTGACTAGCATGTTCATGCATGCCGGCTGGATGCACCTGATCGGCAACATGCTTTACCTGCTCATCTTTGGCGATAACGTCGAAGACCGCCTGGGCCATTGGGGCTATCTCTTGTTTTACCTGGCCGGCGGTTTTGTAGCAGCCTTCGCGCATACGCTGGTGAACCCCGGGTCACAGATCCCGACAGTGGGAGCCAGCGGGGCCATCTCGGCGGTACTGGGAGCGTATCTGATTTTTTACCCGCAGAGCCGGGTGTATACCTTTGTGCCACTGGGTTTCTTTTTGCGGCTGACCGTTCTGCCAGCATCGCTGGTGCTCATTTTATGGTTCCTGCTGCAGCTGCTGAGTGGTGTGGCAAGCATTGGTGCAACGGATATGGGCGGGACAGCTTTTTGGGCGCATATCGGCGGGTTTGTGTTTGGGGTGCTGCTGGCGCTGATCGTCAAGCAGCGCGGTGAGCCAGTGGCGACTGAACGGGTGTGGGGTTAGACCGGGGCAGACTTGGCCGACCGGCATCACCCCGGCTGCGCTCATTTGAGGCGAGTTAATCCCCCCATGCAGCTAATATGGCTGCTACTTTGAACAAATCAGCCCCGCATCTGGCGGGGCTGTGAATTTTTTAAATCTCAGCTCAGTAGTGAATGATTTGTTCCCGCACGGCACCCCAGCGCAGTGCATCGGCAATGCCCTGTTCAATGGGTAGTTCGGCTTGCCATCCCAGCAGGCGCGCAGCTTTGTCGGCGTTGGCGTAGGCGCCGGCCACGTCTCCCGGGCGAGGCGGTTGGATGCTGAGGGGCAGCTTTTGCCCATACACCTTCTCGAAAGCGCTCACAAACTCTTTAACAGTGACACCCCGGCCGGTGCCAAGGTTGATTACGGAATAAGGGACGCCTTCCTGGGCATCCGCGGCGGTGACCTGATCAAAGCGTTCCACAGCGTTCAGATGCGCCCGGGCCAGGTCCCAAACGTGGATGTAATCGCGAATGCCGGAGCCGTCGCGCGTGGGCCAGTCAACGCCGGTCAGGTTAAAAACCGGTTCGTGCCCGAGAGCAACTTCAACTAGTTTGCCAATCAGGTGGGTCGGGTATTGGATATGCAGCCCGCTGCGCAGCTTTGGGTCCGCGCCAATCGGGTTGAAGTAGCGCAGGGCAATCCCTTTGAGTGGGTAGGCCGCGCAAAAATCGCGCAGGATCATTTCGATCATGAATTTGGTGCGTGAGTAGGGGCTCTGCGGGCGCAGGGGTGAGTCTTCAGTGACCATGAAGCCGGGCACCACGTCATATAGCGCTGCTGTGGAGCTAAATACCACCCGGCTTTGACCCAATTCAGCCAGCAGTTTAAAAAACTCCATCGATTTGACCACGTTTTCTTTGTAGTATTCGTATGGGTGCGAGACGGACTCGGGGACGACAATAAGCCCGGCGCAGTGGATGACCGCGTAGATGTCAGGATGGTCGCTGAAAATTTTGCGAACCATGGCCCGGTCAGCGATATCCGCTTCGTAGAAGATGCGCCCGCGGGTGAATTCGCGCCGGCCGGTGATCAGCGAATCGAGAATGACTGGTGTATTCTGGTGATCTTCAAGCAGGGAAGCAATCGTGCTGCCAATGTAGCCGGCGCCGCCGGTGATGAGTATCTTCATGCGGATCTGATGGGCTCCTTTTTTTGCTGGTGCCGCTTTCTGGGGTGAAGCTGCAGGCATCTGGTGTAATTGCACCGATTTTACTGCCAGCCGGCTAATCTGCCAACCATAACTTAGGCAAGCAGCCCGGTCAGTTCTGCGTGAGCGGTAAAATCAAAGAATGACAGAAAAAGAAATTCCACCGGCAAACGGGCAGCTGCAGCTGGGCGGCATAGCCCCCGATTTTGAGCTGAGCGATGGCCAGGGTCAGCTCTGGCGGCTTTCTGCACTGCGTGGCCGGCAGAATGTGCTGCTTATTTTTAACCTGGGCTTTACCTGAGTGCACTGTGTCAGCCACATGACGCAGTTGCGTGATGATTATTCAGCTTTTCAGGCCTACCAGACCGAAGTTCTGGTGATTGTTCCCAACGGCCCGCATATGCTCAAAGCGCGCCTGCCGGAACTGGCCTTGCCTTACCCGGTCTTGATGGATAAAGGCTCCAAAGTTGCCTACCGCTACAGCGGAGTGGAAAAGTTTTGGTTGGAGGGGACTGCGTTGGCGGTGTTGGTCGATAAAGGCGGCCTGATCCGCTACATCCATGCAGCCCAGACGCAGTCAGAAGAACCAGATAACGCAGAAATTTTGCGGGTGCTACAGGAAATGACCGGCAGGTAAAGTCAAAAGAACGGGATCAAAAAGCTCCCCACCCGAGCCGGGTGAGGAGCTTGATTTTTACGGTGCGCCAGGGCTTATTGGGCCTGGTACTTCTTCGAACTCACCGCTTTCATCACTTCAGCGGCGATTGAAGGCAGCAGGATCAGCGGCAGAATGATCAGCCAATGACCTAAGTCAATGGTGCTGGTATTAAAAACATCCTGCAGGAATGGCACATAGATCACCAACCCAACTAGAGCCAGAGAGAGCAAGACCGCCAGGTTCATATTCTTGTTGGTGAAAACGCCAATTTTGGCGAGCGGGTAATACTCTGAGCGGGAAGTGAAAGCGCGCAGTAGTTCACTGACCGAGAGGGTGGTGAAGGCCAGGGTCTCTCCTAATTTCAGGGAACCAGCCATGTTCAGCCAATCCAGACCTTTCCAGCCAATAAAGAAGGCCAGCAGCGTGGCACTGGTAATGGCGATGGTCTGCACCACGATGCCGCGCAGCATGTAGTTATTGATAATCGGCTCGGTAGCCGGACGGGGTGGGTGCTGCATAATATCCGGGTCGCCTTTTTCGCTCCCCAATGCCAGCGCCGGCAGGCCGTCGGTCACCAGGTTGAGCCAGAGCAGCTGGACGGCCACCAGAGGCGGCGGCCAGCCCAGCAGGGTGGCCAGGAAGATGATCATGATTTCGGCCACGTTGCACGACACCAAATAGTACACAAATTTGCGGATGTTGCTGTAGATGACGCGGCCTTGCTCAACAGCGGAGACGATCGAAGCGTAATTGTCGTCGGTCAGCACCATATCGGCAGTTTCTTTGGCAACGTCAGTGCCGGTGATTCCCATGGCGATGCCGATGTCAGCGCGCTTGATGGCTGGCGCATCGTTCACGCCATCGCCAGTCATGGCGACGACCTCGCCGTTCTGACGCAGCGCATCCACAATCTTCATTTTGTGTTCCGGGCTGACGCGGGCATAGACGTCGGTAACTTTGACGACTTCCCGCATTTCTTCATCCGTTTTGTCTTCAACCTCAGCACCGGTCAATACCTGATGGCCGGGTAGCAGCAAGCCGATATCTTCAGCAATGGCGCGCGCGGTGTTGGGGAAGTCACCAGTGATCATGACTGAACGAATGCCGGCGGTTTGAGCCTCCTTCAGGGCTGGTTTTACTTCCGGACGGGAGGGGTCAATCATGCCAATCAGGCCGACGAAGATCAAGTCTTGTTCCAGCTCTTCAGCCACAATTTCAGCGGGGATTTCAGGGATGATACGGTAGGCCACACCCAAGACGCGCAAAGCCCGGCTGGTCATTTGATCATTGGCATCAAGCACCTGTTGGCGCAGCTCAGCGCTCAGTTCTACCGGCTGGTTCTCCATATTCAGCCGATGCCGGCAAAGATCCAAAACTACATCCGGCGCTCCTTTGACGGCCACAATGTAGCCAGCCGGTTTTTCCTGATTGTCGAAAGGTGAGATATCGGTTTTGCTTGGGTTGGCAATGGCATGAATGGTGACCATGCGCTTGCGAGAAGAGTCAAACGGGATTTCCTGTTTACGCGGGAAAGCTTGCTGCAGCTCTTGAATGGAAGCGCCTGCTTTCATTGCGGCAACCAGAATGGAGCCTTCAGTGGGGTCTCCGATCATGCGATAGGTGGTTTTTCCGTTTGTCTCGCCGCTTGGCTCAAGTTGGGCATCATTGTTCAATACGCCGATCCACAGGGCGGTTTCAGCACCGTGATAACGATCAAGGTCAATCGGATTTCCATCTGAGCTGAACTGGCCGATGGGTTCGTAACCGGAGCCAGAAATATCAATAAACTTGCCGTCCACCCATAGGCGGGTGACGGTCATTTGATTCTGGGTGAGGGTGCCGGTCTTATCGGTGCAGATGGTGGTCACAGAACCGAGGGTTTCGACTGATGCCAGCTTGCGGATGAGCGCATGGCGGTTGACCATCTCGCGCATGCCGCCAGCCAGACTAATGGTGACCACAGCCGGCAGTCCTTCGGGCACGGCGGCGATTGCCAGTGAAACGGCAATCATGAAGAGGTTCAGCAGGCCGTCACGGATTTCAGGGTTCGCCAAATCGAAGCTCCCGTGGGCGATTAACAGACGGGCAGCGCCGATGCCGAACACCAGCACACAAATGGCCATGGCGGCGATGCCGAGCGTTTTGCCCAGCTGATCCAGCCGCTTTTGAAGTGGAGTCTGCTCTTCCTCCACGGTTTGAAGCATGGTGGCGATCAGACCGAGTTGGGTGTGCATGCCGGTGCTGGTTACCACACCCCGGCCACGGCCGTAGGTGACGGTCGTGCCCATGAAGGCGCTGTTTTCACGGTCGCCAATCGGGATGTCGGCAACCAGGTGACCCTCAGCGTTTTTCTTGGCAGGCACTGACTCACCAGTCAAAGAGGCTTCATCAATACTCAGGTTGACCGCTTCCAACAGGCGCAGGTCGGCTGGGACGAAATTGCCAGCTTCGATGAAGACCATGTCGCCTGGAACCAGCTCACGGGCTGGGATGGTTTGGCGGTGACCGTCGCGCACCACCTGGGCTTCGGGGGCGGCCATCTTTTTCAGGGCGGCCAGTGAGGCCTGGGCACGGGATTCTTGAATGATGCCCATGATGGCATTCAGGACGACGATCAGCAGGATTGCTCCAGCTTCCACCCAATCTTGCAGAAGGGCAGAAATTAGCGCAGCGCCAATCAGCAGCCAAATCACAAAACTATTGATTTGCGCCCAAAGCATTTGCAAAAAGGTGGTGCCGCCTCGTTCGACTAACTCATTCGGCCCATATTGCTCCAAACGTTTTTTTGCTTCGTCACTGCTGAGCCCGGTGGCGGCAGGCACGTCCAGCTGTTCGAGCACTTCTTCCGGCTCGAGGGCATGCCAGGATACACTCTCCAAATCGTTTTGAGCGGGTGGCACCTCAGGTTTGCTGTTTGTCATATTTATTTTTCTCCGATTTGTGTGGTTAAAAACACTTTGGCGTTGATTATAGCTGAAAAAGGTGCCTGTTATCTTGTTGTAAGGATTTATGCATCTGTGTTTGCGCTTTGCTCGGGGCCTTGAAGCATTGCTGCAGGATGGGCGAACCGCGAGTGCAGAAGGGGACTGGTCGGCCGACCGGCTGGGTGTGTTAGAATTTTGGCATGGCTTGGCAGATTGTCGGCAATGAGCGCTCGGTCGCATTCCTGAAAGGACAAATTGAATCCGGGAAGCTTCGGCATGCCTATCTGATTGCCGGGCCAGCCGGTTCCGGCCGGCGCACCCTGGCGCTGGCGTTCATCAAAGCGCTAAACTGCCAGAACCCACCGCAGCAGGGGGAATTCTGTGGGCATTGCCCTGCCTGCCGGCAAATCGATGCCCAATCCTTTGCCGACCTGACGGTGCTCCAGCCGGCGGAAGGTACGCGCGATCTGCGTATTGATCAGATCCGCGAGATGCAAAAAAGCCTGGTGTTGGCGCCGTACCTGGCGCAATACCGGACGGTGCTCATCCCCGACTTTCAGCAAGCGACCAGTGCGGCTTCCAATGCGTTGCTCAAATCGTTAGAGGAACCCCCAGCCCGGGCGGTGATCATCCTGACCGCGAATGCGCGAGAAAGCCTCCTGGAAACGATCGCCTCACGCTGTGAGACCGTACGCATGAGCCCGCTGCCAGTGCAGGCAGCGCAGGAGGCGCTGCAGCAGCAGTTTGGCATCGCAGCAGAAGAAGCACGGTTACTGGCGCATATGTCCGCAGGGCGAATTGGGTTGGCCGTTCAAATGGCACATGACCCTGACTTGCTCGGCCGCTACCAGCAGGCTTTGGAGCAGCTGCGCGAGCTTTTGCCAGCCAGCAAACGCAGCCGGTTGAGCTTCGTGGAAGGCTTGCTCAAAAAGAAAGCTTCCAACCGCGAGCAGTTCAGCTGGCTGATAACCGTCTGGCTCCCATTTTGGCGCGATGTACTGATTTGTGCCAGCAACGCTGAGCTGCCCCTGATCTACACAAGCTATGAAGCTGATGTGCGCCGGGCAGCCGGGTTGGTCAGCCTGCCCGAAATCCGGCGCATCATCCACCTGCATGAAGATGCCCTGGATCAGATCGACCGCTACGTCAACCCGCGGCTGGTGATGGAAAACCTGCTGCTTAATTTGCCGCGAATATAAGCCAATGATGGAAACCAGTTCACCTACCCAAGACCCAAACGCAACCGCTGCGGGCACCGCGCAGCCCGCGCCAACCTCAGATGGCCTGGGCGCGCTGCCCAGCCTCAAAACCCGCCTGGTTGAACTGGCTTTGGTTTGTGCGAAAATCGGCGCCACGAGCTTTGGTTCCCCGACAGCCCATATCGCCATGATGGAAAATGAATTTGTTCAGCGCCGGCATTGGCTGAGCGAGGAACACTTTTTGGATTTGATGTCTGCCGCGAATCTCATCCCAGGGCCCAATGCCAGCGAGACCTGTTATCACGTCGGTTACATCCGGGCCGGTTACCCAGGCCTGCTCACTGCTGGTATGGCGTTCATCACCCCGGCTTTTATCACCACGGCTGCCCTGGGGTGGGCTTATACACGCTACGGCGGCCTGCCGGCCGTCGAAGGCATTTTTTATTTCCTCAACCCGCTGGTGCTGGCCATCGTATTGGACACCACCTGGCGGCTGGGCCGCTTCAGCATCAAAGGCTGGCAGCCAGTGCTGATTTTTGCCCTGTCGCTAGTGGCAAAATATCTTGCGGTGAATGAAACCCTCATCCTGCTGGGAGCGGGTGTGCTGGGTATTTTGATTTATTACATCAAGACGCAAAAGCGCAAAGACAGCCCGGCCCTTCCGCTGATGATTGTCGGGCTGCCGCTACCGTTGATCGGGCAGTTCTGGCAGACCGCTACCAACTGGATACAGTCACGCACCCTTCAGGTTTTTTTGTATTTTTTCAAAACCGGTACCGTGCTCTTTGGGTCGGGGTTGATTTTGTTTGGATTGGTGGAAAAAGATGTGACCCAGCGCTTTGGCTGGCTGAGCGTGGCACAGCTGACAGATGCCATCTCCGTTGGTCAGATCACCCCCGGGCCGGTAACCTCTGCCAGCACGTTTATTGGCTACCTGGCTGGCGGCCTGCCTGGCGCCGTGGCAGCGACGGTGGGTGTGTTTTTGCCTTCCTTTATCATCGTGATGATTACTGCGCCGATGGTTAACCGCATGCGCGAGTCTGAACTGGCCCGAGCCTTCCTGGGTGGGGTAAACGCATCAGTCATTGCGTTGATTTTGGCGGTTGCCTACACCCTCGGGCGCAGCAGCCTGACCGATGTATGGGCATTTTTGCTTTTGGGTGGCGGACTGCTGGCATTGGGAAAATTTAAGCTGATGCCATATGTGCTGGTCGTCAGCGGTCTGGTGTTGGGTTTGGTCAAGGCTTTCATCTTCTGAAGCGCTAAAATCCCGACCTGATGCGTTACAATCAATAAACTTATGAACGATCTCCTCGAAGTTCTAAACCCGCAGCAGCAGCAGGCTGTGGCTGCCCCGGCCGGCCCGACGCTGGTTTTGGCTGGGCCGGGTTCAGGCAAAACGCGCGTTTTGACATACCGCATCGCCTATCTGGTGGGGGCGATGAACGTTCCAGCCTGGCATATTTTGGCAGTCACCTTCACCAACAAGGCGGCCCGCCAGATGGGCGAGCGCGTACAAAAATTGCTGGGGGCTCAAGCCGAAGGCATTTGGCTGGGCACATTTCACGCAGTCTGTGGGCGAATCCTGCGCCGCGAAGCAGATCTGCTACCGGTAGACCGTGACTTCGTCATCTTTGACGCGGACGATCAGGAAACTCTGATGAAGGAAGTCGTGCGGGAAGCCAACCTGGATGAAAAACTCTACCGGCCGGCTTCAATTCTGGATGCCATATCACGGGCAAAAAATGACCTGGTTGCGGCGGAAGACTTCCCAGTGCACAACTACCGTGACGAAGTAACCCGGCGCCTGTATCTGCAGTACCAACAGCGCCTGGTGCGCAACAATGCCATGGACTTCGATGACATGCTGGTTTATACCAACCAGATTTTGGAGAATTATCAGGTGGTACGTGAAACGTACTCCCATAAGTTTGAACACATCCTGGTGGATGAATTTCAGGATACCAATCTAGCCCAATATGCCATCCTGCGCAACCTGGCGCTTTTGCACCACAACTTATACGTCGTGGGGGATGAAGATCAGTCCATCTACCGTTGGCGAGGCGCAGATTACCGCAACATCCAGCGCTTTCAGACGGATTTTAAGGACGCCCGGGTGATCCTGTTGGAGCAAAATTATCGTTCCACACAAACCATTTTGGATGGGGCTATGGCGGTCATTGATCGGAACCTCAACCGGACCCGCAAGAAGCTCTTTACAGAACAAACCCGTGGTGACCGGATCAATCTGATTGTGGCGCAGGACGATCGTGACGAGGCTTCACGAGTGGTTTCGGCGATCCGTGATGGCATCATCCGCGAACGGCAGCCCGCCAGCGCTTTCGCCGTCATGTACCGCACCAATGCGCAGTCGCGACTGCTGGAGGAAGCTTTCCGGAGGGAAGGCATTCCGTATCGGCTGGTCGGAGCCCAGCGCTTCTATGGTCGGCGGGAAGTAAAAGACATCATCTCGTTCCTGCGCCTTATTCATAATCCGAAAGATGAGGTCAGCCTGCGGCGGGTGATCAACCTCCCGGCGCGCGGTATCGGAGATAAAAGTATTGAAAAGCTGGCTGAAGCCGCCGCTCAGGCTGGCATTTCCATGGGAGAAGTGCTGCTCGACATGGCGGCGGGTGGAACTGAGACCGGGCTGAGCATCAGCCGGGAGGGTGCGCGACTGCTGGCTTTCGCCCGAATGCTGCACGCCTGGCGCGAGAGCAGCACAAAAAACACGCCTGCCATCCTGTTCGACCGAGTGGTGGAAGATACGGGCTACCAGAACTATATCCAGGATCACAGCGACGAAGGCATTGAGCGCTGGGAAAACGTTTTGGAACTGCGCACGGTTTTACTTGAATATGAAGACCAGGGGCTGGGCGCATTCCTGGAAGCGATGGCCCTGGTGGCCGATCAGGATACTCTGCCGGAGGCGGTAGACGCCCCGGTAATGCTGACACTACATGCGGCCAAGGGGCTGGAGTTTGACCAGGTGTTTATCGTCGGCCTGGATGAGATGCTTTTGCCGCACAGCCGCTCGCGCGATGACGAAGAGGCTTTGGCTGAGGAGCGGCGGCTGCTTTACGTGGGCATCACCCGGGCGCGCAAGCGGCTGACCCTGACCCGCGCGCAGCGGCGGCGCAGCCCGTATGGGTCGTACGAAGAAACCATCCCTTCACGCTTTTTGGATGACATTCCGGCCGATGTGTTGCAGGGCAACCCGCGGGGCTTGCCGGGGCGTTTCGCCGCCAAGCAATGGGATGATTATTCCCGCTGGGAGTCGCCAGCTTTCATGCCAGCCCGGCGCGAAGCTCAGCTGGCGGCGAAACGCTTCAAAGCGGGCATGCAGGTCCGGCATAAAACTTATGGCCGGGGGGTGGTCAAAGCCAGCCGTCTTGAGCATGGGGATGAGACGGTTGAGGTCTATTTTGAGGGATATGGCCTGAAGGCACTGGTGGCTTCACTGGCTGGCCTTGAAATTTTGTAGAATCATTCGGCGAAAAGTGCGCGGAGCGAAACGCTCCGCGTTTTTATTGGTTATGATTGGTAAGGTGAAGCGTAACTTTCGGAGCGGCGGGCTGATTTTTATGGCACAGGCATTAATCCTCTTGGCCTGTCGTTTTACTGCACCTACACCCGTCGCCTGGGTGGGCACCAGTACAGCCTGGCCGGCTACCCAAAGCGCTGCCGCTATCACACCGACGCAAACGCCCAAACCGCTGCTGCCCAGCCAAACCCCGGTGCCGAGTGCCACCCCAGTGCCCAGCGCTCAGGCCGGGCAGGCTGGACCCTGGCTGATTTTCCCCAATGCCCAGGAAAATGGCTTGTACGCCCTGGAACTTGGCAGTGATCACCTGGGCGGCGTTGACATTCCGGCATTGATTGACTTTGCAGACCTGACCAACGGCATCGCTCCGGATGGCTCTTCCCTCGTGGTACGGGCAGGCAATGTGGATGACCTTGACAATTTGGGCTTGTATGAAATTACCAATCCGATGCAAAGCGGACGGATGATCAGCCCGCTTTTGGGGGAGTTTGTGAGAGGAGCGATCCGAGACCGCACCGACAGCCAGGCGGCTTTTGCTCTGCAGGCAGTGCTCCAGCCGGAAGGGCTGGCCTGGCGGCCGAATAGCCAGTCGTTGGTGTTTTCAGCAGCGCTGGAGGATATTGCTGCCAACCTTTACAGATACCAGCCGGCTTCGGGTCAAGCCAGCCGGTTGACCGTGCGCTATCAGCAAGACTTTAAACCGGTTTGGTCGCCGGATGGGCAGCTGTTGGTGTTTCAGGAGGCTGACACGCTCAACAACCCCGGCGGTTGGCAGCCTTACCTGTTCACCAGCCTAAATCTGAGCAATACCGGTCGATTGACCTACGTCGATCAGATTGCCTTGCCGGATCAGGCCCGAATTGCAGCCGGGTGGCTAAACCCAGCTCAACTGGTCACCTATTCATTGACTGCGAATGGCGTGAAACAGGCAGCCCGGCTGGTCAATGCCCAGAGTGGCCGGCCGGCTAGTATCATTTTCAAGGGGCCGTTTGATGATATCGCTGTAAATCCCAACGCGGGGCAGGCAGCGATTGCCGTGTCAGCTGCGACTGCCACTGGCAGTGGCTTGAGCGCCGGCATTTATCTTTATAAATCGGGGCGCCAGCAGGCCGAGCTGCTGCTGAATGGCGACTTCAATAGTCTGGAATACCACCCTCAGGCGGGGGTGTTTTCAGCCAGCGGAGCGCTCGGGCTGACCCTCTTTTCGCCTGGCCAGAACACGCTCTCATTTCCGGATGATCAGCAGGCTGCTTACGCTCCCAGCGGCAGCTGGCTGCTGACCTGGGGCAGCAACGGAGCGCGTTTGAATGCTCCGGACGGCAAACCTTTGCAGGTCATCAGCGTAGAAGGTGTTTCAGCGGCTATTTGGCAGCCTGACAGCCGCGGCTTCTACCTGCTTAAGGAAGCCGGGTTATTTCACTATCAGTTCCCCCTGCTTAGAGAAACCCTGGTTTGTGATGACGTTTCACGAACGGACCCGGGCTGGTTTGTCTGGCTGAACGGCCGCTGAAAGATGGGCTGCACGGGGCTTTAATTGGGCTTTCCCAGACGTTATAATAAAAATAACGATGGTTAGGAGGCCTGATGAAAACCCTGTTGACATGGTACGGACATTCTACACTGGGGCTGCAGCTGGGCGGCTACCACTTGTTGATAGACCCCTATTTCACTGGAAACGCAGCTTCCCGGACGCGCGCGGAGGATGTTGAGGCAGATTACATCCTGATTACCCACGGGCATAGCGATCACCTTGGGGATACGCTTTCCATCGCTCAGCGCTGCCGGGCCACCTGTGTCGCCACCGCTGAGCTTTGCCAGTGGCTGGCTGGCAAGGGGATTAAAATTCATTCCCAGCAAATCGGCGGAGGTTTTCACTACCCGTTTGGGTACCTTAAGCTCACCATGGCATTGCATGGTTCGCGCCTGCCCGATGGGAGCGATGGCGGCAGCCCGGCTGGCTTTTTGCTGACCACACCCGACAACAAGCGCCTTTACTTCGCCGGAGATACCGGCTTGTTTGGCGATATGCGTCTGATCGGGGAAGAAGGGTTAGATTTTGCTGCCCTCCCTATCGGAGACAATTACACCATGGGGCCGGATGACGCGCTGCGCGCAGTGAAGCTGCTCAACCCGCGAGTAGTTCTCCCGATCCACTATGACACCTTCCCGCTCATTCATCAGGATGCTGCCGCCTGGAAAAAGCGCGTCGAGCAAGAAACTGCGGCTCACGTGGCACTGTTAAACCCCGGAGATTCACTGCCGTTAGAAGACTGAAAGGATGTTTATGGACACAAATTCCGAAGATTCATCCCGCGGAAGGCTGCCGCCCGGTCAGCTGCTCACCCGGCGCTTCCCGGTGCTGCATTACGGCCCGGTTCCCCGCTTTGACCCAGCCAGCTGGATTTTTCGCGTTTGGGGCGAAGTAGAAACCCCGCTGCAGCTGACCTGGCAGGAGTTTGACGCTCTGCCGAAAACCAAACTCATCATGGACATCCATTGTGTGACCACCTGGAGCAAGCTGGATACCGAATGGGAAGGGGTGAGCCTGGCGACGCTGATCAACCTTGGGCTGGTAAAGCCAACGCCTGAGGCAGCGTTCGTGATTCAACACGCTGAGTTTGGTTTTACCGCCAACCTGCCCCTGCAAGTTGTCTTGGCAGACAACTTCCTGCTGGCCACGCATTATGACGGGCAGCCACTCACCGCAGAACACGGTGCGCCGCTGCGCGGCGTGGTTGGCGCGATCCCGGGCCGAACTGACCTGAAAGATGTCTACTTTTGGAAGGGCGCCAAATGGCTGCGCGGATTGGAATTTACCCGAACTGACCGTCCGGGCTTTTGGGAACGGGCCGGATACCACAACGAAGCGGATATCTGGCAGGAACAACGCACTCAGCGCGACTGAGCTGCGGCATGTCAATAAAAAAACAGAGGCCTGGCCTCTGTTTTTTTTTGATGACTAAAGTTTTCTCTGCCGCCAGAGGTAGTAACCCAGCCCCAATCCGCCTAACAGGATGACTAAACCGATAATCAACAGGATCGGGGAGCGCGAAACGCTGTCGGTCTGAACTTCACCAGCCGGTGCAGTGGCTTCCTGAGCGCCAAAATCGATGGTTGCAAGCTCCCCGGCTTTGACCTCCAGCGCATAATTCGTGGCGGTAGTGGGGTTGAAGCCATCCGGGATGGCCATGGTGATGTTGTAGCTGCCTTCGGGGATATTGTCAAAACAGAGTGGATCAACCGTGTCGGGGCTGCCAGCCACTGTGTTGCCGGTCAGAGAGACCTGCCCCAGGCGGTCATTCAGGCTTACCACCCCGCCGTAAAGGTAATCTTCCCCAGTAGTGCGCATGCCGCTGCCGTCAAGATCATGGAAAAGCACGACGCAGACTTTGGCAAAACCCGCTGAGGGCGTCGCGGTGGGTGTGATCAGTTCTGGCGGCGTGGTGGCGGTCGGAAGGGCGGTTTGGGTCAGGTCGATGCCTTCCACCCGGCCAATAAGCAATTTTTGCCCAGGTTGGATGGTGCAGGCCTGATCCAGGTTGTTGAGCAGGATGATATCGCTGATCGGGACGTTGGTCAGCAAAAAAATGCGCGTGCAGGTATCCCCTTCTTCCACCGTGTAAAGGATGCGGCCTTCTGCGTCCGGTGTGGGGGTTGCGTAGGTTGTTTGGGCCAGTGCATTGTCCAGCTTGAAGGAGGGGGCCGACGCCAAAAACAAGATCAGCATCAGAGCGGACAAAGTTACGGATATGAAGCGCTTTTTGTTCCTCATCGTAGGTACCTCGTAGTGGCATTATAACATTTTTCATTTCGGGCCTTCACTGGGTTGACCCGGCAAGAGTAGCTGGCTTTGGGTAAAATTGAGTATATGACTGAACGAAAAAATCCCGCACTTGCCAGTCTGCTGTGGGCTTTGGTTGCCTTGCTTGCCGCCTGCCAGGCTGCCGCTCCGCAGCTTACCCTGACGCCCTCCCCCAGCCAGGCGGCAACAGCGGCTGGCAGTCCAACCGCTACCACGGATTGGTTCCCGTCTACCCCCACCGTCACGCTAAACTCGCTGACCGGCATTCCGACGGCGGAGCCGGCACGACCTGAGCCGGGCATGGCAGCTATCCTCTTTGAGGACAATTTCAACGAAGGCGCCCCATGGCAGACGGGAACACTCTCTGCAGGCAATGTGGCACTGGGTTCCAATGCGCTGGCTCTGGCGCTGTATGGCAGCAAGGGGACGATTGCCAGCCTCAGCGAGCATAACCTGCCCTCCGCTTTTTATCTGGTTATGGACATCAACGTTTCCATCTGCTCAGCAGGCGATCAATATGGCATCTTTTTTTGGCAGAACAGCAGTGCCGGCACTTACCGGCTGTGGGCCGACTGCGATGGCCGTTTGCGGTTGGAACGCCAAATTTATGACAGCATCGGTGTGATTCAGGATTGGAAAACCGCGCGAAAATTCGAACCTGGCGCTCCGGCGAAGAATCAATTGGCCTTGTTGGCCTCAGAAGGGGAGCTCAAGGTGTATATCAATGAAGTGCTGCAGTTTAGCGTGCCCATCCGCAGCGATTTGAGCGGCCGGCTGGGCGTGATGGCGCAATCGGCGGGAGAAGGGGCCAGCACGTTTCTGTTTTCGCATCTGGTCGTTTATGAGCCATGAGGATATGATTGCCGCACGAGATATAATAAGCTACCGTAGCTGGCAAGTGTAGTTAAACGCAGCATTCGAAGGGGTGGGAGGAATCAATATGACTGAAAACTTGAAGATTGTAATCCCGATGGCTGGTCTGGGCAGCCGCCTGCGCCCGTTGACGTGGAGCCGGCCGAAGCCGCTGATCTCACTGGCAGGGGCCACCGTTTTAGACCACTTGCTGCGAATGTTCGAAACAGTGCCCGATGCCGATCGTGCGGATTACATCTTTATCATTTCTCCCGGGCAAGAAAAAGACGTTAAACCGCACATGCAGAAGCACTATCCGCACCGCAAAGTTCACTATGTGATCCAGCAGGAGATGAAAGGCCAATCTGATGCAATCTGGCAGGCGCGGGCTTTAATCTCAGGGCCCGTATTGATGGTTTTTTCAGATACCCTGATTGAAAACAGTTTTGAAGGGCTTTTGGGGGAGAGCGCCGAAGCGATTGCGTGGGTAAAGCCGGTGCCTGATCCGCGCCGATTTGGCGTGGCAGAGGTGGATTCGCGCGGATTTGTAACCCGCCTGATCGAAAAACCCAGCGACATGAACAATAACCTGGCTGTAGTGGGATGCTATTACTTCAAAGAAGGCGCCCAGTTGCTGCAGGCTGTTGAGGAGCAGATCCAGAGGAAAATCTCACTGAAAGGTGAATTCTTTTTGGCCGATGCGATTAATTTGCTTCTGGAAAAGCATATTCGCATGCGTGTGGAACCGGTCAAAGTCTGGCTGGATGCCGGCACCTCAGAAGCGCTGCTCGATACCAACCGCTATCTTTTAGAACATGGCCGGGCCAACCTCAGCGAAGAGGGCCCGTTTGACGACAACGTGATCATCCCGCCGGTTTACATTCACCCGGAGGCGCGGGTCAGCAAGTCAATCATCGGGCCGTTTGTTTCGATTGGCCCCGGTGCGTTGGTTCAGGCAAGTGCCATTAAAGACTCCATTCTCAGCCCGGGCGTCCATGTGACGAACGCTCACCTCGAAGCGTCACTGTTGGGGTATGATGTGGTCATTAATGGCCTGATGGGCAAATTTAACTTAGGTGATAACTCCTGGGCTAATTGGTAGCCCGGGCGGTGTGGTCGATAAAAAAGGAGAGTTCATGACCAAAAGCGTCCTCAATGCGCGCGTAACCCAATTAAAGCCTTCCGGAATCCGCAAGTTTTTTGACATCGCCGCGACAATGTCGGAAGTAATCTCGCTGGGGATCGGCGAACCCGATTTTGCCACGCCGGCGCCGATCGTTGAGGCCGGCATCGCGTCTCTAAGACGGGGCGATACGCACTATACCTCAAATCACGGTATTCTTGAACTGCGTCAGGCTCTGGCCCGCCATCTGCAGCTGCTCTATGACGTGCATTACAACCCGGCGAATGAGCTCTTGATGACGGTTGGGGTTTCAGAAGCCCTTTACCTGGCTTTCACAGCAATTTTAGACCCAGGTGACGAGGTAATTATCCCGACGCCTTGCTTTGTTTCTTACCAGGCCGAAGTGCTCCTGGCCGGCGGTGTACCGGTGGAAGTGCCCACCTTTTTTGATGACCGCTTTCAGCCCCGGGCAGATTTAATTGAACAGGCAATCACCCCGCGTACCAAAGCGATTTTCTTGGGCTCTCCCTGCAATCCGACTGGCGCAGTTGCGTCGCGCGAGACGCTGCTGAGCATTGCTGCGCTGGTGGAGCGCTATGACCTGATGGTCGTATCTGATGAAATCTACGACCGTTTGGTTTACGGCGTGGAACACGTCTGCTTCGCCAGCCTGCCCGGGATGTGGCAGCGGACAATTTTGATGGGCGGCTTCTCAAAGGCCTACGCGATGACCGGTTGGCGCATTGGTTATGTGGCCGGCCCGGCTGAAATCATCAGCGGTCTGGTGCGCATCCACCAATATACGGTGATGTCGGCCCCGACCGTGTCTCAGTATGCCGCATTGGAAGCGCTGCGGGTGGGCGAACCTTTCGTGCAGGAAATGCTGCAGGAATATGATCGCCGGCGACGGCTGGTCTTTACCCGCCTGAACGAGCTTGGACTGCCCACGGTGGAACCCCAAGGGGCCTTTTACGCCTTTCCGCGCGTCATGGATTGCGGTATGGATGATGAGACCTTCTGCAACCGCTTGCTGGCTGAAGAGCACGTTGCCATCGTGCCGGGCAGCTCATTTGGGGATGCCGGTGCCGGCTTTGCGCGTGTCTCGTATGCCGCCTCTTATTCCCAGCTGGAAATGGCGCTTGAAAAAATTGGTCATTTCCTGAAAAACAACTGCTGACATTCTAGCCGGCGCCTGGCATAACCAGACGCCGGCAGTTTGGCCTGAAGATCTCCAGCAGTGTTCGCCTGGAGTGAAAACTTTGACCATAAACATTCACCCTTTTACGCCGGACCAGGCTGAAGCTTTTGTTCGCTTTTTCGCGAAGGTAGATTTCAGCCATGCCGAGAGTTGGGCAGGCTGTTACTGCCAGTATTACTTTACGCCAGTTAGCCCAGCCGACTGGTTTAAGCGGCCACCGGCCGTAAACCGCGCGCAGGCTTTGGAGCTGGCTGCCGCTGGCAAGCTGCGTGGACTGCTGGCCTGGGACGGGGAACAGATTGCGGGCTGGTGTAATGCCGCTGACCTGGCCGATGCGGTCCTGCTGGCGGATGAAGCGTTCTTCCCAACCCAGCGAGGAGAGGTGGGCGCCGTGCTGTGCTTTGTGGTTGACCGGCCTTACCGCGGCCAGGGCCTGGCCGCCCGCATGCTAGCGGAGGCGGTTGAAGGCTTCCGGGCGGATGGGTTCACGCGCGTTTTGGGTTTTCCGTTTGCGAACCCGCAAAATCCGCTGCGGCAATATCACGGATCGGCGCATATGTTCGAGGCGCTGGGGTTTAGACCGGCATCGGCGG
>DAOUFF010000015.1:0-84077 GCA_034430195.1 Anaerolineaceae bacterium | reverse complement strand
TTTTTTTAACATCGCCTTTGTTTACCTTATACCTCTTTACATGCGCATACCTCTGATTGTAGATGTTTTGCACTTCCTGCTTCACTCACATTGTTGATTACAACAAGCAGCAACTCAGGGCTGCTTATATGCCATTTTCTACAGGATTTTCTGAAAAGGTGTAACAATTTATGTGAGTGGTCTTGCTCTTCCTTCTTCTCTAATAACTTGAAGGATATTTCGAGCATTACCCGTACATAACCCACTGAGTTCTGCCCAGCATTTTCTTTTTACCCCTGAACGACGAGGGTTTCATTTACAAGGAGGCCATCAAGCAGGAATCGCCGTACCTGATCCAGGAAGGTTCATGGATAACCTGCCTTCCTCGTGAAAGCGATCTGCTTGCCAGGAAATTGGATCTGGACCAGGATGAGTGCGATTGCAGCTTTGAGAGTCGATGCTGATGATAAAATTAAGCCGATATGGACCGTAATCCACACCTTCCGGACGGCAACCGTTTGACCATTGTGCTCGCATTTTGCACACTCAGTCAAGCTATTCTGTACATCATTCCGCAGACTTCTTCTGCGCCGGTGATCAATTTATTCGGATTCCTGCTGACCTTTAACTGGAGCGCTGATGTGCTTTTCCCGATAGTCAACGGCGCCATTGCCCTGGCTGGCGCAAACTGGGTCCTGAGCAGTCATCCCGACCGGGACCTTAACCAGCTCAGCTGGCAAAATCAATGGTGGCATCTGGTCACGCCAGCGCTGGCTGTGCTGGTGATGTCTTTTGGGTTGATGCAGATGCAAAGAAACGCTTTCTGGTGGGTGGTACTGGCCTTCAGCGTGCTGCTCTTTCTCTTGGTTACCATCGCTGAGTACCAGGTGATGTCGCCCGGCTCGCCATACCAACTGGCGGCCTCATCCAGTCTGATCGCACTTGGGCACGGTCTATTCTTGATTTTGGCCATCAGCTTAAACAGCTCCACATTGCGAGTTTACGTCCAATTCCCGCTGATCCTGCTGGCTGCATTTTTTGTCAGCTTCCGCACTCTCAGTCTGCGCCTGGGGCAAAACCCGAGGCCTGCCTGGCCGGTCTGCGCTGCGTTGATTGTCTCTGAAATTGCCCTGGCGTTAAGTTACACGTTTCTCAATGCCTTGCAGTACGGCCTGATTGTCACCGGACTGCTTTATGCAGTGGCTGCCGCTGCTGCTGGCCTGCAGAGGGGTCTAAAGGGCCGGGCGCTCTTTCTTGAGCCCGGATTGATGCTGGCAGCGGCTGGTCTGCTGGCAACGATCTTCACTCTATTTTAAATTCTGCGCCTTCTGTTTCTTGAAGATAAAGCCAATACAGGTTTCTCTGGTGCAGTTCCTGAGAAAGCCCCCCCAAGCTGACCCGACTTTTGCCAAAAAGTTCGATATCCTGCTGCCCGAGATAGCCGAGCGGATCCTTCCGGCGTAGGGCGGTTTTGACCGTTTTTTGGACCAGTCTCAAATAGTTCAGGTTGGATTTAATGTACTCTTCGATCTCACCACGCAAAACGATATCACCGTGGCCCTGAATAATATTTTCCAGGCTCATCTGACCGAAGTTTTGGGTGGTTTCTATCAGCTGGTCAATGTTGCCGCCAACAAAAAACGGGATGGGCATAAAGGAATCGCCGGCAAACAGAATACGGTCTTCTTCCAAGAGGACCGAAATCCCGTCTTCAGAGTGGCCCGGTGTAGCAAAGATTTGGATTTGTTTTTTTCCAATACGCAGCGATAATCGCCCGCTGGAAAAGGTAATTTGTGGTGGCACGATGCTAATCTGGTTGTAAAACGTATTTTCTTTGGCGGCTTCGCTGAGCGCGGGTTTGCTTTTTTCAAGCATCAGGTCACGGCAGCGGGTATGGCCGATGATGGTTGCTTCGGGGAAAAAACAATTTCCCCAGGCATGGTCAGCGTGATGGTGCGTATCAATGATGTAGCGCACCGGAATCATCAAATCGTTTTCGAGGAAATCACGAATCTCGGCTGTTTCTTGCGGCATTAATGTATCGATTAGAACAGCCCACTGCGGTCCAACAATGGCTCCGGCAGTTACTTGCGCATATATTTCACTTTGAAACCAATAAACGTTGTCAGCGACTCGCTCTCTTTGCATAGCCCTTACCCGGTCTTAAATTTTCTATCAGCAAAAAAGAATAGCATATCTGGAATTAAAAGTCAAAAGATGGCACTAATGTCGCTGATTAATCGCATAGCCGATGAGCAAAACCACGATCAGGAGCGCGCCGAGGCCGAGGGCAATGGTCAAAACGTCAATCCCAGAATAGCGGCCGGATTTCTCGAGCAGCACTTCCTGCCCTGAAAGCGTCACCGTGGGGGTGTAGTCTGGTGTTTCGGTTGCCGTTTGGGTGGGAGTCAACTGTGGGGTTGCCGTCTCGCTGAGCGGCGGAAGAGACGTGGGTTGCTGCGTCATGGTTTGCGCGTAGTTGGGAGTGCTTGTTGCTGTGGTTTGGGTGCGGTAGAGCGAGGTGGCGGTCTGGAAGGTGCCCGTCAGCCGATAGTTGAACGTGGGGCTCCGATAGACATAGCGTGTAATGGTTGGGTAAAGCGTGCGGGTAGGTGTATTGGTGCGGGTGGGAGTCCGCGTAGGCGTGCGAGTAATTGTTGGGGTTAAGGTAACCGTAGGGGTCAGGCTGGGCGTCAGGGTCTGGGTTTTCGTGTATGTCTGGGTTATCGTTGGGGTTTGAGTGGCGGTTTGGAGGGACTTTGGGCCGAAGGTAGCAATGGTCGACCCATCCGTGCTGATGACTTCCAGCTTGTACCAATAAGTCTGGCCGAAGTTGAGCAGGTCATCCACAAACGAATAAATTCCGCCAATAAGGCCATCTCCGACCGGCGGAATTAAACCTGAGCGGCGAGTGTAAATGCCGTTCTCACTGGTACTGCGCAAGACATAGAAACCGGCAACACCATTCTCTGAAAGAGTCTGCCAGGTGATGGTAATTTTATTGATTTGATAGGCCAGGTTAAAGGTGTCCCCCAACAATGGGGCGCCGTAGGTATAGGGCAGACCAATAACAAAAGGCGTAAAGTTCAGGTCATCCGCCAAATTGGGATGCCCGTTGGCGGTGGATCCACCGAGGGTCATGGTAATTTTATTGCCTGCCAGGTCACAGGTGACTTGTTTACCGGCGGCTGTCACTTTGCCAACAGCTTCCCAGCCGGTGGTGAGGCCGGTTTTGGGGTCATACCACTTCAGCGGGTATAAAGCGGGATCAGTCTGTCCGCAATAAATATCAGATTCAATCAGCGGAATACAGTTTGAATTGACCTGGTCATAGCGAAAGGCTGCGGTCAGGCTGCTGGCGCTGCTGCCTTCGGCTAGAAACAAATCAAAAAAGTCGCTGCAGGCGGTGGCCATTCCACTGCCCTGGGCTTCGAAAGGAACATTGTTTTTTGAGCCTTGACCGTGATCGACCACATAGAGCAAAAAATCGCTTCCGGAGGCGTGGCTGAGCGTCAGTTGGCCAAAAAGCAACGAGCCTGGCTGCGATGTGACATTAACCAGGCGGACTGCCAGACCTTTGCCTTCAGGGGCGGCGGCAGCGCCCAGCTGTTTGCCATCGGCAGCGGTGCAGTTGCTGACTGCCTGCGAGGGGAGAATGGATGGCCCCCAATAATTGTGGTCGGCGGTGCCGGCATTGGCGCAGTTGACCTGGATGCCGGCGCCATTTTCATAGATGTTATTGGCGGTCAGGTAGGCGACCCCGCTGCCGGAGGATGTAGTGCGCAGGAAAGCCAGGCCTTTATTTTGTTTAATTTGGTTGGCCCGCACCCAGACACCGGAAGTGCTGGTTTCGACGACGATCGCGTTGGCTCCGCCTGTGAGCGTGTTGTTTTCGATGATGACAGCTGGCCCAGCTGCAATCCGGATCAGGTCCCGTGAAATAATGCTGCAAGGCCCATCGTTGATTTCCATCCCTCTAAGTGTGAGGGCATTGGTGATACGCAGCATTGCTGAAGTACAGGTGGAACTGGCCGTCTGCAAAACCGCACTGCCTGATCCATCAATGATATGGGGTTGGTCCAAGAGGATTTCGTTGGCTTTGATCGAATAGCTGCCCAATATCTTGATGGTTGTGTTTTGGCCAGCGTCGTTGGCATCTTTGAGTGCCGTACCTAACCCGCCGGCGAGATCATCCCCTGAGTTGACAAAACAGGGCGACTGCATGCCACACTGATCGCTGTTTTCAGCGACGTAAACACTATCGGTTTGTGAACTGCGCACGACAATGCTATTCGAACTTGCGGTATCCAAACGGCTCCAGGCACCGCTCGCATCCTTTTGAACGACATAGAGCTTCAAGTTGCCGCCCAGGTTAGCCAGCGCGTCCAGACGCAGTGCCACGCTCAGGCCATCTTGTGAACCCGTTCCAAGCGTAGTGCTGGCTGCTGCCAGCAGTGTTTCACCGGCCAAAAGGTTGGTTTGGCAGGCATCAGGAGTGTAAATTTGGCCAGTGATTAACCCCCGATCTGAAAGCGTAGCCGTATCTCCCTGAACGAGGCTGGAGTGACTGGCAACAATGCAAACGTTGGTGTTGATCCCAGCAGTGTATTCGACCAAAAACGGATAATTAGCCTGAAAGTTAAGGCGTTGACCTCCAGCACAGCCCGTCAAGGGGCAGGCCTGCGGGCTGACCAACTGGAATTGAGCCTGCTGAAGTTGGCTGGAATTGACGGCCGAGATGCCGGAAAAGGATAATAACCCCAAGATGACGAATAAGGCGAGCGGCAGGCGCTTGATCATGGCATGTTCCTGTAAACGAGGTTGCTGGCTGGATTATAACATCTGCACGCTGAACGGGCGGCGGAGGGGGAATTTAGCTATGTTAAAATAAAGAAATGAGCGAAATTAAAAAAATATTCACTGGTACTTCCTGGTTTTTTCCTTTTGCTGGTCTGCTGAGCCTGGGGCTGGGAGCGGTTATCGCAGCGGAGAGCGGCAAACCCATCAGCTTTGTTTCATTGCTGGCAGGGATCTTCATCTTTCTTTCTCTCTTTTTGTTAGAGCGCATTCAAAACTACATTTCATCTTCCAAGACCAACTTATTTTCGAAGGTCGGCCGGACGGACAAGCTGCGTAACCCGCAGTTGGTGGCGCTTATCTTCGGGGCTTTTGCCCTGATATTCGTCTGCCTTTATCTCCTTTTGCGCGAACAGGTACTGATCGGCGTGAATTTGATTTGGCTGGGCCTGCTTGTACTGCTTTTTACGATTAGTTTCAGCCAGGCTGGAAGGCTGTGGTCGCTGGGTTTCCGCTGGCTTTTGGAAGGACTGATTATCTCACCCGTGCTTTTGCTTCTGGGCAGCTCGCTTCAGGGAAGTCAACCAGTCTATGCTCAACTCTTATTGGCACTGGCAGTTTTTCTTTTATATGGCGGCATTAGCATCGCACTGCTTTTTCCAAACTATGAAGACACGCTTGAAAAAGGCTCGCGCTCATTTTTGACGGTTATCGGTTGGGAGCAAGCAATCACCGTTCACAACGTTTTATTGCTGATGGCATTCATCTGTTTGGGGGGGTATAGTTTCGTTAGCGGTTCATGGCGAACCCATTGGGGAAGCTTTGCGATGGTGCTCGTGGCAGGCCTGGAGATTTACCTTCTTCAGCGCCTCTCAAGAGGCATGAAACCCAATTGGCCACTTCTGCGAGCTGTTGGCATCAGTGTGTTTACCGGTGTCATGTACTTTTTATATTTTGGCTTTATCAACTATTGATAAATGTGTTTTAGCTTCAAAGGAGATGCAAAATGATGATTAAACAAGGTGAATTGGCGCCAGATTTTGAACTGCCCGATCAGGAAGGCATCACAAAAAAGCTCAGTGACTACCGCGGGAGCAAAGTGGTTCTGTATTTTTATCCCAAGGATGACACCCCGGGCTGTACCACAGAAGCGTGCAGTTTCAGGGATAATTTTTCAGAACTGCGCCGACATCAAATTGAGGTATTGGGCGTCAGTGCCGATGACGTCAAGTCGCACGCCCGCTTTCACGAGAAGTATCATCTGCCATTCACGCTGCTTTCGGACGCGGACCATAAAGTGAGTGAAGCGTATGGCGTCTGGGGTCAGAAAAAGATGGCCGGGCATGAGTATATGGGGATTTTCAGAACAACGTTCTTAATCGATGAGGACGGGAAGATTCTGAAAGTTTACGAGAAGGTCAAACCAGAAAATCACGCCAATGAAATTCTGTCAGATTTTGGTGAAAATTAACCCATCGCTTTCAGCATCAGCTCCGGGCAACCGGAGCTGATGCTTTTCTGAGTCTTACTGAAGGCGCAACAAAACTTTACCTTTTTGCCAAAGGTCTTCAAGCGAATAATAGTGGCGCATCTCAGGCGACATCAAGTGAACCACAACGCCGCCATAATCAAGGATCATCCAGCCAGAATCCGGGCCGCCCTCTGATGCGAAAGTGTTTTCACCGGTTTCGCTTTTGATGCCTTCAGAGACGGCATCAGAAAGACTGTTGAGCATACGGTCACTGGTTCCGCTGGCAATCACAAAGTAGTCGGTGAAGTCGCAGACGCCATTCAGGTCAAGCAGCAGAATATCCTGACCGAGCTTGTTTTCCAAAATTTCCGTGATTTTTCGGGCGAGTTCAATCGTTTCCAGTTTTAACCTCCAATAATATTGTTACTTGAAAAGATGGATTGGTGCAAAGATGTATACACCGGCCCATCCGGGTGCAAGGTGCTGCGGTACAAGACCAATTTATCCACCAGGATCTTACCAAAAGAAAGGTTACGCATGGCCTGGCAGGCTGCAGTCAGCTGGACGAGTTGATCTGCTGGGAAGTTATCTCCTACCCGGGCGAGCGTGAGGTGCGCTCTGAACTTTTTATCCGCTGTGCCAGCAATAGAAGCGACCCGATTTTCCACTGAATCGGCCAGGGCGATTAGCCTGCCGGGCTGGGAGATGCCTGCCCAGATCACGCGGGGAAGGCTGGGGTTGGGGAAGAAGCCCAAACCCTGCACCTCCACTTCAAATGGCGTGGAGCTGGCTGCGACACCGTCCAGAACGGAAATGATCATTGCGGTCTTGGCGGGTGGGGTCTCCCCTAAAAAGCGCAAAGTGATATGGATTTGATTTCGTCCCACCCACCTGAGTGAGCGGCTGGCTGGGTCACGTGCCAGAGTACGCTGTACCTGGACTAAAGCGTCCAGCACTTTAGGCGAAACATCTGCTGCGATGAAGAGTCGATTGGAATCAGGCATAACCAATGATCTATCTTATACCACAACTTGGCGCGGCTTCAACTGCCGTCGTGGCAAAGCAGTGTAAAGCCCTTACACGCAGAGTCAAGAATTGTGGTATAAAAAAGTTACCCTGCTGTGTTAGTGATGCAGCCTTAAGTTTTGTACCAACACTTTAAAAAATTGGTTCGAACTCATACCAGGCGATGTGATAGATGTTCGTTGTTCAAGACAAAGCCTGGGGGTAGAACCAGTCCTGCCTCTGCAGGTTCAAAACCATCCTGCACACGGCATGGCGGGGACGGCATTATTTATTCGGCCGAAACAATCGAATACAGAAGAATTAGCGGCTGGGTCTCAGCAATGAGATTACGAGGTGGAGGTTCCTTCCCGCGAGGGAAGCGTTAACCTGGCGACAGGGAAAATCGAACAGATCAGCGGATGCCTCCGGATCCCCCTTTTTGGATTCCATTCTTCACCAACCTTGTTTCTATTTAAAACGCGCTGGCGACAACGCGGACAATTGTTATAGGAACAGGCAGACAAGACCCGGGTCTGTTAGTTCGGGTTACTTTTCATTGGAGGATGAAAAATGGACGCAAAAGATTTGTTAAAAAGGGTAAAAGAAGACCGCATTAAGTTTATTTCATATCAATTCACTGACATTAACGGCGTGGTGAAGTCACTCGATGGCCCGGTGGAGCGCTTAGAAGAGGTGCTGGAGGAAGGCATCTGGTTTGATGGGTCATCAGTCGAAGGTTTTGCCCGCATCCAGGAAAGTGATATGTACCTGCGGGTTGACCCTTCCACCTACTGCATGTTCCCCTGGTCGGATCCAGAAAACCGGCGCGGGAGAGTGCTTTGCGAAATTTATAATCAGGATGACCGACCTTTTGCCGGCGACCCACGCGGAAGTTTAAAGGCTGCGCTGCAGAAACTGAGGGAAGAGCGCGGTTGGACTTTGAATATTGGCCCAGAACCCGAGTTCTTCCTCTTTCTGCGAAATGGCAAAGAGAATATTCATCCGGTTCCCTATGACGTGGGCAGCTATTTTGATTTTTCTGCAAATGACCAGGCGGTGAACGTTCGAACCGAGATCATGTCAGCACTACGGATGATGGGCCTCAACGTAGAAGTTGGCCACCACGAAGTAGCTTTGGGGCAGCATGAGATTGATTTTAAATTTGATGATGCGCTGAAGACCGCCGATAATGTGCTCACTTTCAAATCGACCGTCAAGGCCATCGCAGCCAAGAACGGCTTGATCGCCTCTTTCATGCCCAAACCGATCGTCGGAATAAACGGCTCTGGCATGCATTGCCATCAGTCCATTTCAAATGCTCAGGGTGAAAACCTTTTTTATGCACCAGGTGACCCAATGAACCTTTCTCCGCTGGCGTACGCCTACCTGGCGGGTTTGCTTTCACACGCTCGTTCTATGTCTGCCGTTCTGGCACCCAGCATCAACTCCTACAAGCGCCTTGTTCCCGGTTACGAAGCCCCGGTTTATATCGGTTGGGCTCAGGTCAACCGCTCGGCATTGGTGCGCATTCCGCGCGTCATCAAGGGCAAAGGCGGTGCTGTCCGTATGGAACTCCGCTGTCCGGATCCTTCCGCCAACCCTTATCTGGCGTTTAATGCCATGCTGCAGTCCGGCCTGGACGGGATAGACCGCAATCTCACCTGCCCGGAACCGCTTAATGACGTCAACGTCTATGAATTGACCGAAGCGGAGCGCCAGGCGATGAATATTCATACCCTGCCGGGTTCACTGATGGATGCGCTGCGCGAGTTTAAGGCTGATCCACTGATGCGTACCACGCTTGGCGAAAACCTTTACGAGAAGTTTATTACTTCGCGCGAAGCCGAAATCGAGGAATATCGGCTGCACGTGTCTGACTGGGAAGTCAGCCGCTATCTTGAAACAATTTAGCCGATAAAATCGGTAATATTTGGTATGATCAAGGCATGCGTAAGTGTGCCTTGATCTTTTCTTTAATTTTCGCTGCGATCCTGCTGGGTGGATGCACCGCACTGCGTTTCAGCCAGGACCAACTTCCCTGGAAGCAGGATGAACAAATTTTGTATTCAGATGATTTTCAAGATAAGACCAGCGGATGGGAAATTATTGCCAACGCTGATGAACTGAAAGGCTATTCCCCGGAAGGTTACCTCATCTCAGTCAATGCGGGCAGTGCCCGAGCCTGGGAAACCAACGACCTGGTTTATCAGGATATCGAAATCCGGACCCAGGTTCGCTTGTTGACCGGTGCGGCGGATTCTAACTTCGGTCTGATCTGCCGCTACCAGGACGCGCAAAATTATTACAGCTTTCTGATCAGCGCGGATGGTTATTACGCCATCCTTAAGACCGTAGAGGGAAAGCCGGAGATTCTTGATGCGGATTCCTTCACTTTCAGTGAAGCCATTCACAAGGGTGATGCGCCGAATGACCTTAGCGCAGTCTGTGCCGGCTCACAGCTGAGCCTCTCTGCGAACGGTCAGCCACTGCTCTCGGTGGAGGATGACACCTTCGGGCGTGGCGAGATTGGTCTGCTCCTTGAAACCAGGTCTGCGGGTGGAGCTGCTGCAGTTTTTACTTTTTTTGAGGCGGCAAGACCGTAGCCATGAACGTTTATTTCGATATGGTAGGCTGCCGGCTCAATCAGGCAGAGATCGACCAATTGGCGTTGGACTTTGTTGCGCGCGGGCATCAGGTGGTCAGTGAGGCTCAGCTGGCTGACTTTATCATTGTGAATACCTGCTGCGTCACGCAAAAAGCTGCGGCCGATTCACGCAAGATGATCCGCCATTACCAGCATTCGTCGTCTAAAGTCATCGCAACAGGCTGTTGGGCAACCGTCAACCCGGCGGAAGCTGAACAGCTGGTAGGGTTGGAGGGGGTATTCCCCAACGGTCAAAAAGCTCGTTTGGCAGAGTTTCTGCCCTCTCAAAGCCAGGCCAGGCTGCTGCATAGCGAACTGCCACCTGAACGGCCGGACCTGGGCCAGCGCCACCGAACACGCGGCTTCCTCAAAGTGCAGGATGGCTGTGATAACCACTGCAGTTATTGCCTGACGCGGACAGCCCGCGGCGCATCCAGAAGCATCCCAATCAAAGATATCATCGCACAGGCGCGTCAGTATCAGCAGCTTGGTGTTCAAGAAATTATTCTCAGTGGTGTTCAATTGGGTTCTTTTGGACGCGACCTGGAAGACCGGGCCAGCCTGGCGGATTTGCTACGGAAGCTGCTGGAAGCCACCGAGATCCCGCGCCTGCGGCTTTCATCGATTGAACCTTGGGACGTGACCGATGAGTTGCTCAGTTTATGGGAAGATCCTCGCCTGTGCCGGCATCTACACATCCCGCTGCAATCCGGTTCAGACCGCATTCTGCGCGAGATGCGCCGTCCGATTACAGTCGATAAATTTAGCAGACTGATGAATGCGATTCAAAGCTGCCTGCCAGGAGTTTCGCTGACGACCGATTTGATTGTCGGCTTCCCCGGTGAAACCGATTCGGATGTAGAAGCTACCCGAGAGTTAATTGAACAGCTGCGATTTAGCGGCGGCCATGTGTTTCGCTTTTCAGCGATGGCGGGTACCCCGGCTGCTGTCATGCCCTTACAGGTGGCGGAAGCGGTTAAACACCAACGCAGCCGAATTTTTATCGACTTGTTCAATAAAGCGAAAATCGATTTCGCCCGCAGCAAACTGGGTAGCCCGCTCCAAGTGCTGTTCGAGCAGGAGGAAGCCGGCGCGGGCAGCCAGAACGTATTTTCGGGGTACAGTGGGGAGTACATCCGCGTTTCGGCGAGCTCAGAGGTCAATCTTGTTAACCAAACCGTCAGTGTGGACGCTGAGGCGGTTGATTCCCAAGGCCAAATTTCGGGAATCGTTGTGGCAGCTCAGTCTCAGAAACGAATTCCATTCCAAGCGGCAAAGTCGCCTTGACTATGCTGGCAGATCAGGTAAAATTTAAAGGTTAATCTCACTGATAAATTTCTGCCTTACTCCAAAGGAGCAATGAGCGGGAAGGCTCGAAAGGAAAATATTAATCATGACCAAGCGTACCTATCAACCCAAAATCCGCCGCCGCGTCCGCGTTCACGGGTTCAGAGCCCGCATGGCTACCAGCGACGGCCGGGAAGTTCTGAAGCGTCGCAGACTGCGAGGCCGCCATCAACTGGCACCCAAGTCGAACAACCACGTTAAGCGGATTCACTGGTAGAACCTGACCTGTGTCAGGTGCGCTGAGGAGATGTGCCTGAGCACCGCAGAATTCCATGGCTTAAGGACTCCAAAAGAATATTTGAGCTCCGAAAGACAGGGAAGTCAGTCTCATCACCCGTGGCCGTGCTGGTTTGCAGTCCGAATGCTTTGCTTTATTCCCGGGTTGCTGTGCTTGCCAGCCGAAAGGTCGGCGGCGCGGTGCAGAGAAATCGCTGCAAGCGACGCCTGAGAGCCCGGGTGCGTCTTTATTATCCGAGGATCAAACCCGGGTCAGACATCTTGATCATCTCCCGACCGGCGCTTTTGAACGCTGAACCGCGCGATGTAGATCTGGCGATCGGGCGACTGCTGTGGCAAGCCGGATTGATTGAACAGGTAGTTTGATGGAAAACCATTTACATTCGGAAATTTCATTTTCCGATCCGCCGCTGAAGGATTTGAAGCTGGTGCCCTTAAATTGGCCGCGTTTTGCGGTTCTGTTGCTGATCCGTGCTTACCAAATTGTGGTTTCACCAGCGCTTCCTCCGAATACCTGCCGTTACTACCCAACCTGCTCACACTATGGTTACCAGGCCGTCTATCGCTATGGCGCCATTAAAGGCGGTTGGATGGCAGTAAAGCGCATTGTGCGTTGCAATCCATTCAATGAGGGCGGCATTGACCCTGTTCCGTAATTATTGGAGTGTTATGAAGAAACATATGATTAGAAACACCATATTCTTGTCGGCGGCATTGCTGCTGCTGGCGGGCTGTGCGATGGGCCCCAGAGCGCAGTCCATCCCCGGGATTGGCACGGATGGCGAAGCGGTTTATACGGCCTACATGCAGCATGTCTACAAAGTAGATCCCAAAACCGGCAGTGAACTTTGGCGTTA
The DNA here is from genome assembly GCA_034430195.1 of Anaerolineaceae bacterium. Taxonomy (GTDB): domain Bacteria; phylum Chloroflexota; class Anaerolineae; order Anaerolineales; family Anaerolineaceae; genus Mesolinea. The sequence goes on along the minus strand of DAOUFF010000015.1, from coordinate 71,740 downwards.
CCCAGCCGAGGGTTCAGTTCAGGTAGTGATGTACGCGCCGCCTCTGGTAGCAGGCGATTTCGTCTATTTTGGCGATTTGGCCAAGCGACTGGTTAAACTCGACGCGCAAACCGGACAGGAAATTTGGACCTGGCAGCAGGCAAAAGGTTGGTACCAGGCACAAGTTGCCTTGGCCGATGACCTGATCATTGCCCCCAATACTGATGGCAACGTTTATGCAGTCTCTACCGACGGTCAGCTGGTATGGACTTACCGTGGCGAATTCGGTTTCATCGCAGCTCCAGTAGTCGTTGATGACCACGTCATTATCGCTTCGCAGGATCATCAGCTCATCAGCCTTAATCTGTCGGATGGTGCTGTGAGCTGGGCACTGCCGATGAAAGGCGCGCTGGTTGCAGCTCCGTTTTTCGACAGCAATTCCGGCCTCCTGTTTGCTGGCAGCCTGGGTAAAGACTTCGTGGCGGTGGATGCCAAAACGGGCGAACTAAAGTGGCAATTCACTGAGGTTGAGGATGTTTCCAGCGTTTGGGCTACTCCGATTCTTATTCAAGATCAACTAATCTTCACCGATGAATCCGGTTTTGTATATTCCGTGCAGCCAGAAACCGGAAAACTGAACTGGAAAATCGGCGCAGGCGGCAGCATGTTGGCCGGTCCGCTGGCGTTGGAAGATTCCTTTGTGCTTGCGCTGGAAGATGGCACCATCAAAGCCTACGACCTCAATCAATCTCCGATTTGGACGCAAAAAGTGGAAGGTGAGCTTTACGGGGCACCGGTGCTGGCTGGCGATGTTATCGTTGTCGGCGCGATCCAGCAAGCCAATGTTCTTTACGCATTTGACCTCAAAGGTAACCCGCTGTGGTCCTTTGTACCAGAAAATTAGGAGCGCACGCACATGTGGGATACCCTGATTATTCAACCCTTCACTAACGTCCTGTTAATGATCACGATGGTTGTGAAAAACTTTGGCATCGCGATCATTCTGTTTACCTTGCTGATTAAACTGCTTACTTATCCACTCACTGCCAAGCAGATCAAGTCATCGACAGCCATGTCGGATTTGCAAAACGACCCGGGCTATAAAAAGATGCAGGAGAAATACAAGGATGACCGTGAGCGCCTGGCTCAGGAGCAGATGCGCATTTACAAGGAGAAAGGGATCAATCCTTTTGGTTCCTGTCTGCCAACACTGATCCAGCTCCCGATTATCATCGGGCTCTATCAAAGCATCATGCGCGCCATGGCCGCAACCCCATTAGAGTTGGTCAAGTTGGAACGGATCATCTATCCTTTTCTTGATCCGACCAAAATATTGCCCATTCAAAGCCGTTTCTTGTGGATGGACCTTGGTCAGCCGGAGCGGCTCACCATAGCTGGTTTTGGCATCCCAGTGCTGGCCATTGTCGTGGTACTGACAACCTTCCTGCAAACCAAGGTAATGCAGCCTCCGACGACCGGCAACGATCAGGCAGCAGCGATGACCCAAAGCATGAACATCTACATGCCGCTGTTGATGGGCTGGATGGCCTATTCCCTGGCTTCTGGTCTGGCGCTTTACTTCCTGGTCAGCAATGTGGCAACTGTTATTCAATATGCCGCCATGGGGCGTACGGATTGGTCGCGGGTGATACCGGGAATGAAACCCAAAGCTGTGCCAGCCCCCAAGCCCGTGATTGTCGAACCCGCATTTGAAGATGAGGAACCTGAACCCACTCCGGAAAAAGCTGCCAAACCTTCGGCGCGTTCTGCCGTCAAACAGCAGCGCCCAAAAATGAAACGCTGATTTAAAATCTTACGGAAAATGCGATGACCAAAGAACAAACTTTTGAATTCAGCGGCCCAACCGTTGAGGAAGCGGTCGAGAAAGGCTTAAGTGAATTAGGCCTTTCCGCCGATGATGTCGTAGTGGAAGTGCTCGATGAAGGTAAGCGTAATTTGTTTCATTTCGCCTCTCGGCAGGCCAGGGTCCGGCTGACGGTTAGGCAGGGGGCTGTTGCCTCCAAGCCGGCTGCGGCTCCGAGTGCGCGCGAACCGAAAGCTGAACCCGAGTCCGAACGACCGCAAACCCGGAAGCCGGCTTCCGAAGAAGCACAGACAACTCAGACGCACATGGAACTTGCTGCTCAAGTCGTGAAAGAAATCTTGACGCGGATGGGCGTTGATGCTGCTTTGGATGTTGAAACCCGGCCAGTTGAAGAAGTCGATCGCGATGTTATTTTCGTCAACATTGAAGGCGACGATCTGAGCTTTTTGATCGGAAGGCACAGCGAAACCCTGAATGCACTCCAGCATATCTCCAGCCTGATCGTCAGTCACCGTGCCGGTGAGTGGGTGCCAATGCAGCTTGACGTGCAAAACTACCGTTCACGGCGCGAGAATGAGCTTAAAAAGATCGCCCGCCGCACGGCGGAACAAGTTGCCACAACCAGCCGCAAACAATGCCTGGAACCGATGCCAGCCAATGAGCGCCGCATCATCCATATGGCGCTACGCGACAACCCTGATGTTTATTCTGAATCAACCGGAGAAGAACCATCCCGCAAGGTGTGTATCTATCCAAAAAAGTGACACAAAGATGCGTGCTGTCGATCTGATCATTAAAAAAAGGGATAAACTGCCACTTACGGCTGAGGAATTGGAATTTCTCATCCGCAGCTACACGGACGGCGTCATTCCGGATTATCAGATGGCAGCCTGGGCGATGGCCGTTCGCCTGAATGGCATGGATCCACAAGAGATAACGGACCTAACGCTTTCGATGGCGCATTCCGGAGACATGCTTAACCTTAAGGATATCGGCAGCCTGGTTGTAGACAAGCACTCCACCGGCGGGGTTGGTGACAAGACGACACTGACTGTTGCACCGATTGTGGCTGCCTGCGGTTTACCGGTTGGAAAAATGTCTGGCAGAGGGCTGGGCTTTAGCGGTGGAACCATTGACAAACTCGAATCAATACCCGGGTTTCATGCCGACCTTTCCACAGCTGAGTTTCTCGATCAGCTCAAGCAATACGGGATTGTCATCAGCGGCCAGAGTGCTGACCTGGCTCCTGCGGACGGAAAACTCTACGCCCTGCGTGATGTGACTGGCACGGTAGATTCCATTCCCCTAATCGCATCATCCATCATGAGCAAAAAAATCGCTTCCGGAGCTGATGCAATCGTACTGGATGTCAAGACAGGCCGGGGCGCATTCATGAAGACTTTGGCTCAAGCCGAAGCGCTGGCAGATGTGATGGTTTCCATCGGCAGGCTCAGCAACCGGCGGGTAATTGCCGTGCTCTCCCCAATGGACCAACCGTTGGGGTTTGCGGTTGGCAATGCGTTGGAAGTCAAAGAAGCAGTGGAAATGCTGCGCGGCAGAGGCCCTGAAGACTACCGCTACCATTGTCTGCACCTCGCGGCGTACATGCTGCTGCTGGGCAATAAAGTGACCACGGTAGATGAAGGAATTGTGCTGGCCGAAAAAGCCATCCGGAACGGCTCGGGTATGGCGAAATTCCGGGAGCTCATTCAAGCTCAGGGCGGCGATGTGCGCGTGGTCGATGATCTTGAAAGCCTACCCAAAGCCGGGCAAGTATTTCAAATTGAAGCCGAACAAACCGGCTGGGTTTCGGCAGTGGATGCGAAAGAAATTGGTGAAAGTTCGGTGATCTTGGGTGCCGGCCGTGTTAAAAAAGGCGACCCGATTGACCCGGCTGTTGGCATCATGGTCAAAGCGAAAATTGGTGATAAAGTCGAAAAAGGCCAGGTTGTCTTTGAAGTACACGTAAATAATGAAGCACGTTACCATGAAGCCATGGTGAAAATAAAAAAAGCACTTTTCATCAGTCAACGGCCGGTGGAAGTGCCCCCGTATTTCTTGGGGGTCGTAGGATTGGACAAATAAGCAAAGATCCAAAACCCGGGCGACCGGGTTTTTTATTGCAGACAGGAAATAATAAATGTTCAGTGAAAGAAAAGATATTCGCAACGTGGCGATCATCGCCCACGTCGATCATGGAAAGACGACGCTAATTGACTCCATGCTCCGGCAGGCTAAAACCTTCCGCGAAAACCAGCGGCTGCAGGAACGAATCATGGACTCGAATGAGCTGGAGCGGGAACGAGGTATCACCATTTTGGCAAAGAACACCGCCATCAGCATTCCGGATGAAAAAACCGGTGAGCTGGTGAAGATTAACATCGTCGACACACCCGGTCATGCCGATTTTGGCGGTGAAGTCGAGCGCATCATGAACATGGTGGATGGCGTCCTGCTGTTAGTGGATGCCGCGGAAGGGCCCAAGCCCCAGACCCGTTTTGTTTTGAAACAGGCGATCGCAAAAGATTTACGCACGATTGTGGTCATTAACAAATTGGACCGCAAAGACGCCGATGCTGACCGGGCGCTTAATGCGACTTTTGACCTTTTTGTGGAACTGGGAGCCAACGAACGCCTTTTGGATTTTCCGGTGATCTATGCCAACGGACTGGAAGGACGTGCTGGCCTCTCTCAACAGCTGGACGGCGACCTGAGCGTGCTTTTTGACTGCATCCTCAACGAAATCCCTGGACCGACTGTAGACCCGCAGGCTCCTTTCCAACTTTTAGTGACCAATTTGGGTTATGACGAGTACAGTGGCGTCACAGCATCGGGCAGAATTCACGCCGGGCAAATCAAAACCGGGCAGAATCTGACGCGCATCCTGCATGACGGCACCACCGAAAAAATACAGGCCAAATATGTTTACGCTTTCCAAGGTTTGGAAAAAGTTGCCATAGAACAAGCCTCCGCGGGTGAGATCATCACCATTGGCGGCCTCAAAGATATCAATATTGGCGAAACTTTGGCGGATGCAGAGAATCCGATTGCCTTGCCGGTCATCACCGTGCAGCAGCCCACGGTGCAGATGACTTTTGGGGTCAACACTTCACCCTTCTCGGGCGAGGAAGGCAAATGGAGCACATCCCGAAAACTGATGGAACGCTTAATGCAGGAACTGCGCACCAACATTGCCCTGAGGGTGCAGACTACCGATTCAAAAGACGTATTCCTGGTCTCAGGGCGGGGCGAACTGCATTTGGGCATTTTGATTGAAACCATGCGGCGCGAAGGTTATGAATTTCAGGTCAGCCGGCCAGAAGCGATTGTTGTCACCACCGAAGACGGGACCAAACTGGAACCGTTTGAAGAGGTGCATGTGGACGTTGACGCGGAATACGTTGGCGCCGTGGTAGAGATGCTCGGGCAGCGCCGCGGGCGAATGACCAATATGACCAACAATCCGGATGGCACAGTTCACCTGACTTACACCATGCCTACCCGCGGCTTGCTGGGTTTTCGGTATAAATTCCTGAATGTGACGCATGGCCGGGGTGTATTGAACAGTTTTTATATCGGCAACGATAAGCTGGAAGGCCCAATTGAGAGCCGTCAGACCAGTTCAATTGTCGCCCGCGAAAGCGGAGTTTCTACGACTTATGGGCTAAAAAATGCTGAACCTCGCGGTACCTTGTTCATTGGGCCAGGCGAACCCGTTTATGAGGGAATGATCGTTGGAGAAACTCCCCGGGCACAAGACCTGTCAATCAACATTGCCAAGAAAAAGCATCTTACCAACATGCGTCAGTCCATCCGCGATTTGGAAGACCGGCTGGACCCGCCACGCCTGATGAGCCTGGATGAGATGATTGAATTCATCGGCCCCGACGAATTGGTGGAGGTCACGCCCAAAAGCCTGCGCATGCGTAAGCGGATCTTGGATACCCATAACCGCCTGCGCACCGAGAAAACCGGCGAAATTGAGGACGATGATTGATTCTGGAGGGCTTTAGCGCTTTTGATCACAGTTGGTCAGCGCCAACCTCCAAAAACTCCGGCTTACGATGCCTCTGGCGGTACTCCGCGGAACAGGTTGGCTGGTTTTCCGGGTGTTTCGACCCTGACCGAAAACAAATCCCCAGCTAGGGGCTGTGCCGCCAGGTCAGCGGGGCTCAGGTCAGCGCGGGCAGAGGTGATGAAGAGGGTACGGAGGTCACTGCCGCCAAGTGCAACTGCCGTCGGTCGACTGACCGGTAGTTCAATTTCTTGCATCAGGTCACCTTCTGGCGACAGCTGCACAACCTTCCAGCCATCCCAGAGTGCCGTCCAGATATTGCCGGCTGAATCGACCGTCAGCCCATCCGGCGTGCCCTGGCCTGGGTGAAAAAAGACCTGCCGGTCGGAAAGCGTGCCGTTTTCAAGGTTAAAACGAAAGCGGTACAAGCGATTCTCGCCAGAATCGGTATAGTAACACCAACAGCCATCAGGGGACCAGTCGATGCCGTTGGAGATGGTGACGCCACTCAAGATCTGTTTCAGGCGCAGGTCCGGGTCAAGGCGAAATAGACTGGCCATCCCATGTGGGCCTTTGCTGCCTGCCCAAAAGCGGCCAGCGGGGTCGGCCCGCCCGTCGTTCATCATCAAAGGGCTCTCCGGCGGGTAGATACTGACCAAATCTTGGCGGGTACCGCCAGCAGCGTCCCAAAAGGCAAACCCGCTGGCAGTGGCCAAAATCAGGCCGCCTTCTTGCCGGAAGGCATAGCAGCCCAGTTTCTTGCCTACGTTGAAGATCTGCCGCTGGGCAGTGATCGGCTCCAGCGTTTGGATCAAGCCCAGATCAATGTCGATCCAATACAGCTTCTGCTCCGCAGGATGCCAGAGCGGGCCTTCACCCAGGATGTTTGCGCAATGAACTAATGAATCCATCAAGGTAATATTTGGCATGGCCAAAATTGTACCATCGCGGGCAGCAGTAGAGCAGCCTTGTGCCCCAGGCAAATACTGCGAACCAGAAGCATGTTAAAATAGCGGAAAAATACGGGAAAGTTTTTGCCATGAATTCAGACCTTCTAAACCAAATCACGCCTGACCCAACCGATTTCACGCCACGGATTTTTGACCCGGAAAGACCTTTCCCGTGGCAATTTTTACTCGCGGGGATGATTGTTGGGGCGCTGCTCGGCCTGTTGCTGGGGAGCGTGTTGCCACCGGTTTATGAAGCGCAGGCGCTGGTCACTACCAATATGGAATTGGTGCAAGACACGAATATCACAGAAATCATGATTGACTCCCAAATTGATCAACTGGGGGTCTTGATGTACCACCCGGATGTGGTACAGGCGGTTGTGAACCAATTTCCGGTAGCTACCAGCGGAATTGACGCGCAAAATTTCAAAAACGAAACCTCGGTTGAACGGCGGCTGATGAGCACGATTTTGAAGGTGCGCCATGCTGACCCACACCTCGCTGCTGAGATTGCCAGCGCTTGGGCAAAAGCGGCTTATGAGCGCCTCAATGAAGCTTATCCGCACGCGGTGCGCCTCTCGCAGGCTAAAGCGGATCTGCGGGTGGTAGAAAGCTGCCTCAATGACCCACTCAAACAGCCTCTGCCACTTTGCCAGTCACTGAGCGTGGAAGAGGCCAAGGCGATCAGTGCCGCTGCCAATCAGACAATTTTGGAAGAAAGCCCGCTTTCGCTGGGGCTCACCATGGAGATAAATGTCAGCCAGTATCAGCCAGCCGCTGTACCAGCCGAGCCGCTTTGGTTTCGGCGGGGGACGATGGTATTGGCGGGTTGGTTTGTTGGGCTGATCGCCAGCCTGCTACTGGCTGAAACCCTGCCAGGACGGTCAAGGCGTCATGAAGCCGGTAAGTGAATCCAAATTTGCCCGCATCCTCTGGCGGGCACTGCTAGTAAGCCTGCCCTTCACCAGCCTGCCGATCCTTTCCAGGTTGTTCGGTGGCACCTCGGTCGCACCGCTTTCTCTGGTATTTCTGGCGCTGCTGGCAGTTATTTTTTTCATTCCGAACTTTTTAAAGCTGCGCACGCTGCCACGGGAATCGCTGCCGCTCCTGGTCTTCGTGCTGCTGGCGCTGATCTCGTGTGGACTGGCTTATTTCAGGCCAATACCCTCATTCCGCGAGATACCGATTTGGAGAAACCAACTGGAGGGCCTGGTTACGCTTGCGATGGGGATCGGGTTTTACCTCATCACGCTGGCGATGATTACCAAAAAGTCGGATATGCTTTCCAGTCTGAAGTGGCTGAACATCGGCGGGCTGATCATATTGGCTTCAGCCTTGGTCCAGATGGCAGACTGGCAGATTGGTGGGGCAGGGTATAGCCAGTCTTTATTAAACTTGCAGACTCAGCTAAGTGCATCGGGTTTGCTCTACCCACGGCGGGCAGCGGGGTTGGCCTTTGAACCTTCGTGGCTGGCACACCAACTTAATGCGCTTTATCTGCCGCTGTGGCTAGGGATGTCGCTCAGCGGTTACAGCGCCTATAAGTTTCGCCTGCTTAAGCGAATTACCATCGAAAACTTATTGCTGATCGGCGGACTGCTGACGCTTTTTTATAGTTTTTCGCGGGTCGGCTGGCTGACCATGGTCTTATTAGCTGCTTACATTTTGTTCAGGGCAGCCAACAGGCTATTTAACCACTGGCTGGAAGGCAGCGCCAGTATGCAGCACGCCAAATCCCCCCGCATTCGCAAGTTTTTCTACAAATTGCTGCTGTGGATTGGGTTGGCTTTGCTGCTGGTGCTGGTCGTGCTATTTTTAGGTTGGATTCTGACCCGTCTTGACCCGCGCATGGAAGATCTGTTTGATCTGAATCGCCTGCGCCAATTTGGCATTTTGGGCTGGGCCAGCCAGCTCATGTTTGCAGAACGGCTGATTTACTGGATTAGTGGATTTCAGGTGTACCTGCGCTACCCGCTGTTTGGCACCGGCTTTGGCGGAATGGGCTACTTTTTTGAACAAGTTGTTCCAGAATTTGGTTACAAACTCCCCGAGATCATCAAGGCCCTCGTTTCAGAGTCATTCATTCCAAATTCAAAAAACCTTTGGGTGCGCCTGTTGGCAGAGACGGGCATTGTCGGGATGAGCGCCTTCACTACCTGGCTGGTGCTGCATTGGCAGCGCGCCAAACAATTGGAGCGGAGCGGCAGAGACGCCCTGGCAGTCGCTTTTGGCCTGGTTGGCCAGCTCTTTTTACTTGCCTTGTTGATGGAAGGTTTCAGCTTGGATACGTTCGGTCTGCCATATTATTGGATCGCCATCGGGCTCCTCGCCTCAGTCGGGCGCTTGCGGGAAAACACGCCGGTAGAGCCGGCAAACTGAATTGGGGTAGGCGTTTTTTTTGGGCCACCCCCTAGGATGGGTAGACTGTCTTAAAGGGAATTCAGCCCACTAATTGGGATAAAGGAGCAGGCCGTCAGCCCTGCAGCTCACGCAGTACTGAGAAATCCCATTCCGAAAGATTGCTGTGGCCGCAGCTGAACAGGCAGATTTCAAGCGTACGCTTAATAGTGAGGATGTGGTCGATCAGTTCCTCAACCCCTTTATTGGCAGAGTAAAGAAATGGTCTGGCAAACCCGCCCAGGCTGGCTCCGAGTGCCAGGCACTTGGCCAGGTCAACTCCGCTGGATAGCCCGCCCGAGGCGATCAGCGGTACCTTCAGCCCGGAATCATGAATTTCCTTCAGGCAGAGGGCAGTCGGGTTACCCCAGGTGTCAAATTCTTCAGCTAATGCGGTCAGGCGCGGGTCTTTGTGACGGTATTTTTCAACTTTTGACCAGGATGTGCCCCCTGCACCCGCGATGTCAATGGCACTCACGCCAGCTTCCACCAGACGGCGAGCAGTTTCAGCGTCGATGCCCCAACCGACCTCTTTGACCATGACCGGTACGGAAATCTGCGCGCAGACTGCTGCAATTTTCGCCAGCAAGCCGCCAAAGCGGGTGTTGCCTTCCGGCTGAAGCGCTTCTTGAAGCGGATTGAGATGCAGGATCAGGGCATCGGCGCCAATCATGTCTACTGCCCGGCGACAGTCATCCACTTCCATGCCATAGTTGAGCTGAACCGCGCCAAGATTGGCAAACAAAAGCACGTCTGGTGCGTAGCGGCGGATATTAAAAGTGTCACTCAACGCCGGATCCTCCAGCGCGGCGCGCTGCGACCCAACCCCCAGTGCTACACCGGTAGCATTGGCGGCTTGGGCAAATGCCCGATTGAGCTCGGCTGCCCGGCGGCTGCCGCCAGTCATGGATGAAATCAAAATCGGGGCGCTAAGCGTCTTTTTCCAAAAAGAAGTCTGAACAGACACATCCTCAAGGTTAATTTCAGGCAAGGCGCTGTGCCGCAGCGCATAGCGCTCCAACCCATTGGAAATACCTGATTGAACATCCTGCTCAAGATTAATCCGGATGTGTTCATCTTTTCTGTTGGAAATCAGTGAACCGTCAGACATATTCTAGTGTTATATAAGAGACAAATTCCTTTGTCAAATAGTATAATCAATAAAGTCGAAAGAATATAAGAGTGAGGTTGGAAAATGGAAGATACTTTTGAAGCTGTAAAAACAATGATTGCTGACGTACTGAAAATTGACGCTGGCGAAATCACCATGGATACCCGTTTGATCGAAGATCTCAAAGCCGATTCGATGGACCAGTTTTTTATGGTCGATGGGTTATGTGAGAAATTCGGCATCGAAATCAGCAATGAGGACGCCCGGGATATTCATACGGTTGGAGACGCAGTACGCGTTGTAGATCAGCTGACGAAGAAATAATTTTCCGGACCGATACGCCCTACAGACAAAAAGACCTGAGTTTAATTTGCCTCAGGTCTTTTTACTTTTAATTTTCGGAGTGGGTTAGCCTTTCAGATAATCCTGCAGCGATTCCTTACTGATACGGAAGGCACTGCCAATCTTGCGGGCTTTAAGTTCGCCGGCGGTGATCGCCGCGACGACATCTTCTTCAGAAACTTTCAAAAAAGCTGCAGCCTCCGCTGGGGTCATCACGTCGGGCAAAGCCGCTGCAGCAGATGCACCTCCCTGGCTTGATGGCTGAGTTGTGCCCTGAGTCATGCCGGCCAGCGAGCCACTCAAAACGTTCCCGATCCCCATGCCAGCACCAATCCCGGCCGTCAGACCAGCGCCGCCCGCCGGGTTTTGGGCAGCGTCGCGCATGGCATCCGCCGCCTGCAGCTGAGTATAAGTCTGCATGTCGAGCATGCCCATCTGGCGCAGTTCTTCAGCCGATTTGTCAGAGGGCTTCAGACTGCCAATATAGAAAGACTTAAGCAACAGCCCGATGGCCAGGAAGTCATCCTGCGATTTTGCCCGTACTGCCGCGCTCAGTTCTTCGGTTAGGCCGATCAATTCCAAGACATTGCTGCTGGAGGTCGTCTCACCCAACACATCCTGAAGCTTAGAAAGCAGCATTGTGCGCAGTCGGGTTTCAATGTCTGAAGTGCGATAAGCCTTCAGCTGTCCGACGATTTGGGTGACGAATTGTTGCGGGTCGCTCACCTGGAAGCTGTAGGAACCGAAGCCCTGCAGCAGGGCGATGCCCAGCCCAATGCCCGGATTTCGGACGATGATGGGTTGGGGAGTGCCCCATTTGCGGTCTGCAAACTCGCGCATCGAAACAAAATAGATCTCAGCAGTGAAAGGCGTCCGATCCCCAAACAACTTGCCAAGCAGATCAGTCAGGAGAGGCAGGTTGGCGGTGCTGAGGGTATGCCGGCCTGGACCCAAAACGTCCAGCGCGCGTCCATCACGGAAGAAAACTGCCGCCTGAGACTCGCGGACAATGACCTGTGAACCGAAGCGCAGATCCGCGACACCGGTCTCTGGAAAACGATGGACAATTTCCTCCATCATCTCATTGGGGTATTCAACGACATCAAATATTCTTGCCATTTTTATTCCTCCTTAAACAATGAACAGCGCCTATTGCGCGGCAACACCTTTGAGGGCGTCAGAGCGTTTGTTGAAGAGCTCAAGCACGTTTTGGCTTTCGGTGGTCAGATGCTTGGTTGCAGCGCTCAGACCGTCGCTGCCGATCGAAGCTTCGACATTATCAATGGCCCGGGTAATAATCTCGACTGAGTCGAGCAGGGCGGAATCGTACTGATAAATGGCAGCCAATTCATCTTCATTTACCTTGACCGCGTCAAAAAGCCCCGCATAGCCATAGGCAGCGGTGCGAATACGATCGATAAATTGGCGCAATTTAATCGCGGCTGCTTCGAGGTCATCGATATACGCCAGACCTCCGGCTGAAATCAGCTCCCGCTGCAGCCCAGAAAGGCGTTGGTACTGGCTCTCGAATGATTCGGCGATATTTTCCCGCAGAAGTTTGTCAGACATGCGCCGGTCTCCGCGTTCCACATACCCCTTGAATCCTGGAATCTTAGCCAACAACTTTTTGATCGGATCTTCATCCCCAAGCACTTTATCGTAAAAATCGCTCATTTTTCTCCTTCATCATTGAAACAGGACAATTTCAATAATACTAAAGCCATTGCCAACGCTTGACGATAGATTTTCTGTGGTTTACAAGTGCGGGCAAACGTTATTATAATTGACTTCAAGAAATGTTTCGAATAGAAGGAGCCCGGATATGAGCTCAAGTTCCAATCGGAGGTGGGGGCCAGTGGAGTATGCTTTATTGGTCATTATCATCTTCCTGATTTTATTTACGCTTATTTCTCTCTTTTGGCCAGCAATACAACTTTTCTATGAATCTACGCTGAAGTAAAGATGACCCACGCTTCGCTTTCAAAGGCGCACTTGCAGCAAAAAACCAGTGGTGTTTTACGGGGCGTGCTGGATTGGATTTTTCCACCTGTCTGCGCTGGCTGTGGCACAGAGGGTAGTTTGCTGTGCGGAGCGTGCCTGTCCAAAATCCACACGATGCCCTTCACGGTGTGTCAACTGTGCGGCAAACCGCTGCGCAGCGCCGGGATGTGTGCCGCTTGTCAGGCAGACCCACCACAATATCAAGCCCTGCGCTGCTATTCGGTCTATGAAGGGATTGCTCGAGAACTGGTTCACCAGCTGAAGTACGACGGCAATGTTGGGCTCGGCCGAACTCTGGCGCAATTAATGGTGCCGATGGTGCGGGTATCTTCCTGGCAGGTGGATTTGGTCGTCCCAATCCCCTTGGGTGAAGCCAAACTTGAAGAGCGGGGCTACAACCAGGCGGGCGTGATCGCCCGAGCTTTGGCGGAAGAGCTGGAACGGCCTTATGCTCCAAGCGCGTTGATTCGCATCAGCGAGGCTCGTTCGCAGGTAAAACTGACCGCTGAAGCTCGCCGAGGAAACGTCCGCGGGGCTTTTCGGGCGGACCCAGACTTGGTGTCGGCTAAATCCATCTTGCTGGTGGATGATGTTTTTACGACCGGTGCCACCATGCGCTTCGCTTCAGAGGCAATAAAATCCGCCGGTGCGGCGTGCATTAATGCGCTAACATTCGCCCGGGCGGGTTTGAAGAACAGAGAGATAAACCCTATCCCTTTGACCCAACCAAAAGAAGTATAATTTTTAAAAATCCCAGGAGGTTCACATGGCACTAAAGGTCGATATCTTTACCAAAGATTTGGAGCTTACTGAACGAATTCAGGATTATGCCTCAAAGAAAGTGGGCAAGCTTGAGCGGTTTCTGAACGAAATTGATGAATGCCGCGTAGATCTTGGCCAGGCACGTACCGCCCGCAATGCCTCTGATCGGTTTATCGCCCAGATTACCATCCGGGGAAGGGGTTTCATCCTGCGTTCGGAAGAACGCTCTGATACCATTTTTGCAGCAATTGACCTGTCTGTGGACAAAATGACGCGGCAGATTGAACGCTTCAAGGGCAAGCATTGGCGCAAGCGTGCTGAAGAGAAGCCGGCCGAAGAAATAGCCGAAACAGAAGCTGACACCGAGCAGGAATTCCCCGAGCCGGTCATTGTGCGCCGCAAGAGCTTCCCGCTGGTCCCGATGGATGAACTGGAAGCATTGGAACAACTTCAGCTGCTCGGTCACGAAGATTTCTTTGTGTTTTTCAATTCAACTTCAGGGAAAATTAATGTGCTTTATCGCCGGCGGGATGGCACGTACGGCTTGATTGATCCGATTGTTGGGTAGTATTTTGGCTCTGACATTCTACGCAGCCTGGACAACCCCAGGCTGCGTTGTCTACAATCGGCAGATAAATATTCAAAGGAAGTCTTATGGATTGCAATAGTGAACTCAGCCACATCGCAGGCTTGTTTTGCGACAATGAGATGGACACCGAAACCATCGAAAAATCAACATTGGAGACTCTGAAAGCCATTGGGGAGGACCCCCGACGGGAAGGGTTGCAAAAAACGCCGGCGCGTGTGGCTAAAGCCTACAGCGAGATTCTCAGTGGGTATCGAACGGACCCGGTGGCTCTGATCAACGGGGCTTTGTTTGAAGTTGAATACGATGAAATGGTGATCGTCAAAGACATCGAATTTTATAGTCTGTGTGAACATCACATGCTGCCATTTTTTGGCCATGCCCATGTCGCCTATATTCCGCATGGGAAGGTGATCGGTCTTTCAAAGATACCCCGAATTGTGGACTTGTTTGCGCGTAGGTTACAAGTTCAAGAACGAATGACCCAACAAATAGCCGATTTTATACAGGCCAGCATTAACCCGGCCGGGGTGGGCGTGGTGATCGAAGGGCAGCACCTGTGCAGCATGATGCGCGGCGTCCATAAACAGGAAGCCAAGATGACGACTTCCGCCATGTTGGGCGTCTTCCGCGAAAACCTGGAAACGCGGATGGAATTCTTGAATCGGATTTCTGGTTAGGTGCCGGGCGGGAAGTCTTGGCGCGTCCGCGTAATTTCAACGCCAACTTTAGCAGCGCTGCGGACGATATGGGGCTTTTCAACCCGCACAGTCACGGCTTCTACTGGAAAGTTTTCGAGAAGGTGACGCGCCAGGTGTTCAGCCAAGGCTTCAACAGTATGAAAGGCGGTTGCAGCCACTTCGGCACGCACAGACTTGGCTGCCGTAGAATAATTGATGGTGTCAGCGATGTTGTCGCTGCGACCGGCCTGATGCAGATCACGGATCAGCGTCAGGTTGATCAAAATTTCTTGTGGGTTGTCCCGTTCCGGATGCTTTACACCCAGAATGCCAGTCGCAATTAGGTCAGTAATCAAAATTTTATCCAAGGTGCACCTCGTGGCTGCTGGCTATATTCTAACAGGAGTAGATTGAATGCGGTTTACTTTCTTCTCGATCAACCCGATTTTTCCGGACCGTGTGACTGGCGGAGCTTCAAAACACCTGGTACGGCTTAGCCGCCACATGACCAGCCTGGGGCATGATGTCACCATCCTTTGCGCACAGGCTGCTCCTGGCCAACAGCCTTTTGTCCTATCAGGAGGGGCGCGGGTAGAACCATCCCTACACTTTCATCAGCCTTTTCCCCAGCCATATGCGATTGCTCCGGGAGAGCTGGCAAATATTGTCGAAACCCTTCAAGCGCATCTAAGCCAATCTGATCGCTTTTACATCCATGACGGGGAACTGCTGCTGCCCTTCGTTTATGACACCGTTCCGACGGTAAGCTCCTTTCGCGACAATATCTATCCCGAGTCGGTTTTGGGAAGCTTTTTGACGCAGGCGGACGAAATCATCGCGGTTTCGCCTTACTCGGCAGCGGTAATCAAGGCCAGCGCTGGCAGGCTGCGGCCCGGATTGAACCAACGCATTCACGATGTTTCAAACGGAATTGACCCGGAAGTATTCCACCCAACCGATCCTGCTGTTTTGAAGCGCAAGTTAGGGATCGTCGACCCGCAAAAGCAGATCATTCTGCATCCGCACCGCCCGGAAGAAGGCAAAGGCCTGGCCGCCTCGCTTGAAGTTTTGAATCTGCTGGTACATCGTTACGGCTTCGACCAACTTCTGCTTCTGGCGCCACGCTGGCTGGAAGATATGGAAGGTCTGCAGGAGGACCGGTTTTATCAATCCATTCAAGCCAAAATCGCGGAATACGGTTTGCAGGGGAACGTTCTTTTTCATCCCTGGCTGGCACAAGATCAGATGGCTGCCTGCTACAGCATGGCATCTTTAAGCCTCTGCCTGGGCAGCTTTGTGGAAGCCTTTGGCAATACCGCATATGAATCGCTCTGCTGTGGCACGCCCACGATTGCGGCACGCATTGGTACCCATCGCAGCCAGCTGCCGGACAGCCTGATAGACAAGGTAGACCCGCAGGATTGGGATACTGCAGCGGCGATGGCCGCTGAGATTCTGCGCTCTGGCCGAAGGGTTACCGAAGAACAACAGCGCCAGATTTTGGAGGTTTTTTCTCTCCAAAAGCAGTTAGAAACGTATGCTGACATTCTGATCAATGTGCAAAAAAGGCCAAACCTGGCAGAGATGGTGCAGCCATCAAAAGAAGCGGGAAAATTTATGCTAGCGCCCTGGTGCTATGTGAGCGCTCAGGGGATTTATCATGACTACGCCGGACGATATTACACAGCCGCCGACGTCCCGGGCTTTGACCGGCTGGTGGCAGCCTGCGTCAGGGATGAGTACTTTTTGCGTGAGTCACTGCCAGCCGCAACGCTTCAGGGCGCAGCTGAGCTGACGATTTTAGTGCCGGCTGATTAAAGGTTTTCGCCGCCGTCCACCTGCAGCACCGCACCGGTCATAAAATCTTGATGGAGCAGATGGAGCACGTTTTGGGCGATGATCTCGGGGCTTCCGATCCGCTTGAGTGGGATGCGTCGTTCAGCCAAAGCCTGCAAATCGGCATTCTCATGACCAGCTAGCGGCAGCATTACGCCGGGTGCAATTGCGTTTACCGTGATATTTGGGGCTAATTCCAGCGCGAACATGGCAGTCATCTGGCGGATAGCCTGTTTGGTCAGACGGTAGGCAAAATGATCGCTTCCGTTGCGAGAGACCTTCGCATCCGATATGTTGATCACTTTCCCGGGCAGGTCTGGGGGCAGCTGCAGGGCAAAAGCACGCGTCAGCAACAGTGGAGCGAATAGGTTTAACCTGAATTGGGATTCCAGCATCTCGGAGGTCGTTTCCAGCCCGCTGCCTTTCAGGTAGATGGCAGCATTGTTTACCAAAATATCATAATGGCCAAAGCTTTCTACCACCTGACGGCTGAGCTCCTCCACCTCGCCGGCTTGCGAGAGGTCAGCGGAAAACACCTGCGCCCTCACCCCCAATTGACGGGCTTGCGCCGCAACCTCTAGGGCATCATCGGCCGAGCGGTTGTAGTGCAGCGCCAAATTGCAGCCTTCAGCAGCCAAAGCCAGAGCAATGGCACGGCCAAGACGCACCCCAGCGCCAGTCACAAGGGCTACTTTATTGCTTAGTTCCATTGAGACCTCCGGTTGAGTCAAGCTGCACTTATTTTTGGATGATTGCTAAATTTTTTGACGGCGCCGCTGCGCTGCATTAAATACGCTGAACAGCTTTTGTTCAATGGTAGAATTTTATCATCTCAAAATCCAGGAGTGATGATGTGTCTACCTCGATAGTTGATGATGCTTTAAAAACCATTCGGTTTGTCTCCGCAGATGGCGTTCAGGTTGCAAATTCTGGCCATCCTGGTCTCCCCATGGGGGCGGCAGCTTTGGCCTATACCATTTTCATGCGACATTTACGCCATAACCCCAAAAACCCAAATTGGCCCAACCGCGATCGTTTTATCCTCTCTGGCGGTCACGGTTCCATGCTTCTTTATAGCATGCTG
Source organism: Anaerolineaceae bacterium (assembly GCA_034430195.1). Lineage (GTDB taxonomy): Bacteria > Chloroflexota > Anaerolineae > Anaerolineales > Anaerolineaceae > Mesolinea. Next base: position 54,172 of record DAOUFF010000015.1, on the reverse strand, counting down.
CACCTGACCGGCTATGGTGTCTCGCTGGAAGATTTAAAGCAGTTCCGCCAATGGGGCTCAAAAACCCCCGGCCATCCAGAATACCGCCATACACCAGGGGTAGAAACCACCACCGGTCCCCTGGGCCAGGGGTTTGCCAACGGGGTCGGCATGGCCATGGCAGAAGCTCACCTGGCGGCTGAATTTAACACACCCGACCAGTCACTGGTCGACCACTATACCTATGCAATCGTAACCGATGGCGATCTGATGGAAGGCATCAGTTCAGAAGCGGCTTCACTGGCTGGGCACCTGAAACTGGGCAAGCTGATTTATCTTTACGATGACAACCGCATATCCATTGAAGGGTCGACCGATATCGCCTTTACTGAAGACCGTGGCGCGCGCTTCGAGGCTTTCGGCTGGCAAGTACTTCGCGTCGCTGATGGCAACGACGTGGACGCCATTGACCAGGCCATCCGCCTGGCAAAACAGGATCCCCGGCCTTCGTTAATTATCTGCCGGACTACCATTGGCTATGGTCTACCGACCAAGGCGGGCACAGCCGGAATTCACGGCTCACCCGCGGGTTGGGAAGAACTCAATCAGGCTAAAAACGCTGCAGGTTGGCCGCTGGAACCGCTTTTCTACATCCCACAGGATGTATTGGAACATTTCCGCGAAAGCGTCACATCCGGTCAAAAAGCCGAAAATGAATGGAATACGAAGTGGGAAGCCTACCAGTCCGCCTACCCTGAAAAAGCAGCCGAATTTGAGCGCAGAATGCAGCGCAAGCTGCCCGATGGCTGGGCACAAGCCCTGCCGGTATTTGCCAGCGACAAAAAAGGCATGGCCAGTCGGGCTTCCTCCGGGAAGGTGCTGAATGCCATCGCCAAAGTATTGCCCGAATTGATAGGCGGTTCGGCCGACCTGGCGCCTTCCAACAATACCTGGCTGGAAAATCAGCCGGCCTTCAGCGCAGAAGAACGCAGCGGCAGGAACATTCATTTTGGGGTCCGGGAACTTTCCATGGCCGCCATCACCAATGGCTTGTACGTCCATGGTGGACTGATTCCCTACGCAGCGACATTTCTGGTTTTTTCCGACTATGCCCGCGCAGCAATCAGAGTGGGCGCACTTTCTGGCATGGGGAGCATCTGGGTATTCACCCACGATTCCATTTGTGTTGGTGAAGATGGCCCGACCCACCAGCCCATCGAACAACTGATGAGCTTGCGGCTCATCCCTGAATTAATTACCATCCGGCCGGCTGATGCCAATGAGGTTGCCCAGGCCTGGAAGGTGGCGATTGAATCCAGAAACAAACCCACCGCGCTGATCCTCTCCCGCCAAAATCTGCCGACACTTGACCGCACCGCCAACGCCGGAGCGGAAGGTCTGCGGCGGGGCGCGTACATTCTTTACCAGAATCTTCCGGCGACCCCGGATTTGATCCTGATGGCGAGTGGTTCGGAAGTAAGCCTGGCGCTGGAAGCTGCTCATCAGCTAGAGACCGAAGGTCAGAATATCCGCGTCGTGTCATTCCCCAGCTGGGAGCTGTTTGAAGCGCAAAGTGACGCCTACCGGTCAGAAGTCCTGCCTGAGCGTGTAGCCCGGCGGATTTCCATCGAGGCCGGCGTAACCAGTGGATGGCAAAGATGGACTGGCGAGCACGGGGTCAACATCGGCATCGATCACTATGGCGCTTCCGCTCCGGGCGAGTTGGTAATGAGAGAGTTTGGGTTTAGCGTCGAAAATATCGTCACACAGGCCAAACAGCTTTTGAGCAGGTAATGAAAGGAAGAATCAATGAATAATTCCGAAGCACTCTACCAGCAAGGCCAGTCCATTTGGTACGACAATATTGAACGGGCGCTGCTGGATGATGGCACGCTGGCTGGCTTGATAGAGAAGCGGCTGATTTACGGGGTAACATCGAACCCGAGCATTTTTGAGAAAGCCATCGTTGGGTCTGCCACTTACGATGATTCATTGCAGGCGATGGCCTGGGCCGGATTGGATCAGGATCAAATCTACCTGCAGCTTGTAAAAGAAGATATCCAGCGTGCCGCTGACTTGTTTAAAGGACTGTACGAGCGCACGAACGCGCAGGATGGATACGTCAGCCTGGAAGTGAACCCCTTGTTGGCGCATGACACCGAGGGCACGATCATGGAAGGCAAAGCGCTGTGGGCACAAATTAACCGGCACAATCTGATGATTAAAGTGCCCGCCACACCGGAAGGAATTCCGGCGATCAGAGCCTTGACCGCGGCCGGCATCAATGTTAATGCCACCCTGATTTTTTCCATCGCCCGCTATCAGGACGTGATGGAAGCTTATATCTCTGGGCTGGAAGAGCGAATTGCCGCCCACGAAGAGGTCGAACGTATTCATTCGGTAGCCTCTTTTTTCGTTTCCAGGATAGATACGCTGGTTGATGAATTGTTGGATCAAATTGCGCCGTCTGACCCACAGGCAGCCCAGCTGGTCAGCTCGCTGAAGGGACGCACGGCAATCAACTATGCCCGGATGGCTTATCAACAATTCCGGAAGACTTTTGGCACAGAACGTTTCAAACGACTCGAACAAGCCGCCGCCAATATTCAGCGTCCGTTGTGGGCCTCTACCGGCACGAAAAACCCGGCATATTCTCCGGTGTTGTATGTCGAAAACCTGGTTGCCCCGCAAACAGTAAATACCGTCCCGCCCGCCACACTGGAAGCTTTGAATGCCAGCTGTGGCACGGCCGTCTCGATCGAAAATGACCTCACCCAGGCGGAACGCCAGTTGGCCCAACTTGAAAACCTGGGGGTCAGCATGGATCAGGTGACAAGCGGACTGGAAACAGATGGCGTCCGAAAATTTGCCCAGGCATACCAGACCCTCCTCAGCGCGATCGAAACCAAGCGTCTGGCTTTTTTAAATGAACTGGGCGGGTTGAGCCCCGTCGTGCAAGCACGATTAATGCAGTCTTCGGATGCAGTAATTGTCTCCAGGATGTTTGCCAAGGATCCGTCGCTCTGGACTGATGAGGCCCAGGCCTTTGATGAGATTCGCGGCCGGTTGGGCTGGCTGGACCTTCCGGAGCGTTCTGCAGAGTTAATCCCCGAGTTGGAAGCCTTCCGCCAGGAATGCCTCGATGCCGGTTACAACGATGCACTGGTATTGGGCATGGGTGGCTCTTCACTGGCCCCGGAAGTGATGAGCCTGACGCTTGGGTCATTCGTTCCCGCGGGCAGCGGGCTGAGACTGCAAATTATCGATACCACCAATCCGGACGAGATCCGGCACAAAGCTGAAGCCCTCGATCTGAAAAAAGCCTTATTGATCGTCTCCAGCAAATCGGGGACGACCAGCGAAACGCTTTCTGCATTTAACTACTTTTGGAATGTGCTCGAAGCCCTTGAAGGGCTCGAAGCTGGGCGCCATTTTGCCGCCATCACCGACCCGGGCACCCCGCTGGAAAGCCTGGCCCGGCAAAAAGGATTCCGCCGGGTTTTCAATGCCCCAGCGGATGTGGGAGGCCGCTATTCAGCTTTCACCACTTTTGGCCTCGTGCCAGCCGCGGTAATGGGTTTAGACCTGGTGAAACTGCTTCGTAGTGGGCATCTCTCCCAGCTGGCCAGCCAACCGGATGTCCCTTACCCCGCCAACCCCAATTTGATGTTGGGAATCGTGTTGGGTCAGGCTGCGCTTTCTGGCCGCGACAAGCTTACTTTTTTGACAGACCCGCCAGCTGCTGCGTTGATCCCTTGGTTGGAGCAGCTGATTGCCGAGAGCAGCGGGAAGCAAGGCAAGGGAATATTACCGATCGAAAACGAGCCTTTGCTGCCGGACTTAAATTACCAGTCAGATCGGATGTTTGTTTATTATTCCTGCGGCGGAGAGAATCAGGGCATGGCAGATGCTTTAGCACAAGCCGGGTTCCCGGTGCTGACCCTCAGGATGCGCTCTCCTTATGATTTGGGGCGCGAGTTCTACCGCTGGGAATACGCCGTTGCGATTGCCTGCGCGCTGCCGAGAGTGAATGCCTTTGATCAGCCGAATGTGCAAGAAAATAAAACGATTGCAAAACAAAAAATTGACGAATACCATACCCTTGGTTTTCTCAAAAAAGGCAGTCCGTTGTTCGAAGATGACCTGGCGGCAGTTTACGGTCAAACTGCAGAATGGATGCAAGGCTGCACTTCAGCCACTCAAGTGCTGCAGCGCGGGTTTGAAATCCTCCCAAAGCGCGGGTATGTCGTCTTGAGTGCCTATCTTGAACGCAGCGAAGCTAACACGGCGGCCTTGCAATCATTGCGAAAAAAAATACTTGAAAAAACCCACGCCGCGACCACCTTGGGGTTTGGCCCGCGCTTTTTGCATTCCACCGGCCAGCTGCATAAAGGCGGACTTGCGGGCGGATTCTTCATCATTCTGACTCAAGACCCGCAAGAAGACCTCGAAATCCCTGGGGAGGGTATGACTTTTGGCACACTGCAAAAAGCACAGGCTTTGGGCGACCTGGACGCGCTTTTGGGCCGCGGCAAAACTGCCATCCGGCTCCACCTCCGCAGTCACACCAACCCGGCCGATCTGCTCTGAGGAGTCAGCCTGTATTAAAGCGGCCGCTTCACAGTGGCCGCTTTTTTAGTCCCCAATCGGGCTTGCCTGAAGGGTAAAAAATTCTTCCATAGTTCACTCCGCTGCAGGCGCGAGGGAATGGGTTTGTATTGTATAATTTTGCCAGACCATCAGCAGCTTGGGAGTTTTACGCAATGAGAGTCTTGGGAGTTGACCCTGGAGAGGCAAGAATTGGACTGGCAGCCGGCGATACTGAAACACGCCTGGCAAGCCCGCTCATGATTCTCGGCCATGTCAGCCGGCAGGAAGATGCCTCTGCCATCGTCCGAATCGCAGTTGAGCAGCATTGCGAAAGGATTGTCTTGGGCCTCCCGCTGGACAGCGATGGTCAACCCGGGCCGCGTGCCAGAAGCGTCATGCGCCTGGCAGATGCCATCCAGCAGATGGCAACCCTGCCGGTCGATCTTTGGGACGAGAGTTTTAGCAGCCAGGATGCGCGCCAGTTTTTGGCGCTCACCGGAGCAAAAAAAAAGAAGCGCGCCCAACCGCAGGATGACCTTGCGGCAAGCTTGATCCTCCAAGATTACCTGAGCAACCAACCTGAAAGCATTCGGAGCGAAAAAAATGCCTGAGCGGAGCACTGGCAACCAGAGTTTGCGCATTGTGCTACGATTTACCGCCGTCGCCATCCTTGGTTTTTTGCTTTTCAGTTTCTGGAAGGCAAACACAACTGTTATCGCCCAATTCGGCCTTCCAGCGGAAGGCTTGGGATGGGTTCAACGCGCACGGCTCACGCTCAATTTAAACCGCCAGAAGGATCTGCTGACGACGGCAGCTCCGGCTGAAGGTGAATCACGTAAGTTTTCAATTGAACCGGATGAAAATGTGCGCATGATCTGTGCCCGGCTCGAGAGCGAGGGTTTCGTGCTCAGCGAACCAGCGGTGTGCGATTATCTGGTCTACACTGGCAGCGATCGTTACCTGCAGAGCGGCACGTTCACCTTGCGGAGTGGTTTAAACACGGTTGAAGTGGCGGATAGACTGAGCAACCCGAAAGCCCGTGATATTGTTCTGAGCATTTTCCCCGGTTGGCGTCTCGAGGAGATCGCCGCTCAAATTACCAACCTCGGGTTTAACTTCGGGGGTGAAGAATTTTTGACCATCACATTAAACCCACCTCAAGCCCTGCAGGAAATGCTGGGGTTAACAGCCGGACAGAGCCTTGAAGGATTTTTTCTTCCGGGAACCTACAGCTTCGAACCGGAAATCAGTGCCCTAGAAGCTGTGACCAGCGTTCTGCGGACGTTTGTGGCCAAAACCCAAGAGCTGGCTGTCAGTGAAAGAGTTACCGCGGCTGGGTTGGATTTTTATGATGTCGTCATCCTGGCATCCATTATTCAGCGAGAGACCACCGATGCCGGCGAGATGCCGCTCATTGCCTCCGTTTTTTATAACCGCTTGGCGGTCGGCATGAAATTGGAGACTGACCCAACGGTACAGTACGCTTTAGGTTTTGATACGCAGACGGCCACCTGGTGGCAAAGCCCGCTGGATTACACAGACCTGCAGGTGGATTCTCCATTCAATACTTACCGTTACGGCGGTCTGCCGCCCGGCCCGATCTCGAATCCAGGCCTGGAGGCGCTTACAGCCGCAGCCCAACCGGCGGAGAGCCCCTATTATTACTTCAGGGCGAGATGTGACGGCAGCGGCACGCATGATTTTTCAGAAACCTACGAAGAACATCTTGGCAAAGGATGTGAATAAAAAAGTGGAGGTCAAACCTGATGAATACTTTAGGCATTGATATTGGCGGTTCAGCGGTAAAAGGTGCTTTAGTCGATACTGACAGCGGCGAGCTGGCTTCGGAACGCATCCGAAAAGTGACGCGCACCATCTTGAAACCCAAGGAAATTGTCGGTTTAATTGTCGCCATCCAGCAGGAATTGAAATATTCCGGACCAATTGGCGCTGGTTTTCCGGGTATCGTCAGGCATGGCATCATTCATTCTTCAGCCAACCTGCACAAAGCATGGATCGGAGAAAACCTGGGTGAAATGCTTTTCAAGGCGACCGGTCAAAAAAGTTATGTGCTCAATGACGCCGATGCTGCTGGCCTGGCAGAAATGCGCTTTGGCATCCCAGAGGCGCGGAACAAACATGTCGTCCTTTTCCTGACGGTCGGCACGGGGATTGGCTCAGCATTTTTTTTGGATGGCAAACTGTTGCCCAATACCGAACTCGGGCACGTGCAAGTTCGCGGCAAAGATGCCGAATACCGCGCCAGCGCGGCTGTCAAGCGCCTTGAAAAACTTAGTTGGAAAGCTTGGGGCGAAAGGTTTAACGAGGTTTTACAAACCTATGAATTTCTCTTCAGTCCAGATTTGATCATCTTAGGCGGTGGCATCAGCACCCGTTTTGATGATTTTTCGAAGTACCTTAAAGTGGACACCCAGGTATTACCCGCCAAGCTGCAAAACCTGGCGGGCATTATCGGCGCAGCGATGGCTGCCCGCGAAGCGCTTTGAGGCGCAGAGGCCGTTTAAAGGTCGACGGCCAGGTACCCGGGGCCGCTCTCAAAAAAATCGCGGTTGCGCTGGATGGAAGGCGTCAGATCGACCGTTTCACCTGCGGCAAGCGTCCGGGCGGCCAATATTTTTACCGGTTCACCTTCATAGGTAAAGACATCCGCTTGTTCCTCAAAGCCGGCAGTCCCCAAGGGCGCGCTCAGTTTCTCGCCGCCGCTGGCGACATACGCCGAGGGGACCTCCAACAACGGGAAGATCGCCCCATATGGGCATTCCGGAACGCAGGCGCCGCAGTCAATGCAAGTGTTTGGATCGATATAAAAAGATGGCCATTCTTCCTGTGGTTTGCCGGGCACAATACAGGCAACCGGGCAGGCGACCACACAGCCGGCGTCCCTAAGGCACAATTCAGTGATTACGTGAGCCATACCATTCTCCAATCGGTTAGGATATCAGTGAGAAATATTACCATACACCCAGGCAGGCTTCCGGTTGAGTAAAAAAGATTCGACACGCAACGCGCTTTTGCTGCTTTTAGGCGGCATTTGCGCAGTTTCCACAGCATCCATCCTGATCCGTTTCGCCCTGAATGAAGCATCCCCACTGGTCATTTCTGCGTACCGCATGGCGCTGGCAGCACTGATCGCGGCAGTGCTCAGTCTGACCAACACAGCCAAAGAGCCGTTTCACCCTAAACTTAAGGATTTAGCCTGGATGAGCCTGGCGGGCTTGTTCCTCGCCCTTCATTTTGCCAGTTGGACGACTTCGCTTGCTTTGGTCAGCGTCAGCAGTTCTGTCATCCTGGTGACAACCACGCCGCTCTGGGTGGCACTGGTTTCACCGATCTGGCTGAAAGAAAAAATCAGCCCTGCCTTTTACGTCGGCCTGGCGCTGGCGCTTGGTGGCAGTGTGCTCGTCGGGTTTAGTGAAGCCTGTTCTTTTTCAGCTGCCGGCGTCGCCTGCCAGGCTGCCAGTCTGAACAGTGACACAACAGTTCTGAGCGGACTGTTCCTGGCTGTGTTCGGTGCCTGGATGGCTGCCGGTTATTTGCTCATCGGACGAAAATTAAGGGGAACCATTCCGGTATTTCCGTACACCACGTTTGTGTATGGCATTTCGGCGGTATTCTTGATTTTGGCACTGATTTTGCGCGGTGAGCAGATGTGGGGGTACAGCCTGAAGGCGTATGCGCTCTTTACTGCCATGGCAGTCATCCCGCAGACACTGGGGCACTCGGTATTAAATTATTCTCTAGAGAAGCTGCCGGCATCGGTTGTTTCGCTCTCACTTTTGGGGGAGCCGGTCGGAGCAACCGTGTTGGCAGCATTATTTTTAAATGAAAAGCCGTCGTTGATTCAAATCATCGGCGGCTGTATCATCCTCGGGGGGATCGTCTTTGCGGTATGGCCGCGCCAGGTCAATGCGGCTTGACGCTCCCGGAGAGCCGTTGGTTGAGCTGGCGGGTATATTCTTGTTTTTCTTCCTCAGGCAGCCGACTATAGAGGAAGTTTAAATTCCTCAAACGGTCGGCGGCAGCATCCGATAGCGCATCTTCCTGCATGCGCCACGACCAGTTGCCGCTTTGCGATCCGGGCATGTTCATCCGGGCAGAAGCGCCCAGTGCCAGTACATCCTGCATCGGAGCACCAACATTCTCCGCACAAGATTGCCAGATGGCCCGCATCATCGCCCAGGCGACTTCATCCTCGCCCGTATGGAGATAATTCAGGCAAAAAGCCTTCTCTTCGGCTGAAGCATTTTGGAACCAGCCTAGAGCTGTGTTGTTATCATGCGAACCGGTATAGGCGAAGCAGTTGCGCGGATAGTGATGCGGCAAAAAGTCATCTTCGGGGTCTCCGGTGAAGCCAAACTGAAGGATTTTCATCCCGGGCAGGCCAAAACCATCGCGCAGCTCGACCACATCATCGGTGATGACGCCGAGATCTTCGGCAATGATCGGCATGGCTGGAAAGTTTTCTTTAAAGGCCAGGAAAAGTTCTTTCCCAGGGCTCTTAATCCATTCACCGTTTCGCGCGGTCGGACTATTGGCGGGTACGTGCCAGGCGGCCGCAAAGCCCCGAAAATGATCCATGCGGACGACGTCCACCAGTTTTAAGGTTTGGCGCAGACGGTCAATCCACCAGCTGTAGTGCTGGGCGCGGTGTGCTTCCCACTTATACAGCGGGTTCCCCCAGAGTTGACCGTCGGCCGAAAAATAGTCCGGCGGCACGCCGGCCACCATGGTGGGGTTCAAATTTTCATCCATGAGAAACAGATCTGGGTTAGACCACAGATCCGCACTGTCAAATGCAATCACAAACGGCATGTCGCCAATGATCCGGAGCCCAAGCTGGTGAGCGTAAGCCCGCAGGTTAATCCACTGACGCGAGAAAAGGAACTGGTTGAACTGATGTTTCAAAATACTGGCGGAAAGCTCTTGCCGGGCCTGACGAATAGCGTCGCCATCGCGACGCTTGAGCGGCAGAGGCCAAAGGTTCCACGGATTGCCACCTTGGCTCTCTTTGATGGCCATAAACAGGCTAAAATCGTCAAGCCAGGCAGCGTTATCAGCTTGAAATTGATTGAATTCTTTTTCAAATGCTACGGATTGAACCTGGCGGTAGCGTTCAAAGGCACGTTGCAGCAAGGTATTCTTCCAGATGATCGCCGGCCCGAAATCCACATGATCTGCCGGAAAATCCGGCCTATCCTTGAGGTCAGCTATGGTTAACAGCCCTTCTTCCAGCAAGAGGGTTGGACTGATGAGGTAGGGGTTGCCCGCTACGGCAGAGAAGCATTGGTAGGGTGAATCGCCATACCCGGTCGGGCCCAGCGGTAAAACCTGCCAAAATTGCGTACCGGTTGTATGGAGAAAGTCCAGCCAGCGGTAAGCCTGGGGGCCGAGGTCTCCGATTCCATCCGGGCCGGGCAGGCTGGTCGGGTGCAGCAAGATTGCAGAGGCTCTGTGGTTATCCATGAGTTCCTTTCGTCAGGCAGTTGGATCGGAGATTAAATCGCGATAAACCTGAAGGTAGCTTTGGGCTGAATTTGCCCAAGAAAAATCTGACGTCATCGCATGATGCTGCATTAGCTGCCAGACAGACTGGTCTTTAAAGACCGTCAAGGCGGCATCCAGGCGCTTAAGGAACGCTTCCGATGTCTGACCGGTAAAGAGGAAACCGGTGGCTTTTTCCAGATCCGAATCGTAGTCAATAATGGTGTCCTTAAGCCCACCCGTGGCGGTTGCCAGCGGTAAATTCCCATAGCGCATGGCGATCATCTGGGAGAGACCACACGGCTCATAGAAAGATGGCATCAGGAATATGTCGCCACTTGCGTATAGCAATCGTGCAAGCGCGTCGTCATAACGCAAGAATGCAACCACCCGATCCGGGTGTTGAACCGCAAGCTGGCGGGTTTCAGCTTCCAGCTCTGGGTCACCCGTTCCCAAAACTGCCAGCTGCCATTCCTTTTCCAGCATCCTGGGGAGCGATTCGAGGATCAATCCAATGCCTTTTTGACGATCCAGACGGCTGACCACCGTCAGCAGGGGAATGCCAGCATCAACCCTAAAGCCGGCATGCATTTGAAATTCGGACTTGGTCTGGCTTTTACCCGCCAAATTTTCCGCTGAAAACGAGTGTGGGATGTGGCGATCAGAGGCGGGATCCCAGGCTTTTGTATCGATCCCATTGATAATCCCCATGACCTTGGAGCGATGTTTTACTAAATAGTCGTTCATTCCGCAACCAAACTCGGGCGTCAGAATTTCTTGGGCATAACCTGGAGAGACGGCGATCACCCGATCTGCAGCTGAAATCCCCAGAGGTAGTGGGGTAAAATGCGCCCAATCCGGCAGATCCTGGTCGGCTGAGGGCACAAAACCCAGCTCGCTCATCGCGTTTTGTGAGCCATGGCCATTGAATGGCAGATTGTGAATAGTCAGCACGGCTTTGGTTTTTGCAAAAAAGGGATCCTCGCGGTAGATTGAGCGCAGTGCATAAACCGCCAGTGCCGTATGCCAGTCGTTGGCGTGCAAAATGTCAATTGGCCAGTTCAAATAGCGGGCGGCTTCCAGCAAGGCTAATGAGAATGTGCTGTATTTGATGCCATCCAAAGCCCAGTCCCCGTGATATACGGGCGAATTGTGATTGATTTGGTCATTATCAATCAGGTAGACCGGTAAACTGCCCAATTGGCTGACATAAAGTTCGCAAGTAATCGTATTGCCATTGGCCGCGAAGCTATAGCTGCCAATCAGACGGTGCGGAGGATTGAGCTGTTTGATGCAGGCGTGAAATGGAAGCACCAGGCGCATATCGATTGCGTCGGGTTCAAGATCCGCAATGGCCTGTGGCAGTGCGCCGGCCACGTCACCCAGGCCGCCAATTTTTGCGAAAGGAAATGCTTCTGCGCTGGCAAACAAGATATGCAGGGATTTGTTATTCATGTATCCTGCTCTCATTTAAAAGCCAGATTTCGTTACCATGTGGATGTAATCATCGGTAACGGCTTTGGAAGGCTGCAGGCGCAGGTAGCTCAGCAGGTCTTCGATCAAGGTAGTTTTGATGCGGGCATCCTGACGGCTCCAGGTGCGGCTCTTGGCCTCCACAAAATTACCTAAAGCGGGTTTAATGATGCGATCGAGGTTGATGAAAAACTCCGTCCCACGGAAGCGGATCAAATAGCGCAGCCGGTTTTTCTCAATCTCGTGCACCGAGGCCGGCTTGAAATATTCGTTATAGAAGCGCAGACTTTGCCCGGCGGGGGCCAGATAGCGGCTGCGGGAAACCATGACATTTTGATTTTCATTGTCAATGGTTTCCTTGGCCTCTCCGATCAGTGTCAGTCGGGAACGAACGCTTTCAACCCGTCCGTCTTCGGTCAAGAATTCGTCTTCCCTGTAGCGCAGGCGGCCTTGGGAAGGGTCCGCAAAGTCAAAATAAGTATCATACTCATGGTATCGCCGGATGCGAACGACCTCGATGTCTGGTTGAGACAGCGCAGCAATGACCGGTTCAAGGCTGTCAACCGCCACTTTAGCCTGCACTTCAAAGCTTTCTTCTTCAGCTGCGCCACCAATGGCTACCAATTTTGAAAGTACTGACTCTTCGCGTCCCTTGAGGAAGATGTCAATTTTTCCGGCGAAGACCTGGGCTTGAGCGATAAGCCCTACCTCATCGAGCGTCAGAAGCTTACGGTCCTGCATCAGCCAGCTTCCGTTGACCATGACGTGTGTGACGTCGGTCGATTTCGCTGCATAGATGATTTGGGCATAAATGCTGTTCTGGTCACGGCGGAAATGTGGCTGGTTATGTACCGGTCCGATATCGAGCAGAATCACATCTGCCCGCTTGCCTGGTTCAAGTGATCCGATCAGATCTTCCATATGCAGCGCCCTGGCGCCAATGATAGTGGCCATGGCCAAAACCTGACGGGCTGGCAGGGCGGTTGGGTCGCCTGTAGACACTTTGGCGATCATGCTGGCCAAACGGATTTCTTCGATCATATCCAAATCATTATTGGAAGCGGTGCCATCAGTACCGATGCCAACATTGCAGTGCAGGTCGAGCATCCTTTTGATCGGGGCAATTCCGGAAGCCAGCTTTAAGTTGGAGGAGGGGTTATGCGCGATGCCGACATTGGCATGCTGCATTGAGCGGATTTCGCCTTCATCAACGTAAACACAATGAGCAGCAATCAGTTTGCTTTCCAACAAGCCAAATTTCCGGATATATGGCACGACCGGCAACCCTTGTTCATCGCGCAGGTTTTCCACTTCAGATTCCGTCTCCGATACATGAAAGTGAACCGGCACATCATTCTCAAGCGCAATTTTGGCCACGCTCTCCAAAATCTCAGGGGTTGTGGTATAGACTGCGTGGGGGGCAAGCGCTGGCACGATCAGTGGGTGACCTTTCCATTTGTGGATCAACTCGCGGCAAAGTGCCAGCGATTCTTCGTAAGAGGCGGCGTCTGGGGCTGGATATTTCATCACAGTCTGACCGACGATGGCGCGCATGCCAGCTTCTGCTGTCGCCTCAGCAACTGAATCTTCAAAGTAATACATGTCGTTAAAACAGGTCACGCCGGAACGGATAAGTTCGGCGCAGGCCAGTTTCGTTCCCAGGCGCACAAATTCGGGGCTGACAAACTCGCGTTCCACCGGCATCATGTAACCCATCAGCCAGACATCCAGGCGTAAATCGTCTGCCAGACCACGAAGCAGTGTCATCGGGACGTGGGTATGGGTATCGACAAACCCGGGCATGAGTACTTTGCCGGCGCAATCGAGCACCTCCCCCGCCTGGAATTGGTTCAAAATCTCATCTGACCGGCCCACTGCAATGATCGCATCCCCGCGTACAGCCAGTGCACCCGGGTCAAAAATATGAAAACTGCCGTCCATGGTGAGAACAACGGCATTAGTGAGGATTTTATCGACGGCTTGCATATCTCTCCTTTTCGTATGTAAGTCTCAGCCGATCAGGTTTCGCCTGATCAAATCCAGAGCTGAATTTACAGCCCAAATCTGTCCATCGCCCGGAGGGCCCCCATAAGAACGCTCGATCTCGAAAGCCTCCCCGCGAAAATCTAAAGCTTCCAGCACTACCTGTTGATCTTCATTGGAGGTCAGACGAACACCGAGGACCATGTCAGATTGATGTTGATTGCGGTATTCGGCCATCAAACTGTGCAGGGTTTCTTTGGAAAGATTAACATCCAAAAACTCTCCCTTGACCAGCTCTGGTATGTGTTGGTCCAACAGGCGCTTGATCTCGCCATGAGTGCCCGCCTCGATGATTGCCAGCTGAACCTGCTTTTCATTCAATAGGCGGCTGACTGCTAATTCAAGAGTAACTTCATTCTCGCCGTAAATATACGGCTGCAGCTTTTGGCGGATCGTTTCGAGCACTGGCGCCATCATGCGTTCAGCTTCTGTTAGAGACGTTGCTTTCGCTGTGACGCGCACATCCGTCTGCCCAGGATGAGCCAACAAGCCCACCGTGGGGTTACTGAGGGTTTCAAGCTCTCCGATCAGCTCGTCAATGCTCGATTCGCCTTTGGATACCGTGTGCACTACCCAGGGCAAGATGATCTCTTCATGCAGGTCATAGCGCTGTTTGAGATAATCGCGGACAAAGTTTTGCATCAGGAATTCCATCTCGCGCGGCACGCCCGGAAGCGAGATCAGGGTTTTGGTCCCCAATTCGACTGCAAACGCAGGTGCCGTCCCAACTTTGTTGGAGATTGGCACGGCGTTTGCTGGGAGGTAAGCTTGGCGGCGATTGTTTTCAGTGGGCACACGGCCATAGCGCTGAAACCAGGCGCTAATCTCATCCCAGAGTTCCGGGTGAAAAACCAGCGGCACATTAAATACATCCGCAACTGCCTGACGGGTCGGGTCATCAACGGTAGGGCCCAAACCGCCGGTGGAAATGACCACATCAGCGCGCATCAAGGCCTCCTGCATGGTGGCGGTGATGCGCCGCTTGTTATCGCCGACTGCTGTCAGGCGGTAGAGATCAACGCCAATGTCACGCAGAACCCGCGCGATATATCTGGAATTTGTGTCATGAATTTCTCCCAACAGGAGCTCAGTACCGATTGTGATGATTTCTGCGATGGCCATTTGTTTTCCCTTGATTATTAATTTATAAATTTTATCGCAAACCTTGTATTCTGGTAAACCTCATGAGCCCAGATTTTATTACCATACTGAGGAGGTTTCATCCGGCATCAGGTATACTTTCTGCCAGGGAGCATGGCATGACCAAAAGTTATCGGCAAAATTTCGGGCATTGGGGCGAGGAAAAAGCGGCAGCCTTTTTATCCGAACTGGGCTACGACGTGTTGGAACGGAATTACCGCACTGGTCACAGCGAGGTCGACCTGATCGCATGCAAAGACGGCTGTTTATCCTTTGTGGAAGTAAAGACCCGCAGCAGCCGCGATTTTGGTTTGGCGGAGGACGCTATTACCCCTCAAAAAATGGCAGCGTTGGAAAGGGCGGTTTATGCTTATCTTGAAGCCCATCCAGATTTGCCTCAGGATTGGCAGATTGACCTGATTGTGGTCGAAACCTCTACAGGTGAGCTTCCCCCTTTGATTTTGCGCTATGAAAACCTGGGGGAATTTTGACCAATACTTCAGAACGTGACCGCTTGGTGGTAATCGTCGGGCCGACTGGCTCTGGTAAAACCCATTGGTCGATCGAACTGGCCAAACAGATTGGTGGTGAAATTATCTCAGCCGATTCGCGCTATCTGGTTCGCGAGCTCAACATCGGCACCGCCAAACCCTCCGAAACGGAATTAAGCCAGGTCAGGCATCACCTGATCAACGTCAGTACGCTTGAGAACCCCTGGAATTTGGGGCTTTACCTGCAAGAAGCCACGCGCCTCATTCATGAGATCAACCAGGCTGGGAAGCTCCCTATCCTTTCGGGAGGCACAGGCCAATACATTCGAGCTGTGCTGAAGGGCTGGGAAGTGCCCAGTCAGATGGCGGTGGAACCCCTGCGGGAAGCTTTGGAAGTATGGGGTGAGGCGGTCGGTTTCGAAGAGCTCCACCGCAAGTTAAGCCTGCTTGACCCGGTTGCTGCCGCACAGATTGACTACCGCAACAAAAGGCGCACCATACGGGCCTGGGAAGTGATTCTTACTAGTGGACGGCGCTTTTCTGAGCAGCGCACACGCTCAGATCCGCCTTACCAAACACTGGTGATCGGTTTGGACCTGCCGCGCGATGTGCTCTATGCGGGTCTGGATGAGCGCCTCGAGCGAATGTTAGCGAGTGGGTTCTTAGAGGAAGTGCGGCTGCTGAAAGAACGCGGGCTGACCGACCCCATGAAAACAATGGGGATTATCGGCTATACGGAATTAAGCGACTATCTTGATGGCCAAATTGATTTTGACGAAGCACTGCGCCGCATCCGACATAACACCCGCGTGTACGTCCGCAGGCAAGCCAACTGGTTCAAACCATCTGACCCTGAAATTCATTGGCTGGATGCAAGAGATCCAGCACTTCTTGAAAAAATGCTGGATCTCGTAAAAAGCAACCTGGTCTAAATCAATCAGTTGGTGCTCAGCGCCGGAATTCCCTGGTTTTTTTCAACCGGAGCAGGGAAAATTTTCTCAAATTCTTCCCGTGAAAGGGTTTCTACTTCCAGCAGCTTTTCTGCAACTTCAATCAGCTTGTCCTTATGACGGGTAAGAATGTCCAACGCCTGTTGATAAGCTTGCTTGACCAGTGTCTGCACTTCCTGATCGATTTTTTCGGCCACAGATTCAGAATAATCGCGCTGTTCGGAGATTTCACGGCCCAAGAAAACCAATTCTTCCTGCTGGCCGTAAACCATCGGGCCCAACGCGTCAGACATTCCCAGCCGGGTAACCATTCGGCGGGCAATCTTGGTTACATTTTCGATATCATTCGATGCGCCGGAGGTGATGTCATTAAACATCAGCTGTTCAGCCGCTCGCCCACCCAGCAGGCCTACCATGGTGGCAATGATTTTTCGGCGCGAGTCGAGCACCCGATCTTCCAGGGGCATGGAAAGGGTGTAGCCGCCAGCCATGCCGCGGGCAATGATCGATACCTTTTGCACCGGATCGCCTTCAGGTAAAGAATGGATCACAATGGCGTGACCCGCCTCGTGGTAAGCAATGATTTTCTTTTCTTCCGGGTTGATTAGTCGGCTCTTGTGTTCAGGTCCGGCAATCACGCGTTCGATGGATTCTTCAAATTCGGCCTGGCCGATGACCTTCTTATCACGCCGGGCAGTCAAGATTGCGGCTTCGTTGACCAGGTTTTCGAGGTCAGCGCCGACAAAACCAGGTGTGGCGCGGGCAATCTGCTCAAGATCGACTTCAGCAGCCACCGGTTTCCCTTTGGTGTGAACTTTAAGAATTGCTTCGCGGCCTTTCATATCTGGTTTGTCCAACATTACCCGCCGGTCAAAACGACCTGGACGCATTAGCGCGGGGTCAAGGATATCAGGGCGGTTGGTGGCAGCGATGACAATGACATTGGTATCCGTGTCAAAGCCATCCATCTCGACCAGCAGTTGGTTCAGCGTTTGTTCACGCTCATCGTGGCTGCCGCCTAAACCCGCGCCGCGATGGCGCCCAACCGCGTCGATTTCGTCCACGAAGACAATGCAAGGGGAATGTTTTTTGGCCTGTTCAAACAGGTCTCTCACACGGCTGGCACCGACGCCAACAAACATTTCTACAAATTCAGAACCCGAAATGGAGAAAAACGGCACTCCAGCCTCACCCGAGACCGCCTTGGCCATCAGGGTTTTACCGGTGCCCGGAGACCCGACCAATAAAACGCCTTTAGGGATGCGCGCCCCCAACGAGATAAACTTTTGCGGTTCTTTAAGAAACTCGACCACTTCCTGCAGTTCCTCTTTGGCTTCATCCACGCCAGCCACATCCGCAAAGGTTACCGTGGGGTGTTCGCCGGTGAGCATCCGCGCGCGGGATTTGCTGAACGCCATGGCGGCGTTGTTCGACCCCTGGGCCTGGCGGATGAAGAAGATAAACAGGCCGGCCATAATCAGGAACGGCACGATAAAGCTTAAGGCGTCCAGTATGCCTACCCAGACACTGGGCAGCATAATTTCAATACTAAGCTCTGGGTTTTGCAAAGCTTCTTTGCTTACCCCCAGCTGGACGAGCTGCTCCACCAGCCCCATTTTGGGATCCATGGAAGAAGTGCGATTATCCAGATTCTTGTAGGTGATGTACAGATCATCACCATCTGCGACTACTTTTGAAACCTTTCCGGTTTCGATGTCGGCAGCGAGTTGGTTGATCGGTACCACCCGATTTTCGGTAGTCTGCTGCTGAAAATTGAAAAAGACCATGGCAACGATTGCCAGCAGCAGCAGTGCGTAAATTCCAAAAGTTTGATTGCGAGTATTCACTCAAGACCTCCGATAAGCATGCGGTATTCCGCAATGACTTTTAATTATACCAACTCGAAACAACTTTCCATGGAAAGCTGTTTACGCAGGGGTTTTTCTAATACTGTTCTAATAAGGAAAGCGCCGCTTTTAGATGTTGAAATCTGTTTGGTGACAAACGGAACAGCCCACATTGGGGTCTTTGACAGATTCGTGAGATTTGGTGCAATAGGCTTTTACTTGAATTGCATCCTTAAACCAAACCTTACCCACGGATGTAGTAAGAACCATATTTTCGCAGGAATTATTCCGCGTAATCGCGGGTACTGGGCATTTTTGACACAGCTTCGAAGTCCAATTGCGGCCGTCCTCGGCGGAAGCCAGAGCCCGGCATTCCTCAAAATTACGGCCGCGGTAGTAGTCGCCGTAGAAAAATTTACATTCAACCCCAAAAGGCGTCTTCACGAAGTTTTGCCGCCTAAACGCGGGTGACGTACTCACCCGTGCGCGTGTCGACACGGATGGTATCTCCGACGTTGACAAAACCCGGAACCTGAACTTTGAGGCCAGTATCCGTCACTACCTGCTTGGTGACGCCGGTCGCGGTGTTACCTCGGGCGGAGGCTTCAGCGGAAACCACCTTCAGGTCAACGCTGGTGGGTAGCTCAATATCCAGGGGCTCTTCGCCAAAGAAAGTCAGTTTGACTTCCATGTTCTCTTTCAGCAGACCGTCGTATTCTTCAACCAATTTCGCCGGAATGGCAGGCTGCTCAAAGGTATCCATATCCATGAAGTAAAAGAAATTTTCGTCGCGGTACAAGTACTGGACGTTGTGATAATCCAGACGAATATCCTGAACGCGATCGCTGGAGATAAAGGTCATCTCAAGGGTATTCCCCTTGCGCAAATCACGGGCCTTAATCCGGATGGTCGCCGTACCGCGGCCTGGTTTGTTGTGGGAATATTCCAGTACGCGATAAAGGTCTCCCTCAATTTGGAAGGTCACGCCTTTACGCAATTCATTAACATCAATCATGCAAACCTCGCTTCAATTTAACGCATTAACGCGCCGATTATAAATCACCCTGCACTGGCCGGCAAGTGAGCACGGGCAGCTTTACGCCTCCGGCAGGTGTCTGAGGTAAGGAATAATGATATTCAACCGTTCACAAACTGGTTCCAGCCAGAACGTATGATTGCTCAAAAACAGAGCCATCGAGCGCGGGCTCCTATCAGCAGGAGGTCGGCCATTCTTGCCCGCAAGAACCCATCCAAAGTCTGCTGAGCAGGGCTGATGCGAACAATTGAAGCAACTTATTCTCTCTCTGGTGGTTATAATAAGTAGTCTGAATTATCCCAGTAATCAAAAGGAAACATTATGATCGAAATTTTGCCAGTCGAAACCAAAAATCAGGAAAATGCCTTTGTCGATTTTCATTATCAACTTTATGAAAAATGCCCCCAATGGGTTCCGCCCTTTAAGACCGACATCCACATGATGCTCAATAAAAAGAAACATCCGTTTTATGAGCATTCCGACTCGGACTTTTTTATAGCCATGCGCGACGGTGAAATGGTTGGGCGAATTGCTGCGCTCGAAAACAAACCCTTCAATGCTTACCATGGAACCAAAGACGCTGAGTTTTACCTTTTCGACAGCATTGACGACCAGGAAGTTGCCAACGCACTGTTTGACTGTGTCGTTGCCTGGACCAAATCCCGGGGGTTGAACCGGATCGTCGGGCCCAAAGGCTATGGCCCGTTGGATGGTTACGGCATTCAAATCGAGGGGTTCGAGCACCGCCAAATGATGAACATGATGAACTATAACTATCCATATTATCGACAGCTGGCTGAAGATTACGGCTTCGTGAAGGAAGTCGATTTTGTGTCCAGCTACCTGGTGCCACGCAACTTCCAGATGCCAGAGAAAGTTCTAAAAGCCGTCGAAATCGCCAAGCGGCGCAACGTACTACGGATCGTCTCTTTCGATAACAAACGCGAGCTCAGAAAATGGATCCCGGGTTTGCGCGATGCATACAATAAGGCTTTCATCAAGAATTGGGAATATTATCCGCTATCAAAACGCGAGCTGGATTATGTTGTCGATAACGCCATGACCATTGTCATCCCTAAATTGATCAAATTCATCGTCAATGAGCACAACGAAGTTGTAGGTTTCGTCCTGCCATTTCCGGATATTTCTGCCGCGATGCAGAAAAACAAGGGTAAGCTGGGACCGATTGAAATTTTACGGCTGCTGCGCGAGACAAAAAAGACGGAATGGCTGGATTTCAACGGGATCGGCATTCTGCCGGAATATCAAGGGATGGGCGGCAATGCGATTATCTTTGATGAGCTATCCAAAGCAGCAAATGCCACAGAACAGTTCAAGCAATCTGAATTAACTCAGGTTGCTGAGACTGCTGTACAAATGCGCAAAGACTTGGCCAACCTGGGAGCTAAGTTTTATAAAAACCATCGGGTTTACAAACTGGAGCTGGAATAAAAAAAGCGGGTGATGGGATTCGAACCCACGAATGTTAGCTTGGGAAGCTAATGCCTTACCACTTGGCAACACCCGCAGCGGACATATTCTAACGCAAGATGAATTTTTTGGGTATATGCAACAAGGAATGGGGAGGTACTGTCAAATGGTGAGTGATCCAGAAAAACCCACACAGTTTCTAACAGAACGGGCGCGTTCGTTCAAGCACGCTTTTGATGGCTGGGGCTTCATGCTGCGCACGCAACGCAACGCTTGGATCCACTTTGCCGCAACGGTCGCCGTTGTGCTCGTCAGCTTGTGGCTGAGACTGAACCTTCTGGAGTGGGCTGTGATTCTGTTGGTCATTGGGATGGTCTGGACGGCAGAATTTCTTAATACCGCGCTTGAGGCAATTGTTGATCTGGCCAGTCCCGATAATCATCCGCTTGCAAAAGTGGGAAAAGATCTCGGCGCAGGCGCGGTTTTGGTTTCAGCTTTCATTGCACTTGTGATCGGCATACTTATCCTTGGACCAGCCTTATGGGTTAGGCTCGGGCTTTAGGAAGCCTGCACACGCGCGTTTGACGGCGCATTATCCTGTATAATGATTGCAAGAATTTCCTGGAGGATCCGCTGATGATTGAAGAACCGATTAATGTGACTGATGCTGCATTCCAAAAAACAGTACTCGAGTCCCCACTGCCAGTTATTGTTGACTTTTGGGCGCCGTGGTGCGGCCCTTGCCGCATGGTGGCACCCGTTTTGGATAAGGTGGCCAAAGAACAGGCTGGAAAGTTAATAGTGGCCAAAGTAAACACCGATGAAAATCAGGAATGGGCCGGCCGGTATGGGGTGCAAGGCATCCCGACCATGCTGATGGTGAAAGATGGCAAGATTGTCCACCGTCAGGTGGGAGCACTGCCAGAACCGATGCTGCGCGAAACGATCTCGCAGTTCCTTGAAGTAACCGGCGGGGCAGCTCAAGCCTGATTTTTCTTCGCAGCCAAAGCACAGGGCTCATTTTCATGAGCCCTGGTTTGTTTAATCACCTTCCCGGGTGATGTCAGCGCCCAGGCTGGCCAGCTTTTGGTCGAGCTTTTCATAGCCGCGGTCAATCTGGGTCACATTGCGGATGACACTGGTGCCTTTGGCAGAAAGCGCTGCCAAAACCAGCGCGATCCCTGCCCGAATATCGGGGCTGTCCAATTTTTCACTGTTTAGGCGGGTTGGGCCATTCACAATACAGCGATGCGGGTCGCACAGCACGATCTGAGCGCCCATGGCGACCAGCTTGTCGGTGAAAAACATGCGGCTGGGGTACATCCAATCATGAAAAAGAATGGTTCCGGTAGACTGGGTGGCAATCACAATCGCGATGGACATCAAGTCGGTAGGGAAGGCCGGCCAGGGCATGACGCTGATTTCTGGAATGGCGTTCCCTAGATCAGATTCAATAACAAGGCGCTGATTTGCGCCTACCAAAACGTCTTTTCCGACAATATCAAAATCGACGCCCAGCCGGCGCAGGACCAGTTGGATCATCCCCAGGTGTTCGACACCTGCATCTTGAATGCGCATCTCACCATGGGTCACCACCGCTGCGCCGATATAACTGACTACCTCCAGGTAGTCCGGCCCGATGGTGAATTCGCCGCCGTGCAGTTCGCTCACGCCGTCAATAATTAATGTGTTCGATCCAATGTTTTGGATTTTAGCCCCTAAACTATTGAGAAATTGACACAGTTCCTGAATGTGGGGTTCAGAGGCCGCGTTACGAATAATGGTGCGTCCTCTTGCCTTAACCGCAGCCATGATGGTGTTTTCAGTGGCAGTGACGCTGGCTTCGTCCAGAAGGATGTCGGCGCCGCTGAGTGAATCAGCCGAAAAATGGAAACAGTTGTCGTAATTAAAGGTAGCCCCCAGCTTCTGCAAAGCCATAATATGGGTATCCACACGCCGGCGGCCAATCACATCACCGCCTGGGGGAGGAAGCTCCAAGGTGCCATGCCGCGCAACCATTGGGCCGGCCAGCAGGATGGAGGCCCGGATCTTTCTGCAGATGTCTGGGTCTAAGTCGGCAGGACGAATGTCCTTGGCCTGCAGGCGCCAGGAGGAACCATCGCCGAGTTTCTCGACAGATACCCCCAGACTTTCGACCAGTTTGCGCATAGTATTTGTGTCGGTTATCTCCGGCATATTGTGCAGGATAATCGGTTCTTCGGTCAACAAGCAGGCGGCCAACATCGGCAGGGCAGCGTTTTTGTTGCCAGAAGGGCGCATATTGCCATGCAGCGGTTTTCCACCGCGAATGATAAATTTGTCCATGTTTCCTCCGAAGGTTTGGCTTTGGATCAATTAGTTAATTCTCGGGCCAGAATGAACGACGCTCTCCGGCAGAGTATCCTGATACTTTTTGAAGTTTTCATGGAACTTTTCTGCCAGCTGCCGGGCAGCTTGTTGGTATTCAGATGGATCAGACCAGGTGTTTTGTGGATCCAGCAGCCTGGATGGGACCCCGGGCACGGCATCTGGAATAGCCAGGTTAAAAATCGGGTCAAGATGCGTCGGCACATCGTCCATGGCACCGGAGAGAACGCCAGAAACCATAGCCCGCGTCAGTGGGAGTGAAATTCTTTCACCCACGCCAAAGCCACCAGCCAGCCAGCCGGTATTCAATAGCCACACCTGAGTGTTGAAGCGCTCCAGCTTCTTTGAGAGCAAGTCGGCGTAAACGGCTGGCCGCAGGGGCAAGAAAGGGGCTCCAAAACAGGTGGAGAAGGTGGCTTGAGGTTGGTTGCCTAATCCGCGCTCGGTACCTGCCAGTTTTGAGGTATAGCCGCTTAAGAAGTAATACATTGCCTGTTCAGTGGTCAGTTTGGCCAGTGGCGGCAAAACACCAAAAGCGTCTGCTGTCAGAAAGAAGATATGGCTTGGGTGTCCACCCATGCCGCTCGGATCATAATTTTCAATGAAACGGAGCGGATAGGATGCACGAGTGTTCTCGGTGATTGAGTCAGAGTTAAAATCCGGAACTTGATCTGAGGTAAGGGGCACGTTTTCGAGCAACGCACCAAAACGATTAATGGCGGACCAAATGAGAGGTTCGTGTTTTGGGTTGATCCGGATGGTCTTGGCATAACAGCCGCCTTCAATATTAAAGACCCCGCTATCGCTCCAACCATGTTCATCATCACCAATCAAGGCTCTTTCCGGGTCTGAAGAGAGGGTAGTTTTGCCGGTGCCACTCAAGCCAAAAAAGAGTGCAACTTGACCATCCGGCGCCTTATTGGCAGAACAATGCAGTGAGAGAACCCCCAATTTGGGTAAAACATAATTCATCAATGTGAATACGGATTTTTTTATTTCGCCTGCATAGCGAGTAGTGGCGATCAACACTAGTTTCTCTTTAAAATCAAGGATAATGAAAGCTGGCGATCGAACGCCATCGCGCTCCGGATCGGCGGCAAAGCGGGTACTGACCAGCAAGGTGAAATCCGGGTTTGGGTGTGGTTCAGCGCGATCGGACGGGAGAAACATATTGGCCGCTGCCATGCTGTGCCAGGCCAGGTCGGTAACAACCCGAATGCGCTGACTGTATGCGGGGTCTGCGCCGGCCAAAACGTCACGTACGTAAAGGACCTCAGCGCCCATGGAGGCGCACATTTTGTCTCTGAGCGCCTGGTAGGCAGGGCGCTCGAGTTTCTTCGTCCCAGACGCCAGCCATATATCCGAGTCATCAGTTTCAACAATGTATTTGTCTTCAGGAGAGCGACCGGTGTATGGCGAAGTGTCAACCACCAATGCGCCTGCTGATGAAAAAACACCTTCTCCGCCACAAATTGCCTGCGCAGTGACATCAGGAATACTCAGATTAAAGTGCACTTCTTTCTGCGGAAAAATGTTCAGTCGGTTAAGTTGTGCGATAATCTGGGATTGAAAGGTGTTTTCCATTATTGTTCTAATTGCCTCCTGAAAGGGTTCGATTGTAGTCACGGATGACCTGCATGGCAGGTTTGCCGTAGATTGAATCTGAAAAATCAGTAAGCTGCGCCACCGGGAAGAAACCCCGGGAACTAAAACCAGCCATCCGCCCGGATGTGCTCAGGACCGACAGCCACGAGTCGTAGAAATATTGCTGACCGAAGAAGTCGATATCCTCAGCGTCCAAGTTGGGGTTAAATGGGCTGAGGCACTCTAATGATGCCGCCTCGTCAAAACTGTTGCTTAAGGCGGAAGGAGCGCTCAAACCGAAATAAACTGGTTTTGTGCCGTCTTTGCTCAAATCAGCAAGGATGTCATCAAGATACTGGCGGATCGTATCCGTGGTGTAGACTTGACCAAGCAGGCTTGAACTCACCTGCAGGTAAAAACCATCGGGGTAACTCAGAAACTCATAATCGCCAGTTCCCAGACTAAGCGGCTGTGCCCAAAGTAGTTCTTCGGAATAATATTGATCTATTTTTTTCAAAAGATCGGTCCACAATTCAGCCGAGTTTTGCGGTGTTCCAAAGTTCATCCCTTCGGTTTGTAATACCCCCGGGAATGTGGACTGCACCTGGCTGCCGCCGACGATAAACTGATCGACTTTGTTTTCAGTGGAAAAAATAACATAATTTAAAATAAACCGTTCATATTGTTGATACCACTGCTGCCACCAAAGCGCATCCCTTTGACTGGCGGCCCACCACTCGGCAGCTGACCCATCAAAACGGAGCTGTGGGTATAGGGCAACAGAAAAGCCCATATCGTGTGCCTTTTCAATCAAAGTGCTTAACTCACTGATTAACATGGTTTCAGCCGGGTCCGAAGTGATGAAGGGCAGACCCTGGACTGTACTGACAGTCCAGCGTGGCGTCAGAATAATCCAATTAATCCCTGCGTTTTGAAGCACCGTAAGAATGTCCAGATAGCGCCAGAAGTGAGACGGCTGATAATAATTGATAAACTCTATCCCGGAAAGCACTTTCGTCGGCGCAGAAACAGGGGTTTGCGTCTCGAGACCAGCGTTTCCTGTGGGGTTCCAAGCCTGCCAACTGCTGATCTGGCTGGTATTGGCGGAGGGGTCGGCAAAATTAACCTGGCGGGGATTTTCGAGGCTGCCTTCCTCTGCAGCAATTTCGCACAGGTCGTTGCGGCAGAAGCGATAAAATAGCGGGTCTGGTGCGCTCGAGTCGCCATACAGAAGGATCATCCAGCGGTTTGAACCCAGCGGCCACATAGGTATCGGCTGACGCCAGGTATCGGTCAGCAGCTGAATGGAAATTGAATCTTCCTTCGGAGTATTCTGCGGCGCGGTCACAATGATCGAGGCTGGTTCAGTGCCATCAACCCGCCATGAAAGCACCTGATCATTCACTGTGAAATCCCGATCCGGTACGATAAACTGGCGGTTCACCAATTGACCATTGGAATCTCGTTCGGCATTGATCAGACCATCGCCCAAAGTGTATTTGTAGCGCAAGAAACTGCCAGCATGCAGGCGCAGCTGAACTTCAAAGCGTCCATCTTCACGGGCGGTCAGCATCGGCATACGGTTGGCGGGTGAGGTGAGGCCGGTGTCGGGGTCGCTGAAAGAATTTCCTGTCTGCGACAAGCTGCCCGCCAGACGTACCGGCGCACCTCTGGCTTCTTCCGGAAGACTGGTGATAAATGTGCCCGTCACCAGCGGCATCGCTTCCAGTTTGATTAATGCTGGCGTCGACAGCCCGGCAACGACATTCGCCTGCTGTTGAAACACCTGGTAGCTCCCGTCAATCGTGGCTGCCACCAGGTTATGAACCCCGACCGGCAGGTTTTGTAAGTAAAACCGACCGGTGGCATCTGTGTAAGTTTGATACCCGGCTAGCGTGATCAACACATCGGGAATGGGTTTATCCGTTTTTTGGTCAGTGACGATTCCATTTAAACTGCCAGTCGGTGAAGTGTAGGGAATATCCGGCCAGGAAGCGATGGTATCCTTTATTTGGGTTTGTTCGGTGATAAAAGCGTTCCGAAACAATACCGCTTGCCCTTCGGGAGTTTGTTCCACCCATTGATCTGGCTCAGCAACAGCGTACCGATATTGAACCACACTTCCCAGAGGCAGCGGAATTACTGCGGAATATTGCCCGCCTCCGCTCTGGCTGAGGGTAAAGCGCTGAATGTTATTGTCGAGCCCAGCGACCGGATCGAGCACATCCAAGACGAAGCGCGTTTCAGCAGCCGGGAGGGCATTCATTGAGACCGTGAATGTTGTATCAACCCATTCTGCAGATTTAACTTTATGTGGCGGGGTAATTTTCTCGGGCGCCCATCCCTGGTTTGAAGGGGTAATTTGCAACCCGCAGCCTGCCAAAACTAAGATCACACCGAACCACGAAGCGCCCTGGCGGATAGTTTTTTTGAAGGAGACGAGTCGCATCTTTCACCATCAATCGGAGATTTGACGGATGATCTTGTCCAAATTCTCTGCTAAACTCCCCAGCACGCCGTTTACAAACCGGGGGGAGCTGTCCGTTCCGAAAGTCTTCGCCAATTCGACGGCTTCATTGATGCCCACTTTGAGCGGGGTCTCGCGATAAAAAGCAATCTCCCAAAGCGCCATCCGGAGGATGTTACGGTCGATCACCGCCACCTGTTCCAGCGGCCATTCCGGAGCGTGAGCGGCAATCAGCTGGTCTAATCTTTTTTCATTCTTGACGACCCCTTGAACCAGGGTGCGCGCAAATTCGAGCTGACTTTCTTCGAGCTCGTTATCCTCAGCCCGTTCTTCGAGGACCGTTCCCAAATTATGGCCGGTAAGGTCCAGCTCAAAAAGAGTCTGCAAGGCTGCAATGCGCGCTTTCGACCGGGATTTCATAAGGGTTCAGGCGTCAATATCGATATCGGTAACATGAATGTCAAGTTGAGCAACTTCCATGCCAACCATCTCACTGATCGCACGGGAGACTCTTTTTTGGACAGCTTCCGCTACCAGACGCACATTTTCATTGCCCTTGATAACGATATAGAGGTCGGCGAAAATCTGATCGTCCTTAATTCGGATGTGAACGCCCTCAGTTTCCTGGCGAGGCGAACCCGCAGGCAAACTCCCCGAGGGGCTATCCATGCGGCTAACACCAGGTGTGGCCAGCGTGGTCAGCCGGGCGATCGTATTTACAACTTCCGGTGCGATTGTTGTTGTTCCAAACGTTTTCTCATTCATGTCAGTCATTCCTTTTCAAACAAACGATAGGCCAGTATCATCCGATGGCTTGTCGGCTCCACATTTGGCTTGTGTCGCAAGCGCTAAATGCCATCGCGCCCACAAACCATCTGGCGCTTACTTGGGGGCCTGCGACTGGGCTTCAGACTGCTGCTCCGGGCAGGCGACCGGTGAGCCAAATTGTGAGCAAAGCTAGTTCATTTTGCGAAAATTTGAGTGATGGAACTTTTTCACTAACCTTTTGTTTTAGGTCTGCATATGAGAGGCCGGCAGGCCATCCTTCCAGAAGGGCATTTTCGGGGTCTTCAAATTCAGCAGCCACTTCCGAAGGGACGAAACCCAATTCAGTCAGCGCAGCAGAAAGCTCTTGCGGGTCAAAGTCAAGCGTAGACACCCAGGCGCTCAGAATGGCACGCAAAAAACGCGAGTTTTTCTCGAATTTTTTCTCAGACTCCTTGACGAGGAGGCCATGGGGCGCTGCCAAAGGGTTTCGGAAGCCTCTGATTTGAATTTCTGACCTAAAGATGGCACTGAGATCACGCTGCGCTTGTTCTGGCAGCTTGGTGCGCTGCGCGAGGACTTTATCCAAAATTTCCTGGCGGAAATAGGGCTCCAGATAGACATTCAAAGCAATCATTGGCTGAAAATTTTCCATAACGCTCCTTCTGTCTTTCTCTCATCAGCTGAGAACAAAATTGTTAATGCCCGAAAAGACCAACCTGCCCATCGGGCGCGCTGGGCTAATATTCGTCAGTGTCGTCGTCGTCGGCATCCTCGTCATCTTCTTCGTCCGACGTCCATAAATCGTCTGAATCTTCATCAGTGCCAACATCGTCCCAGTCGTCCAGTTCTACGTCTTCATCCCAATTCTTTACTTCAGCTTCCTCGTTGGGAGTGTAGGTTTGGCAGCCGGTATCCGGGTTGAGTTCAATGGCAGCCGCACTGCAGTAACGGTCATCCAGGAACAGGCAGTCTAGGTAGTGGCAACGAATTCTCGGCATGATATTCTCCTTGATGCTCTCTAAAAATGCGAGAGCATTTTACCTTAGTCAAATCAATCGGTAAAGTCAAGCAGCCCGCCGCTTTAGCCGGCAGCGACACGCCTGGCTTCGATAACATTGGGCAAATTTTCAAACCGGACCAAAATCCGGCTCAGTAAGTTGAGCGTGGCCACTTCAATGACCAGGTTGAAGCGGACCTTACTTTGGTGGGAGGTCATGGTCAGGTCCACCAGGCGTACCGGTTCGCTCGAAATGACTGACGAAATATCCGTGATCAGTCCCTTGCGGTCATAGGCAGTGATCTGGATGGGGATCGGGAAGGCCTGCTCTACGGTACCCCAACTCACCGCCACGAGGCGCTCCTTTTCGCGTACCCGCAAAATGTTAGGGCAGTCAGAGCGGTGAATGGTGGCCCCTCTGCCACGGGTAATATAACCAATGATTTCATCCCCCGGGATCGGGTTACAGCAGTGGGCCATGGTCGTGGCCATACCGGTCAGGCCCATCACGGAGATTGCATCGGTTGCGGTCTGACGGCTCGGCGTCTCAGGGATCAGTGTGAGCTCAGCGGGCAGGTTTTCTTTTTGAATTTCCCAAATGTGGTTCACCAAACGACCGGTTGTGATGTCCCCGCTGCCCAAACCAACATACAGGTCGTCAACCGTTTTAACGTTGGCAAATTCGGCCAGTTCGTTTAAATTGACCTGGTTGATTCCAAGGCGTTTAAATTCCTTTTCCAGAATCTCCCGGCCGTGAATGATGTTCTGCTCACGGTCTTGCTGCTTAAACCATTGTTTTATTTTTGACCGCGTCCGATTGGACTTGACCAGGCCGAGGGCCGGGTTGAGCCAGTCGCGGCTGGGTCCGCCTTTCTTTGCGGTGAGGATTTCGACTTGGTCGCCGGTTTTCAACTGGTAATCCAGCGTGACCAGTTTTCGGTTTACCTTGGCACCCCGGCAACGGTGCCCGACGTCGGTATGCACCTGATAGGCAAAGTCAATCGGAGTCGACCCAAAAGGCAGTTCAACCACATCTCCCTTGGGCGTCAGGGCATATACCCGGTCGCGAAAGACGTCAGAGCGCATGGCTTCTAAGATTTCTTGATCATCTTCGAGAGACTGGCTCCAGTTGATCACCCCGCGCATATGGCTGACTTTTTCGACATAGCTGGGGGAGATTGCCGCCCCCTGTTCCTTATAACGCCAATGGGCAGCAATACCAAATTCAGCATTTTGGTGCATTTCCCAGGTGCGGATCTGGACCTCAACCGGCTTGCCATCCGTGAAAATCACGGAAGTATGCAGCGATTGATAGTTATTTGGCTTTTTGGAAGCGATATAGTCATCGAATTCGCCAGGGATCGGCTGATACTTCATATGAATGATACCGAGGACCTTATAGCAGGTCTCCACATCGTCCACTATGATCCGCACGGCCCGCAAATCGCGGATTGCGTCAAAAGTCAGCCCTTTTCTCTCCATCTTGCGATAGATGGAATATATATGCTTTGGGCGCCCGGAGATTTGGGCTTTGACTTCAGAATCCTTCATCAGTGCGACGAGATCAGCAATAATCTTGTCAATCTCTTCCTGGCGTTTGTTTCGGCGTAAGGCCAGCTGGTCTGAAATTTCTTTATACTTTTCCGGTTGAGTGTAGCGGAAGCCGAGGTCTTCAAGCTCCCATTTAATTTGCCAGATGCCGAGACGGTTAGCCAGCGGGGCAAATATATCCAATGTTTCTTGCGCAATTTTTCTTTGACGATCTGGCGGCAGCGAGCTCAGCGTGCGCATGTTATAAAGACGGTCGGCCAGTTTGATGATGACCACACGCACATCGTCTCCGATAGCAAGCAGCATTTTGCGCAGGGTTTCGGTTTCACTGGCCGAAAGGTGAGTTTCTTCCTCCAATGCGGAAGCCGGCAGGGGAACTCTTTCATCAGGATGTTGATCGCCGCGGGAAATCTGCGGAAGGGCGGTGATGCGCGTCAGGTCATCCACAAAACCAGCGACCACATCGCCAAATGCTTGCTGAATCTCCTCGACACTGACGTTGCCGTCCAGCTCGCTGTCATGCAGCATACCAGCGATCACCATGGAAGGAGCCACTTCCATGCCCATCAAAATTTGGGCGACACCGACACAGTGAACCAGGTAGGGCTGCCCATTGGCGCGCGTCTGGCCGGCGTGAATTTTCTCGGCAAACTGATACGCTTTGCGAATCTGTTCCCGATCGGCTTCAGAATAGCTCTGTGGTATTTTGCTGGTGAATTGTTCCAAATCCATACTAAGCTAATTGTAAGCGGTTTTTTTCTGGTGTTTATTTGAGCTTTTCTACACCGGTAAACTGCCGGTCTAACCGCAATGTCTCCAAACAGGCATTTTGTTCGGCGGTCAACACATCGGTAACCAGGCTGGTCATCAGGCTGGCCACGCCCGGGCCCAACATGAAACCCTGGCCACACATGCCAACCGCCAGCAGATAACCTTCAAACCCAGGGACTTTTCCTAAAATCGGGCTGCCATCTGGGGTCATCGGATAGCTGCCACGCCAGGTACGCCGTACCCGGCAGTTGGCCAATTTGGGCATAATTTCCACCAGGCGTTGACAAGCCAGAGGTAAAAAGCTGCTGCTGTCTTGATCATGGATCCCCCAAACCTGTGGGTTGGGCGTCACACAAAAGATGATTTTGCCGGACGGATGTTGGTAAAAGTAGAAATTGGCGGAACCTGGCCTTTCCCGAATGTCCACAATCATCGGGGAAAATAAGGGTTGAACGGCTTCGGTAATGCCGGCTTCATGCGAATCGGGTTTTACCGGCAGGTCAATGCCAGAGGTTGCCGCCAAAGGCCCTGCCCAGGAACCAGCGGCATTCAAGAAAAACCGGCAGGCATAGCTACCGGCATCGGTTCGGACCCCCTGGATACGGCCTCCCTGGGCTTCCACCGCCAGAATCCGTTCATTGAAGTGGAAGCGAGCCCCCATCTTTTCAGCCTGGGAATAAAAAGAGAAGCTGCACTTCAGCGGTGAGGCTGAACCATCGTCGGGCGAAAACGTCCCGCCCAGCAACCCCTCCGGGTTGATATCTGGCACAAGATCAATAAACTGGTTACGGTCTAACCAGTCAATGTTTAATCCAAGTCCTTTTTGGACGGCCAGCAAGTCGATCAGGGTGCTTTTTACCTGGGGGTTATAAGCGACAAAGCTGTACCCGCCGCGTTGCCATTCAATATCGTCGCCGGTCGTTTCCTGCCAGGAAGACAAGATATCTATACTTTTAGCGCATAGGTATATTTTAGCCGGATCGGAATGGGTAGCGCGCACACCGCCGATGGCGTGCTTGTTGGAAGCTTGACCAGTGCTTGGCAGGGGGTCAATGACCAGTACCTTTAGGCCAGCTTTTGCCATGAAATACGCGCTGGGCGTCCCAACGGAACCTGCGCCGGCGATAATCACATCAAAAACGTCAGCAGAATTCATGAGTTTTCCCCCGGCTGCAATTCAATTTTTTCAATGTTTCCTAAGACGGCGACCGGCACTTCAACGAAAAGCGGTCGGATGGTGGTTTCGGTTACTTCAGAGAGGGGAACGCCTTCTTCCTGGAAAAGCCGGCGGATCATGTTGAGGCAGGTTTTCCCGCCGCAAGCGCCCATGCTGGCTTTGGTCACGGCTTTAATTTGATTGATGTCGCGGATGCCGGAGCGGATCAGCTGCCGGATTTCATTTACTGTCACACGTTCGCAGCGGCAGATATACGTGGGGTGGTCCGCCAGGTCTTGTGCAGCTGAGAATGGTGGCAGGGCGGCCTCCAACAAGCGGATGCCGGCAATTTTCGCAGCAATTTCAGAGGGTGCCTCCACTGTAACCAGGCTGGTACCATTCTTAAAACCAGCCACTTTTCTCACTGATTTTACCGGCCGGGTAGCCAGAGAATTACCCGTGGTATCGCAAAGTTCGATCAGCTGGCCCGGAAGGAAGCGCTCGTCCTCGACCTCGACGGGCAGGGTCACCAATGCGCTGCCGCTCGCCGTTTTGCGAAAGTCAACCAAGGTGATGGCTAGCCCCGGACAAACCGCCAAACAGCGCCCACAAGCACTGCATTCATGGCCGTTTGCGCTGGAAAATACCGGAAGATGGCGGATGTCATCAGCGTCGATACGGATCAGCCCGTGTGGGCATACCTGGGAACAAGGGTTACATGGGATTTCCTGGTTGCAGTGAATAACCGGAAAGACACCGGACGTAGCCAGGGGTGGCTCCTCCGGAAAAGTCTGGCCTGGTCTGGACTTAAGGATTTCCTCCATCCTCAGCCATTCGGCGGGAATTTGGCCGGATGGCAAACCCAACATGCCGGCAGCTCGCAGCCCAGCAATTCGCCCGGAGAAGATGGCGGCGGATGCTTCGGCGATTTCTTGTGCGTCTCCGGCAGCTAAAACCGGCAAACCGACCTGTTTGGCTTTGTGGATGAATTCATTGACCGGGTCCAACCCCACAGCGATGAGCAGCGTATCGCAGTCAAAAGTTTGTTCAGTACCGGCAATTGCTTGAAAGTGGTCGTCTACCTCTGCAATGATCACTCTCTCCAGCTGACCGCGACCCAGGGCGGCTGTCACCGTGTGGGAAGTGAGCACTGGCACACCCGAGCGTACCAGCTTATCAAGATGCACCTTGTAACCCCCGCAGCGTGGCGCGGCTTCAGCCAAACCTGCCACATGAATGCCAGCCTGAATGGCATGATAGCCAGCAATCAGACCGACATTGCCCCCGCCGATAATGAACAAATTTTGGCAAGGCCGCACCAGGTCGCGGTTAACCAACGTCTGAAAGGCGCCTGCGCCATATATACCTGGCAAAGTGTTCCCAGGAAAAGCAAGACTTTTTTCGCGCGCGCCTGAGCAAACCAGGAGCAATTCAGGTTTGACGAGAGTATAGGTTTTGCCATCGCGCAATACGGCTACGGAACGGTCTTCAAAGATGGCAAGCGCTGTACTTCCCAGCCACAGATCGACACTTACGTCGTTTTGCAGCTGGTCACTTAGCTTTTGGGCAATCTCGATGCCGCGTGTACCAGCAAACACCGCTTCTTTTGATCCAAAAAAGCGGTGCGTTTGAAGTACCAGCTTGCCGCCGAGAGCCGGTTTGTCATCAATAAGGAGCGTGTGGATGCCCAATTTGCCCAGTTCAATTGCTGCCGAGAGCCCGGCTGGGCCACCGCCGATGATAAGCACGCCAGTCTCGACCACCGGCGTTGGCTGGGAACGCAGGTCGGCTTGGAATAATACCTCGGGCAGGATCGGCAGGCCTTCTGCCGGTTCGATTTGCATATGCGGCTGGATGGCGGTCATGCAAGCCTTGACCGGCACCCGGTCAGCAATTACCAGGCATTGCGCGCACTGTCCATTTGCACAAAAAATGCCCTGCGGGCTGTGGTCTTTGGGGTGGTGACCAAAGGTGGAAATCCCATTGGCAATCAGAGCCGAGGCAATCATCTCGCCGCTTTTGGCAAAAAAGGGGCGGCCTGACCAAAAGAATGGGATATCTGCTTCCGATGTATCATGCAAAATCGGGTGAGATCTGATACGAAAATCGGACATATACTCCTCAGTTCAAGCTTTTAATTTGCGCGGCTATCATACCACCAACAACCGCTGCTGAGGTGTTCAGCCGAAAATCTCCTCATATTTACGATCGAGTTCATCATCCGAAAGGTGAGAATAACGCTGTGTGACCGCTATATTGGTGTGGCGCGCCAGTTCTTGGGCCAGTTTCAGGTTTCCAGAGGTCAGCAGGATGGTCGTGACAAAATAATGGCGGAAAGAATGGGGGGTGATGGTGCCGACGGCTTCCTTCCCGAGCGCCTCTTCGACACGCTGGTTGACAATTTGCCTGCCGGTTGTAGTCGAAATAGGTTTGATAGCGGAACCAGCGGCCTTGTCATGCCGGGCGAAGACCGGCAAGGCGCTGAGTGCTTTTCCGCCTGAGCCATCGATGGCCGCCCTCTGGCTGAGATAATCTTTGATCGCTTGCAGGCTACGTTTGGAGAAACGCACCACCGCTTCTTTATTGCCTTTGCCAACGATAATAGCCCGGCTTTCATGCCAATCGACATCACCCCGGCGCAATTTGCAGGCTTCATGGACGCGCAAGCCGGTATCGGCCAGGGTCAGCAGGAAGGCCCGATCACGCAGGTTGATCAAGTGGTCTGTCGCGTTGGCAGTTGGCAACTGGTTCAAGTTTTGAGCGTATTCAATCACTGCTTCGATGCCCGATTTTGGAAACTGGGGCAGGCGAATGCCGGGTCGGCGAGATCGCTGTTTGATAAGCAGACGCACGCGCGGAAGGTTGACCGGGGCCAGATTCTCGCCGGCAATATATTCATACAATCCGACTGCTGCGGTTATATAACACTGTTCCGTGGCTGGCGAAAGCTCTTTTAGAGCGGATGCAAACCAGATGATTGCATCTTCGGTTAAACCTTCCACCGGGGTCTCTTCTGGTATCAGCTTTTGTGCTTCCAGTACACCGCGGAACATGTTCATTCCGTTGCGGTAAGTGCGCGTGGTGTTAGCGCTGCGCGAAACCTCCACCGATGCGAGGTAGTTGTAAATCACCTGGGAGATTGTCAATGCGGTCATAATCCTCACCATTATACTCTGCAACAGAATCTTTATTAGAGGTTTATATTTAGATATAATTTCGCGTAGTATTGCTATTTCAATGTCTAAATATGTGAAGCCAGCTTGCTTTGAGGTTTATGCTGAATGTGCTGGAACGGCATGCGATCGCAGTTTTTAGTGTGGCATTCTCGCCTGATGGACAAAAGCTGGTTTCAGGATCAATGCGCAATTCAATACGACTGTGGCGAGTGCCGGATGGGGCTTTACTGAGCGCGCTTAACTTTGTAGATGCCATTGTGAGCGTGGCGTTCTCGCCAGATGGTCAGATGCTTGCATCAGGAACAACAAATGGTACTGTGCAAATGTGGCTGGTCGTCGACGGGGAGTAAATTCAGTTATTTGGAATAGATAGTCAGAAGTTACATGTTTCCAAAGATTACAAATGAGTGCACAACGCTTTTGGAGAGATTATCCACGATTCGAGTGATCGAGTGACAAGCACCCAGTGCATAAAGATCTTGGATGATAAGGGAATTTTCGAAAAGTAAATTTATAAATTCTATGTTGTACCGACCGTTCATTTCAAATTAATTAAGGAAACATTCCTTTCACTTCGGGGCAATCTGGTGAGGGCCGAATTTCCATTTGAGGACATTATGAAGCCTGATTCTGTCAAAAGAATAGAATTCAAAATCAATGATAATCGGAGGGTGGCTCGTGCTAAGCATAAACTAGCTTACGATAATGATACTTATCATAACCATATAGGTTAAAAATCAATTTTCAGCCTTCCCCACCAACTGATCTGGTCTAAAACTCAAAGAAACGCATTAAAGGGATTTTTGCAGCTGTTCCCAGGCGCCATTCCACGGCGTCCCGAGGCGATGATTTGGGCTGAGCTGCACATCCTGAAGATGCTGCCCAACTACAATCAATTCCCGCGCAATCGCCGGCCAATCCTGTGACAGCACAGCGGTTTTAAGCGCTTGTTGGCTTTGGTTCAGCCAGGCCCAATCCTGGCGAAAATGGTCTGCTTTCAACCAATAATCCCGCTTCTCCCAGGCCTGTGCCGCGCTATCTACCGATGTGGCCATCAATTCAAGCGCCAAAACGACAAACGCCGCCATATCCAGGCTCTCTGCATCAGGCCGCTCCTGCTGCATCAGCCGGCGGATTGCCAGGACGATGGACTTGCTCAGCCGCGCACGCATTGTGGTGCCATTTTCGGTGTTTTTTATGGTCATTAGCGGTTTCTCCTGTGCTTTAGGCGCCTATTATACCCATGATGCCTGCCCGCCGCCTGCAGCACGCAGCGCAAAGGCGATAAAATCAGCGTCCTGCTGCTTCAGTCTCAACCCCGCCGCCCCGCCCTCCCCCACCCCGACGGTGTACAGTTCAAATTGACTTGACATAGAACAAATGTGCTATATAATAAGCATATGACTGTTCCTTCCTCACTGTTGCCGCTTTCCGCGCCGCTGCCGCCCCAGATTTATCTGGTGGTTGGGCAGAGCGCGCTGAACGAAAAAATGCTGCAGTTAATTGCCGCGCTGAGCTTGCGGCAGCCGCTGACGGTTTTGGACTGCGGCAATCGCTCCAACATGTACGCCGTCGCCAAATTCATCCGCCCCTATACCACAGACCCGGTCAGCGCAATGAACCGCATCCGTTTATCGCGAGCCTTTACCTGCTACCAGGTGCTTTCCATGCTGGCCGCAGCAGTCGCCAGTTCAAGCGAAGAACCGGTGATTGTTTTGGACCTTCTGGCCACATTTTTGGACGAGGACGTCAAATTGAACGACAGTCAGCGTCTGCTGCAGCACAGTCTGGATCATCTGGCGGGGTTAAGCCGCAGCGCTCCGGTGGTAATCAGCGCCCGCCCGGTTCCTGCCATCGCACAGGAGCGCGCAGTATTGCTGGAACGCTTACGGGCCAGCGCCGGCACCTGTTGGGAAGAGGCAGCTCCTCAGCCGGCAGGAGAAGGCTTGCAGCCGAGGCTGTTTCAATAGAGAGCCAACCCATGGGACGAACCATCGCTTCGATTACCCAAACCTGGCAGCAGGAAGAAGCTGCGCTCAACCGCTTCAAGCGTGCGCTGCGCAAGGACGATCAGATCCTGCTGGAGGAGCTGCTGGTGCTTTCCCGTCTGCATCTGGCAGAAGCCTCTTACGCCTCCAACCTGTACCCTCTGGACATGTACCTGATTGCTATTCTTCTGGAGGTCTACAAACAACTTAAAACGCTGGAAAAAGAACTGCCTTCCGGCATGGCAGAGAAGCTGCTGGATAACCGCAAGGAAATCCATTTCATTGAACTGCTTAATGCTGCGTTTTCTACTGATGCCCAGCCGGCCCAGCCGGATGAGAATGCCGCCGGTACGCCTGCAGACCCCCCCGCTGGCGCTAAGAACGCACCCGCGTATGCCCGCTTTGAGGATGCACCCTGATGCCCGCTACCTTTCGCGGCTGGCTGTTGGACCTGTATCTTGACCCGCAGGACGGGCTTAGCCTCTGGTTTATTTCAGCAGACGATGACCGCCGCGTACGCTTCCGGCAGACATTTCCGGTTCGTTTCTACGCGGCCGGCCCACACGAACAGCTGAGAGCCTTATGGAAGCATCTGGCTGTACAGCCGGGGGTAACCTCCTTGCGGCGTACCGTGAAACAAGACGTTTTTGTGCCCGACCCGGTTGATGTGCTGGAGGTCAATGTGGACACGCCGGCGAATCAGGTGCGGGTGTTTCACGGGGCGGAAGAGCTCTTCCCGGATCTGACCTGGTATGACGCCGATGTGGCCATCAGCACGCGCTACATTGCCCGCTGTGGGGCCTTTCCGCTGGCGCTTTGTGAGCTGGAATCCGATGACGATGGGCGCATTCAGGACCTGCGGGCTCTCAACAGCCGCTGGGACCTGATGCCAGAGATGCCTCCACTGCGCATCCTGGATGTGCTGCCTGACTGCGACCCTGCCCGCGCCCAGGTCCGCGCGCTCGGGCTGCATTCTGACCGCTTTCAACTGGAGCTGCCGTTGGATGAAGCGGGTGAATACCTGCGCCAGCTTGAACAGACCCTGCAGGAATATGATCCTGATATTCTGGTAACGGATTGGGGGGATTCCTGGCTGATTCCCTTCCTGCTGGCCCAGGCGGAGGAGAAAGACATTCCCCTGCATCTGAACCGGGACGCAGCAAAACCGGTGCGCTGGCAAAAAGAAACAACCTATTTTTCCTATGGGCACATCATTTACCGTCCGGAAGAAGCGCACCTGTTTGGACGCTGTCACATTGACCGTAAATCTGCCATGATGTGGTCGGACTACAGCCTGGCAGGCACATTGGAAATGGCACGCGTGACCACCCTGCCGATTGAGAAGGCAGCCCGCGTCTCACCCGGGCAGGGCATCTCAGCTATGCAGGTCATCACGGCACTGGAAAAAGACATCCTGGTGCCTTACCAAAAGCGCCAGGCCGAAGAGTTCAAGTCGGGAATGCGGCTGATCCAGACGGATCGCGGCGGCATGGTTTACCAGCCCAAAGTCGGGCTACACATGGACGTGGCGCAGGTCGACTTTGTTTCCATGTACCCGGCAGTCATCATCCAGGGAAACATTTCACCTGAGGTGCCGCTCCCGGAGGTGTTGGAACCGGCCAGCCCCGAACTGGGCGTGGTGCCGCTGACGCTCAAGCCACTCTATGAAAAGCGGGTGGCGCTCAAAAAAAAGATCCGCGATTACCCGCCCCAACATCCCATGACCGAAGCTTTAAAAGCGCGCGCAATGGCACTTAAATGGCTGTTGGTGGTGTGCTTTGGCTTTTTGGGCTACAAAAATGCCCGCTACGGGCGCATTGAAGCGCATGAGGCGGTTACCCGGGGTGGCCGCGAAGTGTTGCTGCGCGCCAAAGAGGTGGCCGAAGCAGAGGGCTTCGAGGTGCTGCACATGTATGTGGATGCTTTGTGGATCAAAAAGAAAGGCGCCAACCGCCCGGAACACTTCACCGAGGTCATTCAGCGCATCAATGACCGCACCGGGTTGACGATTAATTTGGATGGCATTTACCGCTGGGTGGCGTTCCTGCCGTCCAAAACGGATGAGCGCGTCCCCATCGCGAACCGCTACTTCGGAGTGTTTCAGAGCGGTGAGGTCAAAATCCGTGGGTTGGAAGCGCGCAGAAAAGACACGCCAGCCTGGATTGCTGCCGTTCAAAACCGCATGATTGCCTGTCTGGCACGAGCCAAAACACGATCTGAGCTAAATAAAAGCGTTTTGGCTGCATTTCAGCTCTATCAGGAAGCACTGACACAGCTGCAGGCCGGGTTGGTCCCGCCGGAGCATCTGGTAATCAATGGGAAGGTTAGTTACGCTTTGGATGCTTACCGCAGCAGCACCGCAGCTGTGCGCGCGGCGCGCCAGATGGAGGCAGTAGGTATGCCGATCCGACCCGGGCAGCGCATCCGCTTTTTATACACCCAGGGCGAGCCGGATGTTTTCGCCTGGGACCTGGGTAAACCCTTTAACCCTGCCCTGCTGAATAAATCCAGGTATGTGGGCTTGCTCGCCAAAGCCGGCGCCAGTGTGTTGCTTCCATTTGGAATTGCGCCGGAATTGTTAATTGCTTGGTCGGGCTCAGGTGCGCTTCAGCTTTCTTTGTCAGAAGCTTAATTTTGGTATTACTTGTGCCTAAGTGGCTACGCGCAGTTTTGGTTGGAATCGGGATCGATTCGCGGCCATTCTCCGACCTTGTGGGGGAAGCCTCCAAAAAGCAGGTCCTTTGCCCCGATCGGCAAAGATGTTACCACTGAAGCTGGTTCACCGAATAAGCGCAGCCGGCCCTTAGGCCTTCTGCCTGGCTTTTTGGTTGACGCTCATTTTTCTCTCGTTTATAATCTTGCCTTGAGGGGAAGTGCTGGAATTGGCAGACAGGCATGACTTAGGATCATGTGCGGTGACGCGTGAGGGTTCGAGCCCCTCTTTCCCCACTTCGCTAACTAATTATCAAGAGGTATATTTTGAAAACAGAAAAAACTTTCACTGAGAACCATCAGGTTAAAATTACTGCGGAATTTGAACCAGAATTACTAGATCAGTTCAAACACAAAGCCGCTCGAAAAATCGCCCGGCGCACGCATATTCCCGGGTTCAGGCCCGGTAAAGCCCCTTACGCCACCGTCCTTAACCATGTTGGAGAATTGGAAATCACCCAAGAAGCCATCGACCTCATGGTTGAAGAAGTCTACCCGCAGGTCATCGAAGCCGAAGGGATTAAACCTTGGGGGCCGGGAAGCCTGGACGCAATCAAAAGTGAGAACCCGCCTGTTTTCGAATTTACCATTCCGCTGGAGCCCACAGCCGAACTGAACGATGTGGATTCACTGCGAAAGGAATACAAACTGCCCGAAGTCAGCGATGAGGATGTAGAAAAATTCATCCTGCGTGCGCGCCGCAGTTACGCCACACTGGTGCCAGTGGAGACGCCGGCCACTGAAGACACGGTTGTGTATATGAATCTGGAAGGGCGTGATAAAAATTCCGCTGAAGGGGAAGACGCGGTCGTCATCCCGGCCGCACCGTATCAGGCGTTGATCACCTCTCCTGAAGAAGAACAGGAGAGCGAATGGCCGTACAAAGGTTTTGCCAGAGCGTTTATTGGCCGCAAAGCCGGCGAAACCTTCGAAATCGTTCATGAATATCCCGCGGATGACCGTCAAGAAAATCTGGCTGGCAAAACTGTCGTTCTCAGCGGAACGATTGAAACCGTCAAAGCCTTGGAACTTCCGGAATTGGATGAAGATTTCTTGGGGAAAATCGGCGGCTTTACCAGTTTGGAAGAAATGAAGGATTACTTCCGGGCACAACTCAGTCGGGAATCCCTCCAGGAATACGAAGATGATTATTTCAACGATCTGATGGAGCAGATCCGCGTCAAGGCTGTGATTAAGTATCCGCCCCAAATGCTTGAAGAAGAAATTCAATACGTAAAAAACAGCCTGGAGCATGAACTGTCGCACCAGCAGATGACATTGGATCTTTACCTCAAACTGCGGCAAACAGATGAGGAAACCTTCATGAAGAATGAAGTGGAACCCGTCGCTAAAAAGCGTTTGGAAAAATCATTGATCGTTGATGAGCTGACAAAAAAGTACAACGTTCAGATCACCGACAAGATGGTTGAAGACGCAGCCTCTCAATATATCAGTGCACTGCTCGAATCTGGCGAACTCGAAGAGGTACAGAAGACGCTGGGAACCAAAAAATTTGCGGAGTATGTCTCAAATCAGGCCATCCGCATGGTGGTTGACAGCGAAGTCCATCGAGTTTTACGCTCCATTGCCAGCCCGGAATCAATTCAAACCGAAGCGCCTGAAGCGCTGCCCAGTGAAGACTCCTCCGCGGTCGCGGCCATCGAGCCAGCCCCTGAAGCAGCGGCAGAAGCTCCAGAAACTGAATCCGAATAATCAGGCAGGCTGACTAAGGCTGCACAAGAAAACAAACAATTTTCTTACGCACAAAGAGTAGACTTGATTGAAATTAGTTACCGCAAAGGAAAAAAAATGGATAAAAATTCGTTTCAATCTGTCATCCCCATGGTGGTCGAAGCATCGCCCACCGGCGAGCGGGCCTATGACATCTACTCTTTGCTGCTCAAAGAGCGCATCGTTTTCGTTGGGTCGGCCATCAATGACCAGGTAGCCAATCTGGTCGTTGCCCAGCTGCTTTACCTCAGCCAGGTTGATCCCGACAAGTCGATCCAAATGTATATCAATTCTCCTGGTGGTTCAATTTATGCCGGCTTGGCAATTTTGGACACCATGCAGATGATCCCCAACAAAATCAGCACAGTTGCTGTTGGAGTGACCGCCAGTTTCGGGACAGTTCTGCTGGCTGGCGGAACCAAGGGCCAGCGCTACGCCCTGCCACACGCCACCATTCATCTGCACCAACCACTTGGCGGTACAGAGGGTCAGGCTTCCGACATCGAAATCATGGCGCGTGAGATTTTGCGCCTGAAAGATCACCTGAACAACTTCTTTGCCGAAGTCACCGGACAGCCTATCGATGTTATCCGTCGCGATACCGACCGAGATTTTTACATGGACGCGGAACAGGCTGTGGCCTACGGTTTGGTGGACAAAGTTTTGGAACCGCCTAAAAAATAGTACAAGGAAAACTGCCGGCTATGATCCTCGATCACTTTCCCCAGCTCAAGGGGATAATTTTAGACATGGATGGCGTGCTCTGGCACGACACCCAGCCTATCGGGGATCTGCCGGTAATTTTTGATTTTATTCGCACCCATGGGCTGAAGGTCATTTTGGCGACCAATAACGCCACCCACTCCATCGATTTTTACGTAGAAAAACTTAAATCCTTTTCAGTTGATATTTGCCCGCAGGAGGTCGTCTCCTCCGCGACAGCTACGCTTGCTTACCTGAAGCGCATCCTGCCACCAGACAATAAGGTTTATGTGGTCGGATCAGAATCACTCAGAGCACTGCTGAGCTCAGCGGGTTTTGATCTGCTCCCCGAGGAAGCACGTCAAGGTGCAGCAGCGGTCGTGGTTGGGTTGGACCCTGAAATTAATCATCAGAAGCTGGCCAACGCCGGCCTGCTCATTCGCGCTGGCGCAAGGTTCATCGCAACCAACACCGATGCCACCTACCCCACGCCCTGGGGGCTCTTCCCCGGCGCGGGAGTGATGGTCGCTGCCATTCAAACCGCTAGTGGGAAGGAACCCGAAATTATTGGCAAACCAAACGCCGGCATGTACTTCGAAGCCCTGGAACGCATGGGGTTACCAGCAAGCGCCGTGATGGGGATTGGCGACCGTCTCGAAACGGATATCGCTGGCGCGCAGCAAGCTGGCTGCCTGGCGGGCCTGGTGCTGACTGGCGTCAGCACATTGGAACAGGCCCAGCGTTGGACGCCTGCTCCCGATTGGGTTGCACCGAGCTTGACAGAGCTGATCTATGGCTGACCTCCAAATATATAACGAAGACCGCAGCAGTCTGATTGATTGGCTGCAAACCCAGCAGCAACCTGCATTTCGGGTGAAACAACTATGGGAAGGCTTGTACAAGCAATTGTATAGCGATTTCTCTCAATTCGCCAACATTCCCAATTCCCTCAAGGCGGATCTGGCAGCCCATTTTACACTTATGCCCCTGACTTTAATCGAGAGCATTCACTCAAAAGATAACCTGACGGAAAAAGTGCTTTTCCAGCTCCAGGACGGCGCGCGGGTCGAGACGGTGCTCATGCGTTACGAGGAACGAAATTCGGTTTGCGTCTCAACCCAGGTCGGTTGTCCGATGGGCTGCGTGTTTTGCGCCACCGGCCAAATGGGTTACCAGCGCAATCTTAGCGCTGCAGAAATCCTGGGACAGGTGATTTACTTCATGGCCCGCCTGCGCTCTGAAGGGCAGAACCTGACCAATGTCGTCTACATGGGGATGGGCGAGCCCTTTTTGAATTTTGATTCTGTGATGAAATCCATAGCCCGCCTGACGGACCCGGAGGGTTTAAATTTCGGTGCCCGCCGGATTACCATCAGCACAGTCGGAATCATCCCCAAGATTGACCGCTTTGCCGCTGAAAATTCGCAGGTTAACCTGGCGGTCAGCCTGCATTCCGCCGACAACGCCTTGCGATCGCAACTTGTGCCGGCGAACAAAATTTATCCTTTAAATGCACTAATGAAAACTTGCCGGCAATATGTCCAGACCACCCATCGCCGACTGACCTTCGAATATGCTCTGATCAATGAGGTCAATGACAGTCCGGAGATGGCTGAGCAACTAGCCCAGCTGTTAACCGGTCTCTTGTGCCATGTGAACTTGATCGCCCTAAACCCTAGTAAAGCGTATCCCCTGCAGGGTTCTCCGCGCGAACGCGTGAACCGGTTCCGCGAGATTTTGGAACGACATGGCATCAACGCCACGATCCGACTAAGGCGCGGCGTTGAAATTCACGCTGGCTGCGGTCAGCTCGCCAGCAGCCACTCTGCTGAATGATATAATCGCTACCTATGAATGATACGATCAAGAAATGGCGGGATAGCCTTGCCAAGACGCGCAACGTTACCTTCGGCAAAGTGGCCAGCTTTTTTGGAGCCACTGAAATTGATGATTCCACCTGGGACGAACTCGAAGAACTGCTCATTCAAGCCGACTTGGGTCCCGATGCCACACTTTACCTGATCGACCGCTGCCAGGAATTGGCAGAAAAACATGGCTTTACCAAAACCGAACAACTTTACGAGCTAATCAAGTCTGAAAT
The DNA here is from genome assembly GCA_034430195.1 of Anaerolineaceae bacterium. Taxonomy (GTDB): domain Bacteria; phylum Chloroflexota; class Anaerolineae; order Anaerolineales; family Anaerolineaceae; genus Mesolinea. Next base: position 9,619 of record DAOUFF010000015.1, on the reverse strand, counting down.
GACGCTCATGCTGGATCAGCCATCCGAACCGGACCTTTCACATCGACCAACTGTGATCATGGTAGCAGGCGTGAACGGCTCTGGCAAAACCACCTCAATCGCCAAGCTGGCAGCCCGCTACAAACAATCCGGGCTCAAGGTTTTATTGGTCGCAGCTGACACCTACCGCGCGGCTGCAGCTGACCAACTTGAGGTTTGGGCACAAAGAGTGGACGTTCCGATCATTACAGCCCAACAAAACAGCGACCCGGGCGCCGTCACGTATGACGGCATCAAAGCCGGTCTTTCACGCGGGGTGGATGTGGTCCTGGTAGATACAGCCGGCCGCCTGCACACCCGCTATAACCTGATGGAAGAGATCAAGAAAGTCTATCGAGTAGCCGAAAAGGCACTTCCAGGAGCGCCGCATCATTCCTGGATTGTGCTCGACGCCACCACTGGCCAAAACGCTTTGCAGCAGGCACAAGCTTTCAGCAAAGCGGTGCACCTCAATGGTGCCATCCTGGCCAAGTTGGATAGCTCTGCCAAGGGGGGAATGGCTTTTGCCATCAAACGTCAACTCAATCTGCCGGTTTTGTATGCCGGCCTGGGGGAAAAGATTGACGACCTGCAGCTTTTTGACCGCACATCATTTATTGAGGGCATTTTTGCCCGCTAACTGAGGAACCAACCGCATGTCTGATCTTTCCGACCGAATTCAAGCCTTATCTGAACAATGCCGCATTCTCCAGGAGCATCTTTGACCTGCCTGCCAGGCGTGAACAACTTCTAAAACTGCAGACAGAATCACAGCAAGATGGATTTTGGGATTCACCGGATCAGGCACAGCAGGTGATGAAAAAAATCTCCTCCCTTGAAAACCTGACAGAAATGTGGGATTCGTTCACTACAGAAATCGCCGGTTTGGCATCCCTGCTCGAGATGGACGATGGCAGCCTGACTGAAGAGATCACCCAACAGACAGCAAAACTGGAACAAACGCTTGCCCAAAAAGAGACCGAACTGCTTCTCTCGGGTGAACACGACCACGGCAGTGCACTGCTCGCCATTCACTCCGGGGCTGGCGGCACCGATTCCCAAGATTGGGCGGCCATGCTGGAACGTATGTATCTGCGCTGGGCAGAAATTAAAGGTTACAAGACCGAAGTGCTGGACCGGATGGTCGGCGAAGAAGCAGGCATCAAATCAGTCACCATTCTGGTCGAAGGCGACTTGGCCTATGGTTACCTGAAATGCGAAAAAGGGGTCCACCGTCTTGTGCGCCTATCCCCATTTGACGCAGCTCACCGCCGGCATACTTCCTTTGCCTTGGTCGAAGTCCTGCCAGACATCGATGAAACAGAAGAGGTACAGATTCGACCGGAAGACCTGGTCATTGAAGTTTATAAATCTTCTGGAGCAGGCGGTCAGAACGTCCAGAAAAATATGACAGCCGTGCGGATCACCCACCTGCCCACCGGTCTGGTGGTAACCTGTCAGAATGAACGTTCTCAGACGCAGAACCGGGAGAGCGCTCTTAAAGTGCTGAAAGCGCGCCTATTTGAGCTTGACCAGCAAGCCAGACAGGAACACGTTTCTGAACTGAAAGGCGAATTTAAAAAAGTGGAATGGGGCAGCCAGATTCGTTCTTATGTGCTGCACCCATACCAGATGGTGAAAGATCACCGAACCGAATTTGAGACGGGCAATACTCAGGCCGTCTTGAATGGTGATCTTGATGGGCTGATCGAAGCCTGCCTAAAAATGAAACATTAGTCCAAAAGACCGGCCAATTTAATCACTTCAGGGTCCAGCTGCTTGGTCTTTCCGACGACGTCTTTCAAAGGAGTCGTCACAATCTCGTTGCCGATGCTGCCCGTCAAGACACCCATCTCGCCACGCGCCAGCGCCTGCACCGCAGCATTGCCGAGCTTGCTGGCTAAAATTCGGTCATAAGCGCCTGGGGTTCCCCCTCTTTGAACATGACCAAGGATGGTTGACCGGATGCTAAAGCCCAACCGTTCCTCATTACGTTCAAAATACTCCGTCAGTTTGGCAGCATTATATTCAGCCCCTTCAGCGGCAACGATCAACGCGTGCGACTTGCCATGTTCATAAGCTTTCCGCACGATCTCAGCCAGCTCCTCAGGGTCGGTCTGCACCTCCGGAAGGGTGATGGCCTCGGCACCGCCGGCGATCCCTGACATGAGTGCGATATAACCGCACTTTCGGCCCATTACTTCCAAAATGAAGGCGCGCTGATGCGATGACGCGGTCACCTTGAGCCGGTCGATCGCCTCCAGGGCGATATTCAGAGCGGTATCCACACCAATGGTGATATCGGAACCTACCAGATCATTGTCGATGGTAGAAGCCACTCCGACTACCGGAAAGCCCATTTTGTGGAGCTCATGAGAACCCGTCTGAGAACCATTGCCGCCGATCACCACCAAGGCGTCGATCCCTTTTTGGTTTAAATTCCGGATGGCCATCTCCCGGCCCTCGACCGTTCGGAATTCTTCACACCGTGCGCTTCCCAGCATAGTGCCTCCCCGCTGTAAGATGCCGCCGACATCTCGGGTGGTTAACTCTTCAATTGTGCCGGAAATTAAACCTTTAAAACCGTTTCTGACGCCATAAGTCAGCCATCCTTCAGCGATCCCACAGCGCACCACAGCTCGGATGGCCGCATTCATTCCAGGAGCATCTCCGCCGCTTGTAAGTACTGCGATTCTTTTTGCCATCTCTTTTTCCTCAAGATTTACCTGTTAGAATTTCAAAACAATGTCTCAATTATAATTCAACTAATTTCGCACTTAGAGGGATCTATGGCAGATGATATTCTAGTTTCAATAATCGCGGATGACATTTTTTCGCGAAATTGGATGTCCTTGCTCGTTGTCAGAGATTGGCGGACGCGCCTGGCCAATGAGTTTGCTTATTCCACCGGTTTTGCTGACCCAAAGCAAGCTTTCTTGCGGCAGCCTGACATTTTGCTGGCGGATGTAGACAATTTTGCCCGAAATCCCGGAATTCTGTCTGAAATCAACGCTTATACCGCTGCATCCCAGTGGGTCCGTGTCATTTTTGTGGGCAGTTCTGTCGAGACCAGGGTGCTTTCGCGTGTGCCTCCTGCGCATTTTGGTGGATACTTGCTTAAGGATGAAATTGGGACTTCACTCACCTGGGCAGTAAGCATTGCGGCTGCCGGAAAGCCCGTATTTACCCCCTCCACGCACCAGCTGGCAGTCGAAAGCGGCTATGAGCCCAACCCACACTTTACCGTTCTGCATGGTCAAAGCTACCCGGGCTTGACCCCCCATCAGAGTGAAATTGCCCGCCTGGCAGTTATTTTTTCACTTAACCGCAGGGACCTGGCAGATGAGCTTAAAATTTCAGACCAATGGAGTTACGGAGTTGTCAGCGAGCTTTACACCAGGCTGGGGTTGGACGAACTGGACTCAGGGTCCGAGAATTCGCTCACCTTGATCCAAGAAAACCAGATCATCAAATCCCATCTGGAAACAATTATCCAAGAGATGGGCGAAAGCAAGAAAGCCAAGGACCTCGAGACACTCGCCTTTCATCTGATCACGCTGCCAATTTTTGATATGGATGTATAGTGGCTACGCGCAATCCGGTTGGATTTCTTTTTTTCACTTGTATTCTTCCTCTTTTTTTTCACCGGCTGCCGAATTGGATTTCTTTTTTTCACTTGTATTCTTCCTCTTTTTTTCACCGGCTGCCGAATTTGATAGCTTTAGAGAGCTGAGGCTTGTACAATCGTAGCTGAAAGGAACCATGCCTTATGAACAATGTTTACATCATCGGAGTCGGACAGGTCCCCGTCCAAGAAAATTGGGATAAATCACTCAAGGAACTGGGGGGCGAAGCTGCCCTCCTCGCCATCCAGGACGCCGCCATCGGCTATCCTGATGCGCTGTTTGTTGGCAATATGATGGCGGGCACCGCCAATAAGCAGCTTCAACTAGGAACGCTCTTGGCAGATTGGGTCGGCTTCCACCAAAAACCAGCCCTGGGCATTGAAGCAGCCTGCGGATCCGGAGCCAGCGCCTTTCGGGCTGCCGTCATGGCGGTAGCCTCGGGCGAGATGGATTCGGCTCTGGTGGTAGGGGTTGAAAAAATGACGGATTCACCCTCAGCCGAGATTACTGCCAGCCTGGCCACAGCGGCAGATGCGGACCTGGAAGCTGATTTGGGTCTTTCTTTTGTGGCGCTGAATGCTTTAATCATGCAGCGCTATATGTACGAATATCATTGGCAGCATGCCGACTTTGCCGCTTTTTCCATCAATGCGCACGCCAACGCTGTACACAACCCCTATGCGCGCTTCCAAAATACAATCTCACGAGAACAGTTCAGCAAGTCAGCCATGATCAGTGATCCAATCAATTTGTTGGACGCTTCTCCAGTATGTGACGGCGCGGCCGCGATCATCATCTCGTCCACCCCACCCCGCAATCACCGCCCGCCGATCCGTGTAGTGGCCAGCAGTTCAGCCACCGATACACTCTCACTTCAAAACCGGAAGGTGCCGTTAAGACTTTCTGCAGCCATAAAATCAGCTCATGATGGCTACGCGCAAGCCGGAATTACCCCCGCAGATATTGGCGTTTTCGAATACCACGACGCCTTTTCAATTATGGCAGCCCTTTCCCTCGAATCGGCTGGCTTTTGTGAGCCAGGCCAGGCACCCAAGCTGGCCAATGAAGGCTTGCTTCGCTTTGATGGCCAGATTCCGGTCGCAACCTTCGGCGGCCTGAAAGCCCGCGGCCATCCAGTTGGTGCCACTGGCATTTACCAACTGGTCGAGCTGACCATCCAGTTGAGTGGCCTTGCCGGCGAAACCCAGGTCTTGCGCCCGCATTATGGCATGGCACAAAATATTGGCGGTTCCGGTTCCAACATCACCACCCACATCCTGGCCCGTGAATGATAGAATAGTTTGTTAAAGCCTAAATCCTCACCTTCCGAATCGACTAAAGGAGAGCTCAACGATGGAATTCCACATTTTACGCAGCGCTCGCGAAAAGTACCAGTTCGATGACCTTCTCTTCTCCAAAACAGGGAATGTGATTTTCGCCAATTTTCAGGCCGCCCGCCAGTTCGCTGAAAAAATCAACGCTTTTCGCAGCAAATCCACTGATAAACCCTCTCCAGTTGCAGCCAGCCAAATTAATGCTTTGGGGTTGATCGATGAGATTTTTCATCTCGTGGTGGACCTCTATTACCAAGAAAACGGACCAGCACTGCGCCACAACCTTTACCTTGAGCTGGAAAAAGGCTTGGGGGCTGAACGGCTAAACTCAACGCTTGAATACTTCAGCATGCTATTTCCCCCGCTGGTTGTATACACAGGCAAAACGGATATCACTTCTTACCTTGCGGGTGAAACCGAGGGCATTCCCAATCGGGAGTTGGTGCTTGAGGAACTCCTATTGGCCTGGCTTACCAATGTAAACCCGGCCGCTCAACCCTACGCGGAATTATTTACCGACAAGGACCTGGCCGCGCACACTGCGTATCTGCAGGTTGTCGACGGCATTCAGATCTACTTCAAACACCAACCTAGCTTCGGACCGGAAAAGCAAGACCTGATTACCATGCTGCGTTCCCCCGCTCTGGTCGTACCACAGTCGCTGAGCGGTCAGCTGGGTTATATCCGCGACCATTGGAGCGAGATCATCGGAAAGTATTTGTATAAGCTTCTGGGAAGCCTGGACATGATCAAAGAGGAAGAAAAAGCTGCCTTTTTTGGACCAGGCGAAAGTCTTGTCCCCGATTATGCGAACCGAACGGCCTGGGCAGACGGCATGCCAGACGTGGAGCGATACAGCCCCGATAGTGATTGGATGCCACGGGTAGTCATGCTCGCCAAAAACAGTTATGTTTGGCTCAACCAACTTTCACGCCAATTTCAGCGTCCAATCGACCGCCTCGATCAGATCCCAGACGAGGTCCTGGATGAGCTGGCCCGCTGGGGTTTCTCTGGCCTTTGGCTGATCGGGCTGTGGGAACGCAGCGATGCCTCCCGCCGCATCAAACAGATGTGCGGCAACCCAGACGCAGTTTCGTCGGCGTACTCGCTGGCGCGCTATCAAATCGCCGGGCGCCTGGGCGGCGAGGAAGCCTACCAGAACCTCTCGCAGCGCTGCGCCGCCCGCGGTATCCGCCTGGCCAGCGATATGGTTCCCAACCACATGGGCATCGATTCCGACTGGGTGTACGAACACCCCGATTGGTTCATCAGTTTGGACTACAGCCCATTCCCAGGCTACACATTCAACGGCCCGGACCTGTCGCAGCGCTCGGGCGTCTCGATTAACCTGGAAGACCACTACTATTCCCGCTCAGACGCAGCCGTGGTGTTTAAACGCTACGATCACGGCAGCGGTCAAACGCGCTACATTTACCATGGCAACGATGGCACCAGCATGCCCTGGAATGACACGGCGCAATTGAACTACTTGAATCCTCAAGTACGTGAAGCGGTCATCCAAACGATTTTGGACGTCGCCCGCCGTTTCCCCATCATCCGCTTTGACGCGGCCATGACCCTCACGAAAAAGCATTATCAGCGGCTGTGGTTCCCTCAGCCCGGCACCGGCGGTGATATTCCTTCGCGGGCTGACTTTGCCATGTCACGCGAAGAATTCGACCGGGCCATGCCCGAAGAGTTTTGGCGTGAAGTGGTAGAGCGGGTCGCCCGCGAGGTGCCAGATACACTCCTGTTGGCTGAAGCATTCTGGTTGATGGAAGGTTATTTTGTACGGTCGCTGGGAATGCACCGCGTGTATAACAGCGCCTTCATGAACATGTTGCGCAATGAGGAAAACGAAAAATACCGCCAGCTGATTAAAAACACACTGGTTTACGACCCGCAGATTTTGAAGCGTTATGTAAATTTCATGAACAATCCCGATGAAAAAACGGCTGTGGAGCAATTTGGCAAGGGCGATAAATACTTCGGCATTTGCACCGTTATGGCCACATTGCCCGGATTGCCCATGTTTGGCCACGGTCAGATTGAAGGCTATTCTGAAAAGTATGGCATGGAATATTATCGCCCCTACTGGGACGAGCAACCGGACCAAGACCTCCTCCATCGCCATGAACGCGAAATCTTCCCACTGCTGCATCGCCGCTGGCTCTTTGCTGATGTGAGCAACTTTACGTTATATGACTTTTACCGTGCATCAGGCGGCGTGGATGAAGACGTTTTTGCCTACAGCAATGCTGTCGGTGGGCATGCCGGGTTGGTTGTCTACAACAACCGTTTCAGCTCCACTGCTGGTTGGATTAAGGGATCGGTGCCATTCCTCGAAAAAGGTGCTGAAAATGCCAGCCTTTCTTCCCGCGAGCTTGGGAATGCGCTGGGCCTTTCCGGAGGTGCAACGGATTACGTCATCTTCAGAGACTATACCCAACAGCTAACCTACATCCGGCCCGTCCAGGAAGTTTTTGAACGCGGTTTGTATTTTGAACTTCAGGCGTACCAATGCCACGTCTTCATGGATTTCAAAATCGTCCGCGGCAGGGAGTACGAAGAACTCAACCGCTTCCTTGGCGGTCGCGGTGTGCCCGATTTGGACGCGATCCGCCGGGAAATTGCTTTGGGCCCAGTCCTTTTCCCTTTGCGAAGGCTGCTCGCAATCCCCAACCTGGAAAAGCTACTGACTCAGCCCACCCAAACCGAGAGTAATGGATCGGATTCTGAAGATGTAATCGAAGGCAGCCTGCAGTGGCTCACTGAGGCAGGGTATGCCGCCCTCCAACTGACTGGACCGATCGCGTGCAGCCCTGAAGCCGGCAAACATTCCGCCCAGTTGCTGATCACCGAACTGAGAAAACTGGATAAAGCTCAGAAAAGCCTCGGCCTGGCCGGCATGCGCAGCACCGCCCGCTTCGCGGCAGCGTTGGATCAGGTCAGCCGAATCGATCCGCGCTTCAAGTTCGTAATGCTGCTATGGAGCTTGCTTGGCAACCTGAGCGGTCCGCAGGCCCTGCCCGAATGTGCACAAGCGAACCGCAGAACTTTGGACGAAGCCCCCATCAGCCAGCTCTTGATTGAGACGCTTACCCAGGTTGGTTTCAGCGACTACGAAGCATACAAACAGGCCCAGGCAGTTAAATGGATGTCCGCCCTGATGACTTGGCCCAGCCAGGATCCGCTGCCTTCAGCAGCAGCGCTGCTGGATCAGTGGCTTGGCGACCCACAGTTTGAAAACTACATCGAAGTTAACACTTATAACGATGTCCGCTGGTACAACAAAGAAAAATTTGACCAAATGCTTACCTTGCAGCAAGCGGCATTGTTCCTGCAAAGCGCTTCAGCCGCGCAAGCAAGCACCTCAAAACTGGTGGAAACCCTTCTAACTTACAAGGATGTTTTTGCCCAGTTAGAGGAAGCAGCCCAAGCCTCGGAATATCAGCTCGACAAACTGCGCAGCGCTCTGGCTTAGAGGCGTTCTTCCCGGCTGGCGCGCAGCAAGGTCTGAGAGAATATGGTATCTGCTCTCAGACCTGTTTTTTTACTTCGAACCCGCGCCAGGCTGTCGATTACTGCCGGCTGCAAATCAAGGCCAGTTGCCGACTTGGTCAGCCAGACCGCGTTGGCAGCATAGGCCACATTATTCTGGGGTTCAATCCGGTGAAATTCATCAAAGAAAAAACCGCAGGATGTAAACATACGCTGGCGCTCATATTGCGCCCGTAGCAGCAGGTCAGTTCTTTTCAAACTTTCTGGCGTTAGGCCCGATGGTGATAGTTCAGCGCAGAGATCCTGCAGCGTCTGCTTCTGGTTAATGACATCGACATAGCGGTTGCGTAGCTCCCATGGGTCCGCAAAATGAGGCGCGGTTACGTCCAGATAAGCCTGGTCCACCCATTCGGCGATCTGGTTCAGGGCCTCGCGCAGCGGCTGCTTCCAATCGGCACCGGGGGTGCAGTCGCACTCGCCCTCCCAGCGGGTAATGCCATGATGGCATGACCACGAGGTGCGTTCGACCAATGCGGCGCTTTGGGTAATGGGGTGCTCACGCATCCATCGGCTTGGGAAGGTCCAGTCGGTTGAGAATTGACTGCCCCCCTGATTGAGCACATATGTCAGGAACTTATCGCGAAACCGGCGATGGTGGCCATACAACTCACCATCGCTTGCAATCACGGTCAGCGCTTCGGCCTTATGGTTGCGTGTGCGGTTGATTTCCTCCAAAAAGTTGTCGCCATTGCGCGTTACAGCCGGGTTAAAGCTCACCTCGGTACTCAAGTCACGGTCATACACAAAAACGCTGAAAGCCGGGCGGCTGCCCCCCAGGTTGATTAAGTAGGGTCCCGGCTCGGCTGACTGGTTTCGCAGTTGCCAGGGGGCTAGTATGGTGAAACGAATGCCCTGATCGGAAGCCACCTGCAAAGTTTCTAAATCTGCAGCTGTCTCGGGCAGCCAAAGTCCTTCCGGCTTGTGCCCAAAGCGGAACTCAAAATCGGCAATGCCCCAGCGGATTTGAGTAACCTTGTCTTGATATGAGGCTAGCGGCAGGATGACATGGTTATATGCCTGAGCCATGCCATTGCCATATCCAAAGCGAACGTAATTTCGTCTTTCCTGCTCGATGATTTT
>DAOUFF010000014.1:0-29327 GCA_034430195.1 Anaerolineaceae bacterium | reverse complement strand
GAACTGCCGGATTAGTATGAGTGGAAAGGGCAATTGTTATGACAACGCCTGTGCGGAGAGTTTCTTCTCCAGCTTGAAGGCGGAATGCGCGGACAGGGTATTTGAAAGCAGATTGGAGGCCAGAAATCACATTTTTGAATACATCGAGGTTTGGTACAATCGCAAAAGGCTCCATTCGACCTTGAGTTACCTCAGTCCATTGGAGTTTGAAATAAGGGAGGCTTGTGTCCAATAAACTGCAGACACCTCATTCGGGTCGTCACCGTTTAGAAGTCAGGATGAACCATTCCTCCACTTACAAACGGAAGATCTTATAATTAACCCATCACCGCAGCACAAGACCGGCGCGGGCCATTTATTTAGGAAACCGCGAATATTAACCCCATCAGAAAAGGGAGCATTCCATGGTAGAAAAATCCGGCGCACAAATCAACCGTAAGGTTTTCATTCAATCCTTTGTCATCTTGCTCATTCTCATGTTGGCAGCCGGCGTCCTGACCCGTGTGATCCCGGCCGGCAGCTATGACCGCCTGCTCACGGATGGCCGCACGATGATTGACCCGGAATCCTTCCGCATCACCGCGCGTCCAGATTATCCGATCTGGCGTTGGTTTATCGCCCCATTCGAAAACCTGGCCAGCCCGGACGGACTGACGGTAATCGTGATCATTCTTTTCGTCCTGTTGGTCGGCGCAGCTTTTGCCGTTTTGGACGGCACCGGCATCTTGCGCGCGGTCATTGCGCGGGTGGTGGCGCGCTTTGGCAATCAGAAGTACCTGCTGCTGGCTGTCATCTCCTTATTTTTCATGCTGCTGGGCGCCTTTTTTGGCATCTTCGAAGAAGTCGTCCCGCTTGTGCCGATCATGGTGGCCCTGGCGGTCAGCCTGGGATGGGACAGCCTGGTTGGGTTGGGGATGTCTGTGCTGGCGGTAAACATGGGCTTTTCAACCGCAGTTACCAACCCGTTCACCATCGGTGTGGCGCAGAAGCTGGCCGGCTTGCCGCTCTTCTCCGGTGCCGGGCTGCGGATTGTGTTCTTTATTCCGATTTACGCGGTCTTCGTCTGGTTCCTGATCTCGTACGCCAAACGAATTGAGCGCGCTCCCGAAAGCCCCAACCTGAACGTAGAAGATCAGCACTTCCGCCTGAAAGGGCAGGCCTTTGATCTACAGGCCGAGCTCAACTCCGTCAGCCGGCTGAAGCCGGCGCTGATCTGGTTTGTCTGTTTTTTGCTGCTCATCCTGGCAGTATTGGTTTCAGCCCCGTTTGTACCTGCCATTTCAGCCTATTCGCTGCCCATCGTCGCACTGCTTTTCTTTATTGGAGGCATGGGAGCCGGCTTTCTGAGCGGCAAACCCGCCGCTACGGTTTGGCGATCTGCCTGGCAGGGGATTACCGGCATCGCCCCGGGCATTATCCTCATTCTGATGGCATCCAGCGTCAAATTCATCATTGAACAGGGGGGCGTCTTCGATACAATCTTGCATAGTGCTTCGGGTTTATTGGCCGGCACCAGTGTCTATGGTTCGGCGTTGATCATTTACGTTTTAGCCCTGCTGATTGAGTTCATGATCGGCTCCGGCTCAGCAAAAGCCTTCCTTTTAATGCCCATCCTGCTGCCTTTGGGTGACCTGGCTGGCGTCACGCGCCAAACCGCAGTAACCGCCTATTGTTTTGGCGACGGCTTTTCCAATATGATTTACCCCACTAACGCGGTGCTGCTCATCACACTCGGGCTGGCTTCAGTCCCATACCCAAAATGGCTGCGCTGGACCGCCAAGCTTTGGCTGATAATCTTGCCGCTGACGCTCATCTTCCTCTTGATTGCTGTATTGATTGGTTTCGGGCCATTCTAAGCCCGCAGAGCGCTCACCAAAAGGCCCGCGCCTTTAGGCGCGGGTCTCTTGAATTCTCGGCCGGCTGAATTGCGGCTTTCAGCAGTCCAGGTATTGCTCAACTTCGAAGGGATGGGGGTGGGTATTAAACTCGCGCTCTTCTGCTGTTTTTACCTGTGTCCAATGCTCCACAAAAGCTTCGCTGAAGACTTCGCCTTCCAGCAAAAAGTCATGGTCAGCCTGCAATGCGGCGCAAGCCGCGCTTAATGAAGCCGGGATTTGTTTGATGCGCGCCCATTCCTGGGCTGTCCAATTTTTCATGTCTTCAAACGGACCAAAGTCGTTTTCACGCGGGTCGATCTGGCGGCGGATGCCATCCAACCCGGCCATCAGCATGGCTGGCATGGCGATGTACGGGTTGCAGCTGCCGTCCGGAGTGCGGTACTCAATCCGTACCTCAGCCGGATCGGTAACATATTTGGGCTGACGGACCGCTGCAGTACGGTCGCCGGTGCCAAAGAAGCAGCTGGTGGGCGCTTCAAAACCCGGTGCCAGACGTTTATATGAATTTGTAGAAGGGTTGGTCAGGGCGGTCAGAGCCGGAGCGTGGGTTAAAATGCCGCCGATGTACCACAGGCATAGCTGGCTCAAATTGTTATACCCTAGGGGGTCATAGAATAGATTAACTCCTTCCTTAAGGAGCAGCTGGTGGAAGTGCATGCCGCTGCCAGCTTCACCGTAGAGTGGCTTGGGCATAAACGTGATTGTTTTTCCGAGCTGATGCGCACAAGATTTGGCGACATACTTTGCCACCATCGTGCCATCAGATGACTTGAATATGTCCTGGAGGGGAGGTTCAATCTCGGCGTGGCCTGGGCCGCCGCCTTCATGGTGATGATACTTCACCGGGTAACCCAGGTCTTCCAGGCGTTCTGAGATCAGGCTGCGCAGGTTGGCATTCTGATCTGAAGGCCCTCCGCGGTGATAGCCCTGATTGCGCGGCAGCAGATACCCGTTCAGCTGCTCATCTTCTTCCCACGAACCTTCGTAGGCATTGACGTAGTACGCGCTGGCATTCGTACGGTTGCTGAACGAAACCTCGTCAAAGACGAAGAACTCATATTCCGGGCCCCAAAGTGAGCGGTCGCCAATGCCGCTAAGCTTCAGAAAGGCTTCCGCCCGGCGCACAAAATCACGCGGGTCATGCACGAAGCGCTCTTTGCTGTCAGCCTCATAAATATCGGAGATAAAGGAGATGGTCGGAACTTCAAAGAATGGATCAATGAAGCCGGTTGTGATGTCGGGGATGAGCACCAGGTCACCAGCGTTAACCGGCTTAAGGCCGACGGAGGAACCATCAAACCCGATGCCGTCGCGCATCATTTCAGGAGTAAAGTAACCTGCCGAAATCGTGACATGCCGCCACTGACCGTACAGGTCGCACCATTTGAGGTCCACCATACGGATGCCGTTTTGTTGGATGTACTGCTTGGCTGTTTCAAATCGATTAAACATAATTTCTCCTTTGCGCCTATTATAACGGCTGGCGCCGCCTGCGCTACGGCTCAAAGTATCGGTTTGGGGCGGTGAGGCGCAGCACATGCTATAATGGGGCTATTCTAAATTAGGGTCAATCAACGTATGAATTTTCTCATCACCGGCGGTGCCGGATTTCTGGGTACGGCTTTGAGCAACCGCCTGGCTCACCAGGGTCACCGTGTGCGTGTGCTGGATGACTGTTCTGCCGGAGAGCCCGAGCGGCTGGCAGGTGAGGTTGAGTTTATCCGCGGAGATGTCAACGATAAGACCCTGCTATGGAAGCTCTTGCAGGGCGTGGACTGCGTCTTCCACCTGGCCGCCCGAGTTTCGGTGCCTGAATCGGTGCTGTTCCCGCGGGATTACAACCTGGTAAACGTGGGCGGCACCGTCACACTAATGGAAGCGGTACGCGACGCTAAAGTGCGCCGGGTGGTGCTGGCTTCTTCCGGCACAGTTTATGGGAATCAACAAGAAATCCCGTACAGAGAGAGCTTTGAAGTCCATCCCGGCTCTCCCTATGCGGTATCCAAGCTCGCTGCGGAACATTACGTGCGCACGATCGCTGCCCAATCTGGCGTTGAATCGGTCTGCCTGCGCATCTTTAACGCCTATGGGCCAGGGCAGCGCATCCCCAACGCCAACCCGCCCATCATCCCCAACTTTCTTAAACACGCGCTTTATAACGGGTCGATCGTCATTCATGGGGACGGAAACCAGACGCGCGACTATGTCTATGTGGACGATGTGGTCAACGCTCTGGTGAACGCTGCCAGCGCCGTAGGCGTAGACCAGGAAGTTATCAACATTGGCAGCGGCGTAGAAACGAGCGTCCTCGAGCTGGTGCGTCTGGTGCGCCAGGTAACCGGGCAGAAACCGGAAGAAATCTACAACCCGCACAAAAACAGCGGATCAGCACGCATGTGCGCAGATATAAGCAAAGCCTACGAAAAGCTGAGCTACCTGCCCCTCATCTCACTGGAGAGCGGCTTACGTATGACGCTCGAGCGGGATCCGCAGTTTAAGGCCTGATGACAGCCGGTCCCCTCCCCCGTTCATTCTATGAACGTCTCGCTCCGGATGTCGCTCCGGACCTCTTGGGCTGCCTTTTGGTGCGCAGTGTGAACGGCAGGCGCCTGGTTGGCCGGATTCTGGAAACCGAGGCCTATCAGGGCGAAGAAGACCAGGCCTGCCATGCCCGCGTCGGCCTGACCGCTCGGACGGCAGTCATGTATGGCCCACCAGGCCATGCCTACATTTACTTCACCTACGGGATGCATTGGCTTTTGAACGCCGTAACCAGCCAGCCGGGGGATCCATCGGCTGTATTGATCCGGTCAGTGGAGGCAATCGAGGGCTTGGACCAACTGGAATTTTTTCGTCCGCACCTGGCGGGGACTGCAGGTTGGCTGAATGGGCCGGCAAAAGTGGCCCAGGCCTTCAACCTTACCGGCCTTCTAAACACAGTGGACTTGTGCGACCCAGCCAGTCCGCTGCTGATTGAATCGGGGGCTCGCCCGCAGGCCAGTCAGGTGCTCCGCGGCCCGCGCGTCGGGATCAGCTCCGTACCTGAGCCGTGGCGCTCGCTGCCCTGGCGCTGGAGCTTTACACCCGGCCGATGAAACCAATACCACGCCCGAAACGAGCCCAGTGGTCGGCGATTTCGGTATAATGTGAAAGCACCCTGAGCGAGGAACCAACATGCGATTACCCAAGAAAAAAACAACGCCCGTATTTACAGTGGAAGGCGCCCACGACCGGATTAATTCCGTCATTGGGCCAGGAATCAACTGGCATGGAGACTTACGCGGGCGGGGAGGGGTACGCATCGAGGGCACTCTGGAAGGTGAAATCGCCATTCGTGGAATGGTAGTGGTCGGCGAAACCGGAAAAGTCACCTGCCAGACCCTGCAGACGGGTCACTTGATCGTAGCCGGCGCTGTCAAGGGTGACATTATTTGTGAAAAACTGGAAATCCGCTCGACCGGGCGCATCTGGGGGGATGTGGTAACAGCGTCTTTCACCAGTGAAGACGGCGCGTTTATGAGCGGGAAGATGCGCATGGAAGAAAAGATCGCGTTAGATCTTGACCCCGAAACTGGAATGGACAGCGAAGACTCAGCTTTAGAAGCAGACCCGCCGGAAGGGCCTTCCCCGGAAGTTGGCCCCGCCAGTCAAGGCTGAGGCGCGCTCAGGAGGGGAACGGATACTCCAGAATGATGGTCACCGGGCCATCATTCTTTAATTCCACTTCCATGTGGGCTCCGAAGATTCCGGTCTGTGTGGGTACCCCCTGCTCACGCAGACAGGTGGCAAAATAATCCACCAGTGGGGCAGCCAGCTCTGGTTTGGCAGCCTCCGTGAAGGAGGGCCGCCGACCCCGGCGGGTATCCGCAAGGAGGGTGAATTGCGAAACCACGATGGCCTCCCCGGCCACCTCCAGGCAGGAGCGGTTCATTTTGCCTTCTTCATCCTGAAAAATGCGCAATGTGGCAATTTTGGCGGCCAGCTCTGCGGCAGCTGCGAGGCTGTCGGCCGGGCCGATGCCCAGCAAGATCAGCAGTCCACCGCCGATGCTGGCGGTTACCTGCCCTGAGACGCTGACTTTTGCACTGCTGACCCGCTGAATAACTGCGCGCATGTTGCCTCTTTTTTTGACTTTTCTGGATTATACCCGCTGCCCGGATACGCAGGAATGAGCACTTTCGGCGCCAGCCGGGCGCAGATACCTGGGCGCCGGCCACCGAATGTATAATAGACTCGTCTATTTTTTACCAAGGAGTGCTAAATGACAACTAATCTGATTCTTGGCATTTTGTGCATCGTCGCAGGGGCTCTAATCATCTTATTTGGCTTGCTTCAGGCTCGAAAAGCCAGTACGGCCAAGGCCCGTTGGGCTGAAGCGCATGGTCAGATACTGGAATCGCACCTGCAATCGCAGCGCAGCCGCAGTTCGAGCGGCATCTCCTCCACCACATATTCACCGGAAGTGACCTATGAATACGAAGTGGACGGCCAGACTTATACCGGCAATCGCCTTGGGTTTGGCTCCGGCTCGTTTTCAGAGAAGAAAGCCAAAGCAAAAATCGCCCCTTACCCGGCCGGCGCCGCAGTAACCGTGCACTATGACCCAGCCGAGCCCTCCAACGCTGTCTTGGAGACGGTGGCCACCAACAAAGGCGGCGCGCTGGTATTGGGCGGCGCATTGATTGCCTTGGGTGTGATCACAATGCTGGTTTTGTAGCGCTTATTTTGTTAATAGGCTGCTCTTCCGCAGGGCAACGCTAAAAATCAATCGGGCACGGACCGGCAGTTAGGCAAAAATCAGAGGGTAACCAGCCTGGCCTCAATTGACCCTTCAGCCAGTCACTGAAATCGGGTATGAGCGCTGAACAACCTGCCACCGGCCGAGGATTCTTGCCGGGGTATAATAAAATCATGAGTATAGATGAACTACGAGCGCCGACCCTGGTAACGGACCAGGAGGGCCTGCTGGCCATGGCGCAGCACCTCTCGCATGAGCCAGCTTTCGGCATCGACACGGAATCCAATAGCCTGCATGCCTATCAGGAAAGAGTCTGCCTGATCCAAATTTCAAGCCGTACCTGTGATTTCGTAGTGGATCCGTTTTGCTTTGAATCTCTGGACGCATTGGGCAGCTTGTTCGCTGATGAGCAAATTCAAAAAGTATTTCATGCTGGCGATTACGACCTGGCTTGCCTGAAGCGGGATTATGGTTTTTCGTTCCTAAACCTTTTCGACACGATGCTGGCTGCCAGCAGCCTGGGAGAGCCAAACATCGGGCTGGCCGCGTTGCTCGAAAAATACCTGGGCGTCTTTGTCGACAAAAAATATCAGCGCGCAGATTGGGGCGCCCGGCCCCTTAAGCCGGAAATGCTTAGCTACGCGCAGAATGATTCCCACTACCTGCTCGACCTACGCGATGCACTTTCCGAGCAGCTGCGCAATACCGAATGGTATCGAATCGTGCTCGAAGACAGCCAAACCCTTGCGCTGAACACGCCGCCGCAAAGAAACCATGAAGAGAGTATCTGGCAGGTAAAAGGCGCAAACGAGCTGAAGCCCCCAGCCCTCAGCCTGCTGCAGGCGCTCAACCATATGCGCGAAACCCTGGCAGAACAAGCCGACAAACCTCCTTTCAAGATTTTGAGCGACCGGGCGCTCATCGAAATCGCTCAAACTCAGCCGCATTACTTCCAGGAGCTGACGCTCCTGCCATCCCTCTCCCCTGGTCAAACCCGGCGCTTCGGGCCAGAAATCATGCGCACGGTTGAAAAATGGCGCAAGTCTCCGCCATCGGTGGAAATGCGCCGCTGGAAACGCATCTCTCAGGCAGAATTGCGCCGGCGCGACCAGCTTTTGGAATGGCGCAAGGAGACCGGCGCGCTGTTAGGTCTGCCCTCCAATATCGTTTTGCCGAAAGAATTGGTCCACACCATCGCCTCTGTTCCACCGGCTGACCTTGAAGCCTTGCGGGAACAAATGGCATCCAGCCCGACCCGCTACTCGCGTTTCGGCCAGGAAATCTATAAGTTAATAAAGAGGGAATAAAAATGCTTCTGAAGACTTTGGGCGGCGCTCAAACCGTCACCGGTTCCATGCATCTGATCGAGTTCAACGGTCATAAACTGCTTTTGGACTGCGGTTTGTTTCAAGGCCGGCGTGAAGAAACCTATCAGGTCAACCTTCATTTTCCATTTGACCCCAAAGAAATTGAAGCACTCATCCTTTCCCACGCTCATATCGATCACAGCGGTAACATCCCCAATTTGGTAAAGCAGGGATTTTCCGGTCCAATTTATGCCACCAACGCCACCGTTGACCTGGCCGATATCATGCTGCGCGACTCGGGCCACATTCACGAGAGTGACGTGAAATATGTCAATAAAAAGCGCTTGAAAGAAGGCCTGGCGCCAGTTGAACCACTCTACACCCAGGCTGACGCGCTGGCAGCCATGCCACAATTTCGCAGCATCTGGTATGACCAAACTTTTGAACCCATCCCCGGGGTGACCGCCCGCCTGGTAGAAGCCGGCCACATTTTAGGCTCGGCCGCCGTGGTATTGGATTACGCCGAAAATGGCACGGCCCACCGGCTATGGTATTCCGGCGATATCGGCCGGCTGGATGCCCCCATCCTGCGGGACCCGCAGCTGCCCATACAGGCCGACACCGTGCTGATGGAATGTACTTATGGCGATAAAAAGCATGAACTTTTGGAAGATGCTTACGATGAACTGGTGGACACGATCAGCCGTACTGTGCGTCGCGGTGGCAAGATCATTGTGCCAGCCTTCGCGGTCGGCCGCACCCAACAGCTCAGTTATCTGCTGAATGAAGCCCTTGAAAACGGCGACATTCCCGATATTCCGGTGGTCATTGACAGCCCGCTGGCGGTGAACGCTTCAGACATGTACCGGAAGCACACCGAATGCTTTGATGAGGAAACCTGGCAATACATCGCAGAGCATCGCATGCGCGGCCTGGACTATGACAATTTGATCTTCACACGTAGTGTGGATGAATCAAAGGCACTCAACGACTACAACGAACCAATTATCATCATCTCCGCTTCGGGGATGGCAGAAAGTGGACGCATCCTGCATCATCTGAAGAACAATATTGAAGACGGACGCAACACGATCCTGATCATCTCCTGGCAGGCCCCTGATACGCTGGGGCGGCGCCTGGCAGACCAGGAACGGCGGGTGCGCATTTTTGGCGAGGAATATTACCGCAAAGCCGAAGTGGTAACCATTGGCGGGCTAAGCGCGCATGCCGGGCAGGACATGTTGGTCAACTATGCCCTGGCCAGCCCCGCGACGCTCAAGAATCTAATTCTAGTCCATGGCGAAGAAAAGTCTGCCAGCGTACTGATGGCGCTGCTGCAGCCCCATTCAGAGATTCCTGCACCGGTTTACGCCCAAAAAGGCCAGACCTTTCTGATCTGAACTCAAGGTATAATCAAGCACTAACCAGGAGAGATGCCAGAGAGGCTGATTGGGACGGTCTCGAAAACCGTTATGGTCCTAGTGGCCATCGTGGGTTCGAATCCCACTCTCTCCGCTAAGCAAGCACCCGGAAGAGCTGCCAAATGGCAGCTTTTTGATTCTTATGAATAGGGCCAGCATGGCAGAGTGCGCGTCATCCCTGAGCTGTATCTATCGGCTGAATGGCCGCCAACCCGATCCTGCGGAAAAGCAGGGGGGCAAGCCATGAGATCCACAGTCCGATCAGGCTATAGCGGACGAACCGCAGCAAGTATTCCAAAAGCGGAACAGCCGCCTGCGCATTGATGGTGCTGAAAACCTGGCCCAAGCCCAGGTAGAGTAGCAAGACCCCGGCAATGCCCAGCAAGTAGCGCGCAATTTTTTGCCAGGTGCCTTGAGCGCTTTGCAGGGTTCCCTGCCGGGCGCGCAGGATGGAAAACCCGGCCAGCATGCCAAACCAGGTCCCTCCGGCAGTCAAGGCTCCGCTCAACGAGAGCGGAGAAACCTGCCCTGCCCGGGCCGCCCAATCGGGGGGCAGCGCCCAGCTGCCAGTCAGCGCGACGACCAGGCCATTCAACCCGACCAGCACCAGCGCGGAAGCCAGGCTGGCGAATATCTGGCCAGAGAGATGCAAGCCGGCAAACCAGGTGGAGAGCGGCCCAACCCAACGCGCAAAAGCTGCCAGCAGCAGCCCGCCTAAGAGGAAGCCAGCCAACACATCCGTCAGGAAATGCGCTCCAACCACCAATCGCGAAATTCCAATAAGCAGAATCAGGACGATGCAAAAAATGGTGAAGGTTTTTTTCTTGACTTCCATCGCGGCCCAGCCCCACACGCTGGTGGCCGTCATGGCATGCCCGGAAGGAATGCCAAAGGAGCTTTCGCGCACCAGAGGTGTCACCTGATCGCTGATCCAATATGGCCGTGGGCCCTTCCAAAGCAGTTTAAAGAAACTATTGAGGGCGGTGCTGAGCAGCAACATGATGCCAATCCGCAGCCCGACCAGCGCATCTACACACCAGTAAAGGGCGGGCATAAAGATAATGAAAAACAACTCATCGCCAAACAGCGTGATCGCCCGCATTAGAGCCTGCAGCGTCGGGCCCAGCGACTGCAAATAAATGTTGACAGCAATTTCAAGCGTATGGATTGCTTCCATCTTCACTCCCGGCGGGCCTAATTTTGTGAGTTAAATTCAGCGGGAGCCCTGTGAGAGCTCCCGGGATGGGGCGAACAGAATGGATTAGCCCTGGGTGATGGAAGACATCTGGACCATGCCTTCCAGAATCATCTCCACACCCATCGTGTGAGCGCAGACGCCGTGGCCTTTAAAAAAGCTGCAGGTGCAGTCCCATTGGCCATGATCGTAGTGAATGGTATGGTCATTGTTGTCTCCATGCATGGTTACTGTGAAGGTATCGAACACAAAGCGTTCTTTCTCAGTAGCATAGCGTTTCGCTTTTTCGATCTTCCCGATCATTCCACTATCCATCATTTTTTTCAGGCTCCGTTTCTTTGGGGTAAATTAAACAAAAACACACGCCAAAAATCACCCGGCGTGTGTTCCGCACAAGACATCCGCGGTAAAACCTCAGCGCGGATTGTTCGCATTAAGCCAACTCCTGCATAGTAAGGTTATTATAACGCAAGATGGGTTTCTATGGGTAATAAAGACCGGTCAATTTTGGCTGATTGTTATTGCGAGGGACGCAGGAACCCCCTTCTCTTGTCCTTGCGAGCCTGCCAAGCAATCTCGCCCGACTGTCATTGCGAGCCTGCGAAGCAATCTCGCCTTTTATAGCCAGACAAACAGAAAAAAGAGATTGCTTCGCAGGCTCGCCTCTATTTGTCATCGCGAGGAACGTGGCGATCTCCCCTTTCAGAGCCAGACAAACAGAAAAGAGAGGTTGCTTCGCCGGCTCGCCTCTATTTGTCATCGCGAGGAACGTGGCGATCTCGCCTTTTAGAGCCAAACAAGCAGAAAAGAGAGATTGCCGCACTCCGGTCGCAACACCCTGAGGGTGCTTTGACAAAACCACCGCGCTCCGCTCGCAAAAATTGTTGTCATCGCGAGGAACGTGGCGATCTCGCCTTTCAGAGCCAGCCAAGAAGAAAAGAAAGATTGCTTCGCAGGCTCGCCTCTATTTGTCATCGCGAGGAACGTGGCGATCTCGCCTTTTAGAGCCAGACAAGCAGAAAAGAGAGATTGCTTCGCAGGCTCGCAATGACAAAACTATGGCCCTACGCTCGCAACCCCTCAAAGGGGCAAGTCACCCGGAGGGTGCTTTGACAAAACCACCGCGCTGCGCTCGCAAAAATTGTTGTCATCGCGAGGAACGTGACGATCTCGCTTGTTCTGGGCGGGTCGACAGACAACAGAGAGATTGCTTCGCAGGCTCGCAATGACAAAACTATGGCCCTACGCTCGCAACCCCTCAAAGGGGCAAGTCACCCGGAGGGTGCTTTGACAAAAACACCACGCTCCGCTCGCAATGTCAGAGTGCTTCTCTCATGAAAGCTGGGGGATCTGTTTTTCGAAGACCAGCCCATCTTCTCCGCCGACATAATAATGCCGGATTCGCCCGATCTGGCGGTAACCAGAGCTGCTATACAAAGCAATCGCGACATCATTCGAAGCCCGCACACTCAAACGCACGCGCCTGGTTCCCAGTGCGCTTTCCCCGGCCGCCAACAACCGGCGGCCTAAACCCCTCCCGCGCCAATCCGGAGCCACCGCAATCGTCACTACCTGACCCAGGTCCTCTACCGGGCGGCGATCTCCCGCCAGAAAAGCGATCATTGTGCCATCCACTTCCATCTTCAGGCGAACGGTTTTCGGTGCCACCAACACGCCAACCAGTTCAAGCAGCGGCCAGGCATCTGCCTTGCTGAAGCAAACCCTCTCCAGCCGTGCCAGCGCATTAAGGTCTTTCAGAGACGCGTTCAGGATGGGAATGCGATCTTCATCCATCAGATCAACCTTCGGAACCGGCTTCCTGCAAAGTCCACGCCAGGTCTTCCCACTGGTTCAGGAGTCCCTCAAGCCGGGCAGTCAGCTCCTGATAGTCGCTGGTTAGCCGGCTGAGCGCTTGCGGGTTGGCTGGCGGAGCGGAAAGACGCGCTTCGCACAGTGACTTCTCGGTCTCCACCGTATGGATCTCCTTTTCGAGCGCGTCGATTTTCTTTTGCAGCTGCTGCCGCTGGTTGCGGCTCAACGCGCGTGGGCCTTCCTCGCCCGCCTGGCCCGCATCTTCCAACGCCTTCGCAGCGGAGGCAAACATCGCAGGCGCTTTATCTTCAGCAGCCCCGGGCAGCGCGCTGCCGTTCTTAAGCGCTTTGTACTCGGAGTAGCTGCCCCTAAAAACATGCAGTTCGCCGCTGATCGGGTCCAGGTCCCACACCTGTGTCGCCAGCGCATCAATCAGATAACGGTCATGTGAAACCAGCAGCACCGTCCCCGGATACCCGGCCAGAACCTGTTGGAGCACTTCCTGTGTAGGCAGGTCGAGGTGATTGGTGGGTTCATCCAAAAGCAGCAGATTGGAATCCGAGAGAGCCAGTTTGGCCAGCGCCAGACGGCCGCGTTCCCCACCCGAGAGCGTGGAAACCGGTGCAAACACTTCATCGCCGGTAAAGCCGTATTTTGCCAGATAGTTGCGGATTTCGGCTGGCAGCATGTTCGGCGCCACTGTGTTTATTTCCTCCATCAGGGTGCGGGCGGGGTTAAGCCCCTCATGGGCCTGGGCAAAGTAGCCCACCTTGACGCTGGCACCCAGGTCTACCCGGCCGGCGTATGGTGGAATCTGGCTGAGGATGGTTTTAAGAAAACTCGACTTGCCGGCCCCGTTTGGCCCGATCACTGCGACGCATTCCCCACGCTCCAAAACCAGATCGGGCGTACTGAAAAGTGGCCGGCCCTCATCTGCGTACCCGACTTGCAGCCCATAAGTCCGCAGCACCAAATTGCCCGAACGTGACACCATTCCCAGACGGAGGTGCACCGGCCTGACGTTTGCTTTGGGGGCCGTCAGCCGTGAGTCAGCCAAGAGGCGTTCCAGCCGGCGCTGCCGGCCGCGAGCCTGATTGTTGTTTTGCGTGCCCAAAAAGCGGCGGATATAATCTTCCTGCTTTTCGATGTATTCCGTCTGAGCCTCAAACTCCGCCAGGCGGCGGGTATAGCGAGCCTCGCGCTGTTGCAGGTAAGCGGAATAGTTGCCGCGGTAGACTTCAAGGGCAGGCGTCATTTCCCATACCCAATGCGCGGTCTGATCCAGAAAGTATCGGTCATGTGAAACAATCACCACGGCGCCAGACCAGTCTCGCAGGTAAGCCTCCAACCACTCCACAGCGCTGATATCAAGGTGGTTGCTAGGTTCATCCAGAAGCAGCAAATCGGGGTCTTCGAGCAGGAGGCGCGCCAGGCGGGCGCGCGTGCGTTGGCCGCCCGAAAGCTGACTGAGCGGCCGCTCATAATCTGCTTCACTAAACCCCAAACCGGTGAGTGTTTGTTGGATGCGCTGCGAGAACGTGTAGCCTCCCTGCAATTCGAACGCCGACTGCAGCCTGCCATAGCGCTCCAAAACATCCGGACCACAATCCGGGTCTTGCATCACCTGCTCCAATCGGCGCAGCTCCGCAGCTCGATCTTGCAGATGTGCGAAAGCTTCCATGCAGGCACTCCACAGCGTGCCAGCGGCATCCGCAGCAGCTTCCTGCGGGAGGTACCCCAGCCGTAAACCTTTGGCGCGGTGCACGGAACCGTGGGTAGGCTCCTCTTCTCCGGCCAAAACCCGCAGCAGCGTCGTCTTCCCTACGCCGTTGGGTCCGACGATGGCAATACGTGCATGCCGCGGAACGGAAAGCGTGATATCGTCAAAAATATCCACCGGACCAAAAGATTTAGCCAGGTTTTGGGCAGTGAGCAGTGACATGGTAACGAAAAGTATACCAGTGATGGCTGCCGCTTTTTACTTGCAAACGCCTTCATCGCGAGGCATTTTTACACGCAAGGATGCAATAAGAACGAGCCCCTGCTGGATTGCAGGCCCAAGTGTAACGGCTACCGCCTTCATGTCATCGCGAGCCTGCGAAGCATCTTGTCATCGAGAGGCACAACGCGATCTCGTCTTTATTGGGACGGCAAACAGAGAAAGAGAGATTGCCGCGCTTCAGAGCATCTTGTCATCGCGAGGAACGACGCGATCTCGTCTTTATTGGGACGGCAAACAGAAAAAAAAGAGCTTGCCGCGCTTCAGAGCATCTTGTCATCGCGAGGCACGACGCGATCTCGTCTTTATTGGGACGGCAAACAGAGAAAAGAGAGATTGCCGCGCTGCGCTCGCAATGACAAAACGGCTCGCAAGCTCGCAGCAACTGCGCGGAGAGTGGCGGGCGGCCCGCAGCCAGGCACAGCAGCGCTAACCTGCCGCAGAGCGCGCTGTGTCATTGGATGGCCGGCCTTCCCCGCTGATGTTACAATCAAAAGCATGAAAATTAAACGTTGGCAGGTTTGGCTGGGAGTGCTCATCAGCATCGTCTTCCTCTACCTCGCTTTCCGCCAGGTGGATTTTTCGCAGGTCTGGCACTTTTTGGCCCAGGCCCGCTGGAGTTGGGTGCTGCTGGGATTGGTGTTCTACTTTTTGGGTGTGCTGCTGCGCGCCTTCCGCTGGCAGATTTTGCTAAACCCGCTCAAACGACTGCCCGTCCGTACCGTCTTTCCGGTCGTCGCGATCGGTTATATGGGCAACAACATCTACCCGGCCCGAGCCGGCGAGGTTCTCCGCGCGGTTCTGCTCAAATCCAAAGAAAATGTGGATATTTCTGGCAGCCTGGCCACCATTGTCGTGGAACGTCTTTTTGATGCGATTGTGATTCTGGGGTTGGTGCTGCTCAACCTTGGCCAGCTGGCAGGAATGCCCTCTGCCCAGGAATGGGTGGGTAGCATCCAAAAGGGTGCGACCATCGGCGGGGCAGTATTCCTCTTGATCTTGCTGGTTTTTCTGGCGATGGTCTTTTTTACCGAAAGAGCCCAGAAGGTCACCAGCTGGCTGGTGCAGCACCTCATCCCAAGCAAACTGCGCGAACCGGTCAACCGGATCATTGCCCGCTTCATTGATGGTCTGAGCAGTTTGCGCTCTCCGCTGCAAGCATTCAAAGTGTTGCTGCTTTCAGCGGCCATTTGGGTATGTGAGACCGGCCTCTATTGGGGGGTCATGCAGGCGCTTGGCCTGCAGCTGAGCTTCATGACACTGATGCTGCTCAATGGGGTCATCAATCTGGTACTTCTGGTGCCAGCCGCCCCCGGCGGTCTGGGAACCTTTGACGCCGCTTGCAAAGCCATGTTGGAATTGTTTGGCGTCGGTGCAGAGCTCGCGTTGGGATACACACTGCTGCTGCGCGTGGCGCTGTGGGTGCCAATCACCGCCCTCGGCGCAGTCTTTTTCTTCAGGGAAGGCTTCAGCCTGAGTACGGATGTAGAGCAGCTCAAGCAAAACTATGAACCGGTCCAGCCGGAAGCGCCGGCGGCCTTGGCTGAACCCACAGATAGCGCGCCAACCAAAGGAGCACGATGATTCAAAACGATAAACCGGGCAAAATCGCCATCATTGGTGCCGGGATTGGCGGGATGAGTGCCGCGTATGACCTGGCACGCGCCGGCCGGCAGGTCACTTTGTTTGAGGCCAGTGCCACACCGGGCGGTTTGGCGGCCGGCTTCAAAGAGCCACATTGGGATTGGTCAGTCGAGCGCTATTACCATCACTGGTTTACCTCGGACCGCCATATTCTCGGCCTGATCAAAGAGCTGGGTTGGTCCGACCAGGTCATTTTCCCCAAACCGATAAGCGTAATGTACTATAAGGGCCGCTTTTATCCTTTCGATTCCATCCCGGCAGCGCTGATGTACCCAGGCTTGGGCTGGGGCATTAATAAGATCCGCTTTGGCCTGGTTGGTTTGTATCTGCGGCTGACCAACAATTGGAAACCGCTCGAAAAGACAACCACCGATCAGTGGATGCGCGCCAAAGCAGGCAGCCAGGTTTACGAAAGCATGTGGGAACCGATGATCGTCGGCAAGTTTGGCGAGAAGTGGGCCGACAAGGTCAACATGGCCTGGATGTGGGCGCGACTTCACTCCCGCTCCACCCGGCTGGGCACTTTTGTCGGCGGTTTTCAGACCTTCGCTGAAAAGTTTGCCGGATATCTGAGCGAGATGGGTGTAGAAATCCGTTACAACAGCCGTGTCAGTTCAATCACCCCCCTGCCAGACGGGACGGCACGGGTGACGCTGGAAGGTCAGGAATCGCTTGAATTTGATCAGGTATTGGTCACGTTGGCGCCAGCGATGATGGCCCACCTGACCCCGCAGCTGCCTGAAAGCTATCTGGCTGGGCTGCTGAACCTGAAAAGCATGGGAGCAGTGGTAATGACCCTCTCCATCAAGCATGCCCTTTCCCCTGAGGGATATTATTGGTACAACATTCCCAAACAGGCCGGCTTCCCGTTCCTCTCACTAGTAGAACATACCAACTTCCTCAAACCGGAATACTTCGGCGGGGATCACATCCTCTACATTGGGGACTACCTGGAAGCAGACCACCCCAACTTCAAAAAAAGCGATGAGGAACTGCTAGCTGAATTCCTGCCCCATCTGTCCAAGATTAATCCGGATTTTAGAGCGGATTGGGTCAACAAGGTGTGGGTCTCCAAAACAGCTTATGCTCAGCCAATCCCGCTGGTGAACCACAGCCACAACATCCCAGACATCCGCACGCCACTGCCTGGCGTTTACTTTGCCAGCATGAGCCAGGTATACCCGTGGGATCGCGGAACAAATTTTGCAGTCGAAATCGGTCGGCGTGCCGCCGCCATGATGATGGCAGATTCTAAAGGGCAGGGCGCATAGCTTATTATCGGGCAGATTCCTGATTCAAAAAACTGAATCACTATCTGAATTTTCCTGTCGTATTTAACCGTCCATAACCAATTGTTAACCCGCACATCGGTTGGCAGAACCCGGTAGTTTTAACTGCTAACCCCCATATATGGGGTAACCTTTCGCGCAATCTTCCTGCCATATGGTGCCTGGATGGATGGCTATAAAACCAGGTTAATATTTATCCGTTAATTCATGGTTTTTAAGGTGCACGAAACCTTAAAGAATCAACAAGTTTTAAGCCAAAAAAAAGCCTGCGGTATGGGATTCCGCGGATGGCCGTGTTAGAATCTCGGACACACTCAAACATTACAGTCGCAGATTGACATTGTAGTGAATCGAAAGAGACGCATTCGGTTCGCTTGATTAATTATCGGTCGGCACCAGACAGCAAACCCGAACGGAGAGCGAGTACCAGGAGACGCACATGAATGCTCAGCAGGCGTGGCAAGCAGTGATCGGACAACTTCAGATGGAGCTTCCCAAAGCGACCTTCGACACCTGGGTCAAACAGACTCAGCTGATCGATTTCAGCGAGACGGAGGGGGTCTTTCATTTGGGTGCTGCGAATGCCTATGCCTGTGATTGGCTGGAGAGCCGCCTGAAGACGACCGTCGTCAACAAACTGAGCGGTATGATGGCTCGCACCGTCAAAGTGCAATTCCGGGTTTGGTGTGCACCCCAGGCTGAGCTGCCTGATGACGCCATCACCTTGCCGCACAGGGAGGAATCGCCAGCCAGGAATGTCTTCGAAACCCACCTCAATGGCAAATATCGCTTTGATAATTTTGTCGTAGGCTCCAACAACCGCATGGCGCACGCCGCCAGCATGGCGGTGGCAGATAACCCGGCCCGCGCCTATAACCCGCTCTTCCTCTATGGCGGTGTTGGCCTGGGCAAAACGCACATTCTGCACGCCATCGGCAACGCTGTGCTGCAGCAGCAAAAATATGTCCTTTATGTTTCATCGGAAGAATTCACCAATGACCTGGTGAACGCCATCCGTACCAAAAACACTCCCGATTTTCGTGAGAAATACCGTCAGGTGGATGTGCTGCTCATTGATGATATTCAATTCATTGCCGGCAAAGAATCCACCCAAGAAGAGTTCTTCCATACCTTTAACACCCTTCACGGGCAGGACAAACAAATTGTGATGACATCTGACCGGGCGCCCAAGGCGATGAGCACCCTTGAGGAGCGCCTGCGCTCACGTTTTGAGTGGGGTCTGACGGTCGACATCCAGCCCCCAGACTACGAAACCCGCCTGGCAATCCTCAGCAGCAAAGCCGAGAAGCTCAATCGCGAGGTTCCGGCAGAGGTGATCGAGATGATCGCCCGCGCCATCCAGTCCAACATTCGCGAATTGGAAGGGGCCTGGAACCGGGTTTTAGCTTACGCGGAATTAAGCGGTCAAAAGCTGACCCTGCAGATGGCAACCAATGCCCTCTCAGACTTCTTGCCGCAGCGCTCACAGTTGACCCCAACCGATATTTTGCAGACCGTAGCCGACTTTTTCAACGTGGAACCGGAGAGCATCACCGGACGCGACCGCTCAAAAGCTGTTGCACTTCCACGCCAGGTTGCCATGTATCTGATGCGCGAAGAAAGTGGAATTTCTCTCCCGCGCATCGGCCTGGAATTAGGCGGACGCGACCATACCACCGTCATGTATGCCTGCGAAAAGGTGGCCGACCTGATCGAAAGCGACGATCAGTTGCGTCGCCAGATGCTCCAGCTCAAAGAAAGACTGAACCGGCACTATCAGATGGCCTGATCAGTAGGCTCCCACTGCCAGGTATCGTCAACCGTTTCCAGCTCTCCCCAATTGACGCCAATACGGGCTTCCGTGGTCAGCGGCACCGATAGTTTGTAGGCGTTTTCCATGACTGAACGCGCAGTACGGATGCTGGCTTCCACCTGTCCGTCGGGGACTTCAAAAATCAATTCGTCATGTACCTGCAGCAGCATCTTGCCGCTCAGGCCAGCTTTACCGAAAGCCTCTGGCAATTGGATCATCGCCAGCTTGATGATGTCGGCAGCTGTGCCTTGAATGGGGGCGTTGATCGCTTCCCGTTCCTCGCGTTGACGCATGGCATAGTTGGTGCCATGCGCCAGGTTGGGGAAGTAGCGCCGCCGCCCAAGCAGCGTTTCCACATATCCCTTTTGGGCGGCTTCTTGGCGTGTTTTATCCAGCCAGGCTTTCACACCAGGGAATTCTTCAAAATAGGCTTTAACGAAATTCTCTGCTTCGGCCAGCGTCAGGTCAGTGGAACGGGTGAGCCCAAAGGGGCTCATGCCGTAAATTAGGCCAAAATTAATCGCCTTGGCATGGCGGCGCTGCTGCTTGGTCACCTTGTCCAGCGGTGTGTCCGTGATCGCCGCCGCCGTTGCGGCGTGAATGTCTTGCCCCTGATGGAAGGCAGCCAGCATGGCCTGATCCTGCGAAATATGGGCCATGATGCGCAGCTCCACCTGCGAATAGTCCAGCGCAATCAGCTTGCAGCCCGGGGCAGCAATAAACCCCTGGCGTACACGCCGGCCCTGATCGGTGCGGGTTGGGATGTTCTGCAAATTGGGGTTCTGTGAAGCAATCCGTCCGGTAACGGTGCCTGTCTGGTTAAAGGAGGTGTGGATCCTTCCGGTTTTGGGGTTAACCTGCTGCGGGAGCGCGTCCACATACGTGGATTTCAGTTTGGCAAGTTCGCGGTAAGTCAGGATTTTATCAATGATGGGATGAGAACCGCGCATTTCGTCCAACACCGCGGCTGATGTTGAAAATTTGCCGCTGCTCGTCTTGCGCGAGCGGTCTGGCGGTTCCAGGTTTAGCCGTTTAAATAGTACATCCGAAAGCTGCTGGGTAGAATTCAAGTTGAAGCGCTCTCCCACCTCCTGAAAAATGGAATCTTCAATTTTGACCAGCTCGCGCGCCAGTTCTTCAGCAAAAGCGTCAAACAGCGGCTGGTCCAGCAAGATGCCGGCTCGCTCCATTTCCGCCAGCACAGGGATTAACCGCACCTCAATATCCTTGTTCAGTGCTGTGGCGTTTCTCGCTTCCAATTCCTTTTGGAGCGGTTCCATCAGCCGCAGGGTATAGATGGCATCCGCAGCGGCGTAAGGGGCAGCTTTGGCAATCGGCACCTGCGCCATGCTGATCTGGTTCCGTCCGCTCCCAATTAAATCTTCGATGTGGGTCATCTCTGCGCCCAGGCGCACCCAGGCCAACGTCTTGAGCCCCAGGTTGCGCGAATCGGGGTTGGCGAGCCATTCCGCAATCATCGTATCAAAGATGATTGGCGAGACATCGAACCCAGCCTGTTCCAAAACCACCAGGTCAAACTTGGCGTTGTGGCCGACTTTTCCGATCTTTTCGTTGCCAAGGATCGGTTGCAGCGCCGTCCGCACTGCCTCCAGGCTCAGATTCGGCCCTTTTTCGTGCCCCAGCGGCAGGTAGTAGCCTGTATCGGCACTGCAGGCAAAAGACATCCCAACCAGTTCTGCGCGCATGGGGTCTGTGCCGGTGGTTTCAGTGTCAAAAGCGAACAAGGGGGCCTCCGCCAAACGGCGGGCACATTCCTGCAGCGCCTGGGGGGTATCCACGATGATGGTTTCAAAATTGACTGCCGGCGCTGGGTTCTTTTCTTCTAAATCAGCTGCTGCCGGCTGGTCCACCTCGAATAAAGAGCTTTGAACAGGCTGGTTGAGAGAAGGCTTTACTTTTTTGACCAGCGTCTTGAGGCGCTGGGTCATGGTGCGAAATTCAAGCTGGCGAAAGAGATCTTCTACCGCGCTTGGGTCAAAGCGTTCAGGCCGTGCCTGATCCAAATCCAGCTTGAGGGGCAGATCGGTCCGGATGCGGGCCAGGTCTTGGCTGAGGTAAGCCATCTGCCGGCCAGCAGCCAGAGCCGCGCCGGCCCGGCCGCCAATTTTATCCAGGTTGGCGTAAACGTTATCCAGCGTGCCGTATTCTTTCAGCAGAGCAACAGCGGTTTTCTCGCCAATACCTTTCACGCCCGGAATATTGTCGGAGGTATCGCCAAGCAGAGCTTTGTAATCTACCACTTGTTCCGGAAGCACACCCAGTTTTCGGACGACATCTTCAGGAAAGTAGTCTTCATTTTGGTTGGTGCGGGCATTGGGCAGGCTGACGACCACCCGGTCATCCACTAGCTGCAGCAGGTCGCGGTCACCGGTGAGGATTTTTACACCCAGGCCCTGCTTTTCAGCCCAGCGCGCCAGGCTGCCAATGACATCATCGGCCTCAAAATTTTCAACTTCAACCCGTGGAATATTAAAACGGTCGATCATCTCGCGGATGCGGTCAATTTGCGGCCGCAGATCGTCTGGCATTTTAGCGCGCGTGGCTTTATAGTCACTGAACATGTCGTGGCGAAAGGTTTTGCCGGTGTCAAAAGCGACCGCCATGTAGTCTGGGTCTTCCTGCTCAAAAACCTTGAGGAGCATGCTGGCAAAGCCATAGATGCCGGCCGTTGGCTCACCAGAACTGGTGGCCCAGCGCGTGGAACCACCAGCGGTCAGGGCAAAGTAGGCCCGGTAGGCAATGGCGTGTCCGTCCAACAGATAAAGTATTTTTGGCATAAGTACCTCGGATCAAAGATTCGCTTTGAATGGCGGGCGGTTTCTTAAAACACCTGAAACCAGTATGGCCAGGCTTGCTCTGCCGGGTAGCTTCCGGGCAGGTTGGCGGCTTCCACAGGCACCGCCATAGTCAGCACGACCGGGGCGCCATCTGGCTGCCCCCTTGAGGCTTGGGCTGCCTCCGGCAAAGCCAACCCGCCTGGGACCCACGCCTGGGCTCTGCGAAGCTCCCCGCTGAGCGCATCCAGCGACCGTTGGGCGCTGCGCAGACGCGCCGCAGTGGGAAAGACTGCAGCCAGCCTCAAATCACCATCCAGTTTTTTGACAGAGACCAGCAGTGCATCATCCTTGAAAGCGCGCAGACTGAACCTTTCTTCCGGCAGCGCGCTGCGCATCAGGCTGACCAGTTCCGCCGTCTGCTCTTGCCGGGCAGAAGAAGCGATTGCTGTCAGGCTGGCTCCTTCAAACAGGCACAATGCCAACGCGCCGCTTTCAAGACGGATTCGTTCCAATAAAGCCTGTTGATCTGACGGCATTGCCCCTCCGGGTCGGGGAAGCACCACTGCCCGACTTGACTAAGTTTAGCATTTCAGCGGCCCTCCGGCAAGCGCCGGGTCATTTTGCCTCCGGCTGTGAGATAATAAGCTTTCATACCGCAGCAAATGGGAGGGCTTATGTTGGATGAAGAAACACAAAAAGCATTGATCGACCAGGGCCGGCGCTTCATGCATGGCCCCCAAGGCGATGAATACCCGGCGTTTGAATCGGATCAGGAACTGAAAAGGCCCCAGCCAGCACTGGTCAAACCCGCCATGAGTTCGCACAGCCTGGCGCTCCCGCGCAACTTTGACGACCTGCCCGGAGCAAATGACAGCCTGCTGCAGGTGATGGCCCGCCGCCGCAGCGCCCGCGTTTATACCCGCCAGGCACTCAGCCAGCTTCAGCTTTCCTTTTTGTTATGGGCAACGCAAGGGATCCGTGCCATCCGCGGTAAATCGTATGCCACCTTGCGCACGGTGCCTTCCGGCGGTGCTCGCCACGGATATGAAACTTATCTGCTGGTGAGGCAGGTGGAAGGCCTGGAAGCTGGCGCTTACCATTACCTGCCGCTGACCCATGCCCTGGAATTTTTGGGCCCGCTGGATGACCCGGAAAAGACGGCCGCCGAGGCTTTGGATGGGCAGCGCTGGGCCGGGCCGGCAAATGTCATTTTCTTTTGGGCGGCAGTGCCATACCGTTTTGAGTGGCGCTACGGGATCCACGCGCACCGGCCGGCGCTGATGGATGTGGGTCACATCGCCCAAAACCTTTATCTGGCTTGTACAGCTTTGGGCCTGGGAACCTGCGCCGTGGCCGCCTTTGACCAGAAACGCTGTGACGGGTTGTTTGGATTGGACGGTACTGAAGAGTTTACCGTGTACTGCGCACCGGTTGGCACGGTTTCTGAAGCGGATAAACCCCAAGAAGACGCGTTTTACCGCTTTGTGCAGGAGCAAGGCTTGTAGGCTTGCCGGCAGACAATCAGATGATGGAGGAATAAACACCATGTGGGTCCTGTTTGCATTTGGCTCCGCTATTTTTGCCGGCATCACGGCCATTCTGGCCAAGTATGGCATCCGCGATACCGACTCTAACCTGGCTACTGCCATCCGGACGGTTTTCGTCCTGCTTTTTGCCTGGCTGATGGTTTTTATTGTGGGTTCACAAAACCAACTGAGCACGATCAGCAGCCATACCCTGCTTTTTTTGATCCTTTCCGGGCTAGCTACCGGTGCATCATGGCTCTTTTACTTTAAAGCGCTACAGATGGGCAGCGTCAGCAAGGTGACTCCAATTGATAAATCCAGTCTGCTGATGACTATGCTGCTGGCGATGATCTTCCTGGATGAAGGCATCACGGCACTCAAGGTGGTCTGCATGATTTTGATCGGGGTGGGCACCTGGCTAATGATCCAAAAAGACAGCGAAGAAAACCCTACGCCAGACCACGGAGCGGAAAATGACAGCCCAACGCCAGGCCAGGCTGGGGCAGGGGGGCCAGATGAACCGGTTAACAATCAAAGCGGCAGATGGATGCTTTACGCGTTTCTGGGTGCAGTCTTTGCGGCTCTCACCTCCATTTTGGGAAAAATCGGCATCCAAGGGGTGGAGTCTAACCTGGGTACGGCCATTCGCACCGTGGTGGTACTGGTAATGGCCTGGGTGATTGTGTTTCTGACTGGCAAGCAGCGCGCCTTGCGGCAGATTGACCGGCGCAGCTGGCTATTTTTAATCCTTTCCGCTTTTGCAACTGGCGCATCCTGGCTTTGTTATTACCGAGCACTGCAAGACGGGCCGGCGAGCGTGGTGGCGCCGATCGACAAGCTCAGCATCGTGGTGACCGTGTTTTTGTCCTATCTGTTTTTTAAGGAAAAGTTGAGCACGCGTGGCTGGGTCGGATTGGGCTTGATTGTGGCCGGCACTCTGCTGTTGCTCACAGCCTGACGGGCATGCTTTGCGGGTAAAATTAGGGATAGACCAATTTCCGGAGGCACTCGTGGAACGAAGAGACAAGGTCAATTACTATTTGGATTTAGCTGAAGTCGTGTCTCAGCGGGGAACCTGTCTGCGGAAGAAATACGGGGCAGTCATCGTCAAAAATGACGAGGTGGTCTCCACCGGCTACGTTGGGGCCCCGCGTGGGCGGGCAAACTGCACCGACCTGCAAGTATGCGTCCGCGAGAAGCTCAACATCCCGCGCGGCGAAAGGTATGAACTCTGCCGCAGCGTCCACGCCGAAGCCAACGCCATCATCAGCGCCTCACGCGAGCGCATGATCGGCAGCTCACTCTACCTGAGCGGGATCGACATCCGCACCCAGAATTATGTGCAAAATGCTGACTGCTGCTCGATGTGCAAGCGGCTGATCATCAATGCCGGAATTGAACAGGTATTCATCCGCGACAGCAAAAATGAGTTCCGCCGCATCGCAGTCTCAGACTGGATCGAAAATGATGAATCTCTGGAGGGTAAGTTTGGGTATTGAGGCCTGCGCCGGCATTCACCCGCTCTACAACGGGCTGAATGCGCCAACGCGATTTGGTATCATGGAGCAACGAGGCAGTTGCCCGATGCGAGCCGTGTTCGACAGAGGGCGGAGCCTGGCAGCACTGCAGGCTGAACAGCTGCAGCGAAGCTGTCTACCGGAAAAGATTTGAGCTGGACACAATCAGAGCCAGCCAGGAGGAAGAGAATGAAACAATTTGATGTCGTCGTGGTGGGGGCAGGCCCTGGCGGATATGTCAGTGCCATCCGTGCTGCCCAATTGGGCAAAAAAGTAGCCATTGTCGAAAGAAAGTATATGGGCGGGGTCTGTTTGAATGTGGGTTGCATCCCCTCCAAGGCACTGCTGCGCAATGCAGAGCTGGCCAACATCCTGCGGACTGAGGCCAAAGAATTTGGCATTCAGGCCGAGAATCTTCATCTGGACTATGGGGCGGCCTTCAAGCGCAGCCGTCAGGTAAGTGAACGCCTGACCAAAGGCGTCGACTTCTTGATGAAGAAAAATAAAATCGAGGTGCTGCGCGGCATCGGCCAGCTGAGTGGCCCGAGCAAAGTTACCGTTCAACTGGCTGAGGGCGGCAGCGAGGAACTGCAGGCCGCGCACATCATCCTGGCCACCGGTGCCCAACCGGTCGTCATCCCCGGCATGGAGCCAGATGGAGAAAAGATACTGGACTACTCCCACGCAATCATGCTGGAAGCGCTGCCTGAATCGGCAGTGATCATTGGCGGCGGCGCCATTGGCGTGGAATTTGCCACCATCTGGAGCGGGTTTGGAGTGCAGGTGGACCTGGTGGAGATGCTCCCGCATCTGCTGCCAAACGAAGAAGATGATGCAGCGGCTGAGCTGACCAAAGCTATGGGCAAGCGCGGTGTAAAAGTGCACGCTGGCACCAAAGTCAAGTCTGTGACCAAAAACGAGTCCGGGACGGAAGTGGTCCTTGAAGGTGAAAAAGGCGAAGAACGCGTGCAGGCCGCTGTGACGCTGGTGGCCGTCGGCTTCCGCCCCAACAGCGCCAACCTTGGGCTGGAAGCGCTGGGTGTGGCGATGGATCGGCGCGGTTTTGTGCAGGTGGACGAGCGCATGGCCACCAACGTACCCGGGATCTGGGCGATTGGCGACCTGACCGGCAAGCTGTTGCTGGCTCACGCCGCTTCGGCTATGGGGATTAGAGCGGCAGAGAATATCGCCGGTCTGCCAACCCGCAAGCTCGATTACCGCATGATCCCCCGGGCGGTTTATTCCACACCGCAGGTGGCATCTTTTGGCCTGACAGAAGCCCAGGCTAAAGAAGCAGGCTATCAGGTTAAGGTCGGTAAATTCAACTTCCAAGCCAATGGCAAGGCGCTGGGTTTGGGTGAATACACTGGCTACGCCAAGATCATCACCGACGAAAAATACGGCGAGATTTTGGGCGCGTCTGTGGTCGGACCGGAAGCTTCGGAGCTTCTGCCCGAGCTGACGCTAGCCCAAGCCAATGAGCTGACGGTCACCGAAATTGCCGGCAACATTCACGCTCACCCGACCCTGAGCGAGGCACTGATGGAAGCGGCCGAGGCAGCCGAAGGCCACAGCATCCATTCCTAACCCAAACTAAAAGCAACTGCCAGGCCTCAGCCTGGCAGTTGCTTCGTCTCCAGAGAAACCGCATGCCAGCCAGCTCCGATTATCCAGAGCCGGGCGAGCAGGCCGCTGACGATCACCTCGTTGATCATCGCGGCGGTAGGCGCATTCCTGCCTTATTCATCTCTGGCAAACACACTAGGCTTCGTCCCGCTCCCGCCGGTTTATTGGCTGTACTTGTTGGGCTTAATGGCCGGGTATATCTTGCTGACGCAGGCAGTCAAAACTTGGTTCAACCATCGGTATGGCGGGTGAGAGGCCGGGAACGGCGCAGACTTTAGGCACTGGCCAAACCGACCCCTGCTGAAAAGCCACAGCGCTTGACCAGTGGCCGCGTTATGGTTATACTAGCTTGCACATCAGCCGGAGTGGCGGAATTGGCAGACGCGCACGACTCAAAATCGTGTACCCTCGGGTATGTGGGTTCGATTCCCACCTTCGGCACATTGACCCCTTATAGGTGCTCTTTGATAGACAAACGTAAATTTCCTTTGTTATTTTTTTATAACCAAAAGTGATACAATATTCAGAAATCTATTTCGGGAAAGATTTTCTTTGAAATCATAACAATCCGGCACCGCCTTAGGGGAGCGGAGCAGAGAGATCGCCATTAAGGTGAGGAGCGAGTTAATGGCGATCTTTTTTTAATGACCGGCGAAAAACACCACACTGACGCCATCTCCGCCTTCTTTGTCCCCACCATTTTCCCAGCGTTTCACATAAGAAGAATGACCCAGGGCATCCCGTACAGCCTGACGCAGTGCACCGGTCCCGCGGCCGTGAATCACCCGGCCAAAGAGCATGCCCGAGCTGTAGCCCTTCTCCAAATAAGCATCAAGTGCATCCAAAGCGTCCTCTACACGCAGTCCACGCAGGTCCAGCTCCAGCCCGGGAGAGGCAACTTCTGGCAGTGAGGTTCTCCCTACAGCAGGCTTTTCAACCGGCAGCGGTGAGTCCGGCTCGGCTTCTGCGCTGCGCCGGGTCACCTCTTCAGGTCGCACCCGCAGCCGCAGGTTGCCAACCTGAACGCCAAGCCCTTCTGCATCCACAGATGTGATTACGCCTTCGGTGCCCAGCTTGCGCACGAGCACCTTCTCGCCGGCCTGAAGTGGGCCGCTGGGCATTTTGGGTCGCGGAGGCCGACTGATTTTGCGGGCCGCTTTCTCTTCGCGCACCTCAATGGCGGCAAGCTCTTCAACAGCCTGACGTACTTCATTCAGCTTTTCTGAGGGTTCCCGGCCTTTGGCCAGCTGCCGGCGCAGTTCAGCCAGCTCCGCGCGCAATTCCGCCAGCTGCGCTTCGGCTTCATCCCGCGCTGCCTGCAGGATGTCTTGCCGGTCGTTTTGCAGTTGGTACAGCTCTTCGCTCAGCTTTTGGCGCAATTCTTCTGCTTCGTGGTGGGCTTTTTCAGCCTCTGCCAGGCGGTCGGCAGCCAGGTCGCGCTGGCGGTGAATCTCATCCAGCAGATCCTCCGCATTTAACGCGTTGGGGTCCAGTTCGGAACGGGCCGCTTCGATGATATCCTGGCGCAGACCCAGGCGTTCGGCGATCGCCAGCGCATTGGAGCGCCCAGGCAGGCCAATCACCAGCCGGTAGGTCGGGCGCAGCGTTTCCAGGTCAAATTCCAGGCTGGCATTGGTGACGCCTTTCGTGGCATGGGCGTAAACTTTCAGTTCCGGATAGTGGGTTGCCACCAGGCTGGTGATGCGCCGGCTATGCAGGTGCGAAAGCACCGCCCGCGCCAGCGCAGAGCCCTCCTGCGGATCGGTGCCGGCCCCGAGCTCATCCAGCAGGACCAGGGAACGATAATCGGCCCGCTTTAAGATGCGAACCAACTGGGTGATATGCCCCGAAAAAGTTGAAAGCGATTGTTCAATGGACTGTTCATCGCCAATATCAGCGAACACATCCCGAAAAATGCTCAGCGTTGAACCGGACTGCGCCGGTATTTGCAGCCCAGATTGTGCCATCAGCACAGCAAGCCCCACTGTTTTGAGGGTAACGGTTTTACCGCCGGTGTTGGGGCCGGTTAACACCACTGAAAAGGTGTCAGGGTCAAGCTCCACATCAATTGGAACCACCTTTTGGGGGTCCAGCAAAGGGTGGCGGGCCCGTCGCAGGCGGATAATGCTGCCGGGGTGATAAGGCGCGGGGTGCGGGTCGAAACCGACCAAAATGGGTTCAGCGGCATGCAAGTCTTCCGCATAGCGCGCTTTCATCAGGATGAGATCCAATGCGGCCAGCACATCCACGCCGGCTATCAGGCTGGGGGCCTGGCTGGCAATGCGCAGACTGAGCTCGCGCAGCACCTTTAGTTCTTCAGCGCGCTCCGCCAGCTCCAGTTCCCGCAGTTTATTGTTCCACTCAACGACCGCCAGCGGTTCCACGAACAGCGTCGCCCCGGATGCGGATTGATCATGGACGATTGATTTTATCTGACCCTTATATTCCGCTTTTAATGGCAGCACATATCGTCCGGCGCGCTGCGTGATGAGCGCTTCTTGCAGCATGCGGGAGGTGCCGCTCTCATTCAGGTAGCGCGAAAGACGTTCCATCAGGCGAGTATGCGTCACCTTCACCTCGGAGCGGATCCGACCCAGCGCTTCCGAAGCGCTATCCAACACTTCACCGCGGTCTGAAATCGTGCGCGAGATGACATCGATCAGCCCCTCGCCTTCAGAAAGAGCTTCGGCTTCCGCCGCCAGCGTCGGGGCATCGCTGCTGTGATCAAGAAACACACGCTTCGC
>DAOUFF010000013.1:0-21324 GCA_034430195.1 Anaerolineaceae bacterium | reverse complement strand
GGAGACACGGCGATCTTGACTGCGAGACGGTCTTTTTGACCCAGTGACAACCGATCTGCCGTGTCTCTTTGTTCCTATTTCATCATACTAATGACAGATTTGCCTACGAAGCAATCTCTCTTTTTCTGAGCAATCAAACAACAAAGTGAGAGATTGCCACGCTACGCACGCGATGACAGGATGTAAAAAGAGATCGCCACGCTCTGCCCGCGAGGGCCAGCCCCAAGCTCTGATAACGATGCCCGGCCAGGTCAGGCGGCGTTCATCGGGTTGTTCTCTGCTTCAATCACATTTTGAATGGAATCGCTGATGCGGGTGGCAGTCTCCACACTGTTCATCGTATACAGGTGAATCCCGCGGACGTTGTGATCAATCAGGTCCATGATCTGTTCAGTGGCATAGTAAATGCCGGCATCAAAAAGCGCCCGCGGGTTTTCCCCATACCGGCTGAAAAGGCGCGACAGCCTGGCCGGCACACTCGCGCCACTCAGGGCAACCGTGCGCTCGATTTGCCGCAGGCTGGTAATCGGCATGATTCCTGCCTCAATCGGCACGTGTATCCCAGCTTTTTCTGTTTTCTCCAGAAATTCGTAAAATTTGTTGTTGTCAAAGAAAAGCTGGGTTACCAGGTGCGTCACACCATGCTCGATTTTAATTTTAAGATTTTCGATGTCCTGCTCCAAAGACTCAGCCTGATAATGCCCTTCCGGGTAGCAAGCGCCAAGCAGGTTAAAAGACGGGTCAAAGTCTTTGATGAACTCTGCCAGATCACTGGCATGCTTGAAATCTTCCTTGGGGGGGACGTCCGGAGAAATGTCACCACGCAGCACCATGATGTTTTGCACGCCGTTTGCTTTCAGCAACTCCAACTCAGCGTGCACTTCTTCGCGGTCCGAATTGACGCAGGTCAGATGCGCCACCGGCTCGGTATGATAGGTAGAAAGGATCAGCGACGCAATCTCAATGGTTTTCTCGCGTTGCGCCTTGCTGCCACCAGCCCCATAGGTGACGCTTATGAAATCCACGGGTAAGCCGCGCATTTTAAGCAAAGTATTGTAAATCACATTGTAGGGTGTGTCTTTTTTGGGAGGAAAAATCTCCAAAGAAAAAATGATTTTTTTATGGTCAAAAAGTTTGGAAATGTCCATACGCAGCTCCCTTGGGTGCAGTTATTTTATCCTGACTTGAGCGGTTTTGGAAATTTTCAGGTGCACAAGACTGCCAGGCGGGAAGTACCAGGCCTGCTTGTGGTATATTAACCTCTGATCAATTTCCTTTTCAGGAGAACGCAGCCCATGTATATTGCCATCGAAGGTGTCATTGGGGTCGGCAAGACCACTCTGGCGCGTCTCGTCCGTGAACCTTTTCATGCTGATCTGCTCCTGGAGGTGTTTGAAGAAAACCCCTTCCTGAGCAGCTTTTATTCCGACCGCGAGCGTTACGCCTTCCAAACGCAGATTTTCTTCCTGCTCAGCCGCTACCAGCAGCAGCATCAGGTCATACCTCAGGCTTTGACGGATGGCCGTCTGTTGGTTTCAGACTACACATTTGACAAAGACTCACTCTTCGCCGGCATCAATTTGGGCGGTGACGAGCTGGATATGTACCAGCGTGTGCATTCAGCCCTGGCAGAAAAAATCCCCCAGCCCAACCTGGTGGTTTACTTGCGCGCAACCACCGACACGCTGATGCAGCGTATCGCCAACCGCGACCGCCCCTACGAACGCGACATGGATCGCGCCTACATTCAGGAACTGAATAACGCCTATGATCTGTTCTTTGCCCAGCCGCGCTGGCAGCCCAACCTGCTGACCATCGACACCGATGATCTGAACATCATCTCGCGCCAGGACGACCTCGATTACATCATTGCCCGCATC
The DNA here is from genome assembly GCA_034430195.1 of Anaerolineaceae bacterium. GTDB lineage: Bacteria > Chloroflexota > Anaerolineae > Anaerolineales > Anaerolineaceae > Mesolinea. The sequence goes on along the minus strand of DAOUFF010000013.1, from coordinate 19,444 downwards.
CGCCAGGCGCTGCGTCTGGCTCCTTTTCAAGAAAGTTTGCCGCTTTAAAACCGGGAAATGCCGCCATGCACGTCACCGCTGAAACGCTTACCAACCTGGCCAAAGATCATATTGCTCGCCGGCTACGCGGCTCCAATGACATTGCCGCGGTTTACTTGACGGGGTCAGTGCTGACGGATGAACCCTTGCTGGGTGGCACAACCGACATCGACCTGGTGTTCGTGCACCGCGAAGAGCCGCCGGTCGGCCGTGAAGTGCTGCGGGTGAGCTTTGAAATCTCGTTGGATATTGAACATCACCACCAATCTTTTTATGCCTTTCCGCGCCGCCTGCGCCAAAACCCCTGGCTGGGTTTTGCGCTCTGCAATAAACGCAGCAGCCTCTACGACCCTGATCATTGGCTGGACTATCTCCAGGCTGGTGTCAGCGCTCAGTTCACGGCGCCCGAGACCTTTTACGCCCGCGCCCGGCTGCTCTCGGAGAAAGCCCGCCAAAGCTGGTTTGACCTGCAGGAAAATACGGAACAGCCCACGCAAGGTTGGATGGCGCTCTATCTGAAAACAGTTGGCCTGGCTGCCAATAGTGTCGCCGCGCTCAGCGGACCGGCGCTGACCATTCGCCGCTTCTTGCTGGATTTTCCGAAAAGAGCTGAGGCGGTGGATCGGCTTTCAATGGCCGGTGATCTGGCACGCCTGCTTGGCAACGATTCCTTTTCGCTGGAGCTCTATCAGACCTGGCGGCCGGCCTGGGAAGAGGCGCTGGCTGCCGCCAGTCAACAACCAGACTGCCCACCCAACCTTGCCCGGCCGCGTAAAGCATACTTCTTGTCCAGCTGTGATGCGCTGGCCGAGAGCGGTAATACTTTCGCCACCCTGTGGCCACTCTTAGAAACCTGGCGCCAGTCTGTGGCTTTCCTCCCGGAGGAGCCAGTCTACCTGGAAACCTGGCGTGGCGTTTTGGAAGATCTGGGCTTTACCCGCGACTCCGCTGAGGGCCTGACCAGCCAGCTGGATGGGTTTATTGAGCAGGGGGAGCTGCTTTTGGAAAACTGGAAAAGCACTTACGGCCTGTAGACTGGCCGCTTGAAATGTGGATAAGTGCCACTTTTCTGTGGATAACTTGTCAGATATGTGTATAAAACCACTATTTTTTCCCCAATCACATGCGGGCAGCCGTGGATAGCGAACGGACAGAGGCAGTTCACGTTCGCATCACCAAGCCAGCTTCCCCATACTTTTTCTGAGTTTGGAGCGATTTCTCCACATGCGCTTGGGGATGGATGCCAGGGCTGCCGCTTCACCCTGAAGCGAAATTTGGCGCGTGGCTCCCCGTTCCCTGGCCGATGCTCAGCTCAGCAGTATCAAACTTTCCACAATATCCACAGGCCCTATTATGACTACTAAATTAAACAATAATCAAAAGATTGTGGATTAAGAATCATTAAATAAAAACACCAACAAAAAAGATTTAACTAATTAAAGCTGCATTTCGGTTCGTCCGGAAAGTTTTTCCTGAATCACATGGACTACCTGGTTGATATTCTCATCACTTGAAACCAGATTTAAATGATCACTGGGAATGATTAAGATTGGACACTGGCTAAATGAACAAATCCATGCTTCATAAAGATCATTTAGCCGGCTGAGATATTCGCGTGGAATTGCTGCTTCAAAGTCGCGCCCGCGGTGGGCGATGCGCTCCTGCAGGGTTTCAACCGAAGCCCGCAAGTACACAATCAGGTTGGGAGGGGGCAGCAAAGAAACCAGGATCTGATACAAGTCTTGGTAGACCTCAAAATCGCGCTGGCTGATGGTGCCTTGCAGGTAAAGGTTGCGGGCGAAGATTTCAGCATCTTCATAGACGCAGCGATCCTGCACCACAGAGCCCTCGGCAGCCAGCAGCTGTTTGTGAATGCGCAGCCGGCGCGTCAAAAAGTAGAGCTGCGAATGAAAGGACCAGGTATTCATATCGCGGTAAAAATCTGCCAGATAAGGGTTCTCAGCCACGGGTTCGAAAAACGGCAGAAACCCCAGCCGATCACTCAGGAGCTGCACCAAGGTCGACTTCCCTGCGCCGATGTTGCCTGCCACCACAATAAACTTATCCATAGCTTGCCTCTCATGTTGCTTCGATCAGATGGCTTAAATCTATCACAGCCGCTGCAGATTCTGCAGGGGTTTTACATTATTAATTTATCCTTTCCGCTGGCGGGCTGCCTGTCCGTTTAATGTTATTATTGTTTTTGAAGACATTTTGTGTAAAATCAATAAATCAACCTATCAATATTGAAAGAAAGAGGACAAGATGGAAGGTTTAAACTGGTTATGGACGATCATTGTAGGCGGGGTAGCCGGCTTTCTGGCTGATCTTTTGGTGCCAGGTGTCAAAGTGGGCTGGTTGGGCTCCATCATCACCGGTATCTTAGGTGGCATTTTGGGCGGCTGGCTGTTCGGTCTACTTGGCCTTACCACCAGCGGCATCATTGGGATCCTGATCGCGGCTGTAGTCGGCGCTGTAATCATTTTACTGATTTACCGCGCTATCAAGAAGTAATTTTCAAGTTCCTGACTTAAAAGTCAAAAAGCAGGCGGTAAGCCTGCTTTTTGCTTTAAACCCTGTGTTGGCTCAGGGGATTGAGATCACAATGGGCAGATAGAGCCAGTTTAAGGATGGCGCTGGCGGAGTGGTCGTTGGTGTGGGCTCAGGAGTAGGTGTCACTTCGTTTTCGCTGACGGTGAAATAAATCGCGTTGGGTGGACCCCAGCGGCCCTGAGCGTCTTTCCCTTCCACAAAGAGGATATGCCGCCCTACACTCAGACCGCTCGTGCTGACTTGGGCGATGACATCCTCGATCTTCTCATCTACAAAATGGCCGTCGACCGCCTGCATGCTGTAGGTAACCGCTCCTGGCATCCAGGAAGGTTCATCAATTGTGTACCGTGCCTCGCTAATGTACTGGCTGGGAATGTCGGTGCCATAGGTGCTGTAAAGGGTGTCATTGATAACCGCGCTCACTTGAAAAGAAGCACCACCATCTACCGGGTCGGCAGGACTGGCCAGGTTTAAGGTCTCCGGACCGTATGCCAGCCGGTAAGGATTACGGGCCATCTTGACCGCCCGTAGAAGCGCCTGCAGGTTGTCGGGATAGATGGCGGATTCAAAGCGGCTGCATGATTCATGAAAGTCTACGCCGATTTCGAAGCAGTATCCGGCCAGGCCCAGCTCGCCATAAGCCCAGTCTTCGGTCGTTCCATTAGAGGGGTACAGGGCAGCGGATTTTTGTGGCGTATAGTGATTGTAGTAAGCAAATTTATAGCCGATTGTTCGCAGCTGAGCTTCATTTGGTGAGTTACTATTCGTCCAGCCCCATGGCCACATGACCAAACCAGAATGGCTGTGCAGGTCAATAAACAAGCCGGTTGCCTCCTCCGGGTTTACTGAATCATTATCGCCTGGACCGCGCAGATCCGGGAAGATTCCGCGGACGTACTGCAAAATCGCCTGTACTTCTGGTTCCGAGCCGGCCGCGTTGCCCGGATATACCTCATCGCACTGGTCAATCCCCCCTGCCCATTTGAATGGGAAGTTGCGGTTTAGGTCGGCACCCCGATCCACTGGATTGGTGCAGTAATTATTATTGGTGTTTTTACGCCAAAGATAACTGTAATTCGATTCATCCATTGTGCGGCCATCCGGGTTAGTGACCAAAAGCAAATGAACGTTGTTGTAATCCAAAAGCCAGGTAACGTCTGCGTTTACCCCATAATTCGATAACAAATACTCTGCAAAGCGGGTGTTAAGCTCAGGCGGCGCCCACTCGCGGGCATGAATGCCGCTCATGATAAAAATATCCGATTTGGCGACACTTCCGTTGGTGCGGTTGCCCAAGACCAAAACCCGAATGTCACTGCCCTCTGCTGGATTAATGGTTTTCTCCCATGAGTCGCCGATGTCCACCCAGGCTGCCAGGTTTGGATAGGATTGTGCCAGAGCTGCGCCGGTTGCATAAATTTCGTCAATCGTGCGGAAGCAGGGATAATTATCCAGAGCAGAGGTTTGTCCATCCGTCAGGTTGGGGTTGCGGTTGATCTCAGTTGTATAGGGGATATCCACGCTGAAACTAAGCCCCATGGACTGCAAAAGCTGACGCTCCTGCGCCGTCACAATCGCCTTCAAAGTGTTCTGGTCGTGATCCACCTCGATCACGTCAAAGCGCGAAGCCAGTTCTGCCAGCTGCTGGTCGCTGGTATACCGAATGATCACCACCTGGTGTTCAGGGAGAGGATCCTGCGCCGAAACCGGTACAGACTGAAAAGCCGTCATCAAGATCAAAATCAGGGCTGTTCCAAGAGAGAAAAGCTTGAGGGTTCGCTGGGGCATTAATTCCTCCATAGGTTAGGTTGAGATGGGTTGCGAGGGCCATAAAATCAGACGCGGGCCGGTTTCGCTGAGCTGCGCTTGGGTTATTCTATTACAGGACGGCTAAGATGGCGGAAATTCTGCATGCCAGCACTCAAAACGTGCGATACCACGGCCGCCCTGGCCGCCAGGCGCCAGCCGGCACGCTCAGCGGATTGCAGCGGGCAGGTACACCCGGTAGGGCACGTCCACAAATACTGCCGTTGGCAGGCCACGTGCTCGGCTGCCCTCCCCCAGTTGACCTTCGGGAACGAGATAGAGCAAATGCCTTCCCGCCGGCATCAGGGAAGCATTCAGCCTAAAGCTGAAGCTGGCCAGAACCTCTGGGTAATCCTCACTCGGCGTAAGGCTGATGGTCTGGGCTTGAGCTTCAGGCCGCCATGGGGCCAGGTCCACGCTGTACGAGAGCCAGGCTGGAACGGCACGCGGTAGCAGGTCGTGAAATAAATTGCCGGCAGCCTCACCTGAAATCATCAGGTCGGCGCTCCCGTCTTTGGCCAGCGTGCTGCTCAGGCTGATGATTTCAGGCCCAACGGCTGATTCCTCCGGCCAAAGGCTGGCCGCGGCTGCACGCAAAAGCATTTGCTGACCTTGAGCTGCATAGGAGCCCTCAAAGTCAGTGCAGCGCATCAAGCTCCCTCCGTTTTGGGCACTCCCCAAACGAAATTCATAGGCGGGAATGTGATAATGGTCGTAGATCATGTCGGTAAGCGTGCCAGAATCGGTACCGACGGGCGGGTTGAGCAGCATGGCCGCGTGCGCCGGATAAAAGACGCTTCCATAGCTAATCTTTTGGGCCAGGTTGCCCAGTTGAGAATGGTCACTGGCAGGAATGATGGTATTCCTCCAGGGAGAAATCAGGTAGTTGCCGTTGGCGGTCAGGTGGAGGGCTATTCCAGTGGGACCGGTGCTGGCAGGGCTGTCGAAAATCCCTTCCAGATATTGAGCCAAGGCAGCCGACTCCGGTTCCGAAAGTGCAGCGCTGCCCGGGAAGAGCATACTGCAGGGGTCAGTTGGCTCGCCGCTCCAGGCGCTGCTGAAATTACGCTGCAGGTCCGTTCCCTGCTGGTCCGCTGCGGTGCAGCCCGACCCGACCGTGTTTTTGCTCCAGTTGACAGTCAGGCCAGCAGCAGCCTGCGCTTCAGCCCTCAGCCTTCCGTCTGGGTTGGCCACGGGAATAATGCGTAAAATGAGCTGATCGAGCATCCAGGTGGCTTGCGGGTCGGAGCCATAACCCTCCAGCAGGGTCTCAGCCAAACGGAGCACCAGCTCCACTGCTGCAAACTCATTCCCATGCAAACCGGCTACAAGCACCAGTGTCGGCTTGGGGCCTGGGTTCAGCGGGCTGTTAAGCTCCAGTGCCCATAAATCAGAGCCTGAAGCGCCACCCGAGGCGACTTTTTCGCCTGAGTCGCCATAGTCTTCCCAGCGGGCCAGCGTTGGGTAGCGCTCGGCCAATGCACTGGCATCGATTAACACTGCCTCCAGGCTGCGGTAACATGGATAGTTGGGGACGGCTTGCGGGGAGGGGGCGGCCAAACCTGGGCTGCTGCTGCCAAAGATTAGCCCAAAGGCTGCCAAAATGCTGAGGAACCGGATTGTTGAGTGACAGGTCTGCTGCATGTAAGCCGCCTTTCCAGAATCCGTTGACCATTGGATTCTATCAGCGTTCGCCCGCCGATGGGGTTTTTCGTGCCATCTCGCGGATTGCCGCCAGATGGCTTTGAGCGCAATGCGCGCTAAAAACTGATGGTTTAGAGTAAGATTAACCCGTTTTTCACTAGAGAATCGGCGGATACATTCAACCCGGGAAAGGATTTTGGCTCTGGCTTCTTCTTCTGAACATTCAGGCGGTTGGCGTGGCTTGCGCCGGGTGCTGCTGATTTATCTGTGCGTGGCAGCGGTTGTGGCAGCCGCCCTGGGCGGCATTGGCTACTATGGCGGCGGCTGGGAGGGGGCGCTGAACGGCCTTGCCTTGGGCGGGCTGCTCAGCCTGATTGCCCTGCCGGCCCTTGGGCTGCTGATCAGCGTCCGGTTTTGGGGAGGGTACGCCAACCGTTGGGGCGAATCTCAATTTCAAAAAATGGAAGGAGAACCGGAAGACCGTGCCAAAAAACCGAAAAATTAATCTTCCGGCCTCTCGCTGGCCGCATGACTGATCCCATTTTGCACACGCGCCGCAGCTGGCTGGCTTATGGGCTGTTGATTGTTTATGTCTATATGCTAAACGCAGCCGGACCGGTTAGCAATTACTTGCGGATTGAGTTTGGCCTGTCTTACAGCATGAGCAGCATCCATGCCTCTGCGTTTGCGTTGGGGATGGTTCTGACCGGCCTGTTTGGCGGTCGGTTACTGCAAAAATTGAGTTTGTGGACGGCGATGGCTGTGGGAACCGCCGGGCTGGGGATCTCTGGCTTGCTGCTGACGCTTTTCCGCTCGCCTTACCTGACCGTTCTTTCGCTCTTTTTCATGGGCGCTTTCGGCACGATCGTCCTGGCAGCTTACCCCTCCATTTTGGATGAAGAAATGGGCCGGCACAGCGCAGTGGGCATCTCGGAGGCCAACACGCTCGCATCGCTGTTCGCCTCGCTGGCCCCGCTCGCTATTGGCTTTTTTGCACAGACCTCGCTCACCTGGCGCCCGGCAATCTGGATCGCAGCAGGGGCTGCACTTCTGCCCGGGGTGCTGCTCTTGCTGCGCAGGCAGCCAAAGGATGGCGCCGAGAATCCACCCGACCCTACCCGCGGAAGCCTGCCGCTGCGTTTCTGGCTGCTTTGGGTGGTGCTCACCCTGTCGGTCTCGATTGAGTTTTGCACCATTTATTGGAGCGCCGAATTTATGCGCATCAGCCTGGCCTTGCCGGCGGCGCAGGCCACCCAGGCTGTCAGCCTGTTCCTCCTGGGAATGGTTGTCGGTCGCTACCTTGGCGGCCACATGCTTAAAAAGATTTCAGCCTGGCGCATTCTCTCGGCCTCCATCCTGATGGGCGCACTCGGTTTTGCACTGTTTTGGACGGCTACAATGCCGGCTTTTGGCCTGGCTGGGCTGGTGCTTTTGGGGCTTGGGGTGGCCAACCTCTACCCGGTTACGCTCGGGGTTGCCATCAAATCAGCCGGCAGCCTCAAAGATCTGGCCGGCGCACGCTGTACACTGGCCAGCGGTACAGCCATCTTGCTGCTGCCCTTCCTGCTGGGTTTGTTGGCTGACCTGGGCGGCCTTGACCGGGCATTTTTGCTCATAGCCGGGCTGTTTGTGGTGCTTGCGCTGGTGCTGGTGGCTGCTTACCGCCTGAACCATACCCCGGAAAGCGGCGGCGTGCAGCCATCTTCAAATTTGGGCGGTTAGCAATTTCGAAAGCGGAGGTCATATGAAAGTCTTATTTATTGGCGGCACCGGTACTATCAGTTACGCCTGCACCCTGCGCACCCTACAATTGGGGATGGAGGTCTACTTGCTCAATCGCGGACGGTCTACGCTCCGTCAGCTGCCTGAAGAAGTGCGGCTGCTCACTGGCGATATCCGTGAACCAGATCAGATACGCCTGCTGCTCGCCCACCAGGAGTTTGACGTGGTGGCCGATTTTGTGGCCTTTCAGCCGGCCCATGTCGAAACCGACCTGGATTTATTCCGTGGCCGGGTTGGGCAGTATGTGTTCATCAGTTCAGCTTCCGTCTACCAGACCCCGCCGGCTTTTTTGCCGGTCAGGGAATCAACCCCGCTTGACAATCCGTTTTGGGAGTATTCCCGCCAAAAGATTGCCTGCGAAGAGCGCCTGATGCGCGCCTACCGTGAGGAAAAATTCCCGATAACGATTGTGCGCCCCTCGCATACCTATGATGAAGGGTACCTCCCGATCCATGGCGGTTGGACGGCTGCCGATCGCATGCTGCGCGGCCAACCGGTCATCGTGCACGGTGATGGCACTTCCCTCTGGACGCTGACCCACAGTCAAGACTTTGCCCGCGGGTTTGCCGGTTTGCTGGGGAATGCGCACGCCATTGGCGAAGCTTTTCACATCACCTCTGATGAATGGCTGACCTGGGATCAGATCTTTCAGATTACCGCGCGCGCATTAGGGGTGACCCCAAAAATTGTGCATATCCCTTCGGACCTGATTGCCGCTTACGACCCAGGCTGGGGCGATAGCCTCTTGGGTGACAAAACCCACAGCTTCATTCTGGACAACAGCAAGATTAAAGCGCTGGTGCCTGAATTTGTCTGCACCAAACCTTACAGCCGCGGGATTGAAGAAACCCTGGCATGGCATCTCTCGGATCCGGCCCGCCAGGTCATTGACGAAGCTTTCAATGCTTTGTGCGGGCGCATCCTGGAAGCGTATGCCAACGCCTGGCCGAAAGCGCCTTCCGCTGGAGAGCGCCCGGGTTAAGCGCTGAATATTAACCTTTTGTCAAAATAAATATACGGGCGAGAAAGCCTCATTCAAGTTTGGTATACTGAAAGTGCTGGAGACAAGCACTCCCAGTAAGCGGACTTGCCCTTCTGGCAGGTTCCCCCGTCCGAATTATTGCCTGCCGGTTTCGTTGACGGAAATTTAAGGCAGGGCTGTTCAATTCAGAGCAGCGCCATTGAGGAGGTATGCCGTGGCCGGCATGAATCAATTTACACAAAAAGCCATCAAGGTCCTCGCCCAGGCTCAGGCGGAAGCCGAAAAAGACCACTCCCCTGAGATTGGCAGCGAACACCTGTTATTGGCATTGCTTTTGCAGAACGGTACGATCGCCCAGCGCGTTTTGCGCGACCTGGGTGTTGAAGAAGAGTTTATCCGCTCCCATATGACGAACCGCGGCCAAATGGATGCTGCTTCCGGACGCGGTGTGCTGAATGATGAATTAAAAAAGACCCTGGAATACTCTGTGGAGGAAGCGCACCTTGCCGGGGAACCCCTGGTTGCCACCGAGCATATGTTGCTGGCCATCTTCCGCAATGAGCAGTGTACTGCCGCTAAGATTTTGCTCGAATTTGGCATTACCCCTGCTCAAATCCGTCGCCATACCCGGCGCGTGATCCTGGAAAGCCGAAAAACCAAGGAAGAAGAAAAATCGGAAGATAATCCGGAAGAAAACCCGCGCCAGTCGGAGGAATCTCGGAAGGGTTGGACCCGTCAGTTCACGGCTCGCAAAGAAAAAGAGGAAGGTAAGACTCCTTTGATGGATCAGCTGGCAACCGACCTGACGGCCCTGGCTGAAGAAGGGAAGCTTGACCCGGTAATCGGCCGTCAAAAGGAAATTGAACGGGTTATCCAGATTTTGGCGCGCCGAACCAAGAACAACCCAGCTCTGATCGGTGAGCCTGGGGTAGGCAAGACCGCCATTGTTGAAGGCCTGGCTCAGCGCATTGTCGAGGGGGATGTACCCGGACTGCTGCTTGACAAACGTGTGCTCAAGCTGGATGTCGGTTCGTTGGTGGCTGGCACGATGTACCGCGGTCAGTTTGAAGAGCGCCTGAAGCGCGTTATTGACGAGCTGAAAGCCAGTGGGGCGATTGTCTTCATCGATGAGCTGCATATGTTGGTCGGCGCCGGTTCCGCCGGCTCCTCTGTGGATGCTGCCAACATTCTCAAGCCGGCCCTTTCCCGCGGGGAGCTGCAGGTGATTGGCGCCACCACGCTGAATGAATACCGTAAGAACATTGAAAGTGATGGCGCTCTCGAACGGCGCTTCCAGCCGATCGTGGTGGAGCAGCCCACAGTGGAAGAGACCATCGAAATTTTGAAGGGCTTGCGGTCACGCTATGAGGAGCATCATCGCCTGCAAATTTCTGATGAGGCCCTTGAAGCGGCTGCACGCCTCTCGGCGCGCTATGTTACCGAACGCTTTTTGCCCGACAAGGCGATTGACCTGGTGGACGAAGCCTCTTCGCGCGTGCGCATGTACAAGAGCGACTCAGCCGTCAGCAGTAAAGAAATGATGCGTGAGCTGAAAGATATTCGTGTGGAGCTTAAAAAAGCACGCGAGGATGCTGACAATGATGAGGTACAGGCTCTACTGCAGCAGCAAGAAGGTGTTGAACAGCGCCTGCAAAGCCTGCAAAGCGGATGGGACCGTGCGTCTGCGCCAGTCGTCAAAGCTGAAGATGTGGCAGAAGTTATCTCCATGTGGACGGGGATCCCGCTGACCCAAATCGCCAGCGAAGAATCGACGCGCCTGCTTCATATGGAAGAAGAACTGGGCCGCTCCATCGTTGGGCAGCAAGAAGCCATCGAGGCCATCTCAAAGGCGGTGCGCCGCGCGCGGGCTGGGCTCAAGAACCCCCATCGGCCAGTAGGTTCGTTCATGTTCCTGGGCCCGACCGGTGTTGGCAAAACTGAACTGACCAAATCTCTGGCCAAGGTGCTGTTTGGCAGCGAAGAATCGCTGATCCAAATTGACATGTCCGAATTTATGGAACGCCACAGCATCAGCCGCCTGGTTGGTGCGCCTCCAGGCTATGTCGGCTATGAAGAAGCCGGCCAACTCACCGAAGCCGTGCGGCGTAAGCCATATTCAATCGTGGTATTTGATGAAGTGGAAAAGGCACATCCTGAAGCGCTGAACATGCTCCTGCAAATCATGGAAGAGGGCCATCTTTCGGACGCCAAGGGGCACAAGGTGGACTTCCGCAATGCCATCATCATTATGACCACGAACATCGGTGCGGAGCTAATCAAGCGCCAAAGCGCTCTTGGTTTCGCGCTGCAGGTGGACGCGCAGCAGGAAGAACGCCTGGCTTACGAGGACATGCGCAAAAAGCTGATGGATTCCTTGCGGCGCTCCTTCCGACCTGAGTTTATCAACCGGCTGGATTCGGTGATCGTATTCCGCGCTCTCAACCGCGATGATATTCGCCAGATTGTGGCCTTGGAAATTGAAAAAGTCTCTGAACGGCTTCAGGAACATGATCTGATGCTCGTACCGACTGAGGCGGCCCTCGATTTTCTGGCTCAAAAAAGCTTTGACCCTGAGATGGGTGCCCGGCCAGTCCGCCGGCTGATCCAGCAGGAGGTTGAGGAACAGCTTTCGGATGCTCTCCTGAGCAATCAATTCAAAGCTGGTGATACGATTGTCATCGATGTTGACACGATTTTGACCGAAAACCAGGAGCTGGAACGCAGAGTCGTGCTGAAACAGCAAAAGGACGAGTCTGAGGCGGAAACCATGGAGCCCCTCAGCATGTAAAGGCCTATGACTAAAATTCATACCCAATTTGTCTGCCAGGTATGCGGCAGAACAAGTCCCCAATTCTTCGGCCGCTGCCCTGGGTGCGACAGTTGGAATAGTATGGTCGAAGAAGTTGTGGAAAGCGAACCCCAAAAATCAGCCCGCCCGACCCGCGGGCTGATTGGCAGTTCACAGCCAAAACGGCTGGACCAGATCCAGGCTGACGGCGAACAGCGCATCCCGCTGCGCATGGAGGAATTCGCGCGCGTTTTAGGCGGGGGCATCGTCCCCGGATCCATTGTGCTGATCGGAGGGGACCCGGGAATCGGCAAATCGACCCTGACGCTGCAGATGGCCATGCAGCTGGCAGAGCGATCCGATGTGCTCTATATTTCCGGGGAAGAATCCGAGCGGCAGATCAAGCTGCGTGCCGACCGGCTGGCAGAAAAAGACGCTGCCGGCCAGACTGCCCTGCCACAGCGCCTGTTCCTGGTAACCGAAACTAACCTGGGCGTCATCTTCCAGCACATTGCCCAGCTGAAACCGGCCCTGGTGGTGGTCGATTCTATCCAGACCGTCACCCTGCCAGAGATGGAATCGGCGGCCGGGTCAATCTCCCAGGTGCGCGAGTGCGCCGCCCGGCTGCGTGAGCTGGCAAAATCCACCGGCATCACCGTATTTTTGATCGGACATGTCACCAAAGAAGGCGCCATTGCCGGCCCGCGAGTTTTGGAACATATTGTGGATACGGTGCTTTACCTTGAGGGTGAGCATTTCCAGTCGTATCGCCTGCTGCGCTCCGTGAAGAATCGCTTCGGAGCTACCAGTGAGGTTGGCGTTTTTGAAATGCAGGAAAAAGGGATGGTAGAAGTTCGCAACCCTTCAGAGGTATTCCTGGCCGAACGCATGATCAACGCGCCTGGTTCGGCGGTTGCGGTTACCATGGAAGGTACCCGCCCATTGCTGGTGGAAGTGCAAGGCCTGACAACCCCGACCAGTTTCGGCAACCCACGCCGAACAGCCAATGGGGTTGACCTAAACCGCTTGATGCTGGTAATTGCGGTTCTCACCCGGCGCCTGGGGCTGCGGCTGAATGATCAGGATGTCTTTACCAATGTGGTCGGCGGCTTGCGGATTGATGAACCGGCAGCCGATCTGGCAGTCGCTGCGGCAATTGCCTCTTCCATCCGTGACCTTCCGGTCAGGGCCGATACCGTACTGATTGGCGAGGTCGGCCTCTCAGGAGAGCTGCGCATGGTCGGGCAGATGCAGGCCCGCCTGCGCGAAGCAGCCAAACTGGGCTTCAGACGGGCAGTGGTTCCCCGTCGCCTGCGCGGCACGGAGGCCTGGCCAGCTGGTCTTGAAGTCATCGAAGTGCGCTCGCTGCGTGAAGCCTTATCCGCCGCGCTGCTTAAAAACTCTGAAACGTTGAAAAAGGAAAATGAAGATGAAAGCCCCTCTGCTTGATCAGCTGCCGCTCGTCAGCTCCACCCGCCGCAACCATGCGCTGGAACACGCCACCATGACCATCCTTTCCATGCGCATCCCTGGGGTGCGTATGGCCGGCGTTTCTAACCCAACCGGCTTTTACCTGATCAGCGATCTGCCCACCGAACTGGTTACGGATGCGGTGCTTGAAGCGCAGCGCCGCCTTAACCAGGGAGAAAGCAGCCTGGCAATCCATCCCCATTGTGGGACGAACCTTGTGACTTCGGTTGGTGTCGCTGCCGGAGCAGCTGGCCTGATCCTCTTTGCCACCGCCTGGGGGAAAAAGCCGCGTTGGTATAGTTACATCTTGGCTGCCCTGGCAGCTGTGCCGGCTTTTTTCATGGCGAAGCCGCTTGGCCCGCGCGTGCAAAAAACGATTACAACTTCATCTGATCTCAATGGAATGAAGGTTATCCTGGTCACCAGCCAAAAAGCCGGCAATAACTTTATTCACCGGATTTCTACCAGCGCGTAGGGTTTATTAGCGTGGAAAATGCACCTTCACTCTACTTCTTGCGCGGGGACGACCCCAGCCGCTTTAGGCAAGTGATTGCCAGCTGTAAAGCCTCGCTGGGAGCATCTGATCTGGCCGATTTGAACACTTCCCGGTTGGACGGTCTCTCACTCAGCCCAGAAAAGCTCATCGCTGATGCAGCGGCCCTCCCCTTTTTAGCCGCCCGGCGCCTGGTAATTGTGGACGATGCCCGTGAATTTTTAACCAGGTTCAGCCCGGAGGGGCGCGCCAGGTTTCTGACCTCCCTCGCCGGGCTGCCCAATTCAACTGCCCTGATGCTGCTGGTGGAAGACAGCCTGACACGCAGACGGGGTGAACGCTACTGGGAACACAGCCAGCAGTATGACTGGGTGTTGGACTGGGTTCGAGCCAACCCTGCTCAGGCGCTACTCGTGGACTGCTCCCTGCCGGATGAGGAGGAAATGCCTTCCTGGATCCTCAAGCAGGCCAAAGCCCAGGGTGGCACGTTTCGCACCGATGCAGCTTACCGTCTGGCCGGGTTAGTGGGTAATGACACCCTGCGCGCACAGCTCGAAATCGACAAACTCATCAGCTACGCCGGCAGTGACCAGGTGGTCACCGTTGAAGACGTAGACTTGTTAACCGCGCAGGCGCATGAGGGCAACATCTTCGCTTTGACGGATGCCCTCGGCGAGCGTAATGGCTCCAAAGCGCTACAGCAATTTCGGCGCCTGACCGCCGACAGCGACGTGCTTGAAATTTCTGGGATGATCCACCGCCAATTCCGCCAGCTGATCCAGGCGCGTGAAATATTGGACGAAGGAAAAAATCGCTCCGACGTGGAGCGGGAACTTAAGCTTCCCTCGTTTGTGGCTGATAAGCTGAGCAGCCAGGCCCGACGCTTCACGATGGATCAGTTGCTGGCTATTTTTGGGCGGTTGCTCAAAATCGACGAAGACATGAAAAGTGGCGGATTGGCCGGGGATGCAGCCTTCGAGCTGCTGATCGCTGACCTCACCCGCTGAGCAGCGCCCCAGTTTGCCTCTGCGACTCGGTTTAGACGGCTTGGTTCGCGCGTAGCAAGGCTTTCAGGGCCTTGAAAATCTCCGGGTTGCCCGCTACCAAATCTACCGGGCCAGTCAATAAATCGGCACCTTCAGTCAGAGGTTCCACCGTGCCGCCTGCCTCCCGAATCAGCAGGATGCCGGCCGCCACATCCCAGGGGTTGACGTCGATCTCCCAGAACCCATCCAGCCGCCCGGCAGCAACATAAGCCAACCCCAACGCGGCTGACCCGATCCGCCGGATGCTCTGCGCCAAGGGCAGAAGCCGTAAAAAGTGCGGTAAGTTGCTGCGCGGCGTATCCAGCTGGTCATGCCTGAAGCCTGTGTCGAACATGGCGTCAATGAGCTGGGTCGTGGAGGAAACGTGCATGGGGGCACCATTCAGCCAGGCGCCTTTCCCTTTTTCCGCGCTGAAGCATTCATCCAAAGCCGGGCTGTAGATTGCGGCCAATTGGGGCTCCCCACGAAAGGCATAAGCGATTGAAACGCAGTAAATGGGCAGCCCATGGGCATAATTGAGCGTGCCATCAATCGGATCGATGAACCAGCTCTGATCGGTTTCGCCCGGCAGACTGCCGCTTTCTTCCGCGTTGATGCTGTGGCTGGGGAAGTAGGTGTGCACCTGGTCCATCAGCCAGGCTTCAATCGCCTTATCGGCGCGGGTTACCAGGTCGGTTTTGCCTTTGTGCTCAATCTGCAGGTCAGACTGGCGCATTTCCAGCGCCATCTGGCCTGCCTGCCGTGCCCAGGCGGTGATCATCTCCAAATCGGGTTGCATGCTGCCTCCGTGAATATTCATCCGCCGTATTGTAACCGATTGCACAGCGCTTCCCACGGTCAAGGTGTGGAAAAGCTGTGGAAAACACAACCCCCAACAGTGGATAACATCGTTATAATTGCGGATAAGTCAGCCCAAATTGTGGAAAAGGAAACTTATGGATACTCAGAAGAAGCTCCCCAACTTTGCTGTGCTGCAGCTTTCTGGGTGCGCCGGCTGTGAAGTTTCATTGCTGAACGCGTCCGAATGGTATGACAAATATGACCTGGTTTATATGCCACTGGTTGTTTCGGCGCACCGTGTGCCGGATGATGTCGAAGTGCTGCTAATTTCTGGCGGTGTACGCAACGATGAAGACGCTTACAATCTGCAGCGGGCGGTGCGCAACGTGGGCAAAGTTATTGCAGTGGGCACCTGTGCCATTTCTGGCGGGGTGACCAACCTTGGCGATCGCGATGAGGTTCGCGAAGTGTTCCTTTCGCATGCCAACCGTATGCATCTGCCGCATCTCTTAAACAAAACCCATCCGGTGGATGCATTTGTGCATGTCGATCTCTACCTGCCTGGCTGTCCGCCTACCCCTGAGCTGTTTATGGCGGCGTTGATGAATCCGGATGAGTTTAAGGCTTCCAGCATCGTCTGCGGTGAGTGTGGCCGCAGGAAGCTGAACGACATGAAGCCCGACCGCATTACCGGCTTTCAGCAGGGGAGCGTGCTGCCCGACATCTGCCTGATCAATCAGGGCTATTTATGTGTCGGCACTTCCACCCGCGGCGGCTGCCGGGCGATTTGTACGCGTGCCGGGCATCCCTGTGTGGGCTGCCGCGGGCCGTCAAACAATTTTATCGAAAAAGAATCAGCCGTCTGGATGGAAAGCATCCAAAAAGTATTTGAACGCATGACCAATATTCCTCCCGAGGAAATCAACGAGTCCCTGCGCTCACCCCAGCTTTCCATGTTCCTGTTTCAGTTTTCAGACTATGCCGGCGGCCACCGCCGGGTGCGCAGCAAAGACGAGGTGCTCTAATGACGACCCTCACCTTCCCCCTCAGTCGGATCGAAGGCCATGCCCGTGTCCAAATGGAAACGGAAGCAGGTGAAGTACTCGAGGCGCATTTTCAGGCGGTGGAACTGCGTGGTTTCCGTCATTTTGTCCAGGGTACCCCAGCCGAACAGATGCCGGTGATTGTCCCGCGCATTTGTGGTGTGTGTTCGACCGCCCACCATGTGGCTTCGGTTAAAGCGCTCGAAAATGCCTACGGGGTGACGCCGCCACCGCTGGCGAATGAAATCCGTGAGGTACTTTTATTGGGGCAGCTGATTCAAAACCAGGCCACCTCGCTGTTTATCTTTACCATGCCCGATCGTGTCAACGTTGACAGCCTCTTCCAGGTGGGAGGCGCAGAAGATGACCCGCAGCACCGGTTCTCACTGGCCCAGCGCGCGCTGCGGGTACGCAAGGTGGGCACGGATCTGATCACACTGGCCGGCGGTCAATTTATTCACCCAGTTAAAGCGCATATTGGCGGAATGGCTGGCGGGGTCACCCGCGAAGCGGCTGATGGCATGCTGAAACAGCTGGAGGAATGCCTGCCGGTAGCCTGTGAACTGTTTGACGAGTATTGGGAGATGTCGATGGCAATGATCGACCGCATCGGCACCTGGGGCGACGATGAGCCCACCTATTACATTTCATCTACCGCTTCCGTCAAACCCCATCTCAATAGCGGGCATTTGCGCGTGCTCAGCCCTGACGGAGCTGAAAAAGTGCGCTTCACCCCTGAAGAGGCAGAGCGGGTGCTCGAATTTAGCGAGACGGAGTATTCCTATGCCGGACAAACCACCTATCAAGGCAATATCATGCGGGCCAACAGCCTGGCGCGCATCAACCTGACCAAAGAATTTGGCACACCGCGGGCTGACAGCTATTTACATCGCTTCCGCGAGGCTTTTGGCAGCCCCGCTCACGCCATTTTATTCTTTGATTTGTGCCGAGGGATTGAACTGGTCTATGCCATGGAGCGCTCCATGGAGATGCTGGCCCAAGATTTGAACTATATGGATCCGGATGTGCCCTATACGCCGCGTGATGGCATAGGTTACGGAATGGTGGAAGCACCGCGCGGGCCGCTCATCCACCGGTATGTCATCGAGAATGGCCTGATTGCCGATGCCCAGTTTATCATCCCGACTGTGCACAACATGAAAGCGATTGAGCGCGCACTGATGGTGGTAGGCAAGCGCTACATCCACCCGGAAGGCATCAATCTGGAACTCGAAAAGGCTGTTGGGCGGGTTGTGCGCGCTTTCGACCCGTGCATTGCCTGTGCTACCCAGTAGTAACCTCCTTATGGGTCATAAAAATACCCCCGCCGCAGGCGGGGGTATCGCTTTCATCAGCTGATTGTTACGGTTTCGGTGCGATGATCAGTGCCGGATCAAATTCGGTCAGAGGAGCAGGTTCTTCGCTTGCCTGGGCAGAAGCGAACATTGAGATGTCATCCAAGAAAAGATTGCTGTTAAGAGATACATCAGTCGTCACTTCAAACAAAACTGTTTTGCCAGTACCAACATACGCGCCCAGGTTGATGATTGCTTCGACCCAGCCGTTAGTGTTATTGCCCTCGCATAAGTTGATGCTTCCGACGATGGAATTATTCACTTTTACGCGGAAAAAGTCATATCCACAGACATCTTCTGAGGCTAACCAGTACCAAAAGTGCAAATAGGGTGCAGCGCTGGAGATCGTTACACTCTGAGAAACCTGTGAGACCTCACTATCCAAACCGCCCAGCCAGGTGATCCAGGAACCACCATGTGCGCTCACCGGCGTGTCACTGGCTAACATAATCAGGGTAGCCCCGTGTAGGCTGTATTGCGTCCAATTTGCCGCTCCCTGTTCAAACCCCGGATTTAAGAAATTGGCAAGGCCTACTGGTGTCACGTTAATCACGAACGCCTCTTCGTACTTAAGGCCACCCTGGTCGGTGGCTCTGAGACGGATGTAGTAGACATTTTTAACGTCATAGTCAAAAACGGCCGAGGTGCGCAGCTTATTGCCGGAAACATTAAAGGAGGCATTGTCTGCGCTGCCGCTGCCAGCCACTAAGGCAAACGAGAAAGTATTGCCGGCATCCGGGTCGGAGGCAGTAATGGTGGCTACTACCGTATTGACCGGTTTATTTTCTTCAACGACGGTAGACGAAAGACTGATATCGGTGGGGGCATTGTTCGGGATGGGTTTGACGGCCATCGGCAGATATAATTTTGCCTCTGAGGGGATAGTCGCAAGCTGCGGGTGGACGACGCTTACCGAGAGCAGTGCCATGCCGCTGTAGCTGGTACCCCAGGTGAAGCTATGGCTGGAAGTATCCCAGGTGTCGCGGATGTAGACAGTATTTCCGGTGTAACCATACCCGACCACGGAATGCCCCTGCAAGTTCAAAAAGACGGGGTAGCCGGCGTCAATTTCAGCTTGGTAGTTGGCCAGAGTGAACCCTCCGCCGTTATTATCCGTTTTTTGATTGTAGCAATCGGTCACAGTATACCCCCGTGCTTCATAGAACAGCTTCCGGCCCACCGTACCATCATTGGTAATCCCGCCTGAAACTATGTCTGCACAGCTCAATTTCCCAGTATTCGACGTGTAAGTCCAAAACTGGGTTGAGCCATCCGTGTTGTTATATGCAGACTGGCTGGTTTTCATGTAGTCGCCAATCGCGTCTCCCCAGCTATGCTGGGCCCATCCACCGGTGATGTATGGGTCTTGAGTGGAGCTGCCATACATCACCCAGTAATCATCAATCGACCCCTTGGTAGCGCGGCCGTCCACACCCTGGTGAGAGGCGATTAGAGGGTTATTGGGGTAGGTTTCATCCCCATCAGACCAGGTGCCCCATGAGCTATTATCCAGAGGCATGACGCCGCCATTGGTCGGGCCGGTATACATGTTGGGGAATGAGCCGCGGTCTGCATAGGCTGCGATCATTGCTGCCGAGACAGCTGAGCAGCCGAACACCCAGGTGTAGGCCGGGAAGTTGGGCAGTGTGCCCTGTACTTCTCC
>DAOUFF010000012.1:0-3367 GCA_034430195.1 Anaerolineaceae bacterium | reverse complement strand
ATATTCCCTACTGCTGCCACCCGTAGGTGTATGGACCGTGTTTCAGTTCCATTGTGGGGGGCCACCCTCTCAGGTCCCCTACCCGTCATCGCCTTGGTAGGCCATTACCTTACCAACTAGCTGATGGGACGCAGGCTCCTCTCAAAGCGAATAAATCCTTTACTCTCAGCTTTCTAAACACCGAGAGACTATGCGGTATTAGCGATTCTTTCGAATCGTTATTCCCCACTTCGAGGCAGATCACCAACGCGTTACTCACCCGTTCGCCACTGAGACCGTATTGCTACAATCTCCGTTCGACTTGCATGTATTAGGCACACCGCCAACGTTCATCCTGAGCCAGGATCAAACTCTCCGCTAAAAATTTATCACCTTACGGTGTTTTCATCTTCACGGAAATTTCATTAACGAGGCTTGTAGTTCTTACCAATTATTGGTCTTGCATACTTTCTATCACTTTTCAGTTGTTAAGGTGCTGACTTCACTTCAAGAGCGCGGATTCTATCGAATTATCTTCCGCCTGTCAAGTCCTTTTTCAGACTAAAGCGCCGGCTCTCTTTCTCGCCGGCAGCAGGCTTCTAATTCTCTAGGGCCACACTCGACCCAAGCTATCTTGTTGTTAATAGTCCTGCCATTCGGCGTGACTATTCATCTAGCGCCTTGGAATAATTAGTTTACACGATCTCTACTCTATTGTCAAGGCCGAAATCCGTTTTCGCGGATCCCCAGGGTTGGTTTTGTTTTGAAGGTTCTGCGCGTCCTTTCCGAACGCACAAACGCCTATTATATGCACTCCAGAAGTTAAGTCAAGGGCTTTTTGGAGACAATTTCATCGTTTTCCCAGGATTGCTGCCCTCATGTTCATATGCGAACGACTGTTCCCTGCATTCCCTCATCTTTCTTCTCTTCATCCGATATATCTTTTATATTTTTCAAACATGCACATGCCATAATAATAGCAAATTTATCTTTATCCCTGGCTGCATCCTGGCAGCATCAGGGGCAAGGAGTGATTATGGATCTTAATAAGTTCACCCAAAAAGCACAGGAGGCCGTGCTAGGCGCTCAAAACCTGGCGCGTGATCTAAACCATCAAAATATAGAACCCGCCCATCTGCTGCTGGCACTGCTGAACCAGTCTGAAGGCACTGTTCCAGCGTTGGTGACACAAATTGCCGGCGCTGCTGACGTGCTCAAACAAGAGCTGCAGCAGGATCTGGCCTCACGCCCCAAGGTTTATGGCGGCAGCGGCGAACCAGCGCTTGCCCGCCCAGCGGCAGACGCCCTGGAGGCGGCTGAGCGCTATGCCAAAGGCATGGGCGATGAATTTACTTCAACCGAGCACATCTTGCTGGGTCTGACGGACAGCCCCGCTGGAAAGTTGCTGGCTGACTTTGGCCTGACCAAAGACGCCATCCTAAAGGCTTTACGCGGCATCCGCGGCAGCCAATCCGTCACCAGTCAAAACCCGGAAGACACCTACCAGGCTCTGGAAAAATACGGACGCGACATCACCGCTCTTGCCCGTCAGGGCAAGTTGGACCCGGTGATCGGGCGTGATGACGAAATCCGCCGCACGATTGAAATTCTTTCTCGCCGCACCAAAAACAATCCGGCGCTGATTGGCGAACCTGGGGTTGGCAAGACCGCCATTGTAGAAGGTTTGGCACAGCGCATCGTCAATCGGGATGTACCCGAAGGGTTGAAAAACAAGCGCCTGGTGCAGCTCGACATGGGCGCACTCGTCGCTGGCGCGAAATATCGCGGCGAATTTGAGGAACGCCTCAAAGCAGCCCTTAAAGAAGTAACCGATGCCCAGGGAGAAATCATTCTCTTCATCGATGAAATGCATACCGTCATCGGCGCGGGCGCGGCGGAAGGGGCCATGGATGCTGGCAATATGCTCAAACCAATGCTGGCCCGTGGCGAACTGCATCTGATCGGCGCGACCACCCTAAATGAATATCGCAAATACGTGGAAAAAGACGCTGCTTTGGAACGGCGCTTCCAGCCGGTTTTCGTTGATGAGCCTTCCGTAGAAGACACCATCAGCATTTTGCGCGGTTTGAAGCCGAAATATGAAGTGCACCACGGGGTACGTATTACCGATTCTGCCGTCATCGCCGCCGCCACACTTTCAAAGCGCTATATCACTGACCGTAAACTGCCAGACAAGGCCATCGACCTGATCGACGAGGCGGCCGCACACCTGCGCACCGAGATTGACTCGAAGCCACAGGCGCTGGACGAGGTGGATCGGGCCATTATGCAGCTCGAGATTGAAAAGCAAGCGCTGCAAAAAGAAAAAGACAAAGCCTCGCAAGATCGCCTGGAAAAGCTTGAGCGCGAACTGGCTGACTTGAAAGAAAAATCGTCCGCGATGACTACCCAATGGCAGACAGAAAAACAAGCCATCCTCGACCTGAAGCAGCTTAAAGAACAACTCGACCAGGTTAACCACGAGATGGAAATGGCAGAACGTGATGCCAACCTCGAGAAAGCGGCCCGTCTGCGCTATGGCACCCTGCACGAATTGCAGACAAAAATTGCCACAGCTGAAGAAAAATTGAAAATGCTGCAAAAAAGCGGCGCTTTGCTCAAAGAAGAAGTGGACGCGGAAGAAATCGCCGCTGTCGTGGCAAAATGGACGGGCATCCCGGTAAGCAAATTGCTGGAAGGCGAAATGGACAAACTGCTGCATATGGAAGAACGCCTGCAGCAGCGTGTGGTAGGCCAGGATGAAGCCATTCGGGCCGTCTCAAACGCTGTGCGCCGTTCGCGCAGCGGTTTGCAGGACCCCAACCGGCCGATCGGCTCGTTTATCTTCCTCGGCCCAACCGGCGTTGGCAAAACGGAGCTGGCGCGCGCTTTGGCTGAATTCCTGTTCGATGATCAGAATGCCATCGTGCGCATTGACATGAGCGAGTACCAGGAACGGCATACCATCAGCCGCCTGTTTGGCGCCCCGCCGGGCTACGTCGGCTATGAAGAAGGTGGCCAGCTCACAGAGGCTGTTCGCCGCCGGCCTTACAGCGTGGTGTTGTTTGATGAAATCGAAAAAGCACATGCTGAAATCTTCAACGCCCTGCTGCAGGTGCTGGACGATGGACGTATGACGGATGGTCAGGGCCGCACGGTCGACTTCCGCAACACGATCATTATCATGACCAGTAATCTGGGCAGCCAGCTTTGGGCCAACGGCATCAGCGGCGCCAAAGTGACCCGAGATCAGGTAACCGACATTTTGAAGAGCTTTTTCCGTCCGGAATTCCTGAACCGCGTGGATGAGATTGTGATCTTCAACCCGTTGGGCAAGGAACAGCTGATCGAGATTACAGCGATCCAACTTCGGCATACCGCTGAACTT
>DAOUFF010000011.1:0-30629 GCA_034430195.1 Anaerolineaceae bacterium | reverse complement strand
CAGCACACGACAGGCGAGATCGCTTCGTGCCTCGCGATGACAAATTGTTCCCTCGCGATGACAGCCCTGTTTGTCATTGCGAGCCTGCGAAGCAATCTCGCTTTTCTTCTTTGTTAGCGCTTCACAACCGAGATCGCCACATTCCTCGCGATGACATAAAAATGCGAGTCCGCGAGGCAATCTCGATTTTCACTCCTTGCCCGTCTCTATCAACCGAGATCGCCACGTTCCTCGCGAAGACATAAAAATGCAACCCTGAGAAACAATCTCGTCTTTTCTGTTTGCCAGCACACAACAGGCGAGATCGCTTCGTGCCTCGCGATGACAAGATATAAGCTCGCGATGACAGACGTTTTCCGCTCGCGACCCCGCTCTAGCCCCTTAACCAGACCCGTCTGAGCGCAGATTTAACCTGTCATTTAACAAAACATGAGGAAGAATAACGCTTTTGGTGATTTTATATACTATAATAATCGAACGATTTGTTTTTGCTCACCAGTTCAAAAACGGTTCAATGGAGGGAATACAGTGTCTTCACGTTTTAAGTCCGTCAATTTATTGCTCGTTTTTGTTTTGGCTTTTGGGCTGGTCGGCCTCTGGCCTGCTCAGGAAGTTAAGGCCGCCAACGATATCCGCATCAGCCAAGTGTATGGCGGCGGGGGTAACTCAGGAGCTACACTCAAAAGCGATTTTATCGAATTGTTCAACGCTGGCACCAACCCAGTTTCTGTTGCTGGCTGGAGCATTCAATATGCCAGCGCAACTGGGAACACATGGAGTGCAACAAACCTTACGGGTACCATCCTGCCCGGTAAATATTATTTGATTAAGGAAGCAGACGGAACTGGCGGTACCGTGTATCTTCCTAATCCGGAAGCCACGGGCAACATCTCTATGGGCGCGTCTAGTGGGAAAGTTGCTTTGGTTAACTCCACAACCTTACTAACTGGCGCCTGCCCGACGGGTTTAGTAGATTTTGTTGGCTACGGAACGGCTAACTGCTTTGAAGGTTCCGCGACGTTAGCTCCGGGCAATACCACCGCTGCCATCCGCAACGCAGAGGGCTGCACAGATACCGACAACAACCTTTCGGATTTTACCTCTGGAGCCCCCACAGCGCGCAATGGCGCTCACCCGGCTCATTTGTGCGGCACCGCCAGCGAAGACAGCGCCCCGACGGTCAGCTCCACGCTGCCAGCCAACGGCGGCAGCCTGGCCCGAACCGACAACCTCGTGATCACCTTCAGTGAACCGGTCACCCTGACTGACCCGTGGTTCACGCTCAGCTGCGCCACTTCTGGCAGCCATAGCGCGGCCGTCAGTGATGCCGACCCGGTCTTTACCCTCGACCCCGAAACAGACTTCACCGGCGGCGAAAGCTGCACACTAACCATCGATCACACAAAAGTGGTCGATGATGACACGGATGATGCCGTCTATGACGCCATGTTGGCCGACTTTGTGCTCAACTTTACCGCATCAGCTGCTTGCGGTGACCCATTTACCCCGATCTATGAAATTCAAGGCACGGGGGATATCTCGCCTCTAGCGAATACGAACATTACGACCGAAGGCGTCGTGGTGGGAGATTTTCAGACCGGCGGCAAGAATGGCTATTACATTCAGGACCTGGTCGGCGACGGCAACGACGCCACATCTGATGGCGTGTTTGTCTACAACACCGCAACCGCCGTCAACCCGGGCGACCGCGTGCGCGTTAGCGGCAAGGCAGTTGAGTATTACAACCTGACCGAGATTTCACCGGTGACCCAGGTCATCATCTGCTCAACCGGCAACAGCGTGACACCGACTGATGTTACCCTGCCGGTCACTGCCATAAGCGATTTTGAGAAGTACGAGAGCATGTTGGTGCGCTTCCCGCAGGAGCTGATCATTTCGGAATATTTCAATTTTGACCGGTACGGTGAAATTGTGCTGACATCGCAGCGCCATATGACCCCAACTGCTTTGGTGGAGCCAGGGGCTGATGCTCAGGCGGAGGCTGCGGCTTATCTTTTGGACCGCATCACCCTGGATGATGGCCGCACGACCCAAAACCCCGACCCGGCCTACCACCCGAACGGAGCTGTGTTCAATATGGACAATTTGTTCCGCGGGGGAGGCCTGGTGCAAAACGCCACTGGCGTTTTGGACTATTATCAAAGCCTCTACCGGCTGCAGCCGACCAGCGGTGCGACTTATACCCCGGCAAACCCGCGCACCAGCGCACCAGATGTGCTGGCTGGTGATCTGAAGGTAGCCAGCTTTAATGTGCTCAATTACTTTGTCACTCTGGATGGGGGTACGGGCAGCTGGATTTGCGGCCCGGATGGCGTGCAGGAATGCCGCGGAGCAGACACAGCCGAAGAATTTACCCGCCAACGGGCGAAGATCCTGAGTGCGCTCTCCGCGATTGATGCCGACATCTTCGGCCTGATGGAAATTGAAAACGAACATCCAGGCGGAGAGGATGCAGTTGCTGACCTCGTGGCTGGGCTGAATGAGATTAAAGGCGCCGGAACGTATGCCTACATACAAACGGGCGCCATCGGCAGCGATGCCATCAAGCAGGCCATTTTGTACAAACCGGCCGCTGTAACGCCGGTTGGAAGCTATCAGTTGCTGACCAGTGATGTGGACGCCCGCTTTATTGACACGCTCAACCGCCCAGCCCTGGCACAGGTGTTTGAAGCCTCGGACGGTACACGGTTTGTGGTGGCGGTGAACCACCTGAAATCCAAAGGCTCTGCCTGCACTGGCGACCCCGACCTGGGGGATGGCCAAGGCAATTGCAACCTGACCCGCAAAGCCGCGGCGCAGGCGCTGGTGGACTGGCTCGCAAACCCGGTTTACTTCCCCGATACAGCCAAGGCGCTCATCATTGGCGACTTGAATTCGTATGATAAGGAAGACCCGATCGACATGATTAAATTGGGGGCGGATGACACCCCTGGTACGGCGGATGATTTCAGCGATATGGTCTTTGTGAAACGCGGCGAGAATGCCTATGGCTACGTTTACGATGGCCAGATTGGCTATCTGGATCACGCTCTGGCAAACGCCGCCCTGGCGGAAAATGTATT
The DNA here is from genome assembly GCA_034430195.1 of Anaerolineaceae bacterium. GTDB lineage: Bacteria > Chloroflexota > Anaerolineae > Anaerolineales > Anaerolineaceae > Mesolinea. Next base: position 27,546 of record DAOUFF010000011.1, on the reverse strand, counting down.
GGACGTCAACTTCTGGCACATCAACGCTGATGAACCAGATTTGATTGATTATGATATGTCCTTTAAGCAGCCCGCGCAGGATGCGCTCTATGCACCGGACGCCTACCGCTCCTCAGACCACGACCCGGTGGTTGTGTCACTGACCTTCAGCAATCCAGAGATGCAAAACGTAACTCCAACTGAGGGGGCGGTAGTTTTAGGCCCCGAAGAGCATTTCATTCTGACGATTGATGCTTTTGATGAGGACTTGAACGAGCTGGAGATTGACCATAACCTGGAAGGAACCCTGCCCGAGTTCAGTGTGTACGCCAGTGAAAGTGACCCCTATGGCGGTGATGGCGACGAGTTTGCCGCAATTGGTGTAACAGTTGTTTACGACGCAGAAGCGCAAATCTGGACGATTGACTTTGGCGCAGATGTGACCGATATGCTGATTGCAAATGGTGGGATCACTTTCTATATGGTACTCAATGATAGCGCCGGCAACCAATGGGGTTCAATGTACAGTGTAACCCCCGAGAACACCTTTGTTTACACGATCACCCTGGATGACATCGCGCCCGAAATGGCTGCCGGGGTTGCCAGATCGGCTTCCCACGGTGACGTGATTTGGGAAGATGGCAAATTTACCGTGGATGAGGGCTACGTGGTCGATACCATTGAGATCACGATGAGCGAACCGGTGCAGGTAGCGCTGGGCACAGTCGTTACGATGGAAGGCTACGGCCCTTATGGGACGGTGACCGCCCTGAGTGGCGCACTGGTGACGATTACCCCGTATGCAGGCAATGAGACCGCCGCGCTGGTGGGCACATTCAGCTTTACTGTGCCGGCCGGCTCAGTGACCGACCTGAAGGGCAATGCCTTCAGTGGCAGTGTCATCCTCGAAGTTTTGGATATCACCCCACCTGAGATTAGCTCGGGTCTGGCGAAATCCCTTGCCGCTGGCGATGTCATCTGGCAAGATGGCAAATTTACAGTGGACCAGGGCTACGTGGTTGATACGATTGAAATCACGATGAGTGAACCGGTGCAGGTAGCGCTGGGCACAGTCGTTACGATGGAAGGCTACGGCCCTTATGGGACGGTGACCGCCCTGAGTAGTGCGCTCGTCACCATTACTCCCTACGCGGGCAATGAGACCGCCGCGCTGGTGGGCACATTCAGCTTTACTGTGCCGGCCGGATCGCTGACCGATCTGAGCGGTAATGCCTTCAGCGGCAATGTGACACTTGAAGTGCTGAATATAGATCCGATTGCGGCGAATGATCAATATCAGACCCTGGAAGACACCCCGCTGGTGGTGGCAGCACCGGGCGTCTTGGCGAACGATGAGGACTTCGATCTTTCCGTTCTGCAGGCGCTGGTTGTGGCCGGCCCTGCGCACGGTACGCTCAACCTGGCAGCGGACGGTTCGTTCGTCTACACGCCGGCTGCTAACTACACTGGGCCAGACAGCTTTACCTATAAAGCCAACGACGGTCTGGCGGATAGCAATACCGCTACTGTGACGCTGACAGTGACTCCAGTCAATGATGCACCGCAAGCGGTGGATGACGTCTATGAAGTGAATGAAGACGGCCAGCTGGTCATAGCCGCCCCGGGTGTGATGGCGAATGACATCGAAGTAGACCCGGACGGCATTGCAGTGACTTTGTTGACAGACGTCTCGCATGGCAGCCTGATCCTCTTGGGAGATGGCTCATTCACTTACCAACCTGATCCCAATTTCAATGGGAGCGACAGTTTTGTATATCAACTGGTCACATATCCTCAGACACAAAGCATGTGGACGGATGAGGCTACGGTGACGATCACCGTGCTGCCGGTCAATGACACGCCGGTCGCTGTTGGTGACGTCTATAGCACCGATGAAGATGTGGTGCTCAGCGTCCCTGCTGCTGGAGGCGTTTTGGCTAATGACAGCGATATTGATGGCGATACGCTCAGCGCAGTGCTGGTGGATAGCACGGCCTACGGAACGCTCGACCTGGCTGCGGACGGTTCATTTGTATACACGCCGGCTGCCAACTACTACGGACCAGACAGCTTTACCTATAAAGCCTCCGATGGACAAGCTGAATCAGCGCTGGTTACAGTGCAGCTGACGGTCAACCCGCTCAACGACGCACCTGTGGCCCAGGCAGATACCTATAATATTGACGAGGACGGCGAACTTACGGTTGCTGCCCCAGGCGTATTGGCTAATGATAGCGATGCCGATGGCGATGCGCTTGTGGTGGAACTGTTCAATGGGACGACACATGGCAGCCTAACCCTCAACGCTGACGGCTCCTTCACGTACACACCAGATGAAAACTTCTTCGGAGTGGACACCTTTACATACCGCGTGAGCGATGAGAACGGCGGTCAGGATGAGGCCGAAGTAACCATCAGAGTGGGTACCGTCAACGATTGGCCAATTGCAAATGATGACGCTTACGAGACGGTGGCTGGTGTAACCCTAATCAAGGGAGCAGCTGAAGGCCTGCTGGTCAATGATATCTTGCTCGATCCAGATGAAACGGTGACGCTGACTTTGATCAGTGAGCCCCAACATGGCACACTGACCCTCAACGATGATGGCTCGTTTACCTATGTACCAGACCCCACATTCTTCGGTGTGGAAACCTTTATCTACCAGCTCAATTCAACCATCCAACCCACGGGCGAATTCAGCGATACTGCAACGGTCACCATCACGGTCCACCCGGCCGTACGGCTGTACATGCCGCTGGTAAACCGCTAAACCTGTGGCGGCATGCGCCGCCGTCAGAGATTGAATAAGCAGAGCCCTCCAGGGAAAAAACCTGGAGGGCTCCTTTATTATCCTAAGCTGAACCAGCGCGGCATGCCCTCCGAAAAGCGTGAAAAATGGGCCAGGTAGGAGGGCGTAAGGGGTATAATGGAGCGCTGCTCCGCAGGAGGAATTCAGGCCGAAAATGATCAAAACTCAAGGTTTGACGAAGGTCTTTAGAACAGGTAAAAAGCAAAAAATTGAAATCAAAGCGGTGGACGCGCTGACCCTAACGGTGATGGAAGGTGAAGTTTTCGGCTTTTTGGGCCCTAACGGTGCCGGCAAGACGACCACCGTACGGATGCTCACCAGCCTGATCCAACCTTCCGCTGGGCAGGCGCAAGTGGCTGGCTTTCAGCTCGGCAAAGATGACCAACGCATCCGCCAGTCTGTCGGGGTTTTGACTGAGTCGCCCGGGATGTACGAGCGTCTTTCCGCAGAGAAAAACCTGGCCATTTACGCCCATTTATATGACGTACCCGACCCTGAGGCTGCCGTCACCAAATACCTGGGCATGCTCAACCTTTGGGACCGGCGGGCTGACCCGGTTGGCAGCTTTTCCAAAGGAATGCGTCAGAAGCTGGCAGTGGCACGAGCCCTGCTGCATGAACCCCAGGTGTTATTTTTGGATGAACCTACTTCTGGTTTGGACCCCGAGGCGGCCCGCACCGTACGCGATTTCATTGAGGATCTCAAAGGGAAAGGTCGCACCATCTTTATGACCACCCATAACCTGGATGAAGCTGACCGGCTATGTGACCGGGTGGGGATCTTTCAACAGAAGCTGCTCGCCCTGGATACCCCGGAAAATTTGCGACAGCAGCTTTATGGGCGCAAGAGCGTCTTTCACCTGAGGTTGTTGGCCCCTGAATGGCCAGCCGAATTGCAGAAGCTGCCCGGCGTGAAGGCCGTCGAAGTCGTTAACGGTAAACTGGTAGTGACAGTGGAAGACCCCGAGCGCGACAACCCTGACCTCGTCCGAGATCTGGTGGCACGGGGAGCGGACATCCAGTTTATTGGAGAGCTGCGCCATTCGCTGGAGGATGTTTACCTGGAGATGGTGCACAGCAGTGAAGCGGAGCAGCGCAAATGAACCATATTCGCACCATCATTGACAAAGAGTGGGCGGAAGTCTTTAAGAACCGCATGGTGATTCTTTCACTGGTACTGCTGCCGCTGCTTTTCACTACACTTCCGCTGGTCATGTTGGGTGTAACCCGCACCAGCGGGATGGAGGGCCTGGACGCGCAATCCAGCGGCCTGCCGCAGGGGTTCATTGATTCGGCTTGCCAGGGTGGGGTCAACGCCGGCGACTGCATGCAAATGTACGTCGTGAATGAGTTTCTGATCCTGTTTATGCTGATGCCGGTAATGATCCCGATTACTATTGCGGCTTACAGCATTGTGGGAGAAAAGACGACCCATAGTCTGGAACCGCTGTTGGCGACCCCCATCACGACGGTGGAACTGTTGGCAGGCAAGTGCCTGGCAGCGGTTATTCCGGCAATTTTGGTGACCGACCTGGCGTTTGGGATTTTTAATTTGGGTCTGGTCCTGCTGAAAGTAAGCCCGGTGGTGCGCGCATATATTGGCGGGCCGATCTGGGTGCTCGGGATCGTCATCTTGGGACCGATATTATCGGTCATTGCCGTCAACTTTGCCATTTATGTCTCCGCCCGGGTCAACGACCCACGCGCAGCGGAACAATTTGCGAGCGTGATCATCATGCCTTTGCTGTTGGTCATGTTTGCACAGATGGCAGGCGTGATTGTGATTAATGTGTTATCAATGCTGGCCGCCATTGCTCTTTGCTTGCTGGTTGCCTTTGGCATGCTGCACCTCGGCACGCTGGTCTTTGACCGTGAAAATATTTTAACTCGCTGGAAGTAGGTTGACTTCGATGAACTCTAAACGATGGGCTGTGGTTTGTATTTTCGTGCTGATGTCTTTTTTAGTCACTGCAGTTCCGGTGGAGGCTCAATCCGAAGTGCCTTATAAAATCAGCATCCGGCGCGATTTTGGCTATGGCAGCGGAGCGGATATTCAGGGGCGTATGTCGCTGCATATTCAAGGCGACGAGAGCCAGATTGGGCGGGTCAGTTTCATCATGGATGGCGAAGTGCTAGCCGTGGCGGAAGCGGAGCCTTTTAGCTTTGCCTTTTCTACGGATGATTTTCCAGCTGGAATTCATCACATCTCAGCCAGTGTTGAAACGCTCGATGGCAAGACCTGGCAGACACAGACAATCACCAGCAATTTTTTGACCGCCGAACAAGCCCAAAAAAGGACTCAAGGGATTTTGGTACCGATCCTGGTTGTGGTGGCAGTCGCCATGGGGATTGGAGCACTGACACAGGTGACCGGCAAGCACAAGCAACCGGCTGGCAGTGGGCCACAAAAAATTATTTACGGCATGTGGGGCGGAGCGGTCTGTGTGCGCTGCGGCAAGCCTTTCTCTCGGTCTGCACTGGGCATGAACCTGGTGGCAGGCCGGTTGGAGCGCTGCCCGCATTGCGGCAAGTGGCAGTTGACCCGCCGTGCAGCTCCAGCTGAGCTGGCTCTGGCCGAGGCAGCCTGGGCGCGGGAATCGGCTCCGGCTGAGCAGACGGCTGAAAACGAGACTCATACCAGCGACCTGGTGGATGACAGCCGTTATACCGATAAACTCTGAGGGATTTTCCCGGCAGCTGCCGCTACCGGTCTTTTTTACTCTGTAAAGCCTGGCGGCACGGAAGCACCGACCGCTGTGTTATTATCAAAACGGATTTTCAAGCTTAGCTGCTGCAACCGGGGCAGCCCGGCTGGCGTTGGAAGGAGAAACTGTGATGTTAAAAGATAAAACTATCGCTTTTTTGGTCGCGGAAGGTGTGGAAGACCTGGAATATTACGCGGTGATGATGCGCCTGCAAGAAGAAGGCTTGCATATCTTAACCGCAGCCATGGACTTGAAACCGATCCACGGGAAGAATGGGCTGGAGATCCGGCCGGATACACTCATCGAAAACTTGAAGCCGGATGATTTGTTTGGTCTGGTGCTGCCCGGGGGGTGGGCGCCGGATAAACTGCGGCGCTATTCGCAGGCTACTTCGTTAGTGTCTGCTGTGCAAGCCCAGGGCAAAACGATTGGGATCATCTGCCACGGCGGACTGCTGGCGATTTCAGCAAAAATCGTCCAGGGCAGAAATGCCACCGGCTCACTTGGCATCAAAGACGATCTGGTCAATGCCGGCGCGCACTGGGTGGATGAACCCGCATTCCGCGACGGCAACCAGGTTTGGGGCCGGGTGGTCGCCGACATCCCCGACTTTAACCGCGAACTGGTCAAAGCGCTGAAAGAAGCTGCCTGAGTATCCCTCGCTGCTGGGGTTGGTTTTGTGCCCGAAAAATTCAGCACTGGCTGGGAAGCGTCCCGCTGACTGTGCTATTGCGCTGCAGGAACCAACCGCCTTCATGGCGGACCTATGAAAATTTGCGTTCAAGGCCCTAATTAGGGGACTTGCACCCTAAGGATGATGCGAGGCAAGCACCAATGTCTTTTCTCTCTGTTTATGATCTTTAGAAAGGCGAGATTGCCGGGCTGCGCTCGCAATGACAGGATAAATTTGTCGCTGCGTTCGCAATGACAGGATTAATTTGTCATTGCGAGGCACGAAGCAATCTCTCTTTTGTCTGTTTGTAGTCTTTGGGAAAGACGAGATTGCCGCGCTGCGCTCGCAAGGACAGGATAAATTTGTCATTGCGAGGCACGAAGCAATCTCTCTTTTGTCTGTTTGTGGGTTTTAGAAAGGTGAGATTGCCGGGCTGCGCTCGCAATGACAGGAGAAGAAACCTACGAAGCAATCTCTCTTCTCTGTTTGTAGTCTTTGCGGAAGGCGAGATTGCCGCGCTGCGCTCGCAATGACAGAAAATCTTCTCGCGGTAACAGAATGCAGTCGAGATTGCCGCGCTGCGTTCGCAATGACAGGATTAATTTGTCATTGCGAGGCACGAAGCAATCTCTCTTTTGTCTGTTTGTGGGTTTTAGAAAGGCGAGATTGCCGCGCTGCGCTCGCAATGACAGGAGAAGAAACCTACGAAGCAATCTCACTTTTGTCTGTTTGTAGTCTTTGGGAAAGGCGAGATTGCCGGGCTGCGTTCGCAATGACAGGATAAATTTGTCATTGCGAGGCACGAAGCAATCTCTCTTTTGTCTGTTTGTAGTCTTTGGGAAAGTCGAGATTGCCGCGCTGCGCTCGCAATGACAGGAGAAGAAACCTACCAAGCAATCTCTCTTTTGTCTGTTTGTGGGTTTTAGAAAGACGAGATTGCCGCGCTGCGCTCGCAATGACAGAAAATCTTCTAGTGATAACAGAATGCAGTCGAGATTGCCGCGCTGCGCTCGCAAAGACAATCATTGATGGCGGGGTTAACACGGCTAGCGGTGTGATCTAATAACCGGAAAGGCGACTCAAAGAGGTAAAGTTGGGCGGTCAATTTGCAATAGGCAGGTTTTGACTATAGGACCGATTTGGTGACCCTGCGGTCCGGTGGTAAAATCCAAATAGAAGAATAGACGTTTGGAGGAATTCATGGAGCAGGAAGTTTCCAGTTTTGCAGTTAAAAAAGGCCTGGCAGAGATGCTGAAGGGCGGAGTGATCATGGATGTGGTTACCCCTGAACACGCGCGCATCGCGGAAGATGCCGGGGCGGTGGCGGTGATGGCTTTGGAACGGGTTCCGGCCGACATTCGCGCCAATGGCGGTGTAGCCCGCATGAGTGACCCCGAGCTGATACTGAAGATTATGGACACCGTCAGCATACCGGTGATGGCCAAAGCCCGCATCGGTCACTTTGTTGAGGCGCAGATACTGGAAGCGTTAGGTGTGGATTACGTTGATGAATCGGAAGTTTTGACCCCTGCCGATGAATCCTTTCATATCAACAAGCATGCTTTCAAAATTCCATTTGTTTGCGGCTGCCGCAACTTGGGCGAAGCGCTGCGGCGCATTGGTGAGGGCGCTGCGATGATCCGCACCAAAGGTGAAGCGGGTACCGGCGATGTCGTGGAGGCTGTAAGGCATGCCCGCAGTCTTTTCGGCGACATTCGCCAGTTGATGGCGCTGCCCGAAGAAGAAGTGATGACCTTCGCCAAGAATATTCAGGCCCCTTATGAGCTCTGCCTCGAAGTGCGCCGGCTTGGCCGCCTGCCAGTAGTCAATTTTGCCGCTGGCGGCATTGCCACCCCAGCCGACGCAGCATTGATGATGCAGCTGGGTGTGGACGGCGTTTTCGTTGGCTCAGGTATTTTCAAATCTGGAGATCCGGCTAAACGGGCTGCGGCGATCGTCAAGGCTACCACCCATTACAATGACCCGAAAATTTTGGCGGAAGTCAGCCGCAACCTGGGCGAACCGATGGTGGGGCGCTCCGTCTCGAGCCTGGAAGATAACGAACTTCTGGCAACCCGCGGCTGGTAAGCCGGGCTCCCATGAAGATTGGCGTGCTCGCCCTACAGGGCGACTTTCGTGAACATTGCCGACACCTCGGCCGGTTGGGCGTGGACGCTGTGGAAGTGCGTCTGCCCGCTCATCTGGAAGGCTTGCAGGGTTTGATTTTGCCGGGCGGCGAGTCGACCACCATGGGTAAACTGATGGAAGCTTATGACCTGGTTGAACCGCTGCGTACTTTCGGACGGGGAAAGCCAGTCTGGGGAACGTGTGCGGGTGCGATCCTTATGGCGCAGGATGTTGGCCGGAAGCAAACATTGCTGCAGTTGATGGACACGGTTATCCAGCGAAACGCCTTTGGACGGCAGCTGGAATCTTTCGAGATTGAGATGGACGTGCCTTTCTTGAAGCCACATCAGCCAGATTTTCATCTCACTTTCATCCGCGGGCCCGTTTTCGAACGCGTTTATGGGCGCGCTGAAGCGTTGCTGACTTTGCCCGACGGCCGAATTATTGCCGCCAGGCAGGGCGACCTGTTGGCGACTTCCTTCCACCCGGAACTTACCGAAGACAGTCGTTTTCATCAGTATTTTTTGGAGATGGTTAAATCAGCGTTCGTGAATTAAGCTTGTTCGATCTGCCGCATCTTTTGCGCCATCCGGATTGGGTGCAAAGTTTGGACAGCGCCCGCTTGCTGACCCGCGGCAGCCCGCTTAGCCTACGTAATTTTTTGCTCAGAATAACCCCGGCCATGAACCGCTACGGGATCCTCTGGAATGCGGATGGGAAGTTTGGCGGGGCAGCCCAAATGATTCAACGGGTGGGGGAAAAGTACAGCCAGATGACGTTTCTTTCCACCCCGCCAGAGGCCATCCCGAGCGGAACTGTCAGCGGGTTAGAAGGGCTGATCCGCCAGGCGGGTGTCTGGGGGTCTCATTTTTTGGCATGCGAGCTGCCTGCGGAGTCAGATCTGCTGCCTGTTTTTCGCCATGTGGAATTTAACATCTGGGCCCACCAAACTATATTCCGCTTTCGGGGCGCTACCAGCAGCAGCCCAACGCTGGCTTACCGCTGGCGCTTGTGGAACGGCTCCGACATTCCTGCCATGGTAAAGCTGCATCGCGGATTGGTTCCCAGTCTCTTCCAGCCGATTGAACCCGTCACCCGCAAACGCATGCTCGGCCTGGTTTTATACCATACCGATGGTCATCTTTTGGGATATGCCGATTTGGACTACGGCTCACGCGGCATTTGGGTGCTGCCGTTCTTGCTGCCTGAAGCAGATGACAGCCAGGTTTTGATCGACCTGGTGGCAAGCCTGCCGGCTGCGCTGGGGCGCCCGATATTCATCTGCGCGCGCTCCTACCAGCCCTGGCTGGCCGACATGCTGCGGAGCCCCGAATTTGAGGCCCGTCCAGAAGAGGTCCTGTTGGTGCGCTACCTGGTGGTGCGCGCCGTGCAAGCTGAAGTTCAGACCCGCCTCTTGCCTGAAGCAGCCCAGGGCGAACGCAGTGTGCCCCTGACTCCGATTGTGCGCGCCGCCCGCCGCCAGAGCCAAATTCCAAAGCGTTAGTCAGACTGGCGTTTTTGGCTGCCAGCCAGGGGGTTTGGGGGGCATGCGGTTGGTATAATTACCCACGGGAGACATTGAAATGAGGAAGCGCTATGCCCGTTAACTATTTTCAGGTTGAAAACGCGCTGGATGACTTCAGCAAAAAAGCAAAAGAGCTCAATTCGACGCTTGAAGCCACTGAAACCGAACTCAGGCGGCAATTGAATGCGGCAGCCAGTCACACCACAGAAATTCGAGAGCGCATCACTCAAGCCGAAAAGCTGCTGCGTACCCTGTACTGCGCCAAACCCACACATGAGGAAATCCTCAGCGTGCATGACCTGCCGCCAGCCCCCGAAAATTACACCCTGGCAGCGGCGGACGGTTCACAGATCGCGCCCAACCGCCACCGACCGCTCATGTTTTGCGTTATTAACGTCGGATTGATCAAAGTCAGACGGGGTTCCGGGCTTGAGCCCGAAATTGAAATTCATTCCAGTCTGTTGGATCATGAATTGTTGTTTGGCTCGGACGGGAGGGTGATCGGTGAAGATACCGTGGCGCTGCACCGCGATGCCGCCGAGCGGCAGGCTCTGCTCGACTTTACCGGAACAGACACGGGACCGGTGTTCACACTGACCGACGGCCCGCTGGACGTCTATCAAGGTGTACGCGGGATTGAAGAGCGCCACGAACTTTTGAGCCGCCTCAACGAAATTTATACTGCCATGGCTGCCCGGGGGGTGGTGAACGCCGGATATATCGACAAACCCGGCTCGGAACTGCTCAGCCGGATGTTGGCCCTGCTGCAAGTGCCCCCGGCAGAGTTGAGCATGTGGAGCGATCAGCGGCGCACACTGCGCGGCATCAGTGACGCCCGACTATTGACCCAACTTTTGCAGCAGCCCGGCCAGCGCTCTGCGATTTTTGAGGCCGTGGCACGCAATGAACTGAACAAGGAACCCCGGCCGGCTGTTCATTTTTTCTATCTCAACGTCAGTCAGGAGCAGCCCTACCTGGCACGGGTGGAATTCCCGGCTTGGGTCAGCGGGCAGCCGCAGCTGGTGGACTGGCTGCAGGCAGTGGTTTATCAGGAGGCGCAGGTCTTGGACCGCCATCCCTATCCTTACTTGCTTCACCGCGCCCATGAACTCGCAGTTATTTCGTTTGAAGAGCACGAACATGTCGAAGCGATGCTGATGCAGCATTTGACCCAGGCTGGCGTCCCGAATGGGATGCCTTCCAACAAAGATACCACCAAGGCGTTTAGCAAAAGGCGGTCAGAAACATGGAAATAAGAGAAATCCAGATCGGCAAGTTGCTGCGGGCAGATAACAGCCACTTTGTGGCTGGCTGCCGGGTTAAAGAATTGGGAGCCCCCGCTTTGGGTGCACTCTGCAAGGTGAGCCTTCAGGACGGGCTGCAAATTTATGGACTGATCAGCAACATTTTGATCATGGACGATGGCCTGGTGCGCCAGCTGGTTTCGGGCGTCAGTCTGCCGGCCGAATACACCGCCGACAATCGCTATAACCGCAATCTGCCGGTTGAAATCCACGTTTTGACCGTTGGTTTTCAACAGGAAGGGGTCATCTTTCACCGCCTGCCGCCCAGGCCCCCCTTGAGCCTGGATGTGCTGCAGCTGTGCGAAGCCAGTGAGGTGGCGCGCTTCACCGGAACCGGCCGCTTTGGTTACTTCCGTCATATCCTGCGCATGGTGGACAGCCCGCTTGAAGAGTTGCTGGTCAGCCACCTGGCGCAGGCCCGTGCCGCCCATGAAGCGCAGGGCAATGCCCAGTGGTACCCGGCTGCCTGTCAGGAGCTGATCACCCTCCTGCGGGATGATTACGTTCGCCTGGCAAGCGTACTGAATGCCCTGGCAGAATTGGAATAGGAGGCCTGATGGACTTTTCTGAAAGGGAGAACACAGTCAATCCACCCATCGGTTATGTGGTGGGCGGCGGTCTGGAGGCCAACCTTCAGGTGCGGCTGACTGTGCCGGCGCAGCAGGTACAGGAAGGCGCTTTTGTCGTCATGGATAGCGGCGCCTGGCGTTTTTATGGGCTGGTGACGGATCTGCAGCTGGGCAGCACCGATCCGCGCTTTGCGGATGAACAAAGTGAGCAGCGCCTTCCGCCCAGGCTTGCCAACCTGCTGCATGGTCAGACGCTCTTTACCAACCTGGCTGTGATGCCGGCGCTGATGATGGAGCGCGGCCCAGAACCTGGCAGCCCGGAATACGCCAGCTGGCGGCAGACTCACGCGGAGCCTGAAAAGGCTAAGCCGCTGACGGTCAAGACTATCCCCAGCCATCATGCGCCGGTCAAACTAGCTGACGAGGCGGACATCGCCCAGATTTTTGGCAAGGAAAACAAGGCTGAAATTTTTCGCGTAGGTGAAACGCGAGAACAGGGCCATCCCGTATGTTTAGATCTGGACAAGCTGATCCAGCGCTCCTCTGGCATCTTTGGCACTACCGGTTCGGGGAAGTCTTTTCTGGCTCGGATGATTTTGGCAGGAATTATTCATGCCAACCATGCTTCAACCCTCATTTTTGATATGCATAACGAATATGGCCCAGATGGTACTTCTTCTGATACCGGCGCTGAGGTGCCCGGGCTGAAGGGGAAGTTTAGCAGTCGGGTATCTTTGACCGGTTTGGGGCGCGATACGGATTTCGGACGGCTGAATGCCGATATCACGCTCGAAATTTCTTACCAAGACTTGTATCCTGAAGACATTTTGCAGCTGACTGAAGAATTAAACCTCAAAGAAACTACCGCCAGCACGTTGGATGCTTTGTTTCATCAATTTCATAAAGATTGGTTCAGCCAGTTTTTGAGTATGGAGAGTGGAACACAAGTTGAAGATGAAAATGGCAATAAACATCCGGCACCAGAAAGTGTCGAATTTTGGGCTGACCAGGCTGGGATCAACCGCATGGCAGCTTCAGCGCTGCTCAGTAAACTGGGCCGTCTTAAAAACAAAGCATACCTGGTGGATCGTAAAGAAAGCAGCGGGCTGGATCAAATCGTTAACCTTCTGAAAAAAGGTGAGCATGTCGTCCTATCGTTTGGCCGCTTTGACAGCGATCTGGATTATTTGTTGGTAACCAACCTCATTACCCGAAAAATCCGCAGCGCCTGGGAGGATTGGACAACCGAATATCTCAAAACCCGCGAAAAGGCGAAGGAACCGCGCCCGTTGGTCATTGTGGTAGAAGAGGCACATAAGCTGCTCAACCGAGAAATGGCTTCTCAGACCATCTTTTCAACGATCGCACGCGAGATGCGCAAGTATTATGTGACGCTGCTGATCATCGACCAACGTCCTTCTCAAATTGATGATGAGGTGATGTCGCAGCTCGGCACGCGGATTTCCGGCTCGCTGGGGGATGAAGACGATATCAGTGCGGTTCTCTCTGGCCTGGCAGGGCGGCAGGCGCTGAAGGGCATGCTTGCCAAGCTGCAGCCTAAAGAAGAAGTCTTGATGTTGGGTTGGGGCGTGCCGATGCCGATCCCGATCCGTTCCCGGCGCTACGATCAAACCTTTTGGGTCGAACTGTTGAGCGAAACGGGAACGAAAAAAAATCTGGAAGAGCGGGTAAAGCGCCTGGGATGGGCAAGCGATGATCCTGAATAGACTTCGCATCTCCGGTTTCACTTCCTATACCGAAAAACATCCTGCTGAAATTGATTTCAGTGATATTCAGCTGGCCTGCATCTCCGGCTCCAACGGGGCGGGTAAATCGTCGCTGCTGGATGCGATTACGTACGCGCTCTATGGTAAAGCCCGCCGCTCTGATGAAGCCATCATTAATTCCTCCAGCAAAAAGGCGGAAGTGACGCTGGATTTCACCTACGAAGGGCAGGCGTATCGCGTCATCCGCTCCCTGCAGCGCGGGAAGACGGCCCAGGTTGAGTTCTTTTTGCTTGAAGCACAGGAAGGCGAGCTAAGCCAACCAATAAAGGTTTTGACTGAACAAACACTGCGCGAGACTGATGCCCGCATCGAGAGCACCTTGCGGCTGGATTACCAAACTTTCATTAATGCCTCTTTTTTTCTGCAAGGCAAAGCCGATTCGTTTGCCACGCAGAAGCCGATCGATCGCAAGAAAATCCTTTCCAGCATCCTGGGACTTGACCAATGGGAGCTGTACCGCGAACGCGCCCGCGTCCTGATGGGAGAGCGGCAGCAAGACATCAGCCGTTGGCAGCAAAAGCTCAGTGAGATCCAGTCCGAACTGGCAGAGGAACCTCTGCGCAAGGCCAACCTGGAATCTTTGGAAGCGCAGGCCGGCATGTTACGCGCCGAGCGCAATCAAGCCCAGGCGGTCGTAGACAAACTGCACGCTGAAGCCCGCCGTCTGGAGGAACAGCAAAGGCTGGTCGACCTTTTAGCGGAACAGATGCAGCGCTCCCAGCGCAACCAGGAGCAGTTAATCAAACAGCTGGATGAAAAACAAAAACAACTTGATCGTCTGCACCAACAACTCTCCAACGCCGATGCCATCGCTGCAGATTTTCAGGAATACCAGGCCGTTCAGGCTCAACTGACCGAGCTAGAGGCGCAGGCAGAAAAGTTTCGGCCTTTAGAAAGTGCATTGCAAAACCTGCATGCCCAACTGAAGTTAAAACAAGCCGAACTTGAGAATGACTTGCGCCACTTGCTGGCTGAGGAGCAGCAGCTTGAAAGTGAATTCCGCGATACCCCAACCCTGCGCCAACGTCTGGAAGCGCTGAACCAGCAAGAAGAAGCGTTTAGCGCAAAACGGGAGCGGCTCACGGGCATCAGTCAAAAGACGACAGAACTGCAGGAAGATTACAACCGCCTGCAAAAAGAAAACGGTGAGTTGACCGCCCGTGGCAACGATCTCAACGAACGCCTGGCCCAGCTTCAGCAGGTCACTGGTGCGGTCTGTCCGCTTTGTGGCCAACCACTGGCAGCCCATGACCGCCAGCGTCTGGCTGACGAAATTCAGCAGGAACTGGAGCATATGCGCCAGGCATACCAAACCAACCGCGAAGCTCTGCGCGCGAATGAAGCAGAGCGGTTGGCGCTGGAGGCTGAAGAAAAGGGGATCCGCAAAGAAGAAACGGCTCTGCAGTCCGTCATTCGGGAGAAAGCCAGCCTGAGTGAGAAGCTGCAGCGTCTGACCGAGAAAAAGGAAGCCTGGAGCAAAGACGGCGCTGCGCGGCTTTTAGCGCTGCAGCGTACGCTCAGTGAGGCATCCTTCCTTCCGGAGCTGCGCGCTCAGATTGAAGAACGCCAAAACGAGCTGGTGCGCCTCGGTTATGACCCGGCACTGCATGCAGAGATGCGTCAGAAGGAACAGCAACTGCGCTTCGCGGTCGGAGCGTTGCATCAGTTGGAACTCGCCCAGGCGAGCGTCAGCCAGACCGGGGAATCGGTGAAGGAATTGGAAAGCAGCCTACAGAAGCAGGAGGATGAGCTGGCGCAAGCCAGCGCCCGTCATGCGCAAGCGGCTGAGCGCCTGGCCGCCGAGCTCGCCGGCCTGCCCGACCTGAAAAGCGCAGAAGAGCAGCTGATGCAGCTGACCGAAAAACTGGCTGAGGTACAAAGACGGGTCGGGGCGGCTGAACAACTGGTGCGCGTTTTGGATACTCTGCGCGACCAGCAAACGCGCGCCATTCAAGAAAAGCAAGCGGTTGAGGCTGAGCTTGGCCGGCTAAAGGTGTTGGAGCGAGCTTTCAGTAAAGATGGCGTGCCGGCTATGCTGATCGATCAGGCCTTGCCAGAATTGGAGAGCCACGCCAATGAGATTCTCGGACAGCTGACCGATTACACGCTGAGCGTGAAATTCAACTCGCAGCGAGCTTACAAAGACCCCAAACGCAGCGATAAAAAAGAAACACTGGATATTTTGATTAGTGACGGCTTTTCCACGCGTGAATATGAAACTTATTCTGGCGGCGAGGCCTTTAAAGTCAATTTCTCCATCCGTCTGGCGCTGGCTCAAGTGCTCGCAAAGCGAGCCAATGCTCGCTTGAAAACCATCATCATCGATGAGGGGTTTGGCAATCAGGATTCTCAGGGAAGGCAGCGCTTGCTGGAGGCGATTACCCGCGTGTCGCAGCAATTCGAGAAAATATTGGTCATCTCGCACATTGATGAACTGAAGGATGCCTTCCCCAGCCGAATAGAAGTCGAAAAAGGGCCGGATGGCTCACGGGTAAAGGTGTTTGCTGATTAAGCGGCTGCCTTTCCGCCCGGGATGATTTGCTGCAGCTGCTGCAGCCCGGCTTCAAACGCCTGACGTTCCTGCTTGCCAAGCCTATTACCCGCGAGTACCTGTTGAATCCCGACAATAATCGCTGACGGAAGCGCAAGGTGACGCTCCTCAGCCAAAAAGAGTGGCACAATTCGGCGCTTGTCATACTCCACCTGCCCATAACGGGCAGCCAGATAGAGGCGCATCAACGTCAGGGCATGATTGGTGAGCGCACGATCCGACAATTCGGCGCTGGGCCGCTGGCCGGCATTGGCCGCCCAATACTGGCGGTAGCGAGCCAACTCCGCTGCGAAGTCCGCTTTTGTTGGCATCTTCAACTGGTCTAAAGAAAAATCCCCCCATAGCTGGCGGCTCTGCTTGAGCAGCCTGGCGGTAAGGTCCGGGTTGGAGGTCAATCCGCTGGTTTCGTCCGGCCGAAGTTCAGAAAGACGACGCAAAAACACTTCCATTTCTTGCCGGCCAAACTCTGCCTGCACGCCCGCTATAATCGCAGCAATTGCCTCGCCAAATTGCTCAGTGAGGGCATTTTCCGCCGGACTCTCCCCCAGCAGGCAGACCAGGTCCAGGTCGCTTTGGCCCGGGCGAAAGTAGCCGCCGGGAAGGGAGCCGATCGCAAAGATCCCCAGCAAACCCGGAATCTGCAGCCCGGCCAGGCGGCTGGCACAAGCTTGTGCCAGCTGCCAGACCTGTTCTTCGGAGAGCGGTGCGTTGGTTAATGACATTACACGGCCACGTTGGATGGGTTGGTTTCGGGCTGTTTAATTTTGAACAGCGCCAGAGTGGAAAAGAGGAATAACGCGGCGTAAATTGCCATCAGCAACGTAAAGCCGGCACTGTCGCCAATCGGTCCGCCGATATATGCGCCGATCGCTCCGGCACCGGCGCCGGCCAGATTGGAAAGGCCAAGATAACGGCCGGCTTGTTCCTTTGGGACCAGACTGGTGCCGAGGGCCCAGTTGGCGGAATAAAAGATGCCAATGCCCAACCCGACAACTGCGCCGCCGATGTACATCATCGTCATGGCAGGTGCCAGTAGTACCAGAATGGCACCAGCCAGGGCTAAAATGCCGCTGGCGAAAAGCAGCTTACGCGTGCCAAACTTGTCTGTCAGCCAGCCGGCCGGCAGGGAAGATACCAGCAGCGCCAAACCGACCATCATGATCAGCGTGGCGGTGGGGCCGGCTGCTGCCTGGCCTTGAAAAGCTGGGAAGCGTTCCTGGATGTAATAAAGCACGAAACTGGAAAGGTTGGTGGCACCCACCAAGAAAGCCAGGCGGTTCACGATCCACCAGGTGAACGCGCTCTGATTTTGTTGACCGTCTTTGCCCAGCCCGACCCGGACGCTGACCATGACCCCCAGCGCTACGGCAATCAACATGCAGATCAGCCCCACCAGGCCGACCATGATCAGGTTGATGAGCTGCTTGTCGCCCAAGAGGCGGGGAAGCGCCCAACTGGCTGCACGCCCCATCAGGACGATAATCAGCGTGAAGATGATCGTCATGACGACCAGACGCAAGATGGATTGCCAATCCGCCTTGAAGGGAGCCTCCTTTTGCGGCGTCTCTTTGGCAAACATGGTCAGAACCGTGCAGAAGGCAATGATGCCTATCAGCGTCAAAATGGCACCCATGTAATTTTTGTCTGTGATCATTGGTGAGATGACAAACGGGACAAAAATCAGTGGGAGCGGCACTTCGAACAGGGCTTTGACCCCTGAGTAAAGGCCGCGCTTGCCCAGCGGGACAATATCCGGGATGAGCCCCTGGGCGCCGGCATGAGCCGTGTTGGTTGAGAGCATCGACACCATCACTGCAATGAAAAGGGCTGTGTAACCCGCCTGCCCCGACATGGTCGATCCAATCCAGCCGATGATTAGCAGGATGATTACGTCCAAAATCGAACCGCCGAGAATGAAGGGGCGGCGTTTTCCAAAACGGGAAGTGCTGCGGTCAGAAAGCAGCCCAACCACGGCCTGCGCCAGTAGGGCGACCATCAGCGAAAAAAGGCGCAGATTGCCATAACTGGCACCTTTAACGTCCTGGCCCATAAATTGTTCGACCAAAAGGGGCAACAGCAGGGGAGTAAGTACATTACTGCGGGAGGAAAGGGCAAAAAAATAAATGTTTGTGGTAATGGCATCGTACCAGTTCAGTTTTTTTTCCATCGATCTCCTGTATTTTTATGGAGGGGTTGGGTAGGTGAATGGTTTAGTGAATCCTTCCCAACATACCTTTTTGGAGCCCAGGGTTGGTTTCCCATGGGTAGATGATAAATGCGTCAGTCGTGGCGCCATAGTAGTCAGGCAGGTTTTTGCCAAACAGATTACGGAATGGATTGAAATGCAGTACGCAGGTGCAAGGCTGCCCGCCGCTGTTGACGACACGGTTGCGCACGGCTGTGATGGTACGCCCCGACCCCCAGACATCGTCCACCACCAGAACGGTCTGTCCTTCCAGGTTGGAAGAGTCAGGGAATTGTAAAAATTTGGGCCAGGCCAAGAAACGAGATTGCGGTTGGCGGTTGCTTTCAAGCTCAGCCGGAAAGTCAACCGAGGCGGTATAAATCGATTGAATGTCCATCGCTTCGGCCAGCATGCCGCCTGGGACGATGCCTCCGCGGGTGATCATCACCATGACGGTGAATTGCTGATCAAACTGCCCAAGCAGGCTTTCTACCAGCCGGGTGACTTCTTCCCATGTAACCAACTCGTTTCTCGGATTCATTTAAGGCCTGCCTTTCAGCAATCATGCCAGTTTAAAAATTAACACCGCTCCCGGCCGTCAGGAGCAAAAAAAGATCGGCCCGGTAAAACCCACTAATGATGGCTGCGGCGCTCAGGAAGGGCACCGACAGGGCCAGGAACAAGGCCAGGCCCCAGGCTGCGGCAGCCTGCCGCAGGTCTGGCGGTGCAGCTGTGCCCCCAATTAGCCAGGCTGTCAGCAGGGCGCCCGCGAGTGCCCCAAAAGCGCAAAAAAGAATGGCCGTCAGATTTGCAATCCGGCTGGCCAGGTTCAAAGTTGCTTCACTTTGGTTGGTGCTGCTGGTGGGCACACCAGTCTTTGCCGGCAGCCGTTTACGCGCCTCTGCCAGTGGAAGGCCGGTAAGGGACATCATCACCGGGAGGATGCTGGCTGCCTGTGCAGAGCTAAGCGAATCCGTAGGCTGGGCAGCACCCGCTGATTGGCTTTGCGTTTGAACTGAACCAGGTAGCCACGGCAAAGCCAGCGTGTAAGCGACGATTGCCAGAAAGCTCATTTTGCGGTGAGGCTGGCCCGAAAATTGCGGGCGCAGTGCAGGGGAATTTTCCATCGTCCGGATGGAGAGCCAGGTATAGCCCAT
Organism: Anaerolineaceae bacterium; assembly: GCA_034430195.1. GTDB lineage: Bacteria > Chloroflexota > Anaerolineae > Anaerolineales > Anaerolineaceae > Mesolinea. The sequence continues at coordinate 8,176 of DAOUFF010000011.1, read as the reverse complement.
AAAAATCAGGGCCAGGTAAAGCCCGAGCCCGATGCCGAGCGCAAAAAAGGACCAAAAGTCGGAATCAATTCTGGCTGAGATGAAGGCCATTAGCCCCCAGAGCAGGCCAGAGCCGGCAGCCAGGGCAGCCAAAAAATAAAAAAAGGCCTGAACTATCCGCTTCTGCTGGAAGGCTTGTTCCAGGCTTTTCAGGCAGTAGGTCAGGGCGGCGGTTGCTGGGTTCATCAGTTTATGCTCAATGCAGGTGTGCAGGCAGAATTATAGCAGGTTAGGGGGGTCCACTTCCACCCGCCAATCACGCAGTGGCAGCTGACGGATCAGCGGCAGTGGATCAGGGCTGCGCAGAACGATCTGCCAGCGGAAATTTCCAAAGGTCTTGCGATAGTAGCACGGCAGCGGGCCGATCAGATTGGGCTGTGGTTGGCCGAGGCGCGCAGCGGCTTCGCGCAGCAGGGCAGCCATCTCGTGTGCGGTTTGCTCACATTTTTCCTCGGAGAGATGCCGGTATTCCAGCCGTACCAACCGGGTAAACGGCGGGTACTCCAAAGCTCGGCGCGCTTCCAACTCGCGGGTAAAAAATGTTTCGAAATCTTGCTCGGCTGCGGCCTGAATCACGTAATTTTCAGGTTCGTAAGTCTGCAGAATCACCCTGCCCCCCAAAGGACCGCGCCCGGCGCGGCCGCTCACCTGGGTCAACACCTGAAAAGTCCGTTCAGCGGCGCGGTAATCGGGCAAGTTGAGGCCGACTTCTGCCAAAACGATGCCGACCAGGGTCACCAGGGGCAGGTCCAAGCCTTTGGCCAGCATTTGGGTGCCAATCAGGATGTCGGCGCGGTGGGCGCTAAAGTGCGAAAGGATGATTTCATGTGCATCTTTGGCAGCAGTGGTTTCAGCGTCCCAACGCAAGATGCGGGCCTGCGGGAACGCACTCTTGACGAGCTCCTCCAGTTTTTCGGTGCCAAGGCCCAACTGGCGGATCTGGCGGCTGCCGCAGTTGGGGCACTTCTCGGGCATATGGCGCTGGTAACCGCACTGGTGGCAAAGCAGTGCTGAGCGCACCTGGTGAAAAGCCAGCGGTTGGTCGTCGCGTGGGCAGCGCAGCACGAAGCCGCATTCGCGGCAGAATACGTAAGAAGCCGTACCTTTACGGTTTAAAAACAGAATCGCCTGTTGATTGGCGGCTAAAACTTCGCGCAGCGCCTGGCGCAGTGGCCGAGAAAGTACCTCCGGGTTACCCTCCCGTAGCTCACGGCGCATGTCTACGACCTGCACCTCGGGCAGTTCCAGGTCAATTACGGACTGATCTTCCGGTGGAATAGGCACACTGATCTTTTGGGCAGCCGCCCAGGCCATCAGGCTGTCGCGATGAGCCAATACCCGCCTGGGCAGCCTGAGCAATTGCCAGTCCCCTTGAACGGCTTGATAGTATTGGGTGACACGCGGCGTGGCCGACCCCAGCAGCAGATGCGCGCCCTGGATCTGGCACAGGGCCTGTGCGGTTTCAACCGCGTGATAGTAGGGCAGGCGCTCGGTTTCATCGTAAGACTCATGATCGCATTCGTCCAGGACGATCAGCCCCAGGTCGGGCAGGGGCACAAAAAGAGCGCTGCGGGAGCCAATCAGCACCTTCAGGTCTCCCTGGCGGGCGCGCCGCCAGGTATCATAGCGTTCACCCTCAGAAAGCTTGTGATGGTACAAACCTACCTGGTTAGGAAAGCGCGCCATAAAGCGCCGTACCGCCTGGGGGGTCATTGCGATTTCGGGCACCATTACCAGGGCTTGTTTCCCCTGGGAAAGTGTCTTTTCGACGGCTTTCAAGTAGATCTCGGTCTTGCCCGAGCCAGTGACGCCAAATAGCAAGAAAGGCGATCCGGCCGGGCCGTCCATGGCGGGGGCGATGGTCTGCCAGACCGCCTGCTGGTCGGGGGTGAGCTGTGGCGGGGATGAGCGCACGGCCTGAATATTTTCGAGCGGGTCGCGCCAGGCCTCGGTTTCGTTAAAATGGGCCAGCCCGGCTTCCTCCAAAACTTTGAGGTCGCTGTATGAGGCTTTGCTCTGGGCGTAGATCCAGGCCAGGTCCATCGGGAAGGGTTCCGCAGCGAGCAACTCCAGCACAGTGCGCCGGCGGCGAATAGTCTCGGGCCGCGAGCCAAGCGCCTCATCGAGCACCAAAGGAACGGAGCGCGGGTCGATGGAGAGCTGCAGCGTCCGTACCATGCGTGAAGAAACCCGCGGCGGGGGCAGGTAATTCTCCATCCGCACTAGGCCTTGCCGGCGCAAGCCAGAGAGGCTGCCGCGCCAGTTTACTTTGGGCAGTGCCCGTTCCAGCTGCGTGGCGGTGAGACTGCCGCGTTCGGTTAACAGCTTGAGAATCCGTTTTTGAATTGGTGAAAGCTCTGCGGATCCCGGCGGCGGATCGGCGATTTTGTTGACACGCAAATCTGCCCGCTGGGAAAGCCCGGAAGGGATCATCAGGCTGATGCAGGCCCCCAGCGGAGCCGCACAAGCCTGGGCTAGCCACTGCGCCAGGCTGAGCTGAGCAGGTGTGAGCACCGTATCATCGGAGAGCAGCTCCATCACTTCCAGTGGATTGGCCACCTCGGGATGATCAATCAGATCCAGCACTACCCCCTGTACGATCTGTTTATTAAAAGGAACCTTAACCAGCGCACCAGGCTGCAGCCGGTCAAGCAGATCCGTTGGAATAGCATAATGATAGCTGCGATCGATTTGATTCAGATTGATGCTGACATTGGCGTAATGCTGCATGGAAAGGCTGCCTGCCTGTTCAGGGGGTGATGATCATCAGGTAATCCGCGGAATAATAGAGGGAATTCTGATATTGAATTGGAATTTCAATGTTGTTCAGCAGGTAATCTTGCCACACCACCGCCAGCTGAGATTGGGAAATGAGCTGATCAAAGGCGCTGATACTAAAAAAAGGATACAGGCGTGCTGCGGAAGCGCTCAGGCGCTGCATATCCAGCGCTAGCTGCGGCCAGCCATCTGGCTCGACAATCACCGGATGATCTGCCAGTACAATCACCTTATCGGGAAGGTTGGGCAAAAGGTTTTGCAGGTCGCGCAGGTAGATCGATTGGAAATAGGCTCCGCGCTGTTCCACTGGCAGTGTCCAATCCTCATGGATATTCCAGGGTTCAAAAGGCGCATCGGAGTTTTGATCGCGCATGCTGATATAGGCGGATCCATCGGCCGGCAATGCGGCCAGGGGAGTGTCTGTACCAAAATAGCCGGTCAGAATGAGCTTTACCTCCAGCGGCGTGTCGTTGAAATCATGCCGGACGCGCAGGTAATAGAGGGTGACATCCCTGCCGAATACTTTGACGGTTTCGGAATGAATCCCGCGATCCAGCAGCTGGAAACTGACCATTGCTGAAAGATTTCTCAGGCTGCCATCGGGCCGATTTTCCTGCTGAGAAATATAGGCATAGGACCAATCTACCACCCGGGCACCGCCGGCAGTCAGCGGAAAAAGGGTCGCCAGCCGGGTTGGAATGGGGGTCGGCGTAGCGGTTGGCGTAGCGCTTGGAAGGGGACTGGGCGTTTGGGTGGGGGTGAAAGTTGGGGTGGCAGTCACGGTTGGCACGCTGGTAGCCGTAGCGGTCGGCGGGGCTGGGACTGTCGCCGTCGCGGTTTCAGTCGGGAAGCTGGTCGGCCGGCCCTGGTATTGCCTTTGACACGCCAGGGGAATGAGCAGCAGCGCGAGGATCACCAGTAACAGGTGGCCATGCGTTCGCTGAGGGATAAACATGGCGGGTGTTACTCCGTCACTTGAGAGATGATGGCCGAGGTGTAGCCGACAACCGAAGACCGGTCATGAGTGACAGCGGCCGAGGTGCGGTAATCGGCAATTGTAAGCTGGGTATTCCCCATCGCCTGGCAGGCCAGCAGAACCGAAGCGATCGGGCCGAGCCCACAGGCCTGACCTTTGCCGGTCATACTCAGCTCATAAAGGCGGTTGGCATCCATCGTACGCAGGGCATCAATGACGCGCTGGTCCAGACGGCCGGCTTCACTTTCGGTATAGAAATGCGACAAATCGCTTGAGGCTACGAGTAAGGTAGCTTCCTCCGCCGGTGCGCTTTGCAGCAGATCGCACAGCGCTTCAGAAACAACGCGGGCAACCCGCTTCGACTGATCTCGCAGCATCAGGGGCAACAGGCTGAAGCCCTGTGGCTGGGTCACCTGCAGGAAAGGCAACTCAATTTCAAGAGAATGTTCCGGGTCGGCACGCAAACTCTGCAGCGAAATACCTTCCTGAGTCAAATAGGCAGAGACACGCATCAGGGAGGCTTGATCCACTGCGATTGTGCCCAGCGGCGTCCAATATGCCTGGTGAGCCGTGCTCAAAACTTGCCCGGGGAAGGGCTGGTGTGAGGGAGAAAGGATCACCACGCGCTGGTAAACCCGGCCCTGGAGCGCTTTGAAAGCATGAGCGGCGGTAAGGCCGGAATAGATCAGCCCGGCGTGTGGGACGATAAGCGCGACTGGCCGCCCTTTGAACGCAGGGACGGTGGCAGTATTAAAGAAGCCCTCCAGCATTTTGCGCAAATCTCCTGGGTCGCCCGGGTACCAGACGCCGGCAATCGGAGATGGCCTGATGTCAGAAAATGAAACATTTTCCACATCTTTATTGTAGCACAACGGGTCTGCTTTCCGCGGGCCGCGTGCCGCCAGGATATTACTCTGCGGTTATTTGTGACGGATCAACAGGAAGCCACCCGTTCCGGTCATACCCAATGGGCCGCGCAGCTCATTATTGGTCAGCTCGTAAAAAAGACCTTGCTTGGGGTGGTTGGGGTCATAGAGCAACTCTTCACTGATGGTAAAGCCTCCGCCGCGGTTGATGTTGGTGACGGTATAGGCGGCGCCGTCTTCGTCCACGCGCGTAACCACCAGCATATGATCAAAGCCGGGGTATTTGACGTAATCCCACTTGGCGAAGAGGTACAGCCAATCGCCAGGTTGGAGCGGATTTTTCTTAAAATTGTATTTGGCAACCGATTCTTCCACGCGGATGTAGTCGTATTCTTCTTCGGGGAAGTATGTTTTGCGCAGGATGTCCATCCCAAAACAGTTGGGCAGGTCGTCGCGCACGCATAGCAGCCAAATATCGTGCACGGGTGCCGTTTCAGGCAGATAGCCGGCTTCGCGCAGGATGGCCACCGTCAGCGGCCCGCAGGCATTATCCGCGGATTCGTTTGGATCGTGGGCGTAATCAATCCCTCGCGCCACTTCATCAGCCTTTTCGGGGGTATCTGCCAGGAATTTTAGGCTGGCGGCTTGCAGCCGGGCCTGTTTTTGCTGCAGCTGGGTGAGGGTGGGCGTGGCCAGCGGCGTTTCAGAAGGCGTGGGGGCAGCGGGGGTGGCGGTGGCCGAGCAGTTTGCGCTGTGGGTGGGGGTTGTTGCATTGGGCAGGGCGGTCAGCGTATCGCTGGGGCTTACGATCAGCGTGGGTACCGTAGGGCTGGCGCAAGCCGAAAGCAGCAGCGCTGCAGCCACCAAGGCGAGCGTTCCTTTAAAACAAAGCTGACCTAAAACTCTGGGCGGAAATGGCAGGCATGTGCGCATTTTTTTGGCCATTAGCGCAGCAGGTCCCACGGGTTGATTCGTCCGATTTCATCATTACGGATCTCAAAATGCAGATGGACGCCATCGGCGTTGCCTGTGTCTCCCATCGTGCCGATCACATCGCCCAGGTAAACTTCATCTCCACAGCCCACAGTGACAGTACTCAGGTGTGCATAGTACGTCTGCCAGCCTGAGCCATGGTCGATGACCACCATATTGCCGTAGCCCCAATCATTCCAGCCGGCATAAACGACCACGCCATTATCGGCAGCGTGAATTTCTTCGCCCATGCTGCCAGCGATGTCAATCCCAAAATGGTTGGCGGATGGATCGTAGTCATACCCCGAGAGGGTATGACTTTGGGTCGGCCAGGCGAAATTGAGCGTGCCCGAGACGCCATCGTAAGCCTGCGTACAGGCTCCCGGCCCGACGTTCACGGCGCTGGCCGGGTCTGCGCGCGTGATGGTGGGGGTACGCCAGTCGGTGAATTCACTGTAGCCCCCTGGCACAATCAGCAGCGTTCCTGGGGCAATGTTTGGGTTGGAGAGCTCGCCAATGGCTGCCATACTCAAGTGGTTGGCGGGGTAGTTGATGATATCTTCAGGAGAGACGCGATAATACGCCGCCACGCCGTTGAGCCCTTCGCCTGCGCTCCATTGATGCAGTGTGCCGTCTACTGGCAGGATGATCAACTCTTGCCCGGGTTGGATCAGGTGCGGGTCGTCCCCGATGGTATAGCGATTGCCCCAAAGGATGGTCTCGGGCTTTAAGTTGAATTTTTGCGCGATTGAAAACACCGAGTCACCGGGTTGAACCACATAAGTCACCAGTTCGGTGCGAGCCCTTTCGGGCAAAATGGTGTGCAGCGCTGCCAGGCGTGAAATCGCTGGCTCAGAGCTGGCGCTGGAATTGGCGCTGAATGGCGGCAGGGCGGCCGGCTGGATCGTTTCGCGCAGCGGATCGACGCTGGCAGAAAGCGCGGAAACGCTCACACCGCTGACGCTAGTATAAAAGCGGTTCATCACCATGGCAACTGCAGCCAAAACAATGACGGTCAAAATTGCTGTGGCGGCTTGCAGCACCTGTTCCTGAATGCCCAGGTGCGCCAGGCGTTTCCAGACGCGTTCAAATGCAGAAGCGCCTTCTGGTGTTTCGTCCGGAATATTTTCAAACCCCGAGCGGGATGGCTGCACGGGATGCTGCTTGATCAACGGCATGCAAAAATGATATCATGAGTCAGAACTTGTGGATTCTGGTGTACCGAAGGCGGGCCATTAATTAAGGTATAAATAGTAACAATCATGCAGGCATTGGTATCTTTCCTTCCTCCGCCGGTTGACCATGAAGTGCAGAGCTTATGGGATGAGCTCGAAGCACGCTTCGGTTTGCGCTACGTCCGGAAGACGCCTTTCCCACATATCACCTGGCAGCTGGGGGAAGAATACGCCCGCGAGCAGGCCGTGCCGCTGCTGCGTGAGCTGGCCCAGCGCCAGAGGCCAATCCCACTTAAACTGGATGGCATCGGCGTGTTTAATGGCCCCAGCCCAGTGGTTTACTTGCGGGTGGTCAAAACTCGCACGCTGGTGCGCATACACCGGCAGCTGCACGAAGCGCTGCAAGCCTGTTTGCTGCAGCCCAACCCGTTTTATTTGCCCGGGCAATGGGAACCACACGTCACTCTGGCGGTGCAAGACCTCAGCGCGGAACAGGTCAGCGGGGTGGTTGACTTTTTGAACCAGATGCAGCTGAAATGGCAGTGCCTGCTGGAAGACTGGGTGCTGCTCTGCCAGCAGCCCGATGGCCGGGCTGGGGTTGAGTATGTTTTCAAACTGGGCACAGGGGGTTTTGAACGGCGCGACTGCGCCTGATGTTACCCGCAGGCGAGTGCCCATAGACGGCAGCCAGGCGCCGGCAAGTTGGAACGCCGACAAGGCGTGTATTTTTTAGGCAGCCCAGAGCCTGCTCGGAGGTGAGCTAAAGCCGGAGGGAGGAAGTTTGCTGGCTGGCAGCCGTATTTGGAGGGGCAATGCGGCCGCTAAAGCCAATGTTGATAGTTCCTGATAGTACCAAATCGCTAAACTAAGGCTTGCAAGATAGCCAAGGAGATTAAAAAATGGAAGTTCCGCGATATTGGAGACTTAAGAAACAACGTTACGCACTACAGGGCGAGACCTGCCCACACTGCGATGCCAAAATATTCCCGCCACGCGACATTTGCCCTGAATGTGGCGGCGAGGCCAAAACACCATATACCTTTAGCGGCTTGGGTGAAGTTTATTCGTGGACGCGCGTTTCAAGCGCCCCGGCTGGTTTTGAACAGCAAGCGCCCTATACCATCGCCATGGTGAAATTGGTGGAAGGCCCGGTGATTACCGCACAGTTGACCGACGTTGGCGAGGAACCGGTGCGGATTGGGATGCCGGTGGAGATGGTGACCCGCAAGATCCGGGATGACGGGGACGAGCGCGGGATGATTGTTTACGGGTATAAGTTCCGACCTGTGGGACTTGGTCCGCACTAGGTCGTTGCCGAATCATCTGGAGGAGATTTAAACGGATCGTAACCTCTAAAGACCGATCCTTGT
>DAOUFF010000010.1:0-4577 GCA_034430195.1 Anaerolineaceae bacterium | reverse complement strand
GTGCCGGGCAGCCGTGGCTGCAGAAACAAAAAGACCGCCTCTCAGGCGGTCTCTTTTGTGCCGGTGCTTTCTGCCGTCGAAGCAGGCTCTTCAGCCTTGTGGCCCGAGCCGTTTCCTCCCGAGCTTTCGGCGCTGTCTGTCTTATGATTGTTCGTGAAGCTCTGACCGGAAGGTGAACGGTTGTCCGTGGCGTAAAAACCCTTGCCCTTGAAAACAATCCCGACTGGCTGGTACACCTTGCGCAAAGTTATCGAACCGCAATTTGGACAAATGGTAAGCGGATCATCTGTGAAGTGTTGAAATTGATCAAAGTGATACTCACAAGTATCGCATTTGTATGTGTAAACTGGCATAATTCTCACTCTTCCTGCTTGATAACAAAGCATTATATTACCATATTTACCCCTGCCCACCGCTGTATATCATTTCTAATATTTTTCATACCTTCCGTCCCCACTGTGCAGCATTGGTATAATGTACCCGTGAAGCACATCTGCAGGGCCATCCTTCTCTTGATCGTTCTCTCAGTCGCTGGTTGCGCTCAGTCCCCTCTGCCGACCGAGGTCCCCTCGCCGTTTACTTCACTGACCAGCCTTACACCGGCTCCATCGGCGACATTGCGTCCCTACCCTTCGGATACGCCTTCCCCTACAGCCACGCTCGTTTCAACTGCAGAACCCCTGCCCAGCGCGACCGCGGAACCGACCAGCGCTCCGGTGCTTTACGTGGTTGGCGAAGAAGACGTCATGTTTGACATCGCGCTCAGATATGGAATCACGCTGGACCAGTTAAAAGCTGCCAACCCAACCGTGATCCCAAACGCCATGGGCATCGGAACAGTGCTGGTCATACCGGTTACGCCAACCCCTGCGCCCAGCGCCACCCCCGCCCTGCCCAACCTGCCCGCTACTGGCACTCCGCTGCCAGCACAGCAATCCCTCGATGCTGATTGTTACCGTGACGGCGCCGGAGGTGTTTACTGCTTCGTACCGATTGCCAACACTGGCGATGATCCGCTCGAGAACGTCTCCGCGCTGGTCACGCTCACCGACAGCGCTTCTGGCCAGGTTTACCAACAATCGGCCGTCCTGCCATTGAACATTCTGCCTGCCGGCAAAACACTCCCAGCAGTCACTTATTTCATGCCTCCAACGCCGGCTGAATTCAGCGCGGCGGCAACCCTTGAGTTTTCGCTGCCAGTGACCAACTGGCACCTGCGCTACGCGGATGCCGCTGTAGTCGGCCCGAAAACCACTATTAGCGATGACGGCAACCAGGCGGAGGTGAGCGGCAGCATCTTCTTTGCCGACAAGGAACGCCCGGTAAGCTCAGTGTGGGTTGTTGGCGTGGCTTACACGGAAGATGGTCGCGTCGCCGGCCTGCGCCGCTGGGAAGCCGTGCCACCCATCAGACTATCTCAAAACCTCCCGTTCCGCTTCCTGATCTTCAACGCTGCTGACGCCCCAATCGCCGAAGTCGAACTTTTCGTCGAAGCCCGCCCGGTGCGGCCTTGAAAGCTGCCGCATGATCGCCGACCTGCTGCCCGATTTGGGCCGAAAAACTTACATCATGGGCATTTTGAACCTGACGCCCGACAGCTTCTCCGGCGACGGGCTCTACCAGGCGGAGCAGCCTCTGACCGCGGCGCTCTCTCAGGCCCGCAGCTTCATTGCCGGCGGTGCCCACATTTTGGACCTGGGCGCAGAGTCTACCCGGCCCGGGGCCGAGAGCGTTAGCGCTGATGAAGAACTGGCCCGCCTTTTGCCAGCCGTGGAGCTGATTCACAGCCAGCTGCCGGAGGCACTGATTTCCGTTGACACTTACAAAGCTTCCGTGGCTGAGGCCTGCCTGCGCGCTGGAGCCCGGATCATCAACGATATCTGGGGCCTGCGGGCAGACCCGGCGATGGCCGCCTTAGCCGCAGCAGCCGATGCCGGCATAGTGCTGATGCACAATCGCCGCTCAGCCCCGCAGCACACCGAAATCACCGCGCTGGGAGGCCGCTATGTCGACTTGCCGGCTGGCGATATCGTTCAAGAAGTTGTGAGTGGGCTGAATGCCTCCGTGGAGATCGCCCTGGCGGCAGGTATCCCCGCCGGTCAGATCATTCTGGACCCGGGCATTGGTTTTGGGAAGACGACCGAACAAAATTTACAGCTGCTGCGCCGTTTGGATGAGATTCGCGCCATTGGGTACCCCCTTTTATTGGGTGTTTCGCGCAAATCATTTATCGGCTACATACTGAATTTACCTCCTGATGAGCGGCTTGAGGGCAGCCTGGCCGCAAACGCCTACGGGATTCTGCATGGTGCGGATATCGTGCGCGTGCATGATGTGAGCGCGACCGCCCGTCTGGCGAAAATGCTGGATGCCATCCGTCAGGTCTGAAAAATGCTGGGGAGGGGTTAGCTTTCGCCCTCTTCAACCTGGCGGATAATCTCACTCGCCAGGTTATGCACGCGCTCCTGATCCATGCCAATGAGCGGGTTTTCTTTCCAGTAAAGATCCAGGAGCTCCAACGGAGTCAGGGTGGCCGTTTCCTGATCGGAGGCGATCCGGCCGCGCGCCTGATCCAGCGGCTTTTTTGAAATAACAAACTGCAGTGCGAGGCGCCCGCGCTCGCGCAGGCGCTGTTCATCAATCAGGGCTTCCAATTGGCGCGGGTAGGCGATGGTGAACCGAACCATGGCTCCCTGCAAAGCTTCCTCGTCTGGCAAGGCGGCCAACAATTTCTCCATCACATCTTGCTCATCAGTCAATGTCGCCCGCAGGTCAAGGTAAGGCCGGGTTTCAAGCTGCCGGAATTCATACCGCGCTGCGCCTTTGGAAACTTCTGCAATCACAAACCCTTTCACATCCTGAGCCTCGCCAAAATCGACCCGTTCGATAGAACCGGGGTACACAACTGGTGGCTGAGCCCCCGGGTTTAGGTCTTGAAAGAGGTGAATATGACCGAGAGCCGTATAATCAAAAGCCTTGTTTTTCACCAGGGAAGGCTTCAGAACCACATCCCGCCCGATCATGATCAACCTCTCCTGACCGATTTTCGCTCCTTCCACCGAGGCATGCGCGGCCAGGATGGTCGGGAGCTGCGGATCCAGCTCTGAGATAGCGGCATTCAGTAAGCCGTCAATTTCTGCGGCCAGCTCCAGGGGTAAGTCTCCGCCTTCGTCGCCTTCAGCGTTCAGTGTTGCCGCAAACCCGGAACGGCTAACCCACGGCAAAGCGACAACCTGCACCGGAACGCCGTTCAGATCATCCGGTCCAAGCAGGCCGGGTTTGCTGGCCACATGAATAAAGTCGGGTTTAAGCGTTTCGTATTCCTGCAGGGCATGCGCCTTGAGCTGGGCCGGCGAAATATCATGATTGCCGGTCAGCAGCAGGGTCGGAATTTGAGCGAGCGAAAGGCGCTTCATCCGCCGGCCCCATTCGCGTTGGTAGGTGGGTGATGGTGAGCGGTCGCGATAGGCATCGCCGGCAAAAATGACCAGGTCGACCTTTTCATTGATCGCTGCTGCAACAATGGTGTCGAGCGATTTCAAAAAATCCATGGCTCGCAGCGGCAGCCCGCTGTCTGGGTCCAACACGCCCTGCCGAACCATGTCAATATGCGCATCTGCGAAGTGAAGAATTTTGACCATGCCGGTATTATATACCGGCTCAAGCGCTGCTTGAAAGCGGTCAATTCAAGCAGCGCTTGATTGGATTCCGCAGCACCGTCCTCTATAATGCGGTTGTAATCAACGCCCAGACTGAGGGCAACCCCGGGCTAAGCCAAGCCCCCCAACCGGTGATTTACCGGCAGAAGAAACGAAGGAGAATGAAATGTTTGACACACGAATAATCGGACAAAAGATCGCGGCGCTGAGAAAAGCCAAAGACCTGACGCAGACGGAGCTGGCAGACCAGCTGCTGGTAAGCTATCAGGCCGTCAGCAACTGGGAGCGCGGCAACAGCATGCCGGATATTTCCAAGCTGGCCGACCTGTGCAGAATCTTGGGCGTGGGCATGGAAGAGCTTTTAGGCGATCAGCCAGAAACGGCCATCCTACACAAAGTGGCGGAGGATGAAACCATCGGCCTGGATGAGGTGGCAAAGGTCGCCCCTGTTTTAAAACCTTCACAGATGGAAAACCTTCTGGACAATGCGCCGGATGAGCAGATCGCTGTGGAGACTTTGTACGCCATGGCACCTTACCTGAGCTCCAAACGCCTGCTCGAGCTAGCAAAGCGCTCCCATCTAGATGAAATTTCGCAGGTTGTCCCGCTGGCACCATTCCTCGAAAGCGCAGATCTGATGACTTGGGTGCATTCCCGGGAAGACTTGAAGGGCAACCTGGCCGAGCTGGTGCCGCTGGCGCCGTTTATAGAAGGAGACAGTTTGAAAAACTTGATCCTGCGTCAGCTGCAAACCGAAGAAGACACGCACGCCCTGGTCATGTTGGCTCCGTTTCTGGATGAAGAAGCGTTGGATGAAATCTTGGCCAGCCTGCCGGAAGAAAAGCGCTCAGCCACTCTGCCGGCCTTGGCGCCCTTCTTGAAAAGCAGCAGCCTGAACAAGCTAGCTGGCGATTTGGT
>DAOUFF010000009.1:0-47475 GCA_034430195.1 Anaerolineaceae bacterium | reverse complement strand
GTCATCGCGAGCGGAGCGCAATGTGCCCTCTGGGTATGGCGATCTCGGTTGTTAGTGCTGGCGAGCAGAAAAGAGAGATTGCTTAGCAATTAGTTCTGTCATCGCGAGCGGAGCGTGGCGATCTAGGTTGTTCGGGGCTGGACAAACAGACCAAAGAGAGATTGCTTCGCAGGCTCGCAATGACAAAATTACTCCGTCATCGCGAGCGCGGCGTGGCGATCTCGGTTGTTCGGGGCTGGACAAACAGACTAAAGAGAGATTGCTTCGCAGGCTCGCAATGACAAAATTACTCCGTCATCGCGAAGAACATAGCGATCTCGGTTGTTCGTGTTGGTGAGCCGAAAAGAGAGATTGCTTCGTGCTTCGTAATGACACACTAGAGGCGGGTCGCAGGCTCGCAATGACAAGCCCGGCTTTACCCCGCCCAAACGCCTCCGTATCCTAAGAAAATGCTATAATAAAAACGCGCTTCTCCTGAGAGCAAAAAATGAAACGCTGTCCTGAATGTCAAAGCCTTACTGAAAATGGGGATAAACACTGCCAAAAATGCGGCGCCCCCTTTCCCTACGATCCGAAAATTTCGCCATACTCTGAAACCAAAATCGCAATCATTTTAATCCTTTGCGCCGTCATCGCTGTCGTTATCCTTAAATCCCGCCCGATGGCACTGCCTGACCCCAGCACCTGCTCCCTTACCAGTTACAATCGCTTTCGCAGCATCATCGTTCAATCCCATCAGGACGCGATGAATATCCTCGCTGAAAACTATATTTCCTCAAAAGAACTTAGTGAAATCATGCAACTGAAGCGCACGGCTGAAGGTATCGAGGTGCCTGCTTGTCTCGAAACCTCCAAGCAGTTGTTCGTGGATTATCTAAATGAGCTCTACTACACCGCGGTCCTTTCCGCCTGGGGAGCTTATGAGGCTGGAACAGTCCGTGTCCAAAACGCTGCATCTCTGATTGATCAGCTCAACTTGTCTCTGGCTGAAGTTCGCGACTGTCTTCCAGACTGTCAATAATCCCCCTATTGCTGCCAAATGGCTGAACGCCGGCTCATTGCGCAGCGGCGCCTATTATCGAAGTGGTGTGACCGCACTGAACGGCCGCATCTATCATGTGGGTGGATCTTCCACTAACGGCTTTACTCCCTCTGCCCTTTCGGATGTTTACGTCCCTAGCGAAAACTTCCTTCCTATGATTTTGCAATGGTAGGGTAGAAGCGATTGATCGCGGGGCTTTCACTGCAATGGCAGTGAAAGCCCCGTGCCATTTGTTCTTGATCCAAAGCCACACCCCATACTGAGGTGTGTGCCGCCGCGATGATATAATCCAGCAACACAACAAACACATTTGAGGAATTTATGAGCGCATTCATCACCATGCATGAAATTGATTCGGCTGCCGACGCGCTGCGGGCGCGCATTTCAATTAAGCCTGAGGTTGGCTTAATCTTGGGCTCAGGGTTGGGTGATCTGGCAGCGATGATTGAGAATGCCGTGGTTATTCCCACGCGTCAAATTCCTTACTGGCCGGTATCAACTGCACCGGGGCACCAGGGGAAGATCATCATCGGCCAATTGGAAGGCCAAAACGTATTGGTGCTGCAGGGCAGGACGCATTATTATGAAGGGTACGATGTATCCCAAATCGGCCTACCGATTCGGGTAATGCAGCGGCTGGGCGTGAAAACCTTAGTTGTTACCAATGCTTCCGGAGGACTGAACGATCAATTTTTAGCTGGCGATTTGATGTTGATCAAGGATCATCTTTCTTTTCTTCCCATGGCAGGTGAAAATCCGCTGCGGGGACCAAATTTGGATGAATTTGGACCGCGCTTTCCGGATATGAGCCAGACTTATGATCCTCGCCTGATCGCTCTGGCGGAAGAAGCAGCTGCTGAAGAGGGCCTGGTTCTCCGCAAGGGTGTCTACGTGTGCATTTCTGGCCCATCCTTCGAAACGCCGGCAGACTGCCGCTTTCTCAAGATGGCCGGGGCTGATGCGGTCGGGATGTCTACCGTCCCAGAGGTGATCGTCGCCCGCCATGGTGGCATGTCCATCCTTGGGATTGCTTCCATTACAAACAAAATTGACCCCGATGGTACCAACAAAGCCACCCATGAAGAGGTACTTGCCGTTGGCGATCAAATTGTCCCCAGGCTGACCTTGGTGTTGCGCGGAGTGTTGAGACGGCTCTGACCGCAGCCGCGCGTCAGCCATTCCGGAAAACCGGCCTTTATAGCATATGGATTCGATTATCAAGTTTCTCGCGGGGCTCGAGATCCCCGTCTACGTCTTGTTGGGTGTGGTGGGGGTTGTCTACCTGCGCCGGTTGGCCACGGCTCTGGAAGAACGCCGCACTGTAGTTTTCAGCCTGGAGCGGCAAGCCGCCCAGCGGCGGGTAAATGAATCGGTCTCGGTGATGGTTTTGATCGGAATCTTGACGATTGCAGAGTTTGTGGTCGCCACTTTTTTGGTAGGCGAAATCAACCGTCAGCCGACCTACGCCACCGCGACGCCGACTCTCTCCGTTGTTTCCCCCAGCCCAACCGGACCCATCCCCACGGATGCCACTCTTACCCCGACGCCTTACCCCCAGGCCACTCTTGAAGGCTTTACCAGCGCCTGCGCGGAAGGTGTTTTGGAAATCACATCACCGCGGCATTTGGACAGCGTCAGCGGAGTGGTGGAGCTGATCGGAACCGTTAACACCCCGAATTTTGGGTCTTACTACTATGCGTACGCAACCCCGCAAAAAGTGGAGTGGCAAACCATCGCCGCTGGCAGCGAGGTGAAAACGGAAATGCCGCTTGGTTACTGGTACACTTCTGAGTTAGACCCAGGCGACTACCTGCTGCGACTGGTAGCCCTCGACAATGATGGCCGGGAGCAATCCTCGTGTATTATTCAGGTGAGCGTTGAACCTGCGGAGTAAAGAAAATGGCTAAAATTCAAATCCTCAATGCGTCTCAGGCCGATTTGGAGCAAATGGCTGCTTTGGATCACCACACCAGCAGCAGCTATGCATATAAACTGGAGTTCACGCGCGATTCTTTATCGTGGAATTATGTTATCCAGCGCATCCGCCTGCCACGTACGGTAACCATTACCTATCCGCGCGCTGACGAAGCGCTCTTCTCAAGCTGGAGCCAAGCCAGCGTGGTATACGTCGGCTGGATTGCGGATCAGATCACGGCTTATGCCACCTTTGAGAGCAAGACCTTGCCCCGTACGGCACGGGTCACCAACCTGGTGGTGGCATCCGACGTCCGCCGGAAGGGCATTGGCACCAATATGCTGACGGCTGGGGAAATTTGGGCGGCAAATAACCATTTGGAACGGGTGCTGATCGAAATTCCGATGCGTAATGACCCAGCCATCAATCTGGCATGCAAAGCAGGATATGAGATGTGCGGGTATATGGATCAGTACTTCCCAAATTCCGACCCGGCATTGTTCTTTGGAAAAAGGATCGGGTAAAAGCTACAGGTCGTTGAATGAATATTGTTTCGACCGTCCTTGCCACAATTAGCCAGATCTTAAGCGCAGGCGTGGCGATTACCGCCATCGCGCTCCTGATGTACGCTTTGGGTTTCAACTTCCGTGACCGCCTGGTCCAGACTTTTCTTTTGATTCTGGGCTGTGTCGTGCTGATCTACACCAGTGAAACGATTGCCAGCATTTCGCGTACTGATGCCATGGTGGCTTTCTGGCTGCGCGTAAAATGGGCCGGCCTGGTGCTCTTGCCAGCAGTCTACCTGCATTTTTCGGATGCCCTGCTCACGATTACCGGCAAGCCGAGCCGTGGCCGACGCCGGCTGGTGGTGAAGATTGTGTATTTCATCACCATCATCGGCGTGGCAGCCATTCCTTTCGGGCTGACCGTTGGCAGCCTTTCCCCGACCACTGCCCCAACTGCTTATCTACAGCCAACCATCATTACATTCTTCTTTGGCATCTTCTACATTCTGGTGATGGCTATGTCGGGTTACAACCTGTTGCGCACAATCTCGCGCAGCATTACCCCCACCAGCCGGCGGCGTCTGATGTATCTTTTTGCTGGCGCTACCGCCCCAGCCTTCAGCAGTATCCTGTTTTTGTTCCATGGCAGCCCGGTTTTTAACGCCTACCCCAATCTGTTTTGGACGTTGGCAATTATTGGCGCGCTGCTCACCGGCGTTTTCCTGGTGCTGATGACCTATGCCGTTTCCTTTTTTGGGGTTCCCTGGACAGATCGTGCCATTAAAAGCCGGCTTTTTCGTTGGCTGATGCGTGGGCCATTCGTGGCTGCCGTCGTATTGGGCCTGACGGCCATTGTGCGCCGTTATGGTGAGACTCTCGGTGACCCCTATATCGCTTATGTTCCGGTAGCGATGGTGGCGACGATTCTCATCCTGGAATATTGTATTACCCTGTTGGCACCTTATCTGGAGAAGGCGATTTTCTTTGGAGATGACCGCGAAAACTTGACCGTCATCCGCTCATTGGAAGAGCGCATGCTGACCAAGAAGGACCTGAATCAGTTTCTGGAAGTGATTGCCGCCTCCATTTGCGACCGTCTGCACGTTTCTTCCTGCTTCATTGCGATCTTTGAGGACGGGCAAGTTACGGATGTCATCCAAGTCGGAGGGGAAGAGCTGCTTCATTACCTGCCGCTCACGCACGATACCATTGAAAAAGTACAGGAAAGCGACTTCACATCCGAGTTTATCATCCGCTGGGCTGACTTATTCTTAATCCCTCTGCGCCAGACAATCGAAAATGAATCCCCTGTTCTTCTAGGGATATGCGGCTTTCCGGCTGGAAAATCGCAGGCATTTGACCAGGAGGATTTGAACGCAATTATTTTTCTGACCGAGCGGGCCACCCTGGCACTCAAAGATCGCGCCTTGCAAAACCATGTCATCCAGTCATTAACCCTGCTACAAAATGAGGTAGATTACATTCAGCGCCTGCGGGCACGCTCCAGCTATGACCATCGCGGAATTTATCAGAACGGTGAACCAGAAGCCCCAGGGGAAGTCACCGATTGGGTTAAGGACGCACTCACGCACTATTGGGGTGGGCCAAAACTCACGAAAAATCCGCTGCTGGATCTGAAGATTGTGAATGAAGCTTCAGCCCGTCTTGACGGGAACCGGGCTAACGCCCTGCGTGCCATCTTGAAAGAGGCCATCGACAAGACCAAGCCCGAAGGTGAGCGCAAATATACTGGCGACTGGCTGCTTTATAACATTCTTGACCTCAAATTTTTACAAGGGAAAAAAGTGCGCGATGTAGCCAACCGGCTGGCTGTCTCGGAAGCCGATTTATACCGCAAGCAGCGCATAGCCCTCGAGAATGTGGCTCAAATTATCATGAAGATGGAGCAGGAAAAAGAAGCTGAATCTCAGGAGCCCATTGAAGATGCTTCAGCACAAAGCGCTTTTACGGCCACAGTCTGATTGGCACAATTGGTGCAAGCTCTATAGCAGTGCGAAACGAATCTGAAGGGAGATCTTGCTGGTGAAAACTGAAAAACCAGATCGCCTTCCCTCCGGCAAAGACCTGGCCAAACCCAGCTCGTCAGAGATGCGCGACGCGGGTTTAGGCCGCCCAATGCCGTGGGAGAATGCTCCGCAGGCTGGCAAACCTTCGCCGCTTGGCCGTGAAATTTCGGGTGTAGCGCTTCTGGCGGCCGGTTTTATTCTGCTCTTGAGCGTTTTAGGGGTAACCCATGGTCAATTTGTTGATGGGCTGCTGTTCTTTTTCAAAAGATTATTGGGAATTGGCCGTCTGGCAGTACCGCTAATATTTATGTACCCAGGCTGGCTTTTGCTCACTTCTACCCGGCCTGTCAGCGTGTGGCGCGTGCTTTTAACAGAAATTGCCCTCTTCAGCGGACTGGCAGCTGCTTCCGCTTTCTACGGCGATACAGTTGCGATGGTCGAAGATGGCAGCAGTGCCGGTGGCGTCGTTGGGTGGGGGCTTTCTGATCCGCTGATCGACCTGGCGGGTTGGCTTGTAGCCGGAGTATTTTTTGCGTTGTTGGCCGTGGCTTTGTTGGTGGTAGGGTTGAACTTGACCAGCCAGCTTGAGCGCTGGGCCAATGCGAAGATGAAAACTGATGCCGGTCATCTGCAGGAGCAAACGGCGTCAGCGCCTGCTGTCACGGCCACGACTCCTGCTGTGGTAACGGAAAGCGCAGCGGCTGTGAGGCCGGCGAATAAGAAACCACTTAAGGCGGCAGATCTGCCGCTGGCTTATAGGCGCGGCCAGCTTCAGGAGAGTGAGCCGATAGAGGCCGCCGTCTCTGCAGAACGTTCAAGCCAACTCCCTCCACTCGATTTGCTGGAGGATGAAGAACCATTCGTCCCAAACCAGGCCACCATCAAGATGAATGGCGCCCTGATCGAAAAGACACTGGAAGAATTTGGCATCCCGGCCAGGGTGGTCAGTTACCAGGTTGGACCAACGGTGACTCAATATGCGATAGAACCGGGGTACAAAGACACAGGCAGGAATGACGAGAAATTGAAAGTGCGCATCGCCCAGATCAGCGTTTTGACTTCTGATCTGGCACTAGCACTCAAAGCCGATCGTGTGCGCATTGAAGCCCCGGTGCCTGGGACGTCTTACGTAGGGATTGAAATTCCCAACCGCGATCTTAGCATTGTTCGGCTACGGCCGCTGTTGGAATCACCAGCTTTCAGGCAGATCAATTCCCCGTTGGCGATTGCGCTGGGCCGGGATTCATCCGGCAAGCCGGTGGCTTCTGACCTTTCGGGGATGCCGCACCTCCTGATTGGAGGTACCACCAATTCCGGAAAGTCAGTCTGCGTTACTGCCATTGCCACCACGCTGGCAATGAACAATACACCGGAAGATTTGCGAATGGTGATGATTGACCCGAAGATGGTTGAGTTGACCCGCTTTAACGGCCTGCCGCACATGTTGGGGAAGGTGGAGACGGATGTCGAACGGACCCTTAAGGTGCTGCAATGGGCGACCCAGCAGATGGACATTCGCTATAAGATCCTGGAAGCAGCACATGCCCGGGACCTGAGATCGTATAATGACCGTGTGACGCGGCAAGGCGGTACCAAACTGCCGCATATGGTTATCTTCATTGACGAGCTGGCCGACTTGATGATGAACGGCCCGGCAGAAACTGAATTTGCGCTGATTCGGCTGGCTCAGGAAGCGCGTGCTGTTGGCATCCATCTCATTGTGGCCACCCAACACCCCAGCGTCGAAGTCGTCACCGGATTGATCAAAGCCAATTTCCCTACTCGAATTGCCTTCATGGTGGCTTCGTCTATTGATTCGCGGATTATTTTGGACGAAAATGGGGCTGAGACTCTGCTCGGAAAAGGCGACATGCTCTTCTTGCAGCCCGAAATGGGTAATCTGATTCGGGCCCAAGGCGCATTGGTGACAGACCAAGAGATCAAACGCGTCGTGAGTTGGTGGCAGCAGCATTCGCAAGCCAGCGCTGAAGAAATTCATTTAAGCGCTGAAAATCAACTTCCAGAAAAAACCTCGCTAGCCGGGGGCAGTGCACCTTGGGAAGAAACAATTCGCAATGAGTCCCCGGAGAATGAGGATGAAAACCTGATCCGCGAGGCGACCGCTCTAATCCGAAAGGAAAAACGAGCCAACGCCTCCTTCCTGCAGCGTCAGCTGCATGTCGGTTACCCCAAGGCAGCCTGGCTGATTGACCAGCTGGAAGGCCGAGGAGTCTTGGGGCCAGCCAATGGGGGGAAAGAACGTCTGATTTTGGAAAACGACTCTCAAAATCCATCATTGGATTAACCAGCCCGGAGAAAATCAGCGGATGACAGAAAAAAAAGCAGAAAAAGACAGTGTTGAAAGCTTTCTCAGGCGGACTTTTAAGGGAGTTCTGGATGCCATCGCTGGGTTTCTGATCCGACTGGGCTTAAAACCCAATACCATTACCCTTTTGGGAGTGCTCGGGAACTTAGTGGCTGCAGTTCTGGCTGCCCGTGGAAGTCTGACATGGGGCGGAGTGGCTGCCCTGCTTACCGCGCCATTAGACGCCATCGATGGCGCCATGGCCAGGCAGCTGAACCTGCCGGGTTCTTTTGGTGCGTTTCTAGATTCGGTGACCGACCGTTATGACGAACTCATTCTATTGGGCGGCTTGCTTGTTTACTTCACTACTGCGCAAGCCCCCCGCGGGATTGCCCTTACCTATCTGGCCGCAGCTGGCTCTGTGCTGGTTTCGTATACCCGAGCCCGGGCGGAGGCGCTGGGCTTCAATGGAAAAGCAGGCATCCTGACGCGAATTGAGCGGGCGGTGGTGATGATCGGGGGTTTACTGCTGGGGTACCCCCTTGTTTCCGTTGGTATAATTGCAGTCCTAGCCAATGTGACTGCCGTTCAACGAATTTTGTTCGTCTACAAGCAGTCGCGGATGATTAAATCATAGAGAAGAAGGAAGAAATTATGCCTCAAGGTTTTCAGATCGGCCCTTTAACAATACGCTATTACGCGTTGATTATCATTGCTGGCGCATTGCTGGCAGCCTGGTTGTCTTCTTATTTGGCAAAGCGTTCCGGCAAAGACCCTGAAATGGTGTGGGATATGCTGCCGTGGCTGCTGATTGGCGGAATTCTTGGCGCGCGGCTTTGGCATGTCTTCACGCCTTCCGCTTCAAACGCTGCCATGGGCCTGACCACGCACTATTACCTCACGCATCCGCTTGAAATCTTGATGATTTGGAAGGGTGGGCTGGGAATTCCGGGCGGCGTCATTGGCGGCGCGCTGGCTTTGCTGATCTATTGCAGCGCCAAGAAAGAAAGTTTCGCAGAGTGGGCAGACATTATCGCTCCTGGGCTGCTGATTGGACAGGCAGTCGGCCGGTGGGGCAATTTTATCAATCAGGAAGTTTACGGCGCTCCTTCAGAGCTGCCCTGGGCAATCACGATCGATCCACCCTACAGGCTGCCTGGGTTTGAAAATGTGGCCCGCTACCATCCGCTTTTTCTTTACGAAAGTCTGCTTAACCTGCTGGCGGCTGGCATCTTGCTGCTGATGCACCTGAAGTGGAAAGATAAGCTTTACAAAGGCGACATCATCCTCTCTTACCTGGTGCTCTATCCCGTCATCCGCTTTGGTCTGGAATTTTTGCGACTGGACCCTTCACCGGTGCTCGGTTTCAATATCAATCAATCCGTGATGGGTGTGGTGGCTATTGTTGCTAGCCTGATGCTGGTTTACCGCCACTTTATCCATCCGCCAAAGCAATCCACAGCCCCGGCAGCCGCAGAGAGTACGGAGCTGACGGCCGAAAGCGCCCCAGAAGCTGAGGATGCTGCTGAAACTAACGCCGTGGAGCCGGCAGCCGAAGCGCCAGATGGCGAAGCTGCCCAACCGGAAGCCGCCCCGCAGGAAGCCGAAGCCCCAGTCCAGGAAGAGGCACCGACCCCTCCAGCCGGCGAAGAGGCCAGCTCAGAGGAACCACAGGCTTGATGGGATTCATTGCAATGGAAAAGGGCTCCTGCCACGGCGGGAGCTCTTTTTGCTTACCCGCCGGCTACGGGAAAAGCGGCTTGGCTGCAGACTCCAGTAAAACCCAGTAGAGCTAGCGCTAAGCGCAAGATCAGCCTTTGCACCCTGCTGCGGCCGGGTTAAGGGCTGGCTGGGTGGTAAAATTAAAAAGTTAATCATCCAGCGCAAATTTTCGGCGCCGCACTGAAATTTTGAGGAGCATGTTATGAATATTGAAGAGCAGGTAGAGCTGTTGATGCAGGGAACCGATTACGGTGACCCGGCCATCGCAGAGGCGATGGCGGTGGAGCTGCGCGAACGATTGATCCAATCCCAACAAAGTGGGCGTCCGCTCAAAGTTTATGCCGGTTATGATCCCACTTCCACCGACCTGCACCTCGGCCATACCGTCACCATGCGTAAGCTGCGCCAATTTCAGGATCTGGGGCATGATGTTTTCTTTGTGATCGGTACTTTTACCTCATTGATCGGTGACCCTTCTGACAAGGACAAATCGCGCCCGCTGCTCAGCCCTGAAAAAGTGATGGAAAATGCCAGAACCTATGCAGAACAAGCCTTCAGCGTTTTGGACCCGGAAAAAACGCAAATCTGCTACAACGCCGACTGGCTTTCACAGCTGCAGCTGGATGAAATTTTCAGGTTGGCGGCTAATTTTACAGCCCAACAATTCCTGGCGCGCGACAGCTTCCACAAACGCTGGGAAGCAAATGAACCAATTTACTTGCATGAATTCTTCTATCCGCTAACCCAAGGGTTCGACGCACACCATTTGGAGGCAGACGTCCAGGTGGGTGGGACCGACCAGCTCTTCAATATTGTGACCGCGTCGCGAAAGGTGATGCTCTCGTATGGGCAGAAGCCAAATATTGGAATCCTCATGCCACTCTTACCCGGGACGGATGGGGAACAAAAGATGAGCAAGTCTCTGGGAAACTACATCCCGATCAATACCACAGCTGAGGATATGTACGGGAAGGTGATGAGCATCCCCGACAAGATCATGCCAATATATGCCCGCCTGGTGGCGGGATGGACACCGCCAGTGATCAAGCGCTTCGATACTGGTTTAGAAAGTGGCAGCCTGCATCCGCGCGATGCTAAAATGCAGCTGGCCCATGCCATTACCAGCTCTTTTTACGGTGTGGAACGTGCTGATCAGGCCCAGGCCCAGTTTGTGGCCCTCTTTCAAAAAGGCGACATTCCCGACGAGATGCCGCTCTATACCGCTGCAGCCGGGGAGGCCATTGTGGACATTATGGTCAGCCAGGGAATTGCTGGCAGCCGCAGCGAAGCCCGCCGCCTGATCGATCAACAAGGCGTGCGCCTGAACGGAACGCTGATCAGTGACCCGAGCCATCCGGTCACGGAAGAAGCCGTCTTGCAGGTGGGGAAGCGAAAATATCTGTGGATTAAAATCGGGTAAAACTAAGGTTCGGTGACCATATTCAGCAGCTGGCTGCCAATTTGCTGGGCGAGGGCTGGCTGATTGTCTTCAATTGCGACAGCCACGGCCAATGGGGTGCCTTGCCAGTCGCCGCTGGTACCGCCAATATACCAGGTAAGCATGCGGCCCTGGTCGCTGGCAGCGTGGCCAGTCTGATGCCAAAGCGCGCTGCCTTCCTGAGTTAGAATCTCGCGAATTATGCGGCTTGCCTCAACAGTTAACGCTTGCGTGCCTGGGTTGTAATTTTGGAATGCGACCCATTCACCTGCCAGGTTTTGATAGCTGTTGGCCAAGCGGGCTGCTGGCTGCAAACCGTCATTGGTGATGGCGGCGGCCACCAGTGCCATCTGCAGCGGGCTGACTTTGATCTCCGCTGCAGTCTGAACAAACTGGTCATAACTCGCTGGATCAGGCTTTTCAGCTGGCGGAGCAACTTGCAGTACGACTTCGGGGGCGCTGAAGATGCCCAGGCCGGTCATCACACTGACCAGCTTTTCCGGCTTGGTCATGTCGGCCAGTGTTTGCGCGCTCGCTTCACAGCCGTACTTCAATGGTTCCAATCTGGCGCTTTCGGCAGTCATCGCCTGGTAACAGGCAGCATCCAATCGGCTGGGGAGGGTGGGCAGCTGGGTGGCAGCCGTTGATTCACTGACGTAGGCACCCAGGGCCAGAGTGTTGAGCAATGTTCCCAATGGATACGAGGCCTGGACGGTTCGGTTGAGCAACGGGGCGTCTTCCGCTTCGATGAGCTGCTCCCAATCTTCAGTCAGGGTGTTGGCATCGAAATAAGGATGGCTGGCCATGGCATAAATTTCGCCCGTACGGGCGTTGAGCAGAACGACCGCACCCATCTGGTCCCCCAGGAGGGCATCGGCCTGTTTTTGGAGATTTAGGTTCAGGTTTAGCCTGACATCCAGGCCTGGCGGAGGTTGGTTATAAGCGATTTTATGCCACCAATACGATTGATAGGGGATGCCCTGTTCACCGCGTAAAACCGGGTACATGCTTTGCTCGATTCCAGTTTGGCCATACAAGCCAATGGCGTAGCCCAACGTGTTGCTGAGGGGCACATAGCGCGTCACCCGTTCGTAATTCCCGGAGCTGCCACTGGTAGTTACCAGCGCTTGGCCAGACTGGGTAAGGATGTCTCCCCGCGGGGAGAAGCGGTCGTACACGGCCCAGCGCGGGTTGTCGGGGCGGGCCAACAGCTCTTCCTGCTGGAAAAAAGCAAATACAGCGCCAGCCGTTAGGATTATTGCGAAAACCGCCAAAATTCCGGCAGCAACCCATTGATACGGTTTGCGTGAAGGCAGAGGCAGCGGCTCCAGGGCGGGTTCGGTGCTGATGCGCAGCAGGATCATCACTGCCAGCAAGTTGGTCACCAGCGAAGGACCGCCGTAAGAAAGGAAAGGCAGGGTGATGCCGGTAAGCGGAAAGAGGCCCAGGTTGCCTCCGGCAATGAACAATGCCTGCAGAGAAAGGTAGGCTGAGATGCCAAAAGCCAGGTAGCGCCCAAAGGAGGTCTTGGCATACTGCGCAATGGTCATCCCGCGCATCGCCAAAAGCACGATCATGAGCATGCAGGCCGACATGCCGAGCAGCCCGGTCTCTTCTGCGATTGCCGTGAAGATGAAGTCTGAAACCGCCACCGGCACGGTTTGGGGGCTGCCCAAACCTGGGCCGGTGCCGATGAGGCCACCGGCTGCGACAGCAATTCGAGCCTGAATCAGCTGATAGCCCGCGCCGTCAGCATTCAGCCAGGGGTTCAGCCAAATGTCCACCCGGGAGCGGACCACATCAAAAGCAAAATAGCCGACAAGGCCGGCTACCAGCGCCAGCAGCGGGATCAGCCAGAGGAACCGCCGGCGGCGGGTGGTGATGGTCAACATCAGCGCATAGATGCAGACAAACAGTGCCGCTGTGCCCAGGTCGCGCTGGCCGATGAGCAACAGACCGGCCAAGCCGGTCACCAGCAAAGTGGGCAGAATCGAAGCCATGAGTGGGACATTTGGCCGGAGCTGGTCGGCAAAGAAGGCTGAAAGAAAAATCACCATCAACAGTTTTAGGGGTTCAGATGGTTGAATATAGAAACCGAAAACTTCAAGCCATAGCTTAGGCCCGCTACCAGTCGGGTTGACCCCTGCCACGAAGGTGAGCCCGATCAGCAGCAGACCGCCGAAAAGCCACAAATATTTGTAATTCCGCAGAGTCGGGATGAGGTTTTTGAGGTGAAACCCAACGATGACCAGCAGCAGTCCAAACAGGAACCAAAGCAGTTGTTTCAGGCCCAAGAGTGGTGAGAGCCGCCAAATCATCAAAATTCCCCAGCCGGAAAGTGCAGCGACCAACGGGAAAATCCATGGGTCGCGATTGGGCAGATGAGCCCGCATTGTCCTTTGTGTCAGCAAAACGCCTACCAGCCAGCCCAGGAACGGAATGAAATACTCCAGCTGGAATGAGATGACGCTGGCATGCGTTCGGATACCTTCCGCCAAGGAAAGCGCTGCGGCATAAAAAAACATGAAAAAGCCAACCGGCACAAGGTAATTTGGCTGTGTTTTTTCTTTTTTTTGCGACAGCGCAGATTTCACGGGGTTAATCCAGATATTTTGAAACCAACAGGCCAAGCCTCTTGATCTCAGCCGGGTCCATTTTTTGTCTGTTGGTGATGAATGCATTTTCCAGCGCATGCTGGCAGGAACAATCCTGATCTTCTGTCGGGTCCAAAGTGTCTGCCAGGCGGACGAGAGCCCGCTGCGCCAGGTCGGTGTTGTGTTCCAGAGTGCGAATCACAATGTCGACCGACACCGCCTCTTCGCTGACATGCCAGACGTCATAGTCGGTGACGTGCGCCATGGTGGCATAGCACATCTCTGCCTCACGTGCCAAGAAAACTTCCGGCGAAGCGGTCATGCCCACCAGCGACATGCCCCAGTGGCGGAAAGTTTGTGATTCGCCCTTGGTGGAAAAGCGTGGGCCTTCAATTGTAATGTAGGTTCCACCCTCGTGTACAGTCGCTTGTTCCTCTCGCAGTGCCCCAGCGAGCGATTTGCTCATATGATGACAGAAGGGGTCCGCAGTGCCCACGTGGACCACCAAACCGGTGCCAAAGAAGGAGCGTTCGCGCTTGTGCGTAAAATCAAAAACCTGATCGGGAATGACCACTTCACCCGGGGCATAATCGGCGCGCAGCGATCCGCAGGCACTGATGCTGATCAGGCGCTTGACGCCGAGTTGTTTCATGGCATAGATATTGGCGCGGTAATTGACTTCTGACGGAGGATAAACATGGCCAATGCCATGGCGCGCCAAAAAAGCCAGCTTTTTGCCGTGAATTTCGCCGGTAACGACCGGCGAAGAGGGCTTTCCGAAGGGCGTATCCACTTCTATGCTTTCAACATGGGTTAAGTCCTTGAGGGAATAGAGACCTGACCCGCCGATCACGCCAAAAAGAATTTCGTTCGACATTGAATCCTCCAGTAGAAAATTAAGCGTTTGGTCTGATGTTGATGCGAACAGCGACATCGCCGCAGGAGACATCATCGTCATTCTTGACGACGACAGGCTCTTCGATGCGCAAATCCTCCAGGAAGGAGCCGTTGGTGGAGCGCAGATCTTCATACCACCATTGGTTTTGGTGGAAGCTCAGCCGGGCGTGCCTGGCGGAGACGGTGAGATTCTCCAACACAAAATCGCATTCGGGGTCCCGGCCAATGAGCACCTCCGCGCTTGAAAAAGAGGCACTTTTTACAGCTCCCGCGACCTCACTGGTCAGAGTGAGCATGGGGATGGCGAGATTGCCTGGCTTGGGTTCTCTGGCTGAAACGCTCTTCCAGATGGCCCAGATGGCAATACCCAGAAAGGTGTAGAGGGCGATAAAAATGAGGATGCGCAGCACGAAACCAAGGACAGCAGTCATCGTCCACCTTGAATCGGCAGCACCGTTGTACCCGGCGTCTGTCCGGGCAGTTCCTGGTTGTAAACCATGATTGTCTTCCCCACTCGAATTACATCTCCTGGTTTTAATGCGGTGGATTGCACCGGGTGATTGTTGACGTACGTGCCGCCAGTTGTGCTCAGATCAAACAGGATATATTTCCCGTGGTCCGCTCTTAGCTGAAGGTGTTCACGCGATACCATCGGATCATTCAGGACGATATCGTTGCTTGATCTCCGGCCGATGTTGAGTACCGCTTTGGTCAAGCTGATATGCTCTTTGGCATCAATGATTAAAAATGCGCCTTTGGGCTGCTGATCGGCCTCTGACACCCGGTTAATTTTTTGCAATTCGGTTTTTTCTGTCACTGACCGGATCGCGGAATACTCGGTTTGGACCTCGACCTGATTAAGCCTGAGCTCGGGCACTGCCTGGATCAAAATCCGGGGCTTACGACGGAAGTGATAGCCGTGCTGCCGCCAGCTTTTTTCAACAGCCAGGGCTGCTTCGTCCAACACTGCTTGATGCTCTTGCCAGGTGTCCAGTTTGTCGGGTGAAACCCGCAAAATGATCAGATCTGGGGCCAGTTTGCTGGCATCTGCCGGGCTACTCATCTCATGTTCAATAAGCGCAGCCAGCTGACCGCTCAGGTTTTGGGATAAACCGGGATAAAAGATCCGGTCAAGTGTGCCTTCGAGCAAGGTCTGCAGCCTGCCTTCGAGAGTTTCAAGGAATGTGCTCATGATTACCCTTTCCAATTATACCAACGATGGCTGCGCCGGCCTTTTGGCGAAGGGAATGCCTGGCTATTTGAGCTTCAGCGCGCGTAAATCGGATTGCTGAAGATCCAGCCACGGTGGCGCCCCAGGTAATCGATGTAAACTTCCACACGGTAGATTCCCGGTTCTTTGGTCAGGTAGGTAAGCACTTCGCGGTCCGAATGTTCTTTGACCACAATACCGTCTTTGAGCAGGCGGACGTGAGTGCGCAGCGGCAGGCGTACCTGAAAAGTCAACCCCGATTCTGCTGAGACCTGATCACCCATCATGAAGGTACCGTCGTTATTGTTGACGGTAAATCGGAACCCGCGGGCAGAATGGGGCAGGTCATATGCCGAGAAGCAATGACCGGTCGCCAGGGCTTCCAAAATCATGCGCCTATCCTGGCTGATTTCGCCACTAAGCCCAGCTGGGGTGAGCAAATGGGTGGTCAGCGAACGAAAATGAAACTCATAAGGGTAAAGGGTCAGCTTTAGCGGGCCAAACTTTTTTTCCAGCGCATGCGCATCAACGCCGGCAAACGCCACGATTGGCGTTTTGCGGGATTGGAGCAGGTCGTCCCACAGCTTTAAGGTGCGGTCGAGCGGCCCTAAGACCATAAACCTTGGAATGAGGGCGTGCAGAGCTGCTTTGGGTAGGCTGGCGGAGCGCGTCTTAAACTCGCTCATCTGGTTCCAAAGTTCAATGCCAGTAAAACCAGAAACCTCCCAGGCTTTCCAGTCGAAGCTCTCCTCGCCAAATTGCGGCAGGGGGTCGTCAAAGGGATGAGCGATGAAGGTCAGAGCGCCAGCAGAGCGGGCCTGATCGATCAGCTGCTGCGGATTGGGCGCGTATTTCGCCAGCTCGCGCGTGTGGCCAAAGACCAGCAGATGGTTGCGGCCTTCCCTGAGGGATTGATCGTGGATTTCTTCACCGACCATCATCAGGAGCTTGTGGCGGCCCTGTTGGACGTAACCATCCATTTCCTGCACCAAGACGTTATGATCCGTTATGAGCAGGGCATCCAGGCCGGCCCTCAGCCCGGCTTGGGCCAATTGGGCATGCGTGCCGTGTCCATCTGAATAAACCGTGTGCATGTGCAGTGCTGTTACTAATTCTTCCATCGCCTTCTTCCCGAATAATTGTTGCGGATGGGCTGGATTATACCTTCAGCTGGGCTTTGCTTTCGCGACCGCAGAACAATATCCCTGTTAAGGCTTCTTCCTCAGACCGGCTTGCCAAGCCGTTGTAACACCCACAAAAATTCTCTGTTCGTTTTTGCACTATAATGACAACAAATGTGAAAGAAAGAGGTGCAAAAATGAAAGGTTACCATGCAAACATCGAAAAATTAACTCTGGAAAACACATATTTTCGTAAGGTGCTGTTTACCGCACCCCACAGTCAACTGGTCTTAATGAGCCTAAAGCCAGGCGAAGAGATCGGGCTGGAAACTCATAAAGAGAATGATCAGTTTCTTCGTTTCGAGAGCGGTAAAGGGAAAGCCATTATCGGCGAAGAAGAGTTTAGCTTGAAGGACGGTGATGCTGTGATCATTCCGGCCGGAACTCGGCATAACATCATCAACACATCAGACACTGAACCATTGAAACTTTACACCATCTACTCCCCGGCGCACCACCCGGACGGTACGATTCACAAGACCAAGGCTGAGGCTGAAGCCGCAGAAAAGTCAAAATAACAGTGGCCTGAGTCGTTCAGTTTAGAAAAAGAAAATGCCGGCGAGCTGAAGCTCGCCGGCATTTCTATGTTTCCAACCTTTTCGAGTTGACGAATACCAGACCTCGGGTATAATCATCCTGTTTTCTTTTTGGAGGATGAATTGAATACATACGTCAACATTGCAATCATAATCATTTCAGTGGCGCTGGTCGCCAGTATTTTGCTGCAGAGCAAAGGTATCGGGCTAGGCGGGCTGGCTGGCGTAGACACAGGCGGTGTCTACACCCAACGCCGCGGCATCGAAAAAGTGCTGTTCTACGTCACGATCGGGCTGAGTGTGATTTTTATTCTGCTGGCCCTGCTCAGTGTGCTGTTGACCAACTGATCTTTGAAGCGGTCTGCTGTACCTGAACCCTGGCAATGATGAAAATTCAGACGACTCACCCACAGTGGGAGTTGTCTTTTTTTAAAGCATGAAAAACTTTCGCTGGCAATTAATTATCGTTTTGGTTACCGGTTTGGCCGTCGGCCTGATACTTTATTTTCATCAGAGCAACCCGGCGTCATCTCCGGCAAACACACCCAGCCCGATTAGTGGCGGCATTTATACTGAAGCCTTGATTGGCAAGTTTTCGCGCCTCAATCCGCTGTTGGATCGCTACAATTCGGCCGATCAGGATGTTGACCGGTTAATTTTCAGCAGTCTGATCACCTTTGACTCAAATGGTATGCCCAAAGGCGACCTGGCCGAAAGTTGGAGCTATGCCGCAGACGGCTCGGTTTTCACCTTTAGCATCAAGCCTAACGCTTTCTGGCACGATGGCACTCCGGTGAGCGCGCAAGACATCCTTTTCACTACCTCTCTGCTGCGCTCCCCCAGCAGCCTCATCCCGGCTGACATCAGCGCGCTTTGGTCTGAAATTCAAGTTAACGCGATTTCGGATCTGGTGGTTCAATTCGTCCTGCCGGAAGCCTTTGCGCCTTTCCTGGACTATTTGGATTTCCGCATCCTTCCGGCTCACCTGCTTGGCAATCTGACGGTGGATGAGCTTGTTGACCATCCTTTTAACCTGGCGCCGGTTGGCAGCGGTCCCTATCAATTCAAACAACTCATCGTGACAGATGGCGCCATCAGCGGCGTGGATCTGACCGCCAACGAAAATTACTATGACGGCCGGCCATATATCGACGAGATCGTTTTTCGCTATTATCCCTCCGAAGAAGCGGCCTGGAATGCCTATCAGCAAGGTGAGGCGGATGGGATCAGTCAGGTTTCAACCGCAATCCTTCCGCAGGTTCTGGCGCAGCCTGGTTTGAACCTCTACTCTGCCCAGGAATCGCGCCTGGCGATGATCTTCCTGAACCTTAACAATTCCGGCAAAGCCTTCCTTCAGCAATCTGACTTCCGTAAAGCATTGCTGCTGGCTACCAACCGTCAGGCACTGATTGACCAGGTGTTGATGGGTCAGGGCATTTTGGCTCGCGGGCCCATCCCTCCCGGGAACTGGGCCTTTTATTCCGGGCTGGAAGATTTTGAATACGACGCCGACGCAGCCCGCCAGTTGCTGGCAGCCAGTGGCTTCACTTCAGGTGAAACCGGCAGACTGACATCCCAAGACGGAACCGAAGTGCGGCTTGTACTCTTAACCCCGGACGACCCCGACCATCTGGCGATGGCTGAGCTCATCAAGAAAGGCTGGGAGGCAGTGGGCGTGGCGGTGGATATCCTCGCCAAGCCGTACGAGCAAGTCACGGCTGACCTGCAAGCGCGCAACTTTGACGCCTGCCTGGTCGACGTCGACCTGTCAGATTCGCCCGACCCGGACCCTTACCCATTTTGGGGCGCGTCGCAGGTGGAGAGTGGGCAAAATTATTCCCACTGGGTCAACCTGACGGCCAGCGAGTACCTGGAACAAGCGCGGGTCCAGGTAGATAGCGAGTTGAGGAGCAAACTTTACCGTAATTTTCAGGTCCTTTTTCAGGAAGACCTGCCGTCTTTGCCCCTCTTCTATCACGTTTACAATTATGCGGTCAAAGACACTGTCAAAAATGTCTCCATGGGTGCCATTTATAGCCCCGCTGATCGGTTTGTTGGCGTGCGTGAATGGTACATTTTAGCCTCGCGCAGTGACGGCCAAACCCCGACCCCGGGAAGCAATCCCTAACCTCACGGTTGGCAATGGCTAAAAAGCGGGTGCGTTCCAATCCGGATGGTTTTACCGATCTGATCGGGCAAAAAAACGTTTCCAAGAGCGATGAAACACTGCGGGTGATCGGTGCGCTGGATGAAGCCAGCGCGGCCTTAGGCCTGGCCAAGGCCTTTACCAGCAAACCAGCCCAAAAGGCAATTTTGGAACAGGCTCAGCAGGGCTTATCGCTGGTCATGGCCTTTCTAGCCGGTGTCAGCCAGCAGTCCGAGGCGGCCGTGGCCATCGATCGCATTGGAACGGCGCTTAATAACCTGGAAGAGGAAATCTCGCGGTTGGAATCAACCGTTGAGAAACCGCACGGATTTATTTTTCCGGGCGAAAATCCATCATCCGCAGCGCTTGATTTTGCCAGGGCAACGACCCGGCGCGCTGAGCGGGAGCTGGTTGGCTTCTCGCAGACGGTCCTGCGCTTGCCGCCGCCGGTTTTGGAATACTTGAACCGCCTTTCCAGCTTATGTTACCTGTTGGAATTGGCAAACCTCAGCCAAAGCGCTGATAAATCTGGTGATTAAGCCATGATTGGTACCCTGCTGAATTTTGCAACCATCCTGATTGGAGGGCTTGTAGGCTTGCTTGCAGGCAATAAAATCCCGGATCGATTGCGCAACACATTGATTTCAGGCTTGGGGCTTTTCACGCTGGGATATGGCGTGAAGGTATTCTCTGAAACACAAAATATCTTAATTCCGCTGGGCAGCCTGATAGTGGGCACGCTTATCGGAGAGGCGCTGAAAATCGAAGAAAGTTTGGATGGGCTGGGCCTCAAGCTGAGCGAACGCTTTAACCGTTCCTCGGCAGCTGATTCCGAGAGCAGCCAGCGGTTCATCACCGGATTCGTTTCCACTTCTTTACTGTTTTGCATCGGCCCAATGGCCATCCTGGGGTCCATTCAAGACGGCCTGACCGGTAATTTTGAGATGCTGGCGATCAAAGCCCTCCTGGACGGTCTGGCGGCGGTTGCTTTCGCCTCAACGCTCGGTGTGGGGGTGCTGTTTTCGGCAGCGATGGTGCTCATCTACCAGGGCGCCATCACTCTGCTAGCTAAGCTGGCGGGCAGCGGCATGAGCGAGGCGCTGATTACGGAAATGACGGCTGTGGGGGGTCTAATTTTGATGGGTATTGGGCTCAGCAATTTGCTGGAGATCAAGAAAATCCGAACAGGCAGCTTCTTACCAGCGCTGCTGGTGGTCGTGATCCTGGTTTTAGTGCTTCAAACCTTCGGTATTGCGTTCTGATTGCGCGATAAAAAAGCGCGTGCCAGTGCGGCACGCGCTTGATCACTTACCTTAGCGGTTAATTGCCAGCGGTCCCCAGTGCGGCGTCCACCGTCTCAATCAGCGTGTTCATATAGACAATGGTGCCATTCACGTTGAACTGTGGTGTGGAAGTGATGCCCAGACCTTCGGTGTAGGCCTTATCTGCAGCCAGATCAGCCAGGTGGGCATCGCCTGCCAGGCAGGTTTCAAAGGTATTTGTATCCAGACCGACCTGGCGGGCATAATCCACCAGATTGCTTTCCGCGTAGGCTCCTGCCAGGGCGTTATAGTTGAAAAGAAGCTCCTTGTACTGCCAAAATTTGTTTTGGTCTGCGGCGCAATAGGCGGCCTCAGCTGCGGCGGTTGAATCTTCAGCCAGGAACGGATAATTGCGGAAGGTGAAATACACTTTACCAGTGTCGACATAATTTTTAATGAAATCCTGCTCCATTTCATCTGAAAATTGACGGCAATAATGGCAGCGAAAATCGGAAAATTGCTCAACTTTGACCGGCGCATTGGGGTCTCCGATGGCAAAGCCATCCTGCAAATACAGGTCAGCTTTACTTCCTCCCAGGCTGGGCAAGAAGTAGACAGCAACCAATACCAACAGTACTACGGCGATGCCGATAGCCCAGGTCAGGGTGTTTTTCTTTTTTTGCGCCGCACGTTTTTCCTTGATGTGCTCGCGTTGAAATTGGGGTCCAGTCATGGTTCACTCCTCAATAGGAAATTGAAATGATTTTGCCACACACGCCCGACGCTGTCCAGCAATAAAGCGGTTTTGTAAAAACATTGTCAAGCCTTCTGGGTAGTTTTGAAATAGGCTCGCTTTCTGGTGCCCTTGCTGTTCGCTTGGTTACTCGTCAGGCGCAGGTAATGCTCTGCCCGGGAGGTTTAAAAAAAACGCCCCGCTGAAGGCGGGGCGGAAAGTTCGATGATGGTATCAGATTGCAAGCTGCTGCCAGGTAGGCCAGTGCCAGTCTATTGCAGGTTGTCTGGGTAAAACACCAGCCCCAATGTGCCTGGGCCAGCGTGCACGCCAATGACTGGACCCATGTCGGTGGTAAACATTTCCACACTGTTAAAGCGTTCTTTGACAGCTTGCTCCAGCTGAACCGCCTCCTCTGGTGAGTTTCCATGCAAAATCGCAATATGGACCGGCTCTTTGCCGACTTTTTCTTCCATCAATTCAAGCAGGCGGGCAACGGATCGGCTGCGGGTGCGCTGCTTTTCCAAAGGTTCGATCCGTCCGTCTTGAACGTTCAAAATCGGTTTAATATCCAATGCGGAGCCCAAAAAAGCGGTTGCCCCGCCAATACGTCCGCCTTTGTGCAGGTATTCTAGCGTTTTGACAGTGAAGATGATGTTGATATTCTTTTTGATGCCGTCCAGCATCTCAAGGATCTGCTGAGCGGACTTTCCTTCGGCGGCAGCTTGAGCGGCAGCCATCGCCATCATTCCAAACCCAAGCGAAACTGATTCCGAATCAAACACATGCACTGGGCGTTTGGTATATTGCTCTTTGGAAATCTCGGCCGATTGAAGCGTGGCACTCATATGGTGCGAAATGACGATGGTGATGATTTCTTCGATGTCTTCTGGCAGGCTCTCATAAATCTTGACAAAATCTTGCGCCGTTGGCTGGGCGGTGGTCGGGAGTTTTTTGCTTTCGCTCAGCAGGCGATAAAAATCCTGCTCCTGGAGGTTTACACCGGCCTGGTAAGTTAGATTTCCAAAGGTGATGTAGACCGGAGCAATATGAACGCCCAATTCTTCCCCTTTGGCAGGCGTAAGAGAGCAAGCTCCATCAGCGACGATCGCAACTTTTTGTTTTCCCATGAAATCCTCCAATAACGTATATCTATTTAAATTATCGGCTGCATTTAGCCGCAGCCTGTATGCTGAATTAATTTAACTCAAACCTTTGTGAACATCCGTCAAGGTTAAAACCAAGCGGTATTTTACAAACAGCATACTGCCAGTAGCTATAACACCTTGTGCTTGAAATCGTTTCGTTTTTCCAGTAAAACGATAATGGTAAAGCAAAGCCTGTCTGGTCAATTGATTTGCCTGGAGGGCAACAGCCCAGAAGGACAATCAAAATCATTCCACGAATCGCGGGCTCACATCGCAAAACACTGCCAATCGTGGTAATGCACTGGCCGCTTTGTGTGCAAAAGCAACGCCAGCACGTTGAGCGGGTTATGAATGGCATCAAGTGAAGACGGTTAATTGAAAGGTCAAGCAATGACACAACACAGCTCGGAGCGTTCCATCTATTCAGGTCTTTTTTGGGAAGGGGATCAGACCCCATCTCTGGCCACTGCAGAATCGCTGACCCGTGGATTGATGGAGCTCGAGGCGCCGCTATTCCTCTTACAGAAAGGCAACGAATTTTATTGCAGCAATCAGGGTACCATCGGCACGCGAATTGGCGGGGCTTACCGTATACTGGCGACCAGCCCAGGCATTCTGCCGTCCGACTTGGGGGATGCCTCCTTTAAAGAAACTTATGGAACCCGATACCCACTTTACGCGGGTTCGATGGCCAGCGCGATTGCCTCAGAAGACCTGGTCATCGCGTTGGGCAAAGCCGGGTTTATGGGCTCATTTGGGGCGGGTGGGCTGCTGCCGGCACGGATTGAAAAAGCCATCGACCGCATTCAAGCCGAGCTTGGCGACAAACCTTACCTCTTCAATTTGATTAGCAGTCCATTTGAACCCGCTGTTGAAGCCGGCACGATGGATCTTTACATCCGGCGCGGCATTCACGCCATTGAAGCCTCCGCTTTTATTAACATCACGCCCCAACTGGTTTGGTACCGTTTGGCCGGCCTTTCAACGCTTCCGGACGGGTCCATCTCG
Source organism: Anaerolineaceae bacterium (assembly GCA_034430195.1). Taxonomy (GTDB): domain Bacteria; phylum Chloroflexota; class Anaerolineae; order Anaerolineales; family Anaerolineaceae; genus Mesolinea. The sequence goes on along the minus strand of DAOUFF010000009.1, from coordinate 23,805 downwards.
ATTGCGAACCGGATGATTGCGAAAGTTTCGCGCAAGGAAATTGCCCAAAAGTTCATGCAGCCTGCTGAAGAAAAGCTGGTCAGCCGCCTGCTGCTGGAAGGTAAAATCAGTGAAGAACAAGCCCGTCTTGCTCAATTTGTGCCCCTGGCAGATGACATTACGGTCGAGGCGGATTCGGGCGGGCATACCGACAACCGTCCTTTGGTCACCATCCTGCCGGCCATCATCCAATTGCGCGACCAGATTCAAGAAAAGTTCCACTATTCCCAGCCGGTACGAATTGGTGCCGCGGGCGGGATTGCCACACCTGAAGCAGCCTTGGCAGCGCTGATGATGGGGGCGGCTTATGTGGTGACCGGGTCGATTAATCAGGCCACGCTGGAAGCCGGGACCAGCGCCTATAGCAAAAACTTGCTGGCCCAGATGGAATTTACCGATAGTGCCATGGCCCCTGCCAGCGACATGTTCGAGATGGGTGTTAATGTGCAAGTCCTCAAGCGCGGGACCATGTTTGTCAACCGCGCCAAACAGCTTTATGAGACTTATATCAGGTACGGTTCCATTGAAGAGATACCCATCGAAGAACGTGAAAAACTGGAAAGCACTATCTTCCAGCAAAGCCTGGAAGAAATTTGGGAGGAATGTCTGAAGTTCTTTGGCCAGCGTGACCCGAAGCAAATTGAAAGAGCGCTGCAGAAGCCAAAATTTAAGATGGCGCTAATCTTCCGCTGGTACCTGGGGCTTTCATCACGCTGGGCAGTCGTCGCTGAAAAAGGGCGCGAGATGGATTATCAAATCTGGACCGGCCCGGCGATGGGGGCGTTCAATGATTGGGTCAGGGGAAGCTACCTGGAAGATCCGGGAAATCGGCGCGTGGCGGATGTCTCCGCGCAATTGATGACCGGTACGGCTTACCTGCTGCGGGAGCGCATGCTCGAGGCGCAAGGGATCACCCTGCCGGAAGCCGTTCGGCAATACATTCCCGCTGCTGCGCTCATTTAAACCAGCCAACCTGTTGGCAGTGACTCAGCCGCGTGGGTTCGTACCTTCTGGCCCCGCGTTAGAAGCAAAGAGGCGCCGGAATGGTGTTAGCTTGTCTTCTTCCGCCTGGTATGGCAGAGCGGCAGTCTGATAATTTTCCATCTCCAACAAGATTTGACCGCTTTGGTCAATGACCCTGGCAGCAAAGGATGTCCCTTCGTCCCGTCTATCTGGTCGAACCTCCGCATAAAGCGGGAACTGCGGGGCCTCCAGCTGGTGGAAGCTGACTTTGCCCACAAAGGCCGGCAACGCCAATACCCCATTTACTCCGGTTTGGTAGAGGCCGGCCGTCTGAAAACAAAGTTCCAGCAGGAGTGACCTCAAGCGCGAATCGGACCCGGGCGGGAATTGGAAAGCCAGCTGGGCGTTAAAACGCCCCAAAAGTCGGTCGGCATCAAGCTGGGCCGCCTCAAGCACCTGAAAAGTTGGCCCGTGGAAAAACAGGCGATAAATGTCTGTGGAAGTCAAAGTGTTTTGCTCCCGCCAGGTTGGCGGCTCGCCTTGAGCGGGTGACACTGACGCGCCTTCACTAAGGTAAAGCTCTCCTGTGAAGTGTTCAAAATGGCGCTTCCCACCCCCGCGCTGCAGGAAGTCTGACCCGAGGGCAGCCTGAACCAAATAGCCTTCATGGGTCAGCATTAATTTAATCTCCCAGCGGGCGGTCTGCGGTTTATCCGCATAAAACTTGAGGGGCGCCAAAAAGCGGATGTTTTCCAAACGGTCGACTTCGAGCTGTCTGGCTTGTGGGCTGGGGGAAGCAGTACAACGGCGGGCCAGGGCAGAGAAGCCTTCCAGGCCGATTGCTCCGGGCAGGATGGCGATCCCGTTCAGGCGGTGATCATTTAAAAAGGACTCCTGTAGTGGGTCGAGGATTGTTTCGAACGTGAACCCTTTGGCCAGGCTGTAGCTTTTCAAGGGAGTGCCCTGCTGCCACAGCTTAGCCAGACTTGAGTCGGCTGGGGCTGGCAGAGTACCATCGAGCGGTTGCTCAACCTGGCGGGCAGCTGCCCATTCGTCCAGGCGGGTGGCGACCACGAATTCTCCATTGAGCTTGCGCTGCAAAGCCTGGCGGACCATGGGAGCTGCCAGAGCGGGGGTCAGCATCCCGACCCCATTCATTTCCATCAGGCGGGGGATGATCCCGCGGCTGGCCATGCCGACTTCAGCCCAGGCGCTCCAATCCAGTGCGACGGCGTTCATTCCCGCGAACTCTCCGGGAAGCCACATTGCCAACTTGCAGAGCAGGTCGTTGGCAGCAGCGTAGTCAACCTGGGCAGCGTTACCAAACCGGGCGGCCAGCGAAGAAAAGAAGAGCACCGATTTTGGCAGCCGGCTGGCAGCCTGCAGCCCTTTGAACAGCAGATAAAATCCATCCGCTTTGACAGAAATCACCTGATCGACCTCCTCGGGCGTCTTGCGGCTAATTTTGCGGCTGTGGTCAATGCCAGCGGCATGGATCAAAAAGTCCACCCGGTCTGTACTGCTGGCGATGCGCTTTAGGGCGCCTTGCACTGAGAGCGGGTCAGTCAGGTCACAGACCATGTAATGAACGCGCGCCCCAGCGCTGCGCATTGCCCGTAAAGTTTCAGCCAAAGCCTGTGCTCGCGGATCAGACGGTGGCGCAGCTTCCAGCCCGAGCGGGGGCGTGCGGCTGAGCAGGAAGAATTCGCCTTGGGTGGTTTGGGCCAGGTCGCGCAAGATCGGGGCGACAATCCCTCCACTGGCGCCACTAACCACAAAAACCGGCTGGTGGCCAAAGGAGCTTGGTGGGTTGGGCTGGTCTGGAAAATCAGAGAGGGTGACGGCAAAGCGGTGACCCTGGGCGCAGGCAACCTCACTGTGGACCGGGTCTGCCAGGGTTTCGGCCATCAGCAGGCTGGCGGCAGCCTCAGGCTGGCAGCCAGGCTCCAAATCGACCAATTTAATCAGTTGGGAAGGCCTTTCACGGCGAAGCGCTTTGGCAAACCCGCTGACCAGCCCTGCCAGTGGTGTGTCGCAGCCCAGCATGCCCAGCGGGGTTCCCATGGCGCTGGCAAAGATCAGAAAGGCGCTTTCGGGCAGTGCCAGTGCCAGGTCAAAACCCGGCTCGATCAATTGGCGGCGCAGGTGCAGCCACAGGTCAAAACTTGAAGGCAGGCCACGCATCTCAGGCTGGAGCGCTGTCAGCAGGTACGCTCCGGAAGGGATTTCATCCGCTTTGGCAGCCTGGAGGCGTGCGCCAACTTGTGCTGGGCTCAACACTTCAACCTGAGCCAGGCGCGCTGCCAGCTGCTCGGCCAGGGCTTTGGCGGCAGGCACACCATCGGCAACGATCCACAGGCGCTGGCCAGCCAGCTGAACGTGGGTTGGGGGGAGCAGGTGAGCTTCCGGCAGCATCTGCAAGCCTGCGGCTTGGAAGGTTAGTGTTGGGCTTTGCGCATCCAGCGGCGAGGCTGGTTGGGCGTTGCGCTGGTTCTCTTTTTCTGGGTTATTCACGCTGCATTCTCCATATTATTGGCACAGGGTTGGTCAGGCTTTGCCACCACAATACCGCTGCAAGCTTGCTCTGAAAATTGCCGGCCTGCTGAAAAACGTCAAGACGGCTGCCATATCCAACACGAACAAGGAGGCGGGGTTGCTTAAATGGCAGGCGGAAAGGCCTGGCCCGCTGGATTTTACATTGCGAAGGCTGGTCAGGTTTCGGCACTCGCCTCAAGCATGAGCGCGCAGACCGGATAGCGGCTGCCAACCTCTTTGAAACCGGAGGAAGTATAAAGACCGAGAGATGCCTCATTGGAAGCGTGGGTATTGACCGAAAGCGATTGAACCTTCCGATCTGCCAATTCCAGAAGCAATTGGTTCAGCAAGGTCCGTCCGATGCCCATATGCTGGGAGGCAGGCACGACGGCGAGACGCACCAGATGGGCATGGTCGCCCGATGTGCCAGCCATCAGGTAACCTGACAGATGGCCATCCTTCCAGGCGGTCAGATTGATGGAACTGTTGGAAAATGTGTGGGTAATGCTTTGCAGATTAATCTGCCAGGCTGGCTCAAACGCGGCTGAATCGAGCGCTTCCACGGCGGGGAGGTCCGACTCGAACATCGGACGGATTCGCAGGCCGTTTACCGCGGTCAGGGGCGGGGCAGAAATCCGGTCAAGGCTGAGGCTGACGAGTTCATCCAGCTTGCTGAAGCCAGCTTCAGAAACCAATCTAAAAAACCATTCCGGCATTGGCAGCGCATAAAGTTGGCTCACGCCGCGGCTGCGCAGGTCTTGGATGCAGACTGCCAGCAGCTGGGCGAAAGCGTCAGCGTGACTGCCATCACGGCGGGTGATAAAAAAACGGATCCAGGCTGCGGGCAGCCTTTCCGGAGTGCAGGAGAGGATCGCTTTGAACTCGCCATTTTCATTTAAGACGAAACACCCGGGCTCGCGCAGGCGCTCACTGGGTTTCAGCCAATCCAGGTGCTGAAAGATGAGTTGAGGTCCATGGATGAAATCCTGCAGGTCGCTGAAATAAAAATCAGAAGCGGGTTGAATAGACTCAGGCATGTTCATCGGAATAAACCATTTCACCGGCAATGATGGTGGCGCTGGGCTTCAGCGTCCAAATGTCGTTGGAATCCATCCGGTAAGGATCCTCCGGCAAGAGGATCATATCTGCGGCGCGGCCAAGCCGGAATGAACCTTCTAAAAAGGCTGGGTCTAAAGCGCCGGAGGGTTGCCGGGTATAAGCCTGAAATGCCTGTGCCAGGGGGACCTTTTGCGCCGGCTGCCAGCCCGCAGCGCCTGGCGCGCCGTCTTGCCGACGGCGGGACACAGCGGCATGAATCCCGCAAAATGGGTTGGCAGATTCAACCGGCGCGTCGGAACCGAAGATAAGGCGGGTGGAATGGTTGCCGAGGGCGCCATAGGGATATGCATAGGCGCAGCGGCTACCCCAATGCCGGTCAGCTGTTTCCATATCTGAAGTGGCGTGAATGGGTTGGACAGATGCCGTCACATCCAGGCGGGCGAACTCATCCAAGTCCTCCGGTGCGACAATTTGGGCATGTTCCACGCGGTGGGGCAGGTGCGGCAGCCGATTTTCTGCCTCGTATTGGCGCAGCAGGGCAAACCCCTTCAAAACCTCACGATTGGCGGCATCTCCAATGGCATGTACTGCCAGCGGCCAGCCTCCCTGCGCGGCGTGGACTCCCAGATCGAAAACATCGCGAGCTCGCAGCTGCAGAAGGCCACGCTCCTGCGTTCCTTCATATGGCTGCAGCATGGCTGCGGTTTGAGGGCCAAGCGCACCGTCAGCGAAAGCCTTAACCCAGCCGGGCCTGAGGAGGGTTCGCGCCTCGAGCACCTGGCGCAGATTCTCGCGGAGGATGCGGTCGAGGCTTTCGGCGGGCAGGCTTTTGAAAACCTTGAGTTTTAACTGACCGCTGGCTTCCAGCCGGAAAAGGGTTTCAAGATGTTCCCAGCGGTCGAAGTCGTGCACGCAGGTAATGCCCAGAGATAAAAGATGAAGTTGCGCCCGCAGCAGGTAATCCTCAATTTGGTCGGGAACGGCTGGCGGAATAGCACCTTCGACCATACTGATGGCATTTTCAAGCAGAATGCCAGAAGGACGGCCAGCCGCATCCCGCTGGATTGTGCCTCCGGCTGGGTCGGGTGTTGCTGGGGTGATGCCTGCCTGGGCTAAGGCTGCCGAATTGACCCAGGCGGCATGCAGCGACCGGGCGTAGAGGATGACCGGATGCGAGCCGCTGAACGCGTCAAGCTCTGCCGCTGTTCCGTATTGCGGGGGCGTCCATGAGTTCTGGTTCCAGCCAAAACCGACCAGCCAGGAATCATCCTTTAGGGCCTCCGCTCGAGCTGCCACCCTGCGCAGCATTTCTGCTTTCGAAGGGGCATCGCAGTCGATCGCGGAGAGACGCTGCCCGAGGAGTAAAAGATGCAAATGAGAATCGGTCAGCCCCGGCCAGATGGTCTTGCCGGCCAGGTCGATCTTTGTGGAAGCAGATGGAAAAGCGGCTTCAATTTCGGCGCAATTCCCCAGCGCCGCAATCCGGCCGTCCACGCAGGCCAGAGCCTCAGCGTAACGGCCAGGTTCCCCCAAATAAAAACGGCCGTTGAGAAAAAGTCTGGTTTCAGTCATGAATTCCCAGGTTGTCCAGCAGGCTGTTCAGCTCCTCATCTGAGTAAAAGTAGATGGTAATACTGCCGCCTTTTGTGTTGTGCTGCAGGCTGACCTTGGTCTGCAAATGTTGGCGCAGCAGGCTTTCCAGGTGAGCCGTCTCAGGTGATTTTGGCGCCGCCGGCGTTTTACGCGGCTCTTTGCCGCTGAGTTTGCTCACCAGCAGTTCCGTCTGACGCACATTCAGGCCCAGGCTGAGCACAGTATCGAGTGCTGCTTCCATTCCGGCTGTGCTCGGGAGCGCCAGCAGGGCACGGGCATGGCCTTCGGAAATTTCTTCGCTTTCCACAGCCTGCTGCACGCGAGCGGGGAGGCTGAGCAGCCTCAGCGTGTTAGTGATGGTGGCACGATTCTTTCCCACTTTGCGGGCAATTTCATCATGGGTCAATGCAAATTCATCGATCAGGCTCGCATAAGCCTTTGCCCGCTCAATGGCGTTCAGGTTTTCGCGCTGAACATTCTCGATGATCGCGAACTCAAGCTGTTCCTGCTCAGTGGCGCTGCGAACGATCGCTGGTACGGATTGAAGCCCGGCCAATTTGGCGGCGCGCAGGCGGCGTTCGCCGGCAATGAGCGTGTACTGATTCTGAGCTTCTGTGGCGACGACGATCAGAGGCTGGATGATGCCATGTTCCCGAATGGAACCAGCCAGATCTTCCAGAGCATCGCCATTGAAGTCAATGCGCGGTTGATGCGGGTTGGGCAAAATCTGTTCAACCGGAATTTGCAGCACCTTGCCGGCAGGTGCAGCCGTGGAATCATCTTCCCAGGTAGGAATGAGCGCATCCAAGCCTTTGCCTAATCCGGTTCTTTTTGCCATACCTTACTCCTCGATTGGGGTTGTTTTGACCCCATCTGCTGAGAGCAGCTCTCTGGCCAGGGCGTAATAAGCCATGGCGCCGCTCGACTCTGGCGCATAAATTGAAATTGGCATCCCGAATGAAGGCGCCTCAGCCAGGCGAATGCTGCGCGGGATGAAGGTGTTGAATACTTTATCCGGGAAAAATTTCTGAACTTCTTGCATGACGTCGGTGGAAAGATTGGTACGGCCGTCAAACATGGTTAGCAGCACCCCCCGGATGGTGAGTTCAGGGAAAAGGTTTTGACGAACCCGTGACAGGGTTTGCGTGAGCTGGCCCAAACCTTCCAGAGCGAGGAATTCGCACTGGACGGGGATGATCACCCCGTCCATCGCGGCAATTAAGCCATTCAATGTCAACAGACCCAAGGAAGGCGGGCAGTCAATCAGGATGTAATCGTAGCGCTCGCGCAGAGGAAGGATGATTTTTTTAAGCTTCTTTTCACGGTCAGCAAACTCAATCAGCTCGATTTCAGCGCCGGAAAGGTTAGGGGAAGAGGGCATCAACGAGAGCTTAAAGCGAGAATTGTGCAGGATGGCTTCCTGCGGGGGGATCGCACCAATCAAGACCTCATAGGTGCCGCTTTTCACGGTGTGGCGGTCGACGCCGACGCAAGATGTGGCGTTTGCCTGTGGGTCCAGGTCAATCACCAGAGTTTTTTGCTGATTCATGCCCAAGTATGCCCCCAGATTGATGCTGGTGGTCGTCTTTCCGACCCCGCCTTTTTGATTCACTATCGTATAAACTCTGCCCATAGCTGTGCCCGATCAAAGAATTTGTAGTTTTGCTGATGATATTTCTTCCGCGGTCGGAATGCTCTCAAAATAAGACCGTGTGACCGATGCGCTTGAAAGCGCAACCGCAAATCGGGCGGCTTCCCATGGGTCGCGGGTTGAAGAAAAGCGGTGGAAAAAGCAAGCGGCGAAAATATCGCCAGCACCGGTATCTTCTACGAGCCTCACCTGCGGAGCCGGAAAGCGGCGGATGTCGCCCTTCCAATAGACGCGAGCGCCCAAATAGCTTTCGGTGATGACCAACAACTGGCATACACCCGCCAATATTTCAACTTCATTCTCATCGCCATCCAGGTCTTCCATCGAGAGCACGACAGCATCAGCGGCCTGCAAAAGGTCCATCTGGAAGGGCCAGCGTGTCTTGTGCACCCGGTGGTCGCTGCCGATGCGCCGAAGCCAGCCTTGAAGGGTCACACCCACCAGGCTGTTCGGAAAAGCAGCACACAAGGCTGGGTCAATTTCGCCGGCCACTGGTCCAAGGTGTACGATTGGGCTTTTTTGCCAGGCGGCTGGAATGCTGCTTAGTTCAAGCCGGCCAGCTGGATGGTACGCGAACTGCTGCCGGCCACTTTCAGAAGGGACGTTTCGAAAGGTGGTATTGTTCGGGGCGGGTAGGTTGGTCACTTGAATGCCCGCCAAAGGGGTCAGGTCGAGGTCCGGACGGCAGCTGGTAACCAGTCCAACATGGTGACCGAGCGCGCGGGCCGTCAGGCTGGCAAAGCTTGCAGTACCCCCCAGCTTTTTTTGGTCATCAGGCAACAGATCTTCGGTGAGATGGCCGATCAAAAGGTAATCAATTGGGGAAGCCGTGCTCGGCAGGGTCATCGCTTACTGTCGCTCCATGTGTTTTGAATTAAAAATTATAGCATGGAACATCCCGCTTCTGCGGGCTTCAGCGGCAGAGCTGCCACTGCTGTTGACGGTGAAACACCAACCTGCGCGGTATCCGAAAAACCGCCCGCAGCAGCCACTTCTGCCGCCGTAAAAGCGTGGATATCCCAAAATTTCATGAAATATTTACCTGCGATAACCTGAATTTGACAGAAAAGCAGGGGCTAAACAGCTCAGAGAGTTGATAGAAGCGCTCTGGTAAGGTATTCTTAACCTGTAACCAGCAGAAAAGAAGAGTTATGGAAAAAGATATTACGACTTACCGCCGCGCCTTGGATGATTTTCACAGAGCCAGATCAAAGGCGGCGATGCAGCGCTTCTGGGCAGGGATTCAGGGAAAGTCACTGGATTTGCTGCCGTACAACGAAATTTCGACCAAACTGAAGGCGGTCAGTCAGACCGACCGTGGATTGCAGCTGGTCCCCCTGGAAAAGATTATCGGGAGTGTCGACCGTGCTGACGATTTTAATAAAAATTTTTTGCCCCTGAAAGATTCCGATTTGGAGCGCTGGGCCTTGGTCAAGACCCTGATGACCAGCCCGCTGACGCCCGGACTGCCGCCAGTCCATCTGTACAAGATTGGAGATGCCTACTTTGTACTGGATGGAAACCACCGGGTGTCAATTGCGAAAGAAATGGGCATGAAAGACATTGAAGCCTACGTGACAGAGTTCCGCACGCGTGTAGCAGTGCCCAGCAGCATCACCCCGGAAGAACTCGTGCTTAAATCCGCTTACGTAGAATTTCTGGAAAAAACCCGCCTGGATGCAATCCTTCCGGGGATAGACTTCAGCCTCTCTGACATTCGAAATTATGAACTGTTGCAGGAACATATTTCCGTGCATCGTTACTATATGGGGATTGAACAGGGGCGGGAAGTACCATATGAAGAAGCCGTCGTGCACTGGTATGACCAGGTTTACATTCCGGTTGTCTATGCCATCCAGGCCTCCGGCTTACAGGAAGTATTTCATTCCCTTACGCTGACGGATCTCTATCTGTGGGTGCTTGACCAACAAACCCGTCTGCAAGAGGAACTTGGCGGCCCCATCAAGACCGAAAACGTGGCTGACTTTGCCGCCCAGGTGGAAGGCACAGCACCAAAGCAGGCCGTACCGCGCGGAGAGAAACGCATTGATGAAGTGCTGCAAAAATCTGAAGCTGAACCCCAGGCTGATTTCATCGCTGGGCTAGAAGATCACTTGCTGCGAGACTTGTTAGTTGCCATCAGTGACAAAGACACCACTTGGGAAGCCCTGGAACAAGCCATAATGATCAACCAGCCCAAAGTGGGCAATATTCGCGGGCTTCACATCCTCAGGGAAGATCAGCAGGAGGATGATGAAAAGATGACGGCAATGCGCGAGCGCTTTGATGCCCGCTTGCGCCAGGCTGGCATGCCGGGGAAGCTGCTTTTTTACCGCGGCGAAGTGGCGCGATTGCTCACCATGCAAAGCCTGTTGAGTGACGTTTTGATCCTCAAATTAACTTACCCTCCCACGGGCAGTCTGTTTGAGCGCCTCGGGAGCGGCATGGCAGAGCTGTTGCGGAAAGTACGCCGGCCGGTATTAATCGTTCGCGACAAGGCGCAGCCCTTTACTTCTTTGCTCCTGCTTTTTGACGGCACCTCCAAAAGCAAGGAGGCCTTGTATCTGGCAGCGTACTATAGCGCGCTGTGGAATATCCGCCTGACCGTTTTTACATTGGAGGCGGAGCCCGGGCTGATGGATGAGGCAGTTACTTATGCGAAAACTTACCTGCAAAAGCTCAACCTCCCCTTTGATTACATTCTGGAACAAGGCACCAATCTGACCGAAGCCGTCATGGCAAAGATTGACACCGGCGATTTTTCTACGCTGGTTGCTGGGGGTTATAAGGGCACTTCGTTGATGAACCGAGTTTTCAGCAGTTCGGTTGATCAGTTGATGGATCGCGTTCGAATTCCGGCCCTAATTTGTCAGTGAGCCTTCCCGGCGGAGCACAACCTGGGTGATATCATCGCTGAGCGGCGCTTCCCCCCTAAACCGATTCAAGTCGGCCTTGACTTTTTCCAGTATTTCTGGCGCTGAAAGGCCGAAGCAGCGCCTGAGGCAGCGCTGCAGGCGAGCCGTGCCATAGAAACGGCCTTTCGCATCTACCGCCTCTGAGATGCCATCGGTGTAGAGCAGCAGGGCATCCTCTCGCTCAATCTGCAGGGACGCTTCGGGCAGGCTGACCCCGTCAGCGATCCCCAGCGCAATGCCGCCTCGAGGGAGTGGGCTGACCGTCCGCCCGGCGGAACGCAGGAGGAAAGGCGGATTATGGCCGGCAATGCTATAGCGCAAGAGTCCCGTTTGTTGCTCAAGGATGCCGTAAAAGGCGGTGACAAAAAAGCCTTTGCTCGAGTCGATCTGCAATTGGTGGTTCACCTGTTCCAACACAGCCGCAGGGCTGAAGCTACCCGCGGCAGCTGCTCGGATCAAGGTCTGGCTGACGGTCATATAAAGTGCAGCGGGCAGGCCCTTATCGGACACGTCAGCGATGACCAGGCCGGTGAAACCAGGCTTCAGCTCAAACACATCATAAAAGTCACCACCCACCTGCCGAGCGGTATCCCACTGGACGCTAAGCGAATACCCCTGGATTTCAGGCAGATTTTCCGGCAGAAAGGTGCGCTGGATGTAGCGCGCCAGTTGAAACTCACGATCGATCTGTTGCTGCTGGTCCTGAATGCTGCGCAGGTGCGCATTTTGCATAGCTGCAGTGATCTGCTGGGCAGCACCAATGAGTAGTTCCAGCCGGTGCTCCCGTTTTGGCTTCACCGGGTCGCGCGCCACCAGCCAGCCATAAGTTTTTCCTTGAACGGCCAGAGGAATAAAAATGATCTCGGAGTCTGGGTCGGAAGGGCGATCCGATTCCGCATCGAAGACGCCGTCTAAATTGTCAAAGATTTGATTCAAGTCATTGTAGCGCTCGGCCGGGTAAATGACCAATGGGCGGGCAGGTGAAAACTCAGCCGGTGTCGGAAGGTAAGCTGCGGGGAACTTGCTGCCCTTTAACCTCTCTGCCTGCCAGCGCGATAGCCGGGGGCTGATCAGGGTTAACACGATATAGTCCTGTGTCTCCTCACGAAATTCCAAAATCGCCAACCCTTCTGCGCCGCTTAACACTGGCAGAGCGCCGCTGAGCAAGTCAAGGGTGGTTGACAAATCTGAACTGGAAAACGAAATTTTGGAAAGCTGCAAAAGGGCGCTGGAAACATACGCTTCCTCCTGGCGCGCCTCAAGCAATTTAATGTTCTGCATGCTGGTTGCGGCTTGCTGGGCAATGCCGCGCAATATGGCAAAACGCTGCCTACCCAGCACGGCTTCAGGTTCCGCCGGTTGGTAGGGCTCATCACTGATGTGAATCAGGACGCCGACGGGTTCGTTGTGAGCCACGAGTGGGAAGAGGAGCACGGCGTCTTGATCTGCACACTGAAGCAGCGCTGTTACCAATGGATTGAAATCGCCCGCCGGAAGGGCAAATACCTGACGGTTTTCAGTCACATAACGCAGCTCTGGGCAGGCTGGCAGCTCGAGCGGCAGCTTCCGGTGAAGTTTTTCGGTCCCGCTGCCAAACAGGTTCTCAAGGTAAAACGCCTGGTTTTCGGGGTTAAGCACTGCCAGGCCCCCCGATTTGCCGCCGATGAGCAGCATGACCAGCTGGCCGATGGTTTCGGCTAACTCGGCAAGCGTTGTTAGCGACTGGGTGGCCAGTGCGACCTGCAGGAGCAGGGTTGAGACCCAAGCCTGGTCTGCAGATTCAGCGCTTAAGGCTTCATTCTCGAGGGCGATCGAGAGATACCCGGCGAAGGAGGCACAAATGCTGCGTGAATCCTCACCGTAGCGCCTGGGAGAATGTTCGTGCAATACCAGCAAACCCAATTTTTGCCCACCCGCCAGGAGTGGTGCGGCGATCCCGGAGCACGAATTGGACCACTGAAAATGGTTCATGATCGGGTCGCGCATCATTGCATCTTGGTGAACCAGTGGTTCATCCTGCAACAAAGCCTGCATCAGCCAGCAATCGGGCTCACAAGCCATTGCCGGGTTTTCCAGCTCAAATTTGGGCTGGTTCCCGCGGTAAGATTTCAACCTCAACTGAGGCGGACGGGCTGGGGCTTCATCCTCCGGCGGTGAATCCAGCAGCCAAATTGAAGCGCAGTCCGTAGGAAGAATTAGCTGGATTTTTTGGAGCAGCGCCTGAAAGAGATCCGCCATGGAGATGTTGCGCGAAAGCAGTACCGCCACATCCCGCAGACTTTCGGCTACCTGGCGGCGCCAAATCTCGGATTTATACAAATTGGCATTTCGCAGGGCAATGGAAACCGAGGAGGACAAGGTGCTGAGCACCTCAATGTCATTGTGGTCAAAATCTCCAGTGCGATCACTCTGGATGTCGAGCACACCGAGAAGATTGTCTCCAAAAATTAGCGGCAGGCTGAGTTCGGAGCCGAATTGTGTGCTGGTTTTGGGGTTTGGCAAAAAAGCAGGTGCCGAGGTGACATCATTGGCGCATTGGATGCTGCGCGTCCGGCCGGCTTTGGCAATCAGCCCACGGCTGGATTTAAGGCGAAAAGAGACCCGGTGCGTTTGGTAGTACTCGGCGCGGTCTCCACTGCCGGTTGCGAATTCGAGGCTGTCATTCAGATAGTGGTAGAGGAAGATATGTACATACGGGTAATGGAACTCTTGATGGATCAGCTCAGTAACTCGCTTGAGCAATTGCTCGACATCCAAAATGCTGGCAATCGACTCACTCACTTGAGCAATCAGGTCCAATTCTTCGTTGCGCCCCTTAATCTCAGCGTACAGCCGCACACGGTGAATGGCAATTGCAACGCTAGCGGCCAGGGCGCTCAATACCAGCAAATCATCTTCGCTAAAAGCATTCAACTGGTCAGACTGAAAGTCAAGCACGCCCTCGGTGAGCTCTCCGATCTGCAGCGGGATGGCCAGCTCAGACCTTGTTTCGAACAGCGCATCAACGGCGAAGTAGCGAGGTTCGCGAGAAACGTCGTTCGCCAGAAGTGTTTGGCCTGTCTGTGCGACGTGGCCGACCAAATGTTCACCCACACGCAGCTGACTGGATGCGAGGGTTTCAAACAGTGGCTGCCCATGCTGGGAGGCGCTGGAGCTGGCGCGAAAACGCAGCTGGTCGCTGTGTGGTTCCACGGTGAAAACGGCGACATAGTAATAGCCAAATGCGGCTCGGATCGATGCGCAGACTTCTTGGGTTAATTCGTCCAGCTGTGAAATGTGCGCCAATTGAGAGGTAACACTGGCTATCAGCCCCAGGGCTTTCTGTTGAAAATTTAGCCGCTCCTGCAGCAAGAGGAGCTGCAGCAGTGGAGCGATAAATTGAAAAGCGCTATCCAAGCCGGTCGTTTCTGACTCGGTAAAGGGGCCACCTTGCCGGCGGAGCAGCACCGAACCGATAACCTCCGCGTGTGATATCAGCGGGAAAACTGCAATAAAAATATCATCTGAAGGAAGTTGCGCCAGCAGGTGCGTTTTTTGAGCCTCACATTTCAGGCAGAAGGGCAAGCCGACCTGGTCCACCGCAGAGAAGCCAGAGGCTGAACCGCTGTAGCCCACTGTAAAGTGCAGCTGATAATCCGCCTGGTAATTGCCCAAAATCAGGTTTTGAAGCGCTTGCGCAAACACAGGCAAGCTATGGGCATCAACCAGAGGTTGAAAGTCAGCTAACCTCTTAGAAATGGGGCTGCCCGCAACAGCTTCAGAATGTGGAGGCATCAGCCGGCTCGCGTGTACTTGATCATGGTCAGGCGGTTCCGACCATCAGGGAGGCGTTCAAAGCGAACTTCATCCATCAACTGACGCATCGTGTAAACACCCAGACCGCGCTCTCTGCGTTCTTCAAGCGGGCTGGTCAGGTCGGGTTCGGGGATGGAGTCCAGATCACACGGGCTGCCGCGGTCTTCAATCAAAATCAGCAAGCGGCTTTCTTCTGCCAGGGCGGTCAGGTGGATGGTCGCGGAGGTTTCGCCAGAATAGGCGTGATCAATGATGTTGGCGCAGGCTTCATCAACGGAAAGCGAGATTTGGTAGCGTTCCTTGGAGGTAAAAGCCAGTTTTTGGGCTTCTGTTTCAACAAATAGCGATATGCTGGCCAGGCTGGCATATATCGCCGGAAAATCGGCGGTGGGCATGGGATAGGTTCCTCCGGATACTTTCGCGGTGATTATAACATGCGGGCATTTCAGCCGGCTGCGGTAAAATATGCTTAATGAGTGAACCACATGGAACCCTGCGCATAGCCGAAATGCCGGAAGATAATCGCCCGCGCGAACGCATGCTTGCTGAAGGCTCAGCAGCGCTTTCAGACGGTGAGCTCTTGGCGGTGCTGCTCGGCAGCGGATCCAAAGGTGTGAATGCGATCGAATTGGGGAATCGCATCCTGCGCGATTTGGGCGGGTTCAACGGAATTCACCGCACCGATCTTGAAGTCCTGAAGAAATTCCCGGGCGTGGGGCTGGCAAAAGCGGCCCGTATCAAAGCAGCTGTGGAATTAGGCAACCGCTTATCGCGCGAGGCTTTCAACAAGAAAAATGTGATCCGCTCACCGGAAGATGCTGTTGAGCTGGTAGCTTACGAAATGCGCGGCAAGAGTCAGGAAGAGCTGTGGGTGCTCGGTCTGGATGTACGCAATCAACTGCTCAACCGTCAACGCTTGTACAAAGGCTCTCAAGATTCTTCAACGGCGCGGGTCAGCGAAATATTTAAAAACGCTGTGGCATTGGGTTATTACGGCATCATGCTCGTTCACAACCATCCCTCTGGCGACCCGGATGAGAGCCCTGAGGATGTCAACTTGACGCGCGCGGTGATACAGGCCGGGCAGCTCCTCGACATCCGTGTCTTGGACCATATCATCATCGGCCAGCAGTCCTTTACATCGCTCAAGCGCAATCACCCCTCACTCTGGGCTTAAGCCCGACAAAAAAGGCTGATATTCCGGCGGAAGTGCAGCCTCAAAGCTGATTTCTGCTCCGCTGCGCGGGTGCTTAAGGCGCAGCGAGAAGGCATGCAGCATTAAATGCGGTGCAGGAATGGCTCCGGCGGAAACACCAGCCGGGTGATAAAGTTCATCACCCAAGATCCAAAGGCCATGCTGGTAGAAGTGAGCCCGAATCTGATGGCGGTAGCCGGTTTCGATCCGGCAGCGCATCAGGGCATAATTCGCAGCCCGGCCGGTAACCTCGGCGACTGTCAGTGCGGGCTTGCCGTCATTTTCGTCCACCCGGGTTCGGTGCTCTCGGTCCGCATTCACCCGCAGCGGCTCTGCCATACGCAAAGCCTGCCACTCCGGAGGGGGTGCAGCTAAGGCCAAATAGTGCTTGACGGTTTCTCGCTGCCGAAACTGAGCATTCAGCTGCCGGTGGGCGCTGCTGCTGCGCGCCAGCACCAAAACGCCGCTGGTCTCTTTATCCAGGCGATGAACAATCCACAGCCGGCCAAACCAGGGCTCCAAAACGGAGCGGACATAAGGCAGATCGGTTTGGTACCCATCAATCAGCGAGCGTAAGCCAGAAGGTTTGTTGATGACCAGCAAATCTTCGTCCTGGTAGAGCACCCACTGAGTGGGGTTGGTAACTTCGGGGTCGGCAGCCATCAACATCAATCATAACATCCGGCAGCTTCGCGGGGTATACTGAAACTGAGTGAGACTGAATGGAGGAGCATATGTTCGTGATGTTGGTTTCGATCAGGGTCAACCCTGCTTTTCTGGATGCCTTTATTGACATCACCTGCTATAACGCTCGCGCCAGCCGCGCGGAACCAGGCGTCGTCCGGTTCGACTTTTTTCAGGATCGCGACCATCCTGATACTTTCAAACTGCTTGAAATTTACCGCCAAGAAGAAGACCGCCAGGAACATTACCTGACGCCTCATTTTCTATTGTGGAAAAAGACGGTCGCTCCTTGGATGGTCGGAGAGCGCACGCGTGAATTTCTGACGAATTTGTACCCCGCTGATGAGGAATGGGGCTAATGCATCGCTTTGAGTTTGCCTCAGCTCAGCAGATTATTTTTGGGGCAGAGACAGTTGCTGAATTGGGCAGCCACGCAGCCGGCTTAGGTAACCGGGCGCTGCTGGTGGTGGGTTCCGGCAGCGTGCCTCTCGAAGGGCTGCTGCAAGACCTGTCCGACCACCGGCTGGATGTGCAGGTATTTCGCGTCTCGCATGAACCAACGTTGGATGTGATCACCCGCGGTGTGGATTTTGCCCGAAACACCCAACGCGATCTGGTGATCGGGTTTGGCGGCGGCAGCGTCATGGATAGCGCCAAAGCCATTGGAGTGCTTCTGGCTAACCCGGGCAGTCTGTTGGATTATCTGGAAGTTGTTGGACCGGGAAGGCCACTCACCCAGCCTGGCTACCCAGTCATTTGCCTGCCCACCACGGCTGGCACTGGCGCGGAAGTCACCCGCAACGCAGTGCTTGCTGTGCCCGAACGGCGGGTAAAAGTGAGCATGCGTGGCCGGTTTTTACTGCCAACCCTGGCTATCGTGGACCCACTCTTGACGGTCTCGGCCCCGCCGGCGGTCACTGCCGCCAGCGGAATGGACGCCCTGGTACAAAATTTGGAGGCTTACGTCAGCGCAGCCCACAACCCGCTCACCGATGGCATCTCCTGCGCGGGTTTGGCGCGAGCAGCGGCCTGCCTGCTGCCGGCTTTCTTGAACGGCGGCGATGTGGCTGCCCGCGAGGGGATGGCACAAGCCAGCCTTTTTGGCGGGATCAGCCTGGCCAATGCCGGCCTGGGAGCGGTGCACGGCCTGGCCGGCGTGCTTGGCGGCTTCTATGAGGGTGCGCCACATGGGGCTCTGTGCGGCCGGCTGCTGCCGGCAGTAATGCGTGCCAACCTGCAAGCCCTGGCCAAGGAGGGCGAAGGTAGTTTTTATCTTGAGCGCTACCGAGAAATCGCCCGGATCCTCAGCGGCGAGCAGCAGGCCGACCCGCAAGATGGTGTTGCCTGGGCAGAAGAGCTGCTTCAGGAATTAGCGCTGCCGAAGCTGCGCGAGATGGGCGCGCGCAGGGAAGAATTCCCTGAAATTGCCGCCAAAGCGCAGGAAGCTTCGAGCATGAAGAAGAACCCGGTCAGGCTTAGCACTGCCGTCCTCGTCCGCATACTGGAAGAGGCTTTCTAAAACGCAGCTTCAGACAGCCTGCCTTTGAAGCTCAGGCGCTGGGGGCCGCCGGGCCATCTTCTGCAATGAAGGCGCTGGCGGTGATCAGCCCGGGCCCGGTATGGACGACGATGGCTGGTGGAACGGTAAAGATCGGAATTGCAACCCCATTCAAGATAGAATGAAAGCGCTCGACCAGGCGCTGGGCTTCCGCTTCAGCGCCGCACTGGCTGATGCTCAGGTGGGCTTGCGGGTTATTTTGACAGATGGCAATGATCAATTCCTCAATGTTGGCAATGGCTTGCTTGTAAGTGCGCACTTTATCAAAGGTATCCACCTCTCCGTCGCGGATGGTGAGGATTGGTTTGATTTGCAGCAGCGTGCCAATCAGCCGTGATGCCCGCCCGATACGGCCGCCTTTGAAGAGATATTCGAGCGTGGGCACCAAAAAGTAAGCCCGTTCCCGCTGCGCCATATTGCGTATGTAAGCCTTGAGCGCTTCGATTTCCATGCCGTCATCAGCCAAAGCTTTGGCTTGCAGCACGATGGATCCCAGTCCGCCAGCAATCGTTTCGGTATCCACCACGTGAATCTGGTCTGAATTGAATTCCGCAGCTGCGACCAGGGCGCTACGGTAAGTGCCGCTCATTTTCTGCGAGGGCGCAATGACCAGCAGCGTTTCCCCTTTGGAAAGATGCTCCTCGAAAATGGGATGGTAGAGTGCCGGCGGCGGGGCAGCCGTCCCTGGGAGCTCTTTGGATTCG
This sequence comes from Anaerolineaceae bacterium, assembly GCA_034430195.1. GTDB lineage: Bacteria > Chloroflexota > Anaerolineae > Anaerolineales > Anaerolineaceae > Mesolinea. Next base: position 5,114 of record DAOUFF010000009.1, on the reverse strand, counting down.
CTTAATTTCTGCAGGAAGCTTTCGGTGGTGATTTCATAATCATCGCGGTAAGCGCTGTGGTTAAAGGTAATGATCTGAGGCACGTAAGAGATGCCTGCCGCCTCCAGCACTTCCAAAGGTACGCCGCAAGTGGTATCCGCAATAATATGTATCATCAGGTTTACCTTTCTTTGATCGTTCTGGAACAGCGACCTAGGAGGTTTGCGCCTTTGGGCCGGCTGGTTGAATCATTTCTGGCTAATTTTGTAATACAGCGCCACAATTTGGGCAGGTATTCTCTTCGCTCAGCAGGGCGAAGCCACACTGCGGGCAAGTGTGCGGCTGAACCCCGCCCAGCGGCGCGCCGCAGGCCAGACAGCGCCCGGAGGCCACTGGATTGGCCGTTTGACAGTAAGGGCAGACGGTTCGGCTCAGCCGGTCCGAGAGAGCTGTGCCGGCACCCCGGCTGCGCGCCGTCTGGTCGATGACCTGCCAAACGCTCTCGATCAACTGGGCCGATTCTACATCTTGTGCCAGGTCGTCAATGCGACCGAGCAGCAAGCGGGGGTCGCGCAGCGCCGAGAGCGCTGTCATTCCCAGGCTCGCCGCCAGCCCGAACCACGACTGGCTGCCCATCGAAACGCTCACCCCGTCGGTCACCCGGCTAAGCTGGATGGTCAGCGCTGTGGCACCGCCGGACTCACGCGCCTGGCGGGTGGCAATTTGCACGGTCATGTTATCTCCGCTGCCGAAGCGCTGTACCTGGTAGTTGCCGCGGTTGAAGGCCGCACCCAAAACGCGGGCGATGTCATCCGGCGTCAATTCCCCGTGCAAAATTTTTGTGTCCATGTGCTGCGATTTCTCCACTAAGCGTTTAGATTATAATCGGGTGTGGCATGAAAAAGACGATCAAGCTTCTTCTTGGCAAGATTAAACGGCAGCCGACGCTGCGGTTTCTGGCCGCGCTGGCGGCCGTGCTGTGCAGCCTGATGCTCGGTTTGCTACCCGGGTTCAGCAGCGCAGTGCTCGGTCAGTTCCCGACCGTGTCCATCCCGACCGTCACCAGCTCACCGCGTGGCATTTATGTGCGAGCCATTGGCGACGAGTACGACCCGCTTAACATCCGCAGCGGGCCCAGTTCGACCTATGAACGCATCGGAATCTTTACGATTGGGCAGGAAGCCAAAGCCTATGGCTACTACGAAGGTTACGTGCAGATTGAGTACCCCCAGGGCCCAGATGGCAAAGGCTGGGTTCTATTAGCCCGCGTTGAAGTCATCGGCGGGACTTTGCCCATGATCGAGCCGCCGCCAACCTCCACCCCATCGGTTACCCGTACGATTGACCCAACCCTGGCAGCCCAGTTTATCATCACGCTGCAGCCTACGCGCCTGCCAACCTTCACCGAGCCTCAGCCGCTGATGATCCCCACATTTCAGGCGGAAACCGGTGCCACAGCACCGGGCGGCATCCCGTTGGGCCTGGTCATTGTGGTGCTGGCTGGGCTGGGCCTCTTTCTGACGCTTATCGCAATTTTGCGGCGCGGTTAGTCAACCGACCGGGTCAGTCATCTCTGGCTTCGGTGTAACGCGCGATGCGCTTGACCGAGTTAATCAGCGAGAGTGAATCGGCAAGCGCGTTTAGCTGAGCCTGCATAGCGCGCTGGCCTTCGGCCATCAGGGCGTCTGCATCCACCGACCCGAGCGTGCTGTAATGCCCCACCAGGGGTGCAACGACCACATCCGGCTTGGAAATAATCAGGTCCTGTTCGCTGATGCGATCCGTAATCACTTCCACTGCGGCATAAAACGACTGAAAAACTTCTGCAAGGCGCGTTTTGGAGAGCTGCTTGACCAGCGGTTGAGGCAGAGAGTCTGCCAGCGGCAGCGCGCTCTGGCGTGGCGAAAACTCTGGCGGTTTACGGTGCAGCACGACTGCAACCACCGGCAAACTGGGGTTGAGGTGCCGCGCAGCTTGAATCGGCACCGGGTCCAACACGCCGCCATCCACCAGGTATTCATCATCGCTTCCCCGGCTGGGGAAGATCCCTGGAATGGCGACGGTCGCCAATACCGCATCAACGGCACTGCCCCTGGTGATCACAATTTCTTCACCGCTCTTGAGGCTGACAGCTGTTGCGGCGAAAGCGATCGGGAAATCTTCAACATTACGGTCCCCCAGCACCTGTTCCAGGCGCGAGCGGATCCCGCTCAGCCCGACCAGGGATGGGCGATCGCCCGGCAAGCGCCGATACTGTGGGTTTGCCAAAAAGTCGCGCACTACCGGTTCAATCTCATCCAGCGGAAGACCGGCAGCATAAAGAGACCCGAACAGACCGCCGGCGCTTGTGCCTGCAATCCCCTTTACCTGGTAGCCGTTTTCTTCAAGGCAGCGCAGCACCCCCAGGTGGGCCACGCCGCGTACACCACCGCCACCTAACGCCAAAACGATTTCTTTTGCCATATTGCTCCTTGCCTTTACACCGATCAGCTTTAAGCATAACATGAGTTTAATCGCTGAGCAGGATTGCATTGCCTGTCTATGGCTGCCCCTGGGGTGCCGCTGCAGGCGGCCATGCGCTTTTTGGGACAGAAATGATCTGTGGGCACTTTCGTTTATAATTGGTCAGAGCCAAAGGGCCAGTATGTATCAGAGGGTCAGCATGGATCAGGAATTCCAAACCAAAATTTCAACCCCGCCCAACAAGCAGTGGTGGGCGCTGCATTGTAAGCCCAACCGTGAGGGCGGCGTCTGGAACCAGCTGCGCGAACGGCGGATTCAATGCTATTACCCGCGGCTGAACGTGCGGCCGGTGAACCCGCGCAGTCGTAGCGAGCGGCCATACTTCCCTGGGTACCTGTTTGTGTGCGGCCCGCTTGCCGAGCTTTACACACAGCGGGTGGGGCTGCTGGCTGGTGCTGTGGGCTTGGTGGCGTTCGACGGCCAGCCGGCCCCGATTTCCCAGCCGCTGATCGAAGTCATCCAGGCGCAAGTGGCGCAGGCCAACCAGCAAGCCGCTCACCCGGCCGGAGCTTTGCAGCCCGGGGAGCACGTCCGAGTGGAGAATACGCCTTTTGGCGAGCTCAGTGCTGTTTTTGAGCGCTGCCTGAACGGTGACGAACGCGTTTTGGTGTTGATGGAAGTACTTTCCGGACGGCCAGTGCGGCTTGAAGTGCCCGCACGGGACGTCTACCCGCTGAAAACTGGCCGGCAGCCGGCCTGAACGCCAGCCTGCCGCGGTAACTTAGCCCCACCCCCAGCCGCATGCAGCGCATGTCGGAGGGGCGGAGGCGTTTACCGAACCGGCTCAGGCGCAGCCATCAAGCTAACTTTTGCGGCGCGATCAACCCGGCAGCCGGCGCCGACTACAAAGTAAAATCAGGCCGCCCTCGACCGGGCGGGAAAATGGAACTTAGTGATGAGAGAACCGACACAATCCATTGACTTGAACGCGCCGCCAGTGCGCCGCCGCAAAAAAAGCGTCTGGCGAGTTTTAGGCATCATCCTGGCGGCCATCCTGCTGACCGGCGGGCTGCTCTACCTGTTCTGGCTGGGTCCGACCCTGCAGCGGCCGGTCTCTGCGCCGCTGGCCCTCCCTACGCTGGAAGAAGCGCCGGCAACCCCCGTGGCAGGCGGAACGGCCGAGACGCCCATTGCCGGCACACCGCCGGCCGGGGCCAGCGCGCCTTCCAACCTGAGCGCGCCCCCGCCAGCTTTCGTCCAGCCCGAGCCGGCAGTTCCAGCTGAGACGGTTTGTGGCGATGACCCGGCCTGGATGGTTCTGCTGGTCGGCAGCGATTACCGCGGCCAGGACTACCTCTACGGGCTGGCTGACGTCATTCGCCTGGTGAATGTGGATTTCGTGAATATGCACGCCAACATGGTGGCCCTGCCGCGCGACCTGTTGGTGGAAGCCCCCGCCGGGCGTTTCACCGAAGAGAATCCGATGAAAATCAACCAGGCTTATTTGTTTGGCACCCCAGGCTGGAAAGGGTATCTGGGAGAAGGAGGCGGCGCCAATGCGCTGGCGGAAGTCATCCGATTTAACTTCGGTGTGAGCGCCGATCATTATGTCGTGGTGAATTTCGCCGTGGTGCGCGACTTTATCGATGCTATTGGCGGGGTGGAGGTGGACCTGCCTCAGGCAGTGGTGGACCCTAACCCTGAGCTGGGGAGCTTCCCCGCCGGCCGCCAGACCCTGAACGGCACCCGGGCCCTGGCGCTGATGCGCATCCGCACCAATTACTCCGACGCGTTCCGTGTGGGCAATCAGACGCTGGTCATGCGCGCCATCCTCGATAAGCTGATGACCCCCGCCGTGCTCGTCAAAGTGCCCGGCCTGATCTCCCGTTTTAAGGATGCCTTTTTAACCGACCTCTCGCTCGGGCAGATCACCGAACTTGGTGTCTGTTTTTTGAGCCATTTTGACAGCGCCAACCTGCAAGCCGCTCAAATCCCCGCGGAGCTACTTAAAGCGGACCAGGTCTACATCCCCTCGCTTGATGGGTCGTCTTACGTTTACCGCTGGGATGAAGCCGTCGTCCAGTGGATTCACAGCCACCTGATGGAACAGTAATATGCAAAGCACACCGCCAATCGTTGAGATTGACCCGGCCCCCGCCGAAAGCTGGGATCTGATCATCACACCCCGCAAAAAGTGGTATGACCTGCAGCTGGCGGACGTTTGGCGCTACCGCGATTTGATCTCCCTGTTTGTGCGCCGCGATTTCGTCTCGCGCTACAAGCAGACCATCCTCGGGCCGCTGTGGTTTCTGATCCAACCCCTGCTCACTTCGGTTGTCTTCACCGTCATCTTCGGCAACATCGCCCAGCTGCCCACCGATGGCCTGCCCCAGCTGCTCTTTTACATGTCAGGCACCGTGCTGTGGAGCTACTTTGCCAGCTGCCTGACGAGCACCTCGTCCACCTTCACCTCCAACGCGCATCTTTTTGGCAAGGTGTACTTCCCCCGGCTGGTGATGCCGATCTCGATTGTGATTTCGGACCTGATCACCTTCGCCATGCAGTTTGTCTTTTTGCTGGGCTTTATCCTTTACTTTTACCTGCGCGGCTCGGCCGTGCATCTGACGAGCTGGGCGCTGGCGCTGCCGGTTCTGCTGCTGCTGATGGCCGGC
>DAOUFF010000008.1:0-15856 GCA_034430195.1 Anaerolineaceae bacterium | reverse complement strand
CCGTCCGCGGTAGTCAGTGTGGATCGCTCCAATGTGGTAGAAGCGATCATCGACAGCGGTTACTACACTGCCGACCAATTCACCGGCCTGGATGCACTCACTGCGGCTCCGACCGAGGAAGCCGTTGCAACGCTGCGCATCTGGGCAGACGAACAGCGCGCTCCCGTTCTGGCGGAACTTGCTACGCAATTCAAGGCGGAATACAATGTGGATGTCGTCGTGGAAAACATCTCCGGCATCCGTGATCAATTTGCCGTGGCCGCGCCTGCTGGCGAAGGCCCCGACATCATCGTCATTGCCCATGATCAGATGCCGGCGCTGGTGGCCTCTGGCCTGCTGGCCCCGATCGAACTGGGTGACAAAGCTGGTGATTTCGTTGAAGAAGCGCTGAAAGCCTTCACCTATCAGGGCAAACTGTATGGAATGCCCTACGCGACCGAAAACCTCGGCTTCTTCTACAATACCGACCTCGTCCCCGAACCACCGACCACCTGGCAGGAAGTTCATGACATCAGCCAGACCCTCATCAACGAAGGCAAAGTGGAATATGGTATGGTTTTGGGCGGCACCACCTACGACGCTTATCCTTGGATGACCTCTCTGGGTGGCTATGTCTTCGGTTTGGACGCCAATGGCGACTACAATCCGCAGGATGTCGGCGTTGACAGCCCGGGCATGATTGCCTTTGGCGAGATGGCGCTGCAATGGAAGAACGAGGGCATCCTCTCTGATAACCTCGACAACACCACCGCCAAATCCATGTTTAAAGATGGAACCGTGGCCTTCTTCATGAACGGCCCATGGGAACTGAAAAACCTGCGCGAAGCGGGCACTCCCTTTGCCGTGGCTGCCTTCCCGGATGGTGGCGCACCTTTCATGGGCGTTCAGGGCTTCTGTGTGAATGCCTTCTCTGAGAACACCCTGCTGGCGCAAGCCTTCCTGACCGAATTTGTGGCCACCGAAGATGCCATGCTCAAGTTCTATGAAGCGGATCCCTGTGTTCCCGCCTTCACCGCCGCCCTCGAAAAGATGGACGATGCGGACCTGATCAAGATTGCCGAAGCCGGCGCCAATGCCCAACCCATGCCCGGTATCCCCGAGATGGGCAAAGTTTGGACCGACTGGGGCAATGCCCTGACCTTCATCTTCGATGGTTCCAAGACCCCCGAACAGGCCTACAAAGACGCGGCTGCCAACATCCGCGCGGCGATTGCCACCAATACCCAGGGCATGGTTAACCTGCCCGGTTCATGGCAGAAGGCTGCCGGCTTTGCCTGCGAGTGGGACCCCAAGTGCCCTGACACCGCCATGACCCTCGGCGATGATGGTTTGTATCACGCCACCTTCACCATTCCTGCCGGTGAATATGAAGTCAAAGTTGCCCATGATGGCGGCTGGGACGTCAACTACGGCGTCGATGGTGTGGCCGGCGGCGACAACATCAAGTTCACCGTTGCAACTGACGGCGAAGTTACATTCAATTACGATCCCAATACTCACCTGTTGGAAATCGTACTCCCTGAATAAGTTTCTTTAGACGGAGGAGGCTGGGTTTTTTCCAGCCTCCTCTTTCTTACCAACTGAATAGAAAGGAGCGGCAGGGAATGGAAAAACCCAACAGTTCCATGGAAGTTGTGGCGAAAAAGACGCTCAGCAGCGTCTCTTCCCTTATCACCACCCTGATTGTGCTGGTGGTGGACGGTCTGCTGGGCTATATGGTCTACCGGCTGGCAGCCCTCGGATACATCCCGCTTGCCATTGTCTTTGTTCTGATTATCGCGATTATCTCGTTCGCTTTCCTGATGCCCAGCCTCAAGCATTTTCGCTGGATGGCCGTTGGCCTTTCAGCCTGGCTGCTCTTCTCCATCTTTCCGATCCTCTATACGGTTTACAATGCCTTCACAAATTACGGAGACGGACATCTGATCACCCAAACCCAGGCGATCGAGCAGATCCAAAAGGAGACTTTTCTGCCCGAGACGGGCAAATCGTATAAGTGGGTAGCTTACAAATCGGCTGATAACGATTATTTGCTTTGGCTGAAAGACAGCGAGGGCAATACCAGCATCGTGCGGATGGTGGATGCCAAGGCGGAGCAACACACACTGGAGGTGATCCCGGGCGAAAATGGCATCGGCCAGTTGGATGCAGACGGCGCGCCGCTGACCATTGAAGGCTATACCCGGCTTAACCGCATTCTGGCAGCCACGGACAAGAACCTGACCAATATCAGGTTTGGTGACCCCGAAAAAGCGATTCAAGTGCGTTCGCCTTCTGAAGCTGCGGAGTTGGTGCCACTTTACCGCTATGACCCGCAGACCAACACCTTTACCAACACCCAAACCGGCCTGGTGTACGAGGCGGTTGAAGGCACCTGGACGGCTAAAAATGGGGACAAACTGATCCCGGGATACAGCACGACCGTGGGCTTCAAAAACTTTGTGCAGTTCGTCACTGCCCCGGGTTTGCGCGGGCCGCTGCTGACGATCGTCACCTGGAACTTTATTTTTGCTGCGATGAGTTTGCTGCTCACGTTTTCGCTGGGCCTGCTGATCGCCATCATCTACGGGGACCCAAACTTCAAGGGCAAGAAGGTCTTGCGCTCGCTGCTGCTCATCCCCTATACCATTCCCAGCCTGATCACCATTTTGATCTGGCGCGGCATGTTCAACCCCGATTTGGGGATCATCAACCGCATGCTGGAGAGCGCTTTTGGCATCTCACCAGAATGGTTCTCACAGCCTTTCCTGGCGCGGGCAGCCATTTTGATTGTCAATATGTGGTTGGGGTATCCTTACTGGATGCTGGTGACCAGCGGGGCACTGCAGTCCATTCCTTCGGATATCTACGAAGCTGCTCAGGTGGATGGCGCTTCCGGATGGCAGCGCTTCTGGAAGATCACCCTGCCGCTGCTGCTTGTCTCGGTCGGGCCGCTGATGATCGCCTCGTTTATCTTCAACTTTAACAATTTCAACCTGATTTACGCCTTCATCAATGGCGGGCCGCCCATCCCAACCGCGACCACCCAGGCCGGTTACACCGACATCATTATCAGCTATGTCTACAACCTGGCTTTTGCCAGCGGTCAGGGCATCCGCTATGGTTATGCCTCGGCCATTTCGCTGGTGCTTTTCGTGGTGATCGCGCTGATGTCGCTGGCGCAGTTCCGTCTGACCAATATGTGGGAGGAGGTTGGAGAGAATGTCTAAAAAACCTGAATCCATCTCACGCAGCCGCCGTACCGGGCTGATCTTGCGCTGGCTGCTGGCTGTGGTGTTGGTCTTTTTCAGCATCTTCCCGGTATTGTGGATCGTCTCGGCGGCCATCAACCCGGTCAATGACCTGGCCAACCAGCAGCTGATCCCGGCTAATGCCAATTTTGACAATTTTAAAGAGCTGACCAGCAACCCGGTATTTCCGTATTTCACCTGGCTGGGCAACTCGATGAAAGTCTCGATCGCCTCCACGCTGCTGACGCTGACGCTGACCACCATGGCAGCTTTTGCGTTTTCGCGCTTCCGCTTTAAGGGGCGCCAGACGCTGCTGAAGTCGATCCTGCTCATCCAGAGCTTCCCCAACCTGCTGGCGATTGTGGCGTTGTTCTCCATCATCAAACAGCTGGGGGATGTGGTGCCGGCGCTGGGGCTCAACACGCATCTTGGGTTGGTGTTGGTTTATTCCGGCGGCGCGATGGGGATGAACATCTGGCTGATGAAGGGGTATATGGACACCATTCCGCGCGATATTGACGAGAGCGCGCATGTTGACGGTGCGACCGACTGGCAGGTGTTCAGCAAGCTGATCTTGCCGCTGCTGCGCCCGATTTTGACGGTGATTGGGATCCTCAGTTTCATTGGGACGTATGGAGAATTCATCATTGCGCGCACGCTGCTGACCCGCAGCGAGATGCAGACGGTGATGGTCGGCCTGCAGATTTTTACGGCCGGGCAATATACGCAAAACTGGGGAGTGTTTGCGGCCGGCGCGCTGATTGCGGCGCTGCCGATCATGATTATTTACCTGATCCTGCAGGATCAGATTGTTGGCGGCCTGACCCAGGGGGCAGTGAAGGGGTAGGTTTGGCGCTAAACATTTGAGACGGGCAGCTTAGGGGGGCTGCCCGCACAGCTAAGATTTTATGTCATTGCGAGCCCTCGAAGCAAATATTGTCATTGCGAGGCACGAAGCAATCTCTCTTTTCTCTGTTGCGAGCCGGTAGCATTCTTGTCATTGCGAGCCTGCGAAGCAATCTCTCTTTTCTCCGTTTGCCAGCACTGAACAATCGAGATCGCCACGTTCCTCGCGATGACAGATAGAGGCGAGCCTGCGAAGCAATCTATCTTTTCTCTGTTTACCGGCGGTTGAAATGCGAGATCGCCACGCTACGCTCGCGATGACATATAGGCGAGATTGCCGCGCTGCGCTCGCAACCCCCAAAGGGGGCTTTGACATAAAGGCGAGATCGCTTCGTCCCTCGCAATGACAGAGGACACTTCACGGGGAGCATGGGGGAAAGGGGGGGGGCGGAAGTACTCTCCCGCCCCCCAAAAGACAAAATCAAATGAAATAGTGCGTGTTCGACGCAGTGGCTGAAGCCGCCATCGTCGCCACCCCCACCACCTCCACACCATCCAACAACTCTTCCTTGCGAATCCCCATCAAGTCCATCGACATCTGGCAGGCCAGGAGCCGCACACCATTCGCCTGCGCCGTACGGATCATCTCCGGCAGAGAATCCACATTCTTCTGCTTCATGATCCCTTTAATCATCGCCGTTCCAGCCCCCATCATGCGCATCTGCGACAGGCCCAGCTTGCCGGCTCCGCGCGGCATCATCCAACCAAACATGCGCTCGATCAAGTTCTTCTTCAGCGCCGGCGGATTGTCCTTGCGCAGAATGTTCAGCCCCCAGAAGGTGAAAAACAGCGTCGCCTGCTGCCCCATTGAGGCAAATCCATTGGCAATGATGAAAGCGGCGATGGCTTTGTCGAGATCGCCCGAGAAAACGACCATGGTCAGGTCTTTGGCCGCCGCAGCGCTGCCGCCAGCTGGCTGGGCAGCCACCCCCGCGGCTGTGCCTTTCTGCACGCGGGCCTCAATCTGCCCGCCAGAGGTGCTCAGGCTGAGCAGCGTGTTGCCGGTCGACTTCGTCCAGGCACCTACATCACTGGCGAAGCCGAAATCGGTGGCGCGCACGGTGACCACGTCGCCATCATCCATGGCTTTCACCTGATTATAAAGTTTGAGAATCGGGCCCGGGCACTGCAGCCCGCAGGCATCCAGTTGAAATTCGCGTCCAGCGCCGGCGGGCACTTCTGGCGCCGGGCTGGTTTGGGGGGTATTGATCATTTCAGACTCCATCTGTTTGGGTTCATCGGGGCGGGAATTGGCGTGAGACCAGGTCTTAAAGCCGCCGGAAAGGTTATAGGCGTCAAAGCCTTTTTGGCGCAGCAGCCGGGCTGCAAAGTAGGAGCGCTGCCCGCTCTGGCAATAAACCAGGAATTTTCGGTCCCGCGGGAGCTCATTCAGCCGTCCGCGCAGCTCGTGCAGCGGAATGTGGTGCGCGCCGGGCAGCTGGCCCACGGCCAACTCTTCTGTGCGGCGCACATCCAGCAAGTACCATTCTTCTGCCGGCAGCGTGGCAACATCATCGTAATGCAGCACCTGCATATCGCCGCGCAGCACATTGGAAGCCGCGAAACCAACCTGGTTCACGGGGTCGCGCGAGGAGCCAAAAGGCGGCGCGTAAGCTAGCTCCAGCTCTTCCAGGTCAAAAGTGGTCTGGCCGGCCCGGATGGCGGTGGCGATGACATCGATGCGCTTATCCACCCCTTCGCTGCCAGTGGCTTGCGCCCCGTAAATTTGCCCCTGCGGGCCAAAAAGCAGCTTGAGCTGGATTGGGGAAGCCCCCGGGTAATAGCTGGCGTGATTGTTATTGTGCGTGATCACCGAATTGAAGGGCAGGCCGGATTCGCGCAGCTGCTTGCTGCTCAGGCCGGTCGATGCGACCGTCAGGTCGAAGACCTTGACCACTGAGGTGCCCTGCGTACCACGGAATACCATATCGCGGCCGGCAATGTTGTCGGCGGCCACCCGGGCTTCGCGGCTGGCGGGGCCAGCCAATGCCAGTGCGGTGGCTTCGCCGGTAAGGAGCGAGGTCACCTGTACGGCGTCGCCTACGGCGTAAATATCCGCATCGGAAGTGCGCATGTGGTCGTCGGTGATGATATGGCCACGTGGGCCCAGCTGCAGGCCGGCCGCTTTGGCCAGGGCAGTTTCGGGGCGCACCCCGATCGCCAAAATGACCAAATCGGCGTCTAGCGTATTGCCGCTGGTCAAATCCACCCGCAGGCTACTTTCACCGGCGGAAATTGCACGCAAGCCTTCACCCAGATGCAGTTCCACCTGGTGCAGCGCCAGCTGCAAGTGCACGTCGGCGGCAATCTCCGGATCCACCACCGGCATGACTTGATTCAGCATTTCGACCAGGGCCACATGCATGCCTTTTTCGACCAGGTTTTCAGCTACTTCCAGACCAATGAAGCCGCCTCCGATCACCACTACCTGTCGGATTGGGTGGGCGGCTATCCAGGCTTCAATTTGGTCCAATTCGGGGATATTGTGCAGCACAAAAACGCCGGGCAGGTCTACCCCCGGCAGCGGCGGCACCACCGGAACGGCACCCGGGGCGAGCACCAGCTTGTCGTAAGATTCCTGGTATTGCCGGCCGCTGTCCGTTTCGCGCACGGTCACGGTTTTTGCCGGCCGGTCAATCTGGATGACTTCGCTGTTGACGCGCGCGTCGATATTGAGCATACCCTTCAGGTCTTCAGCGCTGGTGACCAGCAGCTGTTCGCGTTGGGGGATGGTAGCGCTGAGGTGATAAGGCAGGCCGCAGTTGGCGAAAGAAACATATGGGCCGCGCTCGAACATGATGATTTCTGCGTCCTCATCCATCCGGCGCAGGCGGGCAGCAGCGCTGGCTCCGCCAGCAACACCGCCGATGATCAAAACTTTCATGAAAACCTCCAGTAAGTTTAGGGTTTGAGAATCGTTTCAGTCAATTCAGACTGATCTACAAGTTGTTGATTCAATACTTCGCGCAGCGTATCCAGAGCGTCGATCAGGCGGGGGTTGGCCAGCGAGTAAATGACGGCCGGGCCGCAGCGGTGCGTGACCACCAGGCCACGTTCACGCAACACACGCAAGTGGCGTGAGATGGTCGGCTGAGGCGCGTCCATCAGGCGGGTCAGTTCGTTGACGGTTTTGGGCCCGAAGTGGATCAGATAGAGCAGCATTAGCCGTTTCGGGTCGCCCAGGGCGTAACAGATCCGCTCATGGAGCAGATTGATTTCGGTTTGCAGTTTATCCAGGTCCATGTTTACTCCTTTATACGCATAAGCGAATATCTAATTGTGAATTATATCACACATATAGGGTGTCAAGGGGGTGGAGGATGGCTTTTGTCAGCGCTCTCGGCGACAGGAATCTTCGTCATTGCGAGGCACTAAGCAATCTCGCCCTTTTGTCAAAGCCCCCTCTGGGGGTTGCGAGCCTGCGAGCGATGGTGTCATTGCGAGCGCAGCGCGGCAATCTCTCATTTCTGGTTATCTTCATGACAAAGGCGAGATCGCCACGTTCCTCGCGATGACAGAATTCCCTGCGAAGCAATCTCTCTCTTCCGTTTGCCACCACGTGAAAGGCAAGATCGCTTCGTACCTCGCGATACCCAGAGGGTGCTTTGACAGGAAATGATGACAATAGAGATTGCTTCGCAGGCTCGCAACCCCCAAAGGGGGCGTTGACACAAAAAACCACGCTACGCTCGCCTCCTTGTCATCGCGAGGAACGAAGCGATCTCGCCTTTTCAGAGCTGGTAAACAGCCAAAAGAGAGATTGCTTCGCAGGGAATTCTGTCATCGCGAGGAACGTGGCGATCTCGGTTGTTCAGGGCTGGCAACAGACAAAAGAGAGATTGCTTCGCAGGCTCGCAATGACAAGACAAAGGGACGAAGCGATCTCGGTTGTCCGGCGATGGCAGACAGAAAAAGGAGAGATTGCTTCGCAGGCTCGCAAAGACATAAAGAACCGCGCTGCGCTCGCAATGACATATTAATAGGCTCGCAAAGACAGTAAAGCCCACCCTGAATTATAATTACTCCGTTTCCCTCAGCTTAAAAGGAGCCGCATGTCTCAATTCCTCGAAACTCAAAACCTGATCAAAAAATACGGCGATCTGACGGCCGTCGCCGGCATCTCCTTTGAAATCGCGGCCGGCACCATCTTCTCCCTCCTCGGCCCCAACGGCGCCGGCAAAACCACCACCATCTCAATGCTTTCCACCTTGCTGGCACCCACCAGCGGTGATGCCTTCATCGACGGTCACTCCATCACCCGCGAACCGATGGCCGTCCGGCGCCTGATCGGCCTCGTCCCACAGGAAATCGCCCTATACGAAGACCTGAGCGCGCTCGAGAACCTGAACTTCTGGGGGAAAATGTACGGCCTTTCTGGCCGCCCCCTGGCGGCGCGCATCGATGAAGTCTTGGAACAGGTTGGCCTGCGCGAGCGCGCCAAAGAACGCATCAAGACTTTTTCCGGTGGGATGAAAAGGCGCGTGAATATCGCTGCCGGCCTGCTGCACAAACCGCGCCTGCTCTTTATGGACGAGCCGACCGTCGGCATCGACCCGCAATCGCGGCGTGCCATTCTGGATTCGGTCAAACAGCTCAAGGCTGAGGGCATCACCATCCTTTACACGACGCACTACATGGAAGAAGCGCAAGAGCTTTCCGACCTGGTGGGGATCATCGACCACGGCCAATTGATCGCCCTGGGCACCCAAAAGGAGCTAACCAAGCAGGTGGGCGGCCTGGATACCCTCACCTTGCACCTGGGCGAACAGGATGACCCCCTCTTTTTGGCCGGGCTGCTCAAAGGGCTAGACGGCGTGCTGCACTGCGATGCCGCCGATCACGCTGTGGCGCTGATCACCCCGGCGGCCGAAGAAGTATTGGCGGCGGTCATTCAAGAAGCCTCCAGCCATGGCATTCGCGTACAATCGGTGGACCTGCGCGAGCCAAACCTTGAAGCGGTCTTTTTGCAGCTCACCGGCCGCGCCCTAAGGGATTAGACCATGGGCCTCAGACAGTTGTTTCTGATTGCCCTCAAGGATCTGCGTCTGATCTTTCGCGACCGTTCAGCCCTTATCCTGATGCTCTTGGCGCCCTTTGCCCTAACCATCGGGATGGGTGCAATTACCGGCCAGTTTTCTAGCGGTGTTTCGTCCGTCTTCAGCGATGTGCCGGTTTTGATTGTAAATCACGATGAAGGCTCATTTGGGAGCCTGCTGGTGGATACTTTCAGTTCGCCCGAGCTGGCGGACCTGCTGGCCCCAGAGCTGCTGGCGGATGAAACCGCCGCCCGCGCCCGGGTGGATGCAGATGAAGCCGCCGCGCTGATCATCATTCCCTCCGGCTTCAGTGCCAGCTTTACAACCGCGGGCGCCGCGGGCAATGCCCCAATCATTTTTTATGAGAACCCCACCCGCAGCAATGGCGCCTCGTTGCTGCGTTCGGTGTTGGATCAATTTATCAGCCGGCTTGAAACCGGCCGGATCGCCTCGGAAGTCATCACCAGCCAGATGGTGGCCAGTGGGCGGCTAAGCCCACAGGAGGCTCCAGCTTTTGCCGGGCAGGCCTGGCAGCTGCCGCAGGCGCAGTCCGCCGGCGCCATCACCGTAAAAACGAACCTTTCTGCCGACGAAGCGCTAGCGTTCAACGTTTTGGCCTATATCGCGCCGGGCATGGTTGCCATGTTTCTGATGTATACCGTCACTTACGGCGCGCACTCACTGCTGAGTGAGCAACGGAATGGCACCCTGCAGCGCATGTTGGTGGCGCCGGTCAGCTCCGCACAAGTTTTGGGCGGCAAATTTACCGGTATCTTTTTAACAGCGGTGGCCCAGATGGCCATCGTCATCGGCGGCACGTCGCTGCTCTTTGGCTTGCAGTGGGGGGATGCACTGGGCGCCGTGCTGCTGATTTTGGCTGCAGCTTTTGGCGCAACCGGTTGGGGCGTGCTGATGGCGACCTTGTTTAAGACTCCCGCTCAGATCAGCATCAGCGGGACGGTGATCATGCTGCTTTTTGCGGTACTGGGCGGCAGCTTCTTTGACCTGACCATGCTGCCGGATTGGGTAAGCGTGCTGAACAAGATCACGCCCAACGCCTGGATGATTGAAGGCTTCCATATCCTTGCGCTGGGCGGCCGCCTGCCCAGCATCAGCTCACATCTGTTGGGCCTGACCCTTATGGGGCTGATTTTGTTCGCGCTTGGAGCGCTTCTGATCGCGCGGCGTGGGTTGGGCGTGAAGTGAGGCGGAAATGAAAAAAATTTGGGCCATCATCCGTAAAGACACCCTCATCCGCTTCGGCTCGCCAGTGGAGTGGCTGTTCTTTATCGTTTTACCTTTGGTTTTTATCTTTTTGATCAGCGGCGGTACTACCCTGCCAGGCGACCAGCGTATCAAGCTAAGCGTGGTAGATCAGGCCGGCTCGCCGCTTTCAGCGCAGCTGCTGGCCGAGCTGGAACGCTCTGCCGCCGTCTACCCGGAGGTGATGACGCTCGCGCAGGCAGAGCAGGCTTTTGAGGCGCGCGAAACGTCTGCCGTGCTCATTTTGCCAGCCGGCTTCAGCCTGGACGCGCTGACCGGGCAGGCTGGCGAAGTGGAACTACGCCTGCAGAAAAACAACTTGAATGCCATGGTCTGCCAACAGGCGGTGAATGGGGCGGTAGAAAAAGTTAGCAGCCTAAGCGCGATTGCCAGCGCCAGCGTGCGCGCCGCCGAACAGAGTCAGCCTTTCGCCAGTGCCGCAGAACGACAGGCTTACTTTGACCAGGCTTACGCGGCAGCCAGCGCTGCCGCCCAGAGCGCGCCGCAGCGCTTGCAAGTGCAGCAGGCCGGCACGGCGGATACGGTAATGTACGACCCGCGCGCTAACAGCACGGCCGGGCAGATGATCACCTGGGTGTTCATCCCGCTGATCGGGCTGTCAGCCATGTTTGCCATGGAGCGCGCTGGCGGCACCCTGCGCCGGCTGATGGTTACGCCCACAAGCTCCTGGCTTTACCTGACCGGCACGGTTTTGGGGCAGGTCTTGATAGCGCTGCTGCAGATGACCTTGCTGGTGATCTTTGGGATCGTGGTGATGGGCATCCAATGGGGTCACGCTCCGCTGGCGCTGGCGCTGGTGATGGTTTGCTCGACGCTCTCCGCTGCCGCGCTGGGCACCATGCTGGGGACTTTTGTGAAGACCGAGGGCCAGGCCAACGGCATCGCCATGCTGACCGGCATGGTGATGGCCATGTTGGGCGGATGCTGGTACCCGTTGGAGCTGTTTCCGCAGGCGATGCAGAGCCTGGCACATGCTTTTCCCACCTATTGGGCGATGCGCGGATTTTTGGACATTGCTGTGCGCGGGCAAGGGCTGGCCGCGGTATGGCCTGAGTGCGCGTTGCTGCTCGGTTTTGCGCTGGTGTTTTTTGGGATTGGGGTGCGGCGCTTCCGGGTAGCCTGACGCGGGTGCACGAACCCTGTTGTCAGCGCGAGGTTGCTCTGTCATCGCGAAGGAATCTTGTCATCGCGAGGAACGAAGCGATCTCGCCTTTCCACAGCCAGCAAACAGAAAAGAGAGATTGCTTCGCAGGTTAATCTGTCAATGCGAGCGCAGCGCGGCAATCTCGTTTGTCCATGGCTGGCCAAGCAGAAAGGAGAGATTGCTTCGCAGGTTAATCTGTCATTGCGAGCGCAGCGCGGCAATCTCGTTTGTCCACAGCCAGCAAACAGAAAAGAGAGATTGCTTCGCAGGTTAATCTGTCATTGCGAGCGCAGCGCGGCAATCTCGCTTGTCCATGGCTAGCAAACGATAAAAGAGAGATTGCTTCGCAGGCTCGCAATGACAGTAGGGGTCGCGAGGAACGAAGCGATCTCGCCTTTCCACAGCCAGCAAACAGAAAAAAGAGAGATTGCCGCGCTGCGCTCGCAATGACAAACTAGGCTCGCAATGACAGATGAAAGATGTCATCGCGAGGAACGTGGCGATCTCGCCCTTCAGAGCTGGCAAACAGAAAAAGGAGAGATTGCTTCGCAGGCTCGCAATGACAGATGAAAGATGTCATCGCGAGGAACGAAGCGATCTCGCCCTTCAGAGCTGGCAAACGGATAAAAGAGAGATTGCTTCGCAGGCTCGCAATGACAGAGGAAAGATGTCATCGCGAGGTACGTGGCGATCTCGCCTTTCAGAGCTGGCAAACAAATAAAAGAGAGATTGCCGCGCTCCGCTCGCAATGACAGATGAAAGATGTCATCGCGAGGAACGAAGCGATCTCGCCTTTCCACAGCCAGCAAAGAGAAAAAGGAGAGATTGCCGCGCTCCGCTCGCAATGACAAACTAGGCTCGCAATGACAAATAAACGCGCGCGTCACTCCGCCGGGCGACTCAACCCCGCGCGGGCCTTCACCCAATACACCCCATCAAAACGCTCCACCTCCACCGGCACCCCGTAAGTCTGACTCAACTTATCACTGGTGAGCGTGTCCGCAGTCGACCCGGCAAATAAAATCCGACCGGAGCGCATCAGTACCAGATTGTCGGCCACCAGACCAGCCGCCTCTGGGTCGTGAGTGCTGAACAGGACCGTCGTCCCGGCGCTGCGCAGATCTTGCAGCAAGCGCAGGACGGTGTTGCGATTGCTCAAATCCAGGTGGGCGGAAGGTTCATCCAGCAGCAGCACGCGTGGCTGTTGCGCCAATGCCCGCGCGATCAGCACCAGCTGCAGCTCGCCGCCGCTCAGGGCTGGGATCGGCCTTGCGGCCAGTTCGCGCGCGCCGACCGTCTGAAGCGCCTCCAGCGCCGCGCGCACATCCTGCGGCCCGGGCTGCTCAAAAAAATCAAGATGCGGAGCCCTCCCGAGCAGCACGTATTCCAACACACTGTAATCAAATGGCAAAGCTTCCGACTGCGGCACCAGTCCGACCCAGCGGCTGAGTTCCCGCCGGCTGAAGCTGGTCAGCTCGCGCCCGGCCAGCCTGAGCTCGCCAGCTGTGGGCTCCTTTAGCCCCAGCAAGACCCGCAGCAGGGTGGTCTTGCCGGCTCCGTTCGGGCCCAGGATCGCGGTAATCGTGCCCGGGTTAACATCGAACGAAACCCCGGCCAGCGCTTCAGGGCGATCCGCCTCATAGCGAAAGCTGAGCCCGCGCGCTGCGAAAAGTGTGCCCGTGGCCAGCGCTTCGTTTTCAGCAGCCGGACTGACCGCGCTCATGGCTTCACCTGCAAGCCTGGCCGGGTCATCAACGCCAAAAAGATGAGCGCGCCGAGCAGCGAGGTGATGATCCCCAGCGGCAGTTCGCCAGCCGTCAGTGCGCGCGCCAGGTTGTCGCAAAGGATGGCAAAAGCGCCTCCCAGCGCAATGCTCAGCGGGAGGCTGGCCGCAGCGTCTGCGCCCGTCAGCCGGCGCGAGATGTGCGGGATGATCAGTCCAATCCAGCCCACCATGCCGGCCACTGAAACCACGGCTGCGGTGATTGCGACGCTGATCGTCAGCAGCAGGGCGCGCTCACGCCGGACGGAAACGCCCAGCGAGGCTGCAGTCTCATCCCCCAAGGCCAGCAGGTTCAGCCGCCAGCGCATCAACAGGATGACCGTCAACCCAACCAGCACCAGCGGGGCGATGCCCAGCAGACGCGGCCAGGTGACCCCGTACAGCCCGCCTAAAAGCCAAAAAACAATTTCCTGCAGCTGGGAAGCCGGGTCAGCCAGGTACTTGAGGATGCCCAACCCGGCGGAAAAAAGCGCAGACACGATGATCCCCGAGAGCACCAGGCGCAAAATCCATCCACCAAAATGCACCCGGCGGGCGATCAGGTAGGTCAGGGCCAGCGCAGCCAGGGCAAAAAAAGCCGCGCTGACTTGCGTCCAGGCGCTGAAGCTGCCGGCCAAAACGATGCTGAGGGCGGCACCAAAGCCGGCGCCCTGACTGACGCCAAGGAAACCAGGTTCCACCAACGGATTGCGAAACAGCATCTGCATCACGGTGCCGGAGGCGGCAAGTGCGCTCCCCAGGAGCAGTGCCGCCAGCAAACGCGGGAGGCGCAGGCCGAGCACCAGCCGGCGCGCCAGTTCATCCTCCCAAAGCAAATGGGGCGGCATGAATAAAGGACGGGGGTAGCGCCCAATGAAGAGCGATACCCCCAAAACGAGGAGCGGAAAGGCGATCAGAAATGCCGGATGGGTAAGGGCTTTTTTCAGGGTCACTGAGCGGTCACTTTGCCGGCAATGGGTTCCAATCGAACCTTTTAGAAACTGCCCTGAACCAGTGGCAGGATACTTTCGCGGATGAAAGCCTCATCCAGGCCGTAATAATCACGATAGAAAGCGATAATTTCATTGTTGAAATCCAGCTCAGCAAAGCGCTCCGGATGCAATTTGGCCGCCAGCCAAAGCTCACCCAGCCCCCAACGCGGGTCGGCCTGATCCCAACTCAAAAAGTCGAGGGGGAAGGCATAAAGGTGACCATCCTTGACGGCTCGCAGAGACTGCCAGGTAGCGTCTGCCTGCAGTGCTTCCACCACCTGAGGCGCGCTGCCGCCATATTCAACGATGAAAACAAATTGAGGATCCCAGGCGGCAATTTGCTCCAAGGTCACGGTAGTCCACCCGCCGCTGTCCGGAATTTCCTTCCAAAGCGGGCTGCCGCCGGCGGTTTCGGTCATGCTGGTCTGCAGCCAACTGGCTGGCGGCACTTTGAAGGCCACTTCGCCATCTTTGGCGGAATATTGCAGGATCAGCGCGCTGGGCAGCTCATCCGCCTTAAGCCCTGCCAACGCGGTCTGAATGCGGGTCTGGTTAGCCTGATACAGGCTGATCAGTTCCTCTGCGCGGGCCGGGTTGCCAAAAATGGCGCCGATCACGCGTAAATCTTCGTAGAAGGTCACTGGCGTTTCCAGATCCAGGTAGACCACTGGAATACCGAGCGCTTCAATCGGTTGGCCCACCTTTTCGCGCATGTAGGTCTTCATGATCACCAAATCCGGGTTCAGCGGAGCCACCTGTTCGGCGCCGGCATCGCGCGCCAGGCTAGACTTGGCGCCGGTCGGATCAAAAGCCACGGTGATGAAATCCAGGTTGGTCTGCAGGCGCGCCTCGTAGGCACTGACGCGCTCAACCGCCTCCGGGAAGAGGAACAGCGTATTGTTGATTAAAGACGTAGCTTTGCCGACCACGACGATGTTGAGCGGGAGCGTCTCAAAGCTCACCGAGCGGCCGAGCGCGTCAATCACCGCGAAGGCACCGCCCGCTTGGGTGGGGGCTTGCGCCGGGTAAGTCTGGCTGGCCGTGTCTCCGCCAGCGGCGGAGGCAGTTGGGGATGCGGAGTTTGATTCGAAAGGATAATTATCGGTGGCCAGATTGCCCTGGGCGGGGGCAGGCGTCTCGCTGGGGATGGCGGAGGCAGCCGGGCTGCCAGCGCAGCCAGCCAGCAAGCTGGCGGCCAGGATCATACCCAATAAAGCAGTTAACAGAGGTTTATGCTTCATTTATAGATGCTCCTTTGGGGATGGTAGGCGGTTCAGCGCTTCAAGCCAGCGCAGCTGAGCCTGGATGATTTCACGCCGGTAAAGGCGCAGTTCTTCAGCGGGATCGTTTGTTTCGGGGCTTTCCAACGCGCTCAGCCAAGCCATGCAGGTGCGAATCTGGAGGTCGCGCAGGCTGCGGGCGGCGTCATCGCCATTGAGCAGGCGGGTCAGATAGTGTTTGATCAGAAATTCAGGCCGGAAGTCCCGCGGCTTTGCGGCGGG
>DAOUFF010000007.1:0-20593 GCA_034430195.1 Anaerolineaceae bacterium | reverse complement strand
GAGCCTGCGAAGCAATCTCTCATGTGTCATTGCGAGGCACGAAGCAATCTCACCCATGTGTCATTGTGAGCCTGTGAAGCAATCTCTCATGTGTCATTGTGAGCCTGTGAAGCAATCTCTCATGTGTCATTGCGAGGCACGAAGCAATCTCTCTTTTCTCTTTACCAGCACCGACAATCGAGATCGCCGCGCTGCGCTCGCGATGACAGGATAGGGTTTGCCAGCATCGACAATCGAGATCGCCACGCTGCGCTCGCGATGACAAGAGGGTGGCTCGCGGAAACAGGGGGAAAAGGCGAGATCGCTTCGTACCTCGCGATGACATAAAACCACGCTGCTCTCGCGATGACAAGAGGGTGGCTCGCGGAGACAAAGGGGTGGCTCGCGGAGACAAAGGGGTGGCTCGCGGAAACAGGGGGAAAAGGCGAGATCGCTTCGTACCTCGCGATGACATAAAACCGCGCTGCGCTCGCGATGACAAGAGGGTGGCTCGCGGAAACAGGGGGAAAAGGCGAGATCGCTTCGTACCTCGCGATGACATAAAACCGCGCTACGCTCGCGATGACAAGAGGGTGGCTCGCGGAGACAAAGGGGTGGCTCGCGGAAACAGGGGGAAAAGGCGAGATCGCTTCGTACCTCGCGATGACATAAAACCGCGCTCCGCTCGCGATGACAGGATAGGGTTTGCCAGCACCGACAACCGCGGAAAGTATGCGGTGACCCACCCGTCCGTCCGGTATCGTAGCTGGTTCAATTCCATACCAACTGGGTCGTACGCTCTACACAGATTCCATTTGCCCCGCAATCAATAAAGACCAATGCCTCGTCGTCCTGCTCATACAATTCCCGCCGGGTGATCAATTCGTCCTGGGCGTTCCGTGCCAGAACTTCCACTACCAGGTAGGCTGCTCCGAGTTCTACCCTAACCGTCTCCGGTCGTTCCTCCAGAAGGTATTTATCCTGCCGGATCAGCTTGCTGGCGCGGTCCATCTGCAAGAGGCGGATACTTTCAGTTGGCAATGCCTTCCTAAAGGTCAGTGAAATGGAACTCGATGATGCGCGCTTCACACCATCTGTTTCGGATTCAACCGTCTGATCGATTTTATGATTTACTATTCCGCCTTCATCAGGCTCGCCCGGTACCTCCACACCACTACCGTTGATCAGGTAAATACGCCCGTCTGCCTGTTGGTAAACCGGGTTCAGATAAAACACTTGTCTGCCCGCCAGCGCTGAAACGTAGATCACCCCATCAAGCGAAACGTTCCGCCCCAGGTCCGTGACCTGCACATCCAGGTCGACATCCGACACACCGTCATTGGCGTGAAAAATTATTACGCCAGCCTCGTCTTCAGTCCCAATCGAATAAAAAAATGAAATTCCTTCAACACCGTCGAAGAGATACTCCGGGCTGGAACCACCTTGGGCTGCAGGGTTCAGCTGCCCGTAGATGCGACCCGCAGCCTCATCCAACCAAGCTTGCGCGGGGGGCACTACATATTGAGTGGTGATGACGACCCCGCGCAATTCATCTTCCTCCGCTCCCATTGCACTGCCTGCTTCAGCAGTGCCGGCCAGCGGCACGCCCCCCAGGCCTGCCAACCCGGCGGCCAGAACCAAAGCAGCCGGGATGATGTTATTCCATTTCATGATTGTCCTCCAAATGACCGTCGAATTTCAATATGTCCGCCACATCACACTTCAGAAAAAAACAAATCCGGTTGAGTGTATTGAAGCGTACACCCCTGGCTTTCCCGCTGCGCAAAATTGAAAGATTGGCTTCCGTCAGCCCGACTTTGGCACACAGTTCTCGTGAGGTTATTCCTCGCGATTTTAATACCTCATCCAAATGAACCCTGATAGCCATGCCGCTCCTTAAACGAAAAGATCATTCTCTTCTTTAAGCTGCTGATTCTCTTCCAGCAGTCTGGCGGCCCACAAAATAACCAAGACAAACCCTATTGAGAAAATCGGAATGTTGACAGTGATCTCCACTTCCGGCAGGTTCATGATTAGAGCCAGCTGCAAAAAATTAAAGAGAAGTTGTACGAGCACCATTATTGTCAATGCCCTGCCAGACCATCTCGAGAGCTTTTTCGCCACAGCAACCCTACCAGAGACGTTCGGGTCCTGCGCGTGGTCCAGCATCTCCATGGCAAGAAAAACCGCGATAATATCCAGCAGCCACGGCAGCACCACGACGATAAATCGCAATAGGGTAAACCCGAGAACTACCGGGGGGATCGCCTGCGCATCAAAAGCAGAAAGCTCCCCGACCATTTCTGACAGATGTACGCCGAAAATGACCGCCACAAAAATGACCGCCATCAGGTGAAGCAGCCAGCGCAGGTAGCTCCATAGCTGTGATCTTTCAGCAGAGAGGGCAGCCCGCAAGATGCGCAGCACGAGATATGCGATCAGTGTTGACCACAAAAGGCTGCCTGCTATGGCCATCATGGCGCTTCCCGTCCGCTCGGGGAAGCGACTCGCGGCCCAGGTTGGGTTCACGGCCAGCCAAAGCGTAAAAACCACACCGGCACTAATCACTACCAAGAGCCAGTCCTCGAGCCGGATTCCCTCCTGAGTTTTTTTCCGCAGAAAAAACCAGATAGGGATCACACCCAGCGCCGCAAAAAGCATCCAGGCCAGTGTATTTCCAGCTGGACCCAGAAGGGCCAGCCTGCGCAGACCCGCCCCGATCAGCCCGAACGGGAATGCGAGAGCGGCCGGCAGAAAGTCCGCTGCCGGTAAGCACAGCAAACTGACTGTGGCGCACAAACCTGCCTCAGCAATCAATACGAACAAAAATTGATTACGGTTCATCAAACTCTCCTGAATTATCGTTTTACGATAATTCTATATAGAGTAGATCACCATTATTTACGTTTGTCAATAAAGTTTTACAGAATTCGTCGGGGTAACAACGCAAATTGCCCCAGGTCCGGGTGGCATGCGGCCAGCAGAAAAAAATGGCTCGGCTGACGGCAACAGCTCTGAGGTCTTACAAACAATTCTCCGCTACGATCAGCCGCGATTGCTGGGTGCGGGAATATGCTCTGTGTGAAAAGGCGACATCAAAGCTCTTTTGATGAGCGCGAGCAATAGCTTTATAGCCATCGCCAGGTAATAGAAACCATTAAAAAGGAAGAAATATTCTCGGGCAAAATGTTTGCGGTAATACAAATAGTAAGAACGGTGCCACTGAAAAATGGAATTATACGGTTTGGTCTGGCTGCCGCCTTCTCCGCCAAAATGCGTGACGCATGTCAGGGGCACGTACATCACCTTCCATCCCGCCTTTCGCGCCCGCAGGCAATAATCACTGTCTTCCTGATAGGCAAAAAAGTTTTCATCAAAATCGCCAACTTGTTCCCAGGTTTGCCTGCGCAAAAACATGCATGAGCCTGAAACCGCCTTGACTTCCGCAATCTCATCCTCGCCCAGCCAGGTCTGAAGGTATCCATTCAGCGCGCGGTTACGGGGGAACAAGCGGCCCAACCCAAGAAAATATCCGAAAACTTCCGCCGGCCGGGCTTCACCGCGCCGGCACTGCCGCTGAAAAGTGCCATCAGTGTTCAAGATTTTAGGGATCGAAACCCCAACCTGCGGGTTCTGGCGCAAAAATTCAACCTGAGGCGTAACAGCATCTTCATCGATTTTAGTGTCCGGGTTGAGGATAAGGAAGAACTCGCCGCCAGCCGCATGCAGCGCCTGATTCAAGGGCCGCGTAAACCCCAAGTTACTTTGGTTGTGAATAATTTTGACTTGCGGAAATTCCTGCTGCAGCATTTCCAGCGTGCCATCCTGCGAGGCATTATCAACCACGATCAGCTCAAATTCCATCTGCGGTGGGAATGCAACAATGGATTGGAGGCATGACTGCAGGAAGTCCCTGCTGTTGAGCGTTGGAATACAAATTGAAAGATCCATTAAGAACCCTTAATGACTGTTGAGACCCATAAAGATTATAAACCCTGCCGCAGGTCAACTCCAACCGGTTCATCCTGGGGCAGCCAGATTTCCCCGCCCTTGGGAAGCGGTGGGATCGTCAATGAGCTGCCTTGCTGATGAAGGCGCGCTCCGGAAAACAGACCGACATACGTCCTGTGCAATTCAAGCCCCAGCTCAGGTAAGCTCAGCCGCTTTTCAGCCAAGACTTCATCCTGCCGGTTAGCGCTCACAAAAATCTGATCAGCCGCCAGAACACGGCGGTAAAGCAGGCAGTCGTCGTCATAATACAGAATTTGGAAGGCGCCTTCCTGCAGCACTGCACTTTTTCGTCGTAAACGGGTCAACGTCTTGTAAAAGTCCAACAGATCCAAATCCCACTCAGCTGGTTCCCAAGGCATGCATTTGCGGGAGCCAAATCCGTCCGCATCCATCAGCCCAACCTCATCACCGTAGTAAACACAGGGCACGCCCGGGAAGGTAAATTGGATGGTTGCCGCCAGCCGCGCCAGGGTTTTATCCCCACCTAATTCGGTCAACAGCCGGTGAGTGTCGTGACTGCCCAGCAGGTTGAACTGCTGCTGCGCGATGGCCCAGGGGATGGCGGCAAGATTCCTCATCCAGCTTGCGACAAGGCTTTCAGTCTCCCAGCGCGTGCCGGCGCTCAGGTTCCCCTTCCAACCGATGGCATCGGTTGCAAAAGGCCGCAGCCAATGCAGCAGCGGGCCTTGAAAACCCGCGTAATTCATCACTGCGTCCCACCCGTCTCCCTGAAGCTGGCTGACGGCATCAAAAAAGTTTTCAGCGCAAAGGTAAGCATCCGGTCGGGTGGATTTGACGGCCTGGCGAATCCCGCGCATGATTTCTATGTTGAGCTGCTGCAAGCCATGTCGCCCCAACATGTTTCCCACATCCACGCGCCAACCATCTGCCGACCAGGGTGGCCTGAGCCAGCGCCGAAAAACAGAATCATCAGCGGCATAAATCAATTCGCGCAGCTGTTGGCTGGCATAATTCAGCTTGGGCAGCGAGCCAAACCCCATCCATGAGGCATGCGCTCCATTTTCGCCATCAAAGAAAAAGTATTCATGCTCCGGGCTGTGCGGGTCATGCAACGCTTTTTGAAACCAGGGGTGACCCAACCCGCAGTGGTTGGGAACAATGTCCAGCAGATAATGCATGCCCAGCTCGTGTAGGCTTTGGGCCAGGTCGATCAGCGCCTGATTGCCCCCCAAGATCGGGTCGACATTCTGGTAATCGATTATGTCATAGCGGTGGCTGGTAAGCGCGGTGAAGATCGGGTTGAGATAAAGTGCATTGATCCCGAGGTCAGTCAGGTAACCCAACTTCTGTTGGATGCCCTGCAGGTCACCGCCGTAGAAAGGCCAAACCCGACCTTTTTCTGGCACGGCCTGACCCCATGGAAGGGTTTGGCGAACGAAGCCGCGGAAAGGCTCCCGCTCACCATTCGGGTTGTTGCTCGGGTCGCCATCATAAAAAGTGTCGGGGTAGATCTGGTAAAACACACTCCCAGCCAGCCAAGGCACCTCTAAAAAGTCGCTGAGAAGCCTGAAATCAAACCATTGCGGCGGAATTTCTTCCGAAATGCCAAGTGCATTGAGCCACCAAACTTTTTGAGAAGTTCGAATGGCAAATCGATAAAATACACAAGGTTCGCCCGCCGTCAGCTCCGCAGTCCACTGCCGCCAGCCCGCCTGACCTGCCCCGGGCTGCATGGCGGTGAACAGCTGCTCGCCATCCGGAATGGTACGCAGCACCACCTCTTCAACCGGCGCATCGGCCGGGGTGCGCAAGCTAACCGTAACCTGGCTGCCAAACTGCGGCCGGAGCGTGGATAGAAAATCGCGGGTTTGAAAGTGCGTGACCGCACGCAGCCACCCAGGGAACTTCTGAGGATCGGTGACGTTATTCATTTCAGGCTGCAATCATACCAATAAACCCTGAATCAAGTACAATCAAAAAAGTTTTCAAACCCCCAACCGGAGGCCAAAATCGATACTCAAATCATACGTGCATATTATCAAGCCCGCGGGCTGGCCTGGCCTGAAGCCAAAGAAGCGCTGTTCTTTTTCCTCTCGGAGGTTGGCGAGCTTTCTCATGCTTATGCTTCTGGCCATGCCGCCAAGCTTGACCCAGAAGAACAGGAGCTTTTAGCTGGCTTTGCCCGACTGGGCCAACAAGCAGATGAAATCGTCTCCCGCGTGCCAGGATGGATACGCAATCAGGACCGCCTGCGAGAAGAAAATATCGCATTTGAAGCTGCAGACTGCGAAATGATGCTGACCGTGTTCCTTGAGTCACTGCTGAAGCGCTCACCTGATGACGCCCTGGCAGAAAAAATGGCGATCAAATTGGGCCGCCGACCAGACGAACAGGTAAGCAATGATTAGCTCAGCGGACAAGAAAAGAATCGGGATTTATCTGATTTTCTCATTTGGCCTGGCCTGGCTGGTGAGCCTGGTCATCTACCTGAACGGTGGGCTGCAGAATAGTCCCATCGTTATTGCCCCGCTCAACCTGACCTTGGCCGGGCTGTTGATTGCCAGCAGTGTGATGGTTTCACCGGCACTGGCCAACCTGCTCACCCGTTTGATCACGCACGAAGAGCGCTCCAATTTGATGCTCAAGCCCGGGCTTAACCAAAAAAGCGGGCTGTGGTGGCTGTTGGCTTGGGTCCTGCCCACGCTTGGGACGGTTTTAGGCGCGCTCTTGTTCTTTGCGCTTTTCCCCCAATATTACGACCCAACACTCAGCGTACTTTCTTCTGCGGCCGCTTCTGCAGCGAACGGCCAAAACGCAACCGCCCTTTCTCCCTGGGTATTGCTGATCATCTCAGCACTGCAAGGCATGTTCCTCTCGCCATTTTTAAATGGCATTTTTACTTTCGGCGAGGAGTTTGGCTGGCGGGCGTACCTGCTCCCCAAACTGCTGCCCCTGGGAGAGCGCAAAGCGGTTCTGCTCAGCGGCATCATCTGGGGTGTCTGGCATTGGCCACTGATTGCCATGGGGCACAATTACGGCATCGATTATTTCGGCTACCCCTGGCTGGGGATGGGAATGATGGTCGTGTTTTGCATCGCTTTGGGCACGATGCTCAGCTGGCTGACGTTGAAAGAAGGCAGCGTTTGGCCAGCAGTAATTGGACACGCCGGGATTAATGGCATGGCCGCCCTGGGCGTATACGCCCTGAAAGGCTCGCCCAATCCGCTCTTAGGGCCGACGCCGGCTGGAATCATCGGCGGGGCATTTTTTATCCTGCTGGCAGGTGCGCTGCTGCTGCCTGGTGCCCTATCTGCAGGCAAACCCAAAGCGCATTGGGTCAGCCAGCCCATCGAAAGCGCTGCCCCCACCGAAGAAAGATCAGCTTAAGGGCTGAATTGACCAGGCAAGGCTAACACGGCTGGGGCCCAACTGGCTTGCGCCACAGGTTGGTAGGCTTAGCAACTTTACGCCCTGGTTACCCCAGGGGCGAATCACTCCAAATAAGCGTCACAAGCTGGTCTTCGGGTGAGGTTTCAAGACCGGCCTGTGGGTACGGCTCGACACTCACCAATGATATGTGCCCTTCGGGCAACTCAATGCTGATCAGGCTTGCCGGATCAGGATCCCCCAGGCTCAACACCACCGTTTGGGTGGCCTGGCCGGCTGACTGTACTTCAAGGGTGACCGAAACCATGCCGGCCCAGACGCATTCCACTCCCTTGGGGCAGCGGCTGTCTTCCACGGATATCAGCCGAATCGTCAACCCTTCGGGGCTCTCTGCTGCATCCTGGCCGCTCACCGGGCGCAACACGAAAGCCTCATCTTTATTGATTTGTATCGGTTCGGCTGGTTCTGCTGTCTCTACCGCACCGGAACAGGCAGCCACGGCCACCATCACCAATATGCCAACCCAAATTTTAAACATTTTCATTTTTCACTCGCCAAGTTCGTGATCAAGCCTGCATCTCAGTGGCCGCCATGCAGCGGCTTGAAACCCTCTCCGAGCGCTTCATTGGCCTGGCCGACCACCATGAATGCATCCGGGTCGGCCTCATGCACAATGCTTTTGAGGCGAATGACTTCCGCAGCGGTAACGACACAATAAACTATCGGACGGTCTTTGCCGGTGTAACCGCCCTTGGCAGAGATCACCGTGGAACCGCGGTCCAGTTGCTGCTGAATGGAACTCACCACTTTTTCAGTCTCATCGGTGATGATGAAAGCTGTTCTGATGACGCTTGCGCCTTGTGAAGCAGTATCAGCCGCCACTCCGCTAAGGTAAATCATGATCAACCCATAAAGTGCTTTTTCCCATCCAAAGAAAAAACCAGCCAATATCACTGCAAATGAATCGGTCAGAAGGTACGCCATCGAAATGGACATCCCCAAGCGCTGGTTCAAGATTCTTCCTAGAATATCGGTGCCGCCGCTGGTGCCGCGCCCGAGGTACACAATGCCCAAACCGACGCCTAGTAAGATGCCACCATAAAGCGTGTTGAGCAGGATGTCATTCGTGATTGGTTCCGATCCCGTCATCGCGAGGAGTACATCGGTGAAGATGGAAAAAGCTACAATCGAAAAGGATGTCCGCAGGGTAAAGCGCGGCCCCCCGAGGTAACGCCAACCGATGATGAACAAAGGAATATTCCCAAGCAGTACCACCAGGCCGATGGGCCAACCCAAACTGTAATGCAGAATCTGGGCAATACCGCTGATCCCGCCGCTGACCAGGCTGGCCGGCACCAAGAAAAGACGCATACTCAAAGCCTGTAGGAACGCTCCCAGCAGGATTAATAAGTAATCCTTAAGGGTGTTCCAATCAAAATCCAGGTCTTTAATAAACTGCTGAATTTCCTGCTTCACAAAACCTCCGCTGGCGCCTAAAATGGCAGGCAAATTATACCGCTCTAAAAAGCCTGTCCGCACCTACTGCAAATCAACGGTTAAAGGCGCTGGTGAAAAACAAGTAGTGCTGCACCTTCGGATTATAGATGAAGGTATACAAGGTCTGCCACGAGCTCCACAACCCCTGACGGTCCAACGTGCGCAGCCGCAGGTACATAGGCGTATTGGTGGGGACTGGGGGCGGATCCAGTTGGGTGGCACTCATGCGTGTGCCGCTGGTTGCGTTGGGGTTGGACCCCCAATAAACTTCATATGGATCCACCGTGGCTAGCCCCATGCCAGCATCATAGGCTCCCGCCCAGGTAAACGCCGGGTCGGAGCACTTTCCCTGGGGCAGGCGGTCAGGCGCCCAACAGCCCGCGCTCGTCACTTTCGGGTTTACCGGTGGCTCATTATCCACCTTGAAGCTGATCGTTTTTGGGCTCTCGCGGTTGTAAACCTGGTCGACACTAAAGTAGGTAATCTCATTCTCACCGCTGTGAGCGAAAACGACTGGCGCGGTATAGAGCTGCGGGGCACCTCCATTTACCTGATAATAGGTCGCCCGTAAGCCGGTTCCTGTGTCTGAAGCGCTGAGCGTTAGGGTAACTGGGGTGATATACCAGGGGCTGATGCCCATCGTGCCAGCCAATGAAGCGGAAGTTACCGGCGCGTTTAAATCAGCACCGTAGGGAGCAGTCACCACACCGTCCAGCACATTGCAGTCGATGTTAAGCACGACATTCCCCCAGGTTTCATTATGGCCACCGGTGTATTGATGCAGACGCTGATGCTGGCTCCAATACGTATCCGGCAGGTAAGAAACATTCCAGACCGTCTGGGTGGGGTCATAAGCCGGGCTGCTCCAGCTGGCCAACCAGACCAGATCCGGGGGAGGCGAGACGGCGTAAAGCTGGTTGATATAGATGTTGTACGATGACCCGTATAAGCCTGAAAGGATGTTGAGCTCATGCAGACGCGTGGTCCAGCCATCCAAGAACGACTGTACCGCCGTCTTGCAGGCGTTGTCTGCAGCAAAATATTCCATGTCGTAATAGACGGCAGAACCGCTGCCATCGGGGTTGGTCAGGCCGAGTGTACTAAGCCTGGCCGCAGCCTGGTTGGCATTATCCACGCCAGCGGCGTAGGCTTCCGCTGAGTTATAGGGGAACTTATGGTAAAAATTGGTACAGGGAGCCTGTGGCCCAACCCAGGTTGGAATGAAACGCCAGCCCTGATGGTAAAGCTGGTCCAAATAATTGGCCGTGAGAGCGGTGTTGGCGCAAGAACGCGAGTTCCCTCCGATGTAAAGGTTCACCGATTGATATGGGCTGGCATTAAACCAGGTCTGTAGCTCTTCCAG
The DNA here is from genome assembly GCA_034430195.1 of Anaerolineaceae bacterium. Classification (GTDB taxonomy): domain Bacteria; phylum Chloroflexota; class Anaerolineae; order Anaerolineales; family Anaerolineaceae; genus Mesolinea. The sequence continues at coordinate 10,395 of DAOUFF010000007.1, read as the reverse complement.
GGTGGGGATTTCGCAGGCATCAAAGCCATGACCGGTCACCCGCTTCACCCAATAGACCACACTCCCGGGCTGCTCAGCTTCGCTTTCCGGCAGCACTTCTGGGCCTTTCATGCCGCTTGGCAATCCATTTACATACTCGCCCGGCAGCGCCAGCTGGCTCCAACTGGACCCCTGATCGGCACTCTGCAGCAGGTAGTGTCGCGCCTGGCAGGCACGCGCCTCAGGCAAGCCGGCCAGGGCTGGGTCCCCGCAGCTGGAGGCTGCCCACAACGCCCAGGCATTCGTCCCATCGGCGCTCGAAACCTCCAAAAGCGTGGGTTCGCTGGCGCCTGCAGAAGGCTCCAAAGGGAGTGCGCTGCGTGCTGCGGCAACGTCCAGGGCCAGCCAGCCGGTCGGTTGGGCGTCTGCGTTCAGTGACAAGGGCAGCAGCGCTAGCGGGTACCCCGGGCTGAGCGGCACTTCAAAGGCCAGGTTCCAGCTCTGAGTAGCCTCATCCAGGGCATACCAGCGCAGCAGGCCGGATCCCTTCGCGGCAACAGGCAGCAAGATTTGCTTTCCGCTGCGCAGCGGGAGCTGCATCTGGGCTGCCTCCCCAAATTCCCCAGCGGCTTGCTGCGCTGTGAATAGAGACCAGCTCAGCCCACCGTCACGGGTCAGGTAAAGCGCATCCGTACGGTCATGAGCTTTTTGAAAACCGAAGCTTTCAGATAAAAACACAAGATCTTCGCCCGAGGGTGCGTCCCCCTTCTGCCAGCTTGTTCCGCCATCATGCGTGAACCACAACTCGCCCAAGCTGAAGTTGCTGCTGGAGGCCTGCTTGAAAAGGATCCAACCATGGTAGGCATCCAGCCAGTGCATGCGCACACTTTCAATTGGCATATCGGCCGGGTCAATGGCACCTGCCTGAGTCTCTGGCATGCTCAGCACCCAGCTGGCGCCGCCATCCACAGTGACGCAAAGCCGCATCTGGGCATCAGTTGGATCTTGCAGCAATGCCCAGCCCTGGTTGACATCGATAAAGTCGACTGTCAAAGGCGCAGCCGCCGACAAACAGGTAGGCGTAATGTCTTGCCAGCTGCTGCCATTATCTACGGTTTGGTAAAGCTTCTGCCCCAAAAGAAGCCAGCCAGCTCCGGGTGCGGTATTCTCAAAAGTAACTTCGTCCCCATTAGGGGAGTCAGCCATCCAAGCCCCCTCCATTCGGGCAGCGGATTCTGCCGGCTGTGCGGCACCCCCGAACAGGGCTGCTACCAAAAGCAAGCCAGCAGCAACGGAAAGCAGCTTGTGGATCATCAGAAACACCTCCGAGTTTTATAAGGTTCAATCCTATTTTACCGTGCAAGGTTCGTTCCGCCTTCTGAATAGAAGCCTAAACCGCAGGCGAGGCGGCTTGACAGTGAACATTTGTTCTGTTATTATAAAAGGGATAAAAAAGTAAGAGGATTCAGAAAGTGGGTCCATATGGCCAAAAAAAGAACAGGTTTGAGCCCGCGGCATCAAAAAATCTTGACTTTCATTGAAAGTTACCAAAGCGAAAGAGGCTATCCGCCTTCTATCCGCGAGATTGGCAAACAAACCCAGATCAGTTCCACTTCGGTGGTCAATTATTACCTCAACCAGTTGGAAGAGATGGGCTACCTGGAACGCAACCGGAATGTTTCCCGGGGCATCAATCTGATTAAAACCCAATCGGGCAATATCATGCAATCCGCACATCGTTTCACTTCCAGCCTGGCTGACCAACTATTGACCATCCCGCTGGTTGGAAACATCGTCGCCGGTGAACCCATGCCCGTCCCCGCCTCAGATTTCAGCTATTACGACCCCGAGTCCGGCATCGAGATCGCCCGCAGTCTGCTGCCTGCCAACGACGCCGACGGCCAGCTTTATGCGCTGCAAGTGCATGGCGACTCAATGATCGATGCAATGGTCAACGATGGCGATCTGGTGATCATGAAAAAAGTGGATCAGGCCCGTAATGGCGAAATGGTGGCAGTCTGGCTGAATGACCGCGATGAGACCACGCTTAAATATTTCTACCTTGAAAATGGGCGGGTACGGCTGCAGCCAGCCAACCCTTCGATGCAGCCGATTATCATCAATGACCCCAGCGTGGTAGAGGTCCAGGGTAAAGTGATTTTGGTTATCCGCCAGTTGGAAGCCGTCTGAGCCGCCCTTAGTTTTAAAACAAAAACCGCCCGCGCTTGAAACTGCGTTCGGGCGGTTTTTGATTGCCAGTATGGCGGATTACTCGAGCACCACTTCAGCGCCAGCTGCTTCAAGCTTTGCTTTGGCGTCATTGGCAACTTCTTTGGTAACCGCTTCCAAGACCTTGGCGTTGGCGGTCTCGGCCATATTCTTGGCTTCAACCAGACCCAGGCTGGTCAGCTGGCGGATGACTTTAATCACTTCGATCTTCTTGGGACCGGCGTTTTTGATGATCACGTTGAATTCAGTCTTTTCTTCGACTTCTTCAGCGGCGGCGGCCACAGGGCCAGCGGCGGCGACAGCAACGGGCGCAGCAGCAGAAACGCCCCATTTTTCTTCCAACATTTTGACGAGGTCGGCAGCTTCCAAGACGGAAAGCTGGCTCAGTTCCTCAACGAGTTTTGCTAATTCAGCCATTTCTATTTACTCCTGTTATTAAAATATTCCAATTAATTTGACCTGCAAAAGCACACGGGCTTTACGCAGCTTCGGGTTGCTTTTCTGAGTTCGCCTTAATGACCGCAGCCAAACCACGGGCGGGTTCAGCCAAAGTGCGAACCAATTTGCTGGCAGGGGCCAAAAGTGTACCCAGCAGCATTGCGCGCATGACCGGCAGGGTCGGCAGATCAGCCAACGCAGTTACCTGCTTGACGGTCAAGCTGGCTTTGTCCAGGTAGCCGCCACGGACTTCAAATGCCTCATTCCCTTTGACAACCTCAGCCAGGGCTTTGGCGACCGATGGCGCGTCTTCAAACGCAAATACGACCACGTTGTTGCCTTCCCAAAACTTGGGGTCGTAACTGTAGCCATATTCATCCAGCACACGGGTAAACAAACGATTCTTGACCACATGTAGCCGGCCGTCCGCCTCTCTCAGGCGGCTGCGGGCATCGTTCACGGTAGGCATGCGCATTTTGTTATATGAAAGCACAAATACGCCCTTGCTCTTGTCCATCCATTCACGATATTGCTCGACAATTTTTTCTTTCTTATCCTTAGAAAACGCCAATGTAAATTCACCTCCTTCCGGTGATTTTAAAAAATCTCTTCCCGTTAACCAGCCGCGGGAAGAGATCAATCTACAGATTTTATCTGTCGGGACCTCCACCTCGGCGGGAAATTAAGCCGTTAACGGCACCAGCTTTCTTAAGTGAAGTGTGCAAAAGCACTATTCAGTTGTTGTGCCGGTCAGTATACCATTAACCGCTCCGGCGGGCGGGCGGACTAAAGTTTGTCCGCTTCCATTGCAATGGCAGTGTTCGGGTCAATCTTGACGCCCGGGCCCATTGTTGAAGCTATGGTAACCTTGCGGATGAACAGCCCTTTGGCGCCGGAGGGACGAGCTTTGCGGATGGCGGTCATCAGCGCTGCCAGGTTCTCATAAAGTGCGTCCACACTGAAGGACACTTTGCCCAGTGGGACGTGAATGTTGGCGCTCTTGTCCAACCGGAACTCAACGCGCCCTGCTTTGGCAGTTTTGACCGCCTGGGCGATATCTGCAGGCTGCACGACGGTGCCGGCCTTGGGGTTCGGCATCAGATTGCGCGGACCCAAAACCCGGCCTAACCGGCCGACTTTGCCCATCATATCCATCGTGCCAACGGCCACGTCAAAATCGGTATATCCGCCTGAAATACGGGCGATATCTTCATCCGTTTCGGCCACAAAGTCTGCACCGGCTTCGCGCGCGGCGGTAGCTGCTTCACCCTGGGCAAAGACCAAAACCTTTACGGTTTTACCCAACCCATTGGGCAGGACGACGACATCGCGGATCTGTTGATCCGCCTGACGCGGGTCAAGACCGGTGCGCATGTGCACTTCAACGGTCTCATCAAACTTGGCAAAACTGGCTTCTTTGACCAGCGTGATTGCATCTTTCGGACTGTAAACTTTATCCGAATCAATTTTTTGGCTTGCGTTTGTAAAATTCTTCCCGTGCTTTGACATGAATACTCCTCCGTGGTTATGACGGGCGGGGAAGCCCTCCCACACTGATTGAAAACAAACTTAATCGACGACGGTAATGCCCATATTGCGGGCGGTACCTTCAAGCTGCCGGATCGCGCCTTCGATATCGTTCGCGTTCATATCCTTAAACTTGATTTCAGCAATTTCACGCAGCTGGGCACGGGTCACCTTGCCCACCTTTTGACTTTGCGGGGTGGCAGAGCCCTTATCAATGCCGGCGGCTTTCTTCAGCAAAATCGGCGCCGGTGAAGATTTCAGTTCAAACTTGAATGATCCGTCGCTGAAAATGGTGATTTCGGCCGGGATGATTTCGCCGACACGGTTAGACGTGCGCGCATTGTAATCCTTGCAAAACGCCATAATGTTGACGCCGTGCGGGGCCAAGGCTGGGCCGATTGGCGGTGCAGGATTGGCTTTGCCTGCCTGAATTTGTAACTTGACGACTGCTTTAATTTTCTTAGCCACTTAAACTATCTCCTCTGTGGTGCTGGCGGGCGATATCAGTCACCCTCCCACTAAATTCCGGATTGCTCCGGTTTACGCCTTTTCTACCTGCAGAAAATCGAGCTCCACAGGCGTCTCACGTCCAAAGAAATTCACCATAACGCGAATCTTCGAACGCTCCATATCAATTTCCGAGACATTGCCGCGGAAGTCGTTGAAGGGCCCATCCACAATGCGCACCCGGTCGCCCACTTTATAAGTTACCTTGTAGGTCGGCGCTTCATCTTCCATGCGGCGCATGATGTGGGCAACTTCTTCTGGCCGCAGCGGGGTTGGTTCTTCACCCATGCCGACAAAGCCGGTAACCCCGGGGGTGTTTCGTACCACAAACCACGAGTCTTCTTCCAAAATCATCTCGACCAGCACATACCCTGGGAACACATGGCGTTCCACCGTGCGGCGCTTGCCATCCCGCACTTCGATTTCTTCTTGTGTAGGGATGACGACGTCGAAGATCTTATCCTTCATGCCCATGGTCTCAATGCGCTGCTCAAGGTTCTTGCGAACCTTGTTTTCGTAACCTGAATAGCAATGAATCACAAACCATTGGCGGTTTTCTGCGCTGCCTTCTGGTTTGTTCTCTTCTTCCCCTGCCGCCAGGTCTTTTTCAGTAGAATCCACAGAAGCAGCGGGCATTACCCCGGTATCTTCCGGTTGATTCTCAATTTCCTGGTTGTTAGTGTTTTTGCTATCGGCCATCCTGCGGCCCTCTTTCTTCGATTACGCGACAAGCAGCCCAATTAAACGCGAGAAGGCATAATCCATTAGCCCTAAAAGGATGGACATAATCACGGTTACAATAGCCACAATGCGCGTCAGCGCCAGCGCCTCTTGGGTGGTCGGCCAGGTTACTTTTCGCAGCTCGCCAATCGTCTCGCGCCACCAGTGGGCGATCTTCTGGAAAATGTTAGGCTTCTTCTCGGTTTGTGCCATCATTATCTCCTGGTTGACAACTCAACGCCGTAATCTTACGGCGTTGACAGTTACAAAACAGGTCAGGTAGGACTTGAACCCACAACCCCCGCTTTTGGAGAGCGGTGCTCTGCCAATTGAGCTACTGACCTAGGCAACCCTTTCCTTTCGGAAAGGTTACTTGACCTCGCGGTGCAAGCGGTGCGTGCGGCAGCGCGGGCAGTATTTGTTCAGCTCCAAACGCCCCGGGTCATTCCGGCGGTTTTTGACAGTTGTGTAGTTTCTCTCCTTGCACTCCGTACAGGCAAGGTGAATAACCGGGCGAATATCTTTCTTTTTCGATGCCATTTTTGTTCAGCATGGCTACCTCAGCAAGGCAGCCATGCCTCCTCCATCCAAAGTTATTCAATAATCTTGGTGATCCGACCGGCACCCACAGTCAGGCCGCCTTCGCGGATGGCGAATTCGGAACCCTGTTCAAGTGCAACTTTCTGGATCAGCTTTACTTTCATGCCGTTGATATTATCGCCAGGCAGAACCATCTCGACGCCTTCAGGCAGTGTCACGTCACCGGTTACATCCATGGTGCGGATGTAGAACTGAGGCCGGTAGCCGGTAAAGAATGCGCTGTGACGGCCACCCTCTTCGCGGCGCAAAATATATGCGGAGCATTCAAAGGTGGTGTGCGGGGTGATGCTTCCAGGTTTGGCGATAACCATACCGCGTTCAACCTGGTCGCGATCGATGCCGCGCAGCAGCAGGCCCGCGTTGTCGCCGGCCATACCCATATCCAGCGACTTGTGGAACATTTCCACACCAGTCACCACCGAGGCCATGCTCTTGTCGCGCAGGCCCACGATTTCGACCGGGTCGTTGACTTTGATCTGACCGCGTTCGATACGGCCGGTAACCACAGTTCCACGGCCTTTGATCGAGAAAACATCTTCCACTGGCATCATGAAGGGCTTGTCCAAATCACGGACGGGGTCCTGGAAGTAGCTGTCGACGGCGTCCATCAGTTCCACGATCGGTTTGTAAACCTCATCGTTGGGGTCGGTGGAGGTGCTGTCGAGCGCCAACTTGGCAGAGCCACGGATGATCGGGACCTCATCGCCAGGGAAATGGTTTTTGTTCAGCAGTTCGCGAACTTCCATCTCGACCAGTTCGAGCAGTTCCGGGTCGTTCATTTGATCAGTTTTGTTCAAAAAGACCAAAATCGCGGGGACCTCAACCTGATGGGCCAACAGAACATGCTCGTTCGTCTGGGGCATCGGGCCATCGGGAGCGCTGACGACCAGGATTGCACCATCAACCTGGGCAGCACCGGTGATCATGTTCTTGATATAGTCGCGATGACCAGGCATGTCCACATGGGCATAATGGCGTTTCGCGGTTTCGTATTCAACATGGGTAATGTTGATCGTAATACCGCGGGCTTTCTCTTCCGGCGCATTGTCAATTGAGTCATAAGCGCGGAATTGACCAAAGCCACGCATGGCCTGGACCTTGGTAATCGCTGCAGTAAGGGTGGTCTTGCCATGATCAATATGACCCATCGTACCGATGTTCATATGTGGCTTGGACCGGTCAAATTTTTGTTTCGCCATCTTTTCTCCTTAATAATTACTTTCTATTCTTTTCCACTTTTTTCGGCAAGAGCCCTCAATGGGATTCGGACCCATGACCTCATTCTTACCAAGAATGCGCTCTACCATCTGAGCTATGAGGGCAGCCGTGACTCCCCCGACCAATGTCGGGCGATATGGACGGTGAAGGATTCGAACCTCCGAAGGCCTCTGCCAGCTGATTTACAGTCAGCCCCCGTTGTCCACTTGGGTAACCGTCCTTTTTTCCATTGGGCGCCTGCTCTTACCCGTTGGAGATTGAGCTCAACCAGCCGGTTGAACGCAATCGCAAACGCGCAATCTTGAGCCGACGATGGGAATCGAACCCATAACCTACCGCTTACAAGGCGGTTGCTCTTCCGTTGAGCTACGCCGGCGCCCTTTGTCATTCAATTTTTAAGATGCTCTTCACAGACTTTTTAGTATATCAACAAATGCACGCTTTCGCAAGACCGATTCACCCATCAGCCTTCTTCGCAAGGCGAGAGTCTATCAGTATTGCAGGGTTTCGTCAAGCGATTTTTAACAGTTATACCCGAGTTTCTGGACCGACTCTGCCGCGCATCACGGTCTGCTCCCCCCAGGTTAGCGCTTTCAACGCCCCCGGCGGATTAGTGCCCACTGGTCTATTCCGCTAATTTTTTCCCAAAAAATTCAGTTTCTTCAGGAATGGCTGCCAGCTGGCTAAAACCCAGGTGGCGATAAAAGGCGCGGGCATTCTCATTTTGCCAGCTGACCCCCAAAAAGACCCCCGGCGAGTCTAATGCTTCCAGCCGCGCGCAGACGCGCGTGATCAGCTGACGCCCCAGCCCCCGCCCCTGGGCGCGCGGATGTAAATCAATGTGCAGTTCTGATGGGTAAGCTTTGGCGAAGCCGGGCAGTTCAAAGGGATAATGAATGATTTCGACCAAAGCCTGGTCAAATACGGTTCGCCTTCCGGAAGAATCCGCCAGCGGGAAGTCGCTGCGCAATTGGGGCAGGGTTTCTTTTACCGCCCAAGCCAGGGTTTCGGCCGCGTTCAGCGCTGCAAGGGTGTAACCACAGACACCGCTCTCGTCTTCAGCCACAAAGCAGCAAGTCGGATCATGCTTGAGGTAGGGGTCGACGTAAATCGCATAAAGCAGCTGCGGGAAATGATAGTGCTGCGTGCCGTCTTTACCATCGGCAGCTGTCAGCAGGCAGATCTGGTGGATCGCCTCCACATCCTGCGCTTCAGCCTGCCGGATCATACCCCCCGCCCGCTTAACAACCGTCGGCCATGCTGGAGAGCTGAAAAGATTTCATGGCAGCGTCTTAACCTGGCCGTCCAACATCTGCTGGCGGATGCGTTCAAATAAAATTTGGCGGCCTTCCGACATCAGGTCAGCATTGATCCGCCCCAGGGCTACCCCACTGGCACCCGACACAGGCGCTTCACCATTCAAAAGTTTCTCAACGGCGCTCACCACATCAGCGCTGCCGCCAGCAGTCAAGACGCCCACCCAACTGGCCGGGACGTCCAGCCCGGGCTGCCCGTCAACGCCAACCAATACCACCCCTTTGCCTGCCAAATAGGTGATTAATTCCGCCGAGCTCACTTCAGGCTGCACAAAAACAGCGCTGACGGCATTCGCCAGCAGTGAATCTGCCGCTGCCTGCCACTCCACAGCGCTGGCCGGGTCGCCAATTTCAGCCGTAAACGGGTAGTAAAGCACTGGCCCATACTTGGAACGGCATAAGCCGCAGAAAAACCGCGCCCCGGTGACAAACCCATCGCGGTAGAGCTGCCCCTCGGCGGTTCCGCTCTGGCTGATCACCCCCACACGATAGTCCGGCGTGATCAAAGCCAGTGCATAACCAGCCAAAAAAGCACGCTGGTCAGAAGTGCTGGCTGAGGCTTCGAAGGCATGTACATTGCCGCCAACCACTGTGCCCGGCACCAATACCGACAAGAATTGCACGGTCGGCACCTGGCCTGCCAGAGCTGCCAACTCAGCAGCGGGTGCCACGCTGACAACCACCCGGGTTTGTGCCCCCAGCTGCGGCGCGGCCAGTAATGCGTGGCTTTCAAAGGCCAGGCCGGCCGACTGAGCATAGGCACTGAGCTGGCCAGTCAAAGTCTCCACCAAAGCCGGGTCTGCCGTCTCGGGCGCCCAGAGAATCAATTCTGCTGCGATCTGTGCCTGGGGGGTCGGCGTGGCGGGCAGCGCCGGGGTAGCCGTGGCATCCATGGGCCGTGTCGAGGCTTCCGGCGGCGTTTGTTGCAACGGCGTCGGATCGGTGGGCAATACCTGAGTGCCGCAGCCAGCCAAGAGCACCAGGCTGAAGATCAGGAACAAACTGCTGGTAATGATACTTTTTTTTCTCATCTGGTCTATTTTACACCAGCGCGAACGTCTGTCATGCCAAAGCAAAACAACGGACATGTATGGGCAAACAACTGGCGGGCATGAAGGTTGCAACATATTCACAGAAACGAAAATCAACCAGCGCCAGGTGAACTGTTTCGCACACTTGGATCAACAGGAAATACGATGACTTTGCCCGCAAGTGACACAAACCCGGATGTTTATCGGCACAAGCATGCCAACCCGCGGAGGAGGACTCGCGAGGTTCTGACCAGCGGTCGTGCCTCCGAAATCGCCTTTATTCAGCGCGAGTTTGAAAAACGCTCCAAAACCAGGCCGGCAGACTACATTGCCATGCTCATTGCGGGGCTGGTTTTAGTGGGGGCCATCCTTACCCGCTCTGCCTTGCTGATGATCTGCGCGATGTTAATAACGCCGCTGCTCAAGCCGCTCATCGCTGCTGCGCTGGCCCCTGCCTTTCCTTCCTGGGCACATCTGGGGCAATCGCTCCTGGCCCTGCTCCTCTGGGCAGCCATCTTTTTTCTTACCGGATGGCTGGCTGCCTTCCTGATGCCAGCTGATGGCGCGGACCCTGGCCAGCTTCTTTCATTCCTAAATAAAGGCGACCTGACGGCATGGCTGGTCCTCATCGCCACTTCTGGGCTATTTGCCTGGGGTTTCGTCAATGAAGAAAGCCGCGCGCACCTGGCTTCGGCATTGCTCGCGTTCCTGATCTTGCTCCCAGTCGTGTGTGCTGGCTGGCAATTCCAGATGAAACCTGCAGATGGCTGGCAAGCGCTTTTGCTGCTGGCCCTGCTGCGGGCTTGTGTCAGCATGCTGGTCATGCTTCT
>DAOUFF010000006.1:0-18146 GCA_034430195.1 Anaerolineaceae bacterium | reverse complement strand
TTGGACTGCTTTTAGTTTTTCTTCATTACTAAACTTTGTCATAATAAAACTGCACCTCCTCAGTTGGATTTATTGTCCAACTTTTGGGGTGCAGTTCATCTGCGCTGGCTTTTTTTGTTGATTACACGCCCCTCAGTCCTTTTGCAGGACCAAGACCACCCAATCTTCGCTGCGCAGGGTGTCAACCGACCGCAGACCGTCTCGCGCTCCCGCGGATACGATGGATTCGGCTTGGGTATCCAAGATGCCGCCTAAAATCAGCAGCCCACCCGGCGAGACCAAATCCGCCAGATGTGTGTCGAACATGGAAAGCAAGACGGGTGCCAAAATGTTGGCCAGCACCACCGGCGCCTGGTTGAGGCCATCCGTCCGGGCGAGAATATCGGTATGGGTGCCGAGCTCAAATTGGATGCGCTCCGGCATCCCATTAAGGGCCGCATTGCGCTGACAGGAGGGGATGGCTTGCGGGTCAATGTCCACGCCCAACACGCGGCTTGCGCCCAGTCGCACAGCAGCAATCGAGAGGATGCCGCTGCCACAGCCGATATCCAAGACATCTTTGCCCGAGCAGCCGTATTTTTCAAGTGCCACCAGGCAAAGTTGGGTGGAGGGGTGGGTTCCCGTGCCGAAAGCCATATCGGGTGCAATGATAATGGGGGTGTACCCGTCAGCCAGGGCAGGGTCTGCCCAGGCCGGCATCACCATCAGGTTTTGACCCAGGCGGATCGGATGGTAGTGTTCCTTCCAGGCCGACATCCAATCCTGATCGGCGATGACCTGATATTCTGGTTGAGGGAGCGCCACAATTTGACCGAGGTGCCATAAGGCGACCTCAAGCTCATGACGGGTCTTTTCCAGGGCAGCATCGCGAGGCAGGTAAGCGCTTACGCGCATTTCACCGGTGGGGCGCTGTTCAAACGCCTCCTGGTCAAAGGCAGTCACGCTGCTCAAAACCACACCGTCTGGGGCGTAGCGCACCAAAACTTCAGCTACGGCTTCGGCCAGCTCGCTGCTGCAGAAAAAGGAGATTTCGAGCCAGGAATCCGGCTTAGCCACCGAAGGCGTCCTTCAGCTTGTCAAAAAAGCTGCGCTCTTGGATCTTGATGTCAGTGCCCATGGTGCTGCCCAGCTGGGTAAGCAGTTTTGCCTGTTCGTCAGTAAGCGAAGTCGGGACGTGGACATTGACCGTGATCAGTTGATCTCCGCGTTCAGAGCGCTGCAAAACTGGAACGCCCTTCTCTTTCAACTTAAAGACCCGTCCGGGTTGCGTACCGGGAGGGATACGCAGCTTGGCGTCGCCGTCTAAGGTGGGGACGGTAATTTCATCCCCCAAAGCGGCCTGAGCGATGTTGATATCCAGGTCCAACAAGATTTCCGTTCCCTTTCGGCGGAAAAACTTGTGCGGGGCCACTTCCAGCTCAAGATAAAAATTGCCATTGGGGCCGCCGTTTGCACCGGGTTGGCCTTCATTCATGATCCGAATTTGGTTGCCGTTGTCCACCCCAGCCGGGATGGAGACCGTCTTTTTAATCGTTTTCCGTTCAAGGCCGCTGCCATGGCAGTTGCTGCACGGTGTTTGGATGATCTGACCCTTGCCGTGGCATTCCGGGCAGGTGACGACCTGAACCATCGAACCGAGGAAGGTTTGATGAACCTGGCGTACTTCACCCTGGCCTTTGCAGGTTGGGCAGGTAACGGGCTTGGTTCCAGGTTGGGCCCCCGTCCCGCCGCAGACGGAACATTTTTCATCCCGTGTGATTTCAATTTCTTTTTCGGTGCCAAAGATTGCTTCTTCAAAGGTTAGCTTCAGACGTGCTGTCAGGTCCAGACCGCGGTGGGGGGCATTGCGCGAGCGCCGGCCCGAACCAGAAAATCCGCCAAACCCACCCATCCCGAAAAGACCTTCAAGAATATCGGAAAGGTCCATGCTCGAAAAATCGGGCATGCCGTTGGTGTTTACTCCTGCAAAGCCGTAGCGGTCATAAGCGGCGCGTTTTTCGGGGTCACTTAAGACACCGTAAGCTTCGTTAATTTCCTTAAACTTTTCTTCGGCATCCGCTTCTTTGTTGACATCGGGATGATACTTCCGGGCTAGCGAGCGGAAAGCGTTTTTTACTTCATCGGCAGAAGCGCTGCGGGTGATTCCCAATACTTCATAATAATCGCGTTTGGTCGCCATTAATAATTTTGGTCCTTATTAAGCCATTGCACCCGGAGCGGTCAGTCGGCCGCTCGGGCGAATAATTTATTTTGCAGGTTCAGACCTGCTGGTATTCTCCGTCGACCACATCGCCTTCCGGAGGGGTGCCCGGACCGGTCGGCCCGCCTTCAGCTTCGGGCTGGCCTGGTTGATAGGCAGCCTGACCCACTTCCTGCAGGGTGCTCATCAGCGTTTCAACCGCCTGGTTGATGACAGCCGGGTCTTCCTGGTCATGCACATTGCGCACCTGTGCCGCGGCGGTTTCAACGCGGGTCTTAAGGTCAGCCGGGACTTTGCCATCCAGGTCTTTCAGCGTTTTTTCAGAAGTATAGACGGCGTTGTCAGCCGTGTTGCGCGCCTCAATCAGCTCGCGGCGCTTGCGGTCGTCCTCGGCATGCGCCTCGGCTTCACGCCGCATTTTTTCAACCTCAGATTCGCTCAGGCCAGAGGATGCCGTGATGGTGATGTTCTGCTGCCGGCCGGTGGCTTTATCTTTGGCGGTCACTTCCAGAATGCCGTTGGCGTTAATATCAAAAGTGACTTCAATCTGGGGCATACCGCGCGGGGCCGGGGGAATGCCATCCAGGTTGAAGCGGCCCAATGACTTGTTGTCCGCGACCATCGGGCGTTCGCCCTGCAAAACGTGAATTTCTACCTGGGTCTGGCTGTCAGATGCGGTCGAAAAGACCTGGCTCTCACGGGTCGGGATGGTCGTATTGCGTTTAATCAGCGGGGTGGCGATGCCGCCCAGCGTTTCAATCGAAAGTGTGAGCGGGGTCACATCCAAAAGGAGGATGTCCTTGACTTCACCGCCCAAGACGCCGGCTTGGATTGCCGCGCCAATGGCCACAACTTCATCCGGATTGACGCTTTTATTGGGGTCTTTGCTGAATTGACGGCGGACGGCCTCCTGTACTGCGGGCATGCGGGTCATACCACCCACCATCACGATCTCATTGATATCCTGAGCGCGTAAATTGGCATCCTGAATGGCCTGGAGCACCGGGTTCATCGACTTTTGAATGAGGTCGCCGGTCAGTTGTTCCAGCTTTGAGCGGGTAAGGGTCATCACCAGGTGTTTGGGGCCAGATGCGTCTGCCGTGATGTAAGGCAGGTTAATTTCGGCCTGCATCGTGCTGGAAAGTTCAATTTTTGCTTTTTCGGCGGCTTCTTTCAGCCGTTGGAGCGATTGCCGGTCCTGACGGAGGTCGATATTGTTTTCTTTCTTAAACTCTTCCGCCAGCCAGTCAATGATGCGCTGATCGAAATCATCTCCACCGAGGAAGGTGTCGCCACTGGTGGATTTAACCTGAAAGATTCCGTCTCCCACTTCGAGGACGGAAATATCAAAGGTGCCGCCGCCCAGGTCATAGACGGCAATCGTCTCATTTTTGTGTTTATCCAGTCCATAAGCCAGGGACGAGGCGGTCGGTTCATTGATGATGCGCAGCACCTCGAGGCCGGCGATTTTGCCAGCATCTTTGGTGGCGTTGCGCTGGGCGTCGTTGAAGTAGGCCGGCACGGTAATCACGGCCTGGGTGACCGGTTCGCCGAGGTAGGCTTCAGCGTCGCGCTTTATTTTCGCCAGGATCATGGCCGAGATTTCAGGGGGCGTGTATTCTTTATCTCCGAGCAGAACCCGCAGGTCGCCATTGGGGGCTTTGGTGATTTTGTAAGGTACGCGCGCCAATGCGCGCTGCACCTCGGGGTCTTCGAAGCGTCGCCCCATAAAGCGTTTGATCGAAAAGATGGTGTTTTCCGGGTTGATAATTGCCTGGTTACGCGCCACCCGGCCGACCAGCCGTTCGCCGTTTTTGTTGATTGCCACAACTGAAGGGACCAGGCGTTCGCCTTCCGCGGAAGGGATAACGACCGGCTCTCCACCGATCATTACTGCTGCCACAGAATTGGTTGTTCCCAGATCGATACCGATGATTTTAGACATAATGAGGTCTCCTATTTTGCCACTCTGACGAGGGCGGGTCTGATAATGCGATCATTAATTTTGTAACCGGTTTGAACGACCTCAATTACCTGGCCGTCGGTAAAACTTGGGTGCTCCTCGTGTGAAATGGCTTCCTGGAAGCCAGGGTCAAAATCATCACCCGGCATGATTTCAATCGCGTGGATATTTTTATTGATGAGCGTGGTCTGCAGCTTTTTCAGGATCAGTTCGATGCCTTCAGCCCAGCTGGAACATTCAAGGTTTGCCGGTTTGTTCTTAAGTGAGCGTTCCAGGTCATCCACCAGCGGCAGAAAGATTTTTACCAGGTCTGCCAGAGCCCGATCATAAACCCCGGCGTTTTCCTGTTCCATGCGCTTGCGGTAATTTGCAAAACTGGCACGTTCGCGCTGCAGGCTGTCCAAATACTCATCAGCTTGCAGTTTTAATTCTTCTATTTGTTTTTCCAAAGTTTCCAATATCGGTCCAGGTTCAGCTTCTCTTTCGGGAGAAGCTGGGCCTTCTGAAGGGAATTGCCCCTCAGCCGGCTGGTTATCCTTTCTGTTAAATTCTTCCATACGCACCTCACAATCCCTGGGGACAGGGAATATTTTATTCAACCGCGGTCTGGGTCACCAAATCCGAGAGCAAGCCGGCCACAAATCGTACTGTGCTGATCGCATGCCCGTAAGGCATACGCATCGGGCCCAACACCCCCAGTGCACCGGTCATCTGATCGGGAATGCCATAACGCGTCAGGATGAGCGAGCACTCGCGCAGTTCCTGCCAGGTGCCCTCTCCGCCGATCAACACTTGCACGCCCCCGACGTCCGAGGTCAAAACCGTTTTGGATATAAGCTCGTCAAGGAAGGGCCTTTCTTCCAACAGCCGCAGTGGCGATTTGGCCAGTGTGCCTTCAGAAAATTCCGGCTCAGCCAAAATGTTGGACAGCCCGTCCAGATACACCTCTCCGGTGACCAATTTATCCGCTTGTTCCATCTGGTCAACTACCGCCGCCATGACCCGCTCTTCCAGAGAGTCGCTTTCAATCGGCACATTTCGGATTTCAGCCAAGGTGGCGTTCTGGCAGAGGCTGTTCAGCCGGGCGGCAGTGTTCGACAAACTTTCCTGCGAGACGAATGCATCCAGCGCCAAAAGTGACTGACTGATTTCGCCGCCTACCAAAACCAACACCATCAATACCTGGGTGCCATGGGTGGCGATCAATTCCAAATGTTTAAAGGCGGCCTGCTCACTATGCGGGGCAGTCACGATTGAGACGGCTTGCGATTGGCTGGCGAGAATCGAAGCCGCCAAACGCAGCCAATCGGAAAGTCCCTGACGAGACTGATAAAACTGGTGACTGATGGTGTTGCGGGTCGCCATGGGCAGTGTGGTTTGCTGCACCAGGTTGGTGACAAAAAAGCGGTAACCCTCCTCAGTCGGCACTCGGCCGGCAGAGGTGTGGGGCTGACGCAGGTAACCCAATTCGGTCAGCATGTTCATTTCATTGCGAACCGTGGCCGAGCTCATCTGCAGGTTGTAAAGCTGTACCAGCGCGTTGGACGCCACAGGCTGGGCGGTGCGCGTGTGTTCATGCACCACCAGCGTCAGGATCAGCTTTTGTCGTTCCGTTAGTTCTTTCATCATTGTTCTATTCTTGAATTAGCACTCTCAGGGTGAGAGTGCTAATTGACCGCGATTAATAATACCATGCCGAAAAATGTCAGTCAAGAAAAGTATGGCCATTGAATATAAGAGGAGTATCAGAGACTTAGCGCTGAGCGAAGTGGCAGCGCCTGGCCGGCTCAGGCGACGTTTGCCCCTGCTGGCTGGCAGTTCACCCGATAGACATGCCGGTCGATGCCGCCAAAGCGGTATTTGTAAACTTCATTGCCGCGCATCATATCCACTTCGTGAAAGCCATTTTCGATTGCCCAATGGATGATCTTTGCCAGAAGTACCCAGCCAGGGGAAAAGCTAAAAAAATCGGGGTTGAACGCAGAGTTGTACACCAGCAAGCGCTTGCCATTGATAAAGCTCAAAAAGGCAGCTGCCTGCTCGCTGTTCATGGTCAGAAATGAGAGATGCAGCATGCCCTGGCTGCAGGCAAATTCAGCGGCCGAACGCATAAAATCAGTCATTGGTGCGGTCAAAAAGGCGTCTTTGTCGGCTTCATTGCGCATCATGCGGATGAACTGCTCCACCTCGCCATCACAGCCAGTTTGACTGCTGTGGATATACCAGGCGGTTTCAAAATTGCTCTCCGCGTTACGGATCTTGCGGCGGATCTCGTGCCGCTGTTTTTTATCCAGACCGGCCAAATAATCGTCCCAGCTGGCCGGCAGGGGGATATACGGAGAAGGCTGCAGGATGCTGCGTTCATAAACCCAGCCTGACCTGGCGCAGGCTGCTTCCAGTGCAATCAAGGTGGCAGAATCATCCCGGATGTTATCCAGAATCAATTGTTGGCTGGGGAGCTCCTGCCGAGTTTGGATAAATGCCAGCAGGCCATCCAAGAAAGGGTGCAGGTCCGCGAGGCGGACGACAAAGTCGAGGTAGTCTGAAACCTCAATGCTTCCAATAAAACGGAGGGCGGCCGGGTTGCCTGGTTTTTCGCTGAAAAAGAGCGGCGCTATGCCGACCAGCCGATCAGACTCCCGGGCAATGATGATCTGCAGCTGGCTGACTTCAGATGGCCACTCGCCACCGCCGAAAGTCTGCCACCACGTGCGCTGATAAGCCGGGTCGAGGAATGGGACCGGCGAGACGCTCTCGCTGAGCAGGGTTCGCCATTCCGCCTCCAGGGATCCCAACTGCCCGAGGTCTGTTAAAATCGAAAATTGCATGGGCGTGATTATACCCTTTGGCACGAAAGTTGTACTATCTAAGTAAACGCCAACCCGAAAGAGCATCAGGTGGATGTCATGACATTTAATTTTATCCATTTTCCAGTAACAGACCAGCCGCAGCCCGAATTCTTTATCTCCGGCCCGACCAAGCGCCCAGCCCGAGGCCGGGAAAATGACCTGATTGGACTGCTGCTTTATTTTCATGGCCGGCAGAGTGTCGGCGCTGATGAACTGCGCCAGTGGCATGAACGGCTGAGCGCTGAATACTTCCGGACTTCTGGTTCGGTGACTGCAGCCATGAAAGCGGTGGTAGAAGCCGCAGGCAAGCACCTTTTTCAAGCAAACGATCCATTTGGTGATGAAAGCAACTGGCGCAGCGCGGATTTGACCTTATTGGTGATTCACCATGATGTGCTGTTCGTCTGTCAGGCTGGCCAGGCGCGGGTTATTTTGATCCGGGAAGATACCCGCAGCCTGCTCTTTGACCCTGAACTGGATCTACGCCCGCTGGGAGCAGCTTCGCTTTCGAAACCGCGCTTTTTCCAATCTGATCTTGCTGAAGGGGATTGTTTGGTCGTCGGGCGCGACTTGCCCTCCGCATGGACGATGCTGACGCTGCGCCGGATGGAAGTACCAATGATCTGGCAGACGCTTTATCAGGCCGAGCCTTACCACGGCAGTGTGGTCTTGCTGCAAATTTCTGCCGGCAGTGGCAAGGCACCGGCAAGCCCGCTCGGCACCCCAGCAGCGACACCTGAGCCAGGCAGTAACGCTGTGCCAGCTCTGGCGGCAGCGGAACCCCCAACCGGGCAAGAAGCGGACGGCGCCAAACCTGGCGGTCAGGATGGCCAGGCTGAGGCGAGCCCATCTGAAGATACACGAAGCACACTGGCTGAAGATTTATTTGGCCATTTGCCGGTCGCGCCGATTTTGCTGCCGGATGAAGGCGCGGCCGCTCCTTTGCCGGTGCAGCCCCCTGCCAGGGTGGCTGGAAGCTCGAAAGAAGCGCTGGAGGAAACCCAAAGTACCCAGCTTGAGGGTCAAGTGGCCCGGGAGGAACCCCAAAGCGCTCAGAGGGAGGCCGAACCCCGCCGGCAAGAGCCCAGTCAACAAGAGCAAACCCAGGCTATCCGGAAGGAAGAGCAGGCTGAAACTCCTGAAATTTCCCCGGAAACAACGCGGATACGTACCCGGCGAGCATCGCAGAACGGGCTATCCCATTCCGAAGCGGCAGCCAATGCCATCGGCCAGGGTATGCTGAAGGGAGTGGCTTCGGGTGCGGGTTGGCTGCGTGGTGTTGAAGACAAGGTCAGCCAAACGATGGAAGCACCCCTGGGCAGCGAGGGGCTGGGAGGGGAACAGCCTGCAGCGCTTTCGCCTTCGCTCAAGCTGATTATTGCTCTGCTGGTACCACTGCTGGTGGTTGGGTTGGCGACCCTGCTTTTTAACTCTCGCGGTGTTGAAGATCAATATCTTTCACTTCTTGAGCAGGCCCGGGCAGCGGCGGTCAGTGCCGCTCAGGCTCCAGGGCAGGTCAGCCAGCAAGCGGGCTGGGAAGAAACCCTGGCATTGCTGCAGCAAGCCGCAGAATTTGGCGTAACGGATGAATGGCGCTCGCTGCAAGCCCAGGCACTGAGCGCTTTGGATGCACTGGAAGGAGCTCAGCGGCTGGTCTACACCCCAGCATATGCGGCAGAATTGTTCCCCACCCTTGACATCCGCCAGATCGTCCCATTAAACAATGATGTCTATTTGCTGGACGCCACCAGTGGTTCAGTGCTGCGGATGGTGAGCAGCGCCGGCAGCTATCAGGCAGATCCAGATTTTACTTGCGGGCCGGGTTACTACGGCGGCGTCCAGGTGGGGGCTTTGGTGGATGTGATGCTCATCCCGTTGAACAACCCAGCCAAAGTGCCGCTTTTGGGTTTGGATGGGAGCGGCAATTTGATCTACTGTGGGGCGAATAAAACGCCAACAGCTGTAAGTTTGAGCGCGCCAGCGGTTGGCTGGGGCAAACTGCAGGCAGCCACATTTGATTCGGGCCGGCTTTTTATCCTGGATCCGCAAAACAATGCCCTCTGGATTTACCGCGGTTTTTCAAGCCAATTTGATCAACCTGCCGACAGTTACTTTGAACAAACGCCAGTGCACCTTGAAACAGCGGTTGATGTGGCGGTGAGCGGTGACGAAATGTTTATACTCTACGCTGATGGTCATGCCTCACACTGCCTGGCTTCGAATGTGACCGGCAGTTTGGAGTGCGCGGACCCCTACCTGTATCAAGACGTCCGAAACGCAGCCGAAACCCAAGATTTCAGCACGAAAGCCTTTAGTCGACTGGCATATTCCCCTCCGCCCGACCCCTCCATCTACTTTTTGGAGCCGCAAGAAGTGGCGCTGTACCAGTTTAGTCTGCGCCTGAGTCTGAACAAGATTTTGCGTGCCAGCAGCACCAGCGGGGTGCTGCCACAGCGCGCGGTGAGCGCATTTGCGGTAGCGCCATCGCGCCAGGTTTTTCTGGCTTTTCAGCAGGAACTATTTGTCGCGATGCTGCCCTGAGTAGCACTGCTTGCCACTGGCACCGCTGTCCATAGGATTCTCACAAATCAGCCCAATAAATATATAATGAGTGCAGTTCAATGCGTTTATTCAAGGAGCAGACATGGACCACGACACATCCGGTTTTTATTTTGGACGCGCGTATGATCTTGAAACCAAACAGGCTGACCCTGAGAAGCCGATCTTTTATAACCCGGCGGACCTGACCACGCACGGGGTCATCACCGGCATGACTGGCTCCGGAAAGACCGGCATGGGGATCATCTTGCTGGAAGAGGCCGCACTCAAAGGCATTCCAGCCATCCTGATTGATCCCAAAGGGGATCTGACCAACCACCTGCTGCACTTTCCGGATTTGCTGCCGGCTGATTTCGCCGACTGGGTGGACGAAGACGCAGCCCGGAGAGATGGCAAAACCAAAGAACAAGCTGGTGAGGAAGCTGCTGCCAGCTGGAAGAAGGGCCTGAGCGACTGGGGCATTGACAAAACCCGCCTGGAGCGGTTGGCAGAAAGCGTGCATTACGCTGTTTATACGCCGGGCTCGAACTCTGCCATTCCGGTAAGCATCCTTTCTTCGTTGAAGGCTCCCAAGCTGGACTGGGAAGAAAACAAAGAAGTCATCAGGGAAAATATCAGCAGTACTGTGACGGCACTGCTTGGTCTGGTTGGGTTTAAGGACATTGACCCGGTACGCTCGCGCGAGCATATCCTGCTTTCAAATATTTTTGAAAATGCCTGGAGCCACGGCGAAGATCTGAACCTGGAGAGCCTGATTTTACAGGCACAAAATCCACCTTTTGAGAAGTTGGGGGTGGTGCCGCTCTCAAAATTCTTCCCGGAGAAGGATCGCTTTGAACTTTCCATGCTTCTAAATAACTTTTTGGCGGCTCCGGCATTTGAAACCTGGCTGGAAGGTCAGCCACTCGATATCGCCTCGATGTTATGGGAACCAGATGGAAAACCCTGCCATAGTGTCTTTTACCTGGCGCATTTGAGCGATGCTGAACGGATGTTTTTTATCACTTTGCTTTATTCTGCCGTGGAAACCTGGATGCGGACTCAGTCGGGGACCTCGAGCCTGCGCGCTCTGGTTTACTTTGACGAAATTGTCGGCTACTTGCCGCCGGTTGCGAACCCACCCAGCAAGCCGATCATCCTGCGAATGTTGAAACAAGCCCGCGCCTTTGGTGTTGGGCTGGTGGTCGCCACGCAAAACCCGATCGACCTGGATTACAAAGCCCTTTCAAACTCAGGCACGTGGATCATTGGCAAACTGCAAACCGATCAGGATAAACAGCGCTTGTTGGATGGGCTGGAAAGTGTCAGCGGAAATCTGGATCGATCCTATTTTGACAAGACCATCTCAGCTTTGGGCAAGCGCGTATTTCTGCTGCACAACATCAACGCCAAAGCTCCGCAAGTGTTTACCACCCGCTGGGCAATGAATTATCTGCCAGGGCCGGTCACGCGCAGCAAGCTGAAAGAATTAAACCGGATGGCCAGCGCAGCATTGCCGGCCCAGCCTGCCCACGCCACTGAGAGCCCGAGCGCGCCTTCCAGCGCAGCCGAGTTAAAGAGCGGAGCAGTTAAAAAACCCGGTCAGGAAACTGAACCCAGGCTGGATGCCCGCACCCGGGTCGTTTATCTGCCTTTCCGGCGAGCCATGCAGGAAGTGATGAGTGAAGCCTCCCGCCAGGGCGTGCCAGCAGGTCAAACCCCGCGGTTTCACTATGAGCCAGTGATTTTAGGGCAAGCTCAGGTGTATTTTGCCAACCGTACTTACGACGTAGATACACACTCCAGCCTGGCCGTGCGCTTACCGGCGCTGCAGGGGCGCGGATTGGTCCAATGGCAAGACTACTTGAGCGAACCTGTAGATCTGGCTGCCACGGAAGCAGCGGCACTGGCGAATGCTACCTTCGGCGCGCTGGCATATCCCTTTGATGATGAGGAGACCATCGCGGAGCTGGAAAAAGACTTTGCCGATTGGGTTTTTCGCAGCAATTCTCTGACTTTATTTACCCATGACAAACTCAAGTTGACTTCAAAGCCCGGGGAAAGCCGGCAAGCCTTTGAAGCTCGCTGCAGCCAGGCAGGCTCAGCCACTTCAGGAGCGGCTGAGGAAAAAATTAGGGCAAAGTATGAAAAACTGAAGGAAGCCATCCGCGTCAAAAAGATGAAGGAAGAGCTGGAGCTGGAAAAAGATAAGAAGATCTGGAACCAGCGCCGGATGGAAGAAGCCGGCACAGGGCTTTCTACGGTGGCGTCGCTCTTGGGGGGGCGAAAGAAGAGCCTGAACAGCTCGCTCACGAAACGCCGAATGACCTCTACCGCCAAGTCAAACGTGGAAGAATCGGAAGAGATGCTTAAACTCTATGAGCAGCAACTGGCGGAACTGGATGAAAAAATGACGGAAGAGCTTGCCAGCCTGAAAACCGATCAGGACGGGTTGGCAGTGGAAATTCGCGAAGTGAAGGTCACACCCCTAAAAAAAGATATTGTCATTGAAAGTTTCGGCCTGGCATGGATGCCGTATTATGTGTTTGAGCAAGGTGAAACCTGGATAAAAATCCCTGGGTTCTGAGCAGCATGAGTGCAAAAAAGCGCCGGAAGGCGCTTTTTTGTTGGCAACAGGCGCAGGCCGCATCTACTCGCGGGGGACGGCACTGCTGACCGCACCAAAGTCATTTACCGTAATCGTCCAGATGCTGCCAGGCTGGGCCTGCCGGAACAAGTTCAGGTCAGAGGTGCGGTAAGTGTAGGTCTGATCGTCTGCAGAAAACCGGATCAGGTACTGTTCAGTTTGCTGGCCAAGCCGTTCTTGCGCTGAGAGGTTGGCTTCGGGCCAGTAGGGCTGCAGATCCGAGCCCGATGCCACCAGGCTGTCGGCCACAGTCCAGGTATTGATCGTGTAGCGGCAGTAGTCATCATAAACCTGATAGGTACAGTCTTGAACGACTTCCCCCAGCCCGGTGCCGGTATCCACGGTGTAGGGCGTCCCGCAGACTTCGGTGGCGTTGGGCTCAAAGTTTTGCGAACTGTAATGGTATTCGGAAGAACAAGAGATGATTTCTGCTTCAGCAGGGAGCTCCACAGCCCAGTCGGAGGCTTCTACTGGCCCCCAGACTTCCACAGCGATTTGTCTCTCCCAGGAGACTGAACTGACCCGGGCGCTGACCTCACTACGTCTGAAGAGGCCGCCGGCAAGCCAGGCCAAAGTTGCGCATGCTGCCAGGGTGATGACAATGATGAGAATCAGCGCGGGCTTGGGGAGCGGCTTGCGCCCCGTGGGCGGGGGACCCCCGGCTGGCACGGTGGGAGCTGCCTCGGTACCCACCAGCCCGCCGGCCGGCCGAGACGTGGCACCAACGGTCAGGTCGGCGCCGCACTGCACGCACACCTCGGCTGCGGCTGGGTTGCGCGTCCCACAGTAGGGGCAATGCTTATCGGGCCCAGCTTTTGCCATCCGGATCAGGGCTTGATCTTTTACAAAATTAAAGGTTTGGGCGTCAACTTTAAGAAAACTGACATTCACCGGCTGCGGCGCACCGCAGCTGGTGCAAGATTTTATGGCACCCGGGTTTTGGGTTCCACAGCTGTCGCAAACCCAGATCAGTTCAATATAGCCCAAAGTTTTTCGTGCCACGGAAGCTCCTTTTGTCGGCTCTCTTTAAAGAATTATAGCTTAAAGGATGCGCTCAGCCCATACGGTGGCTAAAGTCGGCCGGGCTCCCGATTGAGCGCCCACCAGCCGTTAGAAAGGATCAGGCATTTGACTTGAGCGTGCTCTGCACGCCCACCAACGCCAGCAGGCAAATCAGCGATTCCGAACCGAGAAAAAGCGGAATAAAAAAGCGGACCGACAGCCCCAGCAATACCAGATAAACGAGCACGATCACCAGGCAGTGGGCTGGGTGGTTGAGCATCACAGCCAGACCGTTTTTCCAGGCCAACTTGAGGGATTTTTCTTCTTGCAGAAAGAGGCAGGCCAGGGCAAAAAATTGCCAGCTGAGCCAAAAGAGCGCCAGCAAAGCGCTAAACATAACCAGAAATGGCGCAATGGAAGATTGCGTGTTGGCATAGAACCAAATATTTAAACCCAGCAGAGCAACAACGATGGTATTGATTAGCCCCCAAACCAAATTGTTTTTGAAGTCCTGTTTGAAGCCGAGCCAGAAACCGGCTATTCCAGTGCGCACTCCATGAGTGAGGTCGCGTGCCTGTGTAAATACTCCAAAAAGGGCCGCTGGGTAAAGCACCACAGTCAGGCTGAGCAGGATGGCAGCCAGGCAAACCAACACCTGATTGGTCCAATCCTGCCACCAGAGGGTGAATGCAGCTCCGACAGCTGTAAAACCGGTTTTGATGCTCATGACAGCGGTTACCTATCCACTGATTATAATATGCCTGAAACAGTCGGGTTGGAGGAGCAAAAGGATGTTAGAGGCAGAACAGGCCATAATTGTGATTGTAGACGCGCAGGGGAAGCTGGCACGGATTGTAGCTGAAAGTGAAGCCTGCAACCGTCAGATTGTGCAGCTGGTGCAGGGGGCTGCCTTGCTGCAGATACCGGTGCTCCTCACCGCCCAGGCGCCAGAAAAACTTGGGCACACCATTCCCGAGATTGCCAGCCTTTTGCCGGGCCAGGCCGACCTGCCGCGCATTACTTTTAGCGTGTTTGCAGAACCGGCGGTGCGGGCCGCGCTCGAAAATTCCCAACGCAGGCAGGTGCTGCTGTGTGGGTATGAGGCGCATATTTGCATCTTTCAAAGCGCGTCCGACTTGCTGGCGGCCGGCTATGAAGTGCATCTGGTCAGCGACGCGATTTCTGCACGCCAGTTTAACAACAAGACGGTTGCCCTTGGCGAGCTGCAGCAGCAGGGGGCACACCTGGCGACGGTGGAGATGGCGCTGTTCGCTTTTTTACGTGACGCCCACCATCCGGCTTTCCGGCAGGTCTCAGCGCTGATCAAGCAGCCGCTTGCGGCGCAAGCGCGCTCTGAAAACCCAGCCCAATAAAAACTTTCTGATGCAATTCAAATAACTTGATGGTATAAGATTTGAATTGATTGATTAACCCCAACATGGAGGGACGAATGTCCGAAGAAAAGAAACCAAAACAGCCTAAGCGAACCGGGCGGAAGATATTGTCGATTTTACTCGTTCTGGCTCTAGCAGCCGGAGGAATTTATTTATACAGTTACCAACAGCAGCAGCAAGACGCTGAAACCCTTGCCAGCCTGACTACCGTCGCTTACACGCGCGAAACCCTGATTACGACCATCAACGGTACCGGCACGGTGCGCCCGAATCGTGAGACCGTTTTGGTTTGGGAAATTAGCGGGACGGTCAGCCCCAGTGAAGTACAGTTAGAAGACGCAGTAAAAGAAGGGCAGGTGCTGCTCGCACTCGATCAGGAAAACCCTTCCATGGAAGTACTGCAGGCTCAACTTGACAAAAATAATATTGAAACTTCTCTGGCCAGCCTGGAGGAAAACACGGCATCGCAGAGAGCCAAACTGAATGCTGACATTGCTTCTGCGCGCAGCTCCCTGACCTCGCTGGAGCGGGAGCTCCAACTTTTGGAGGAGCGCCAGTGTGTGGATTGGCGCGTAGAAAATCTGCGCCAGGCTTATGAAAATGCCCTGCAGGATTACCGCGATTGGCCAACCGAAACCAATTGGGCAATGGTCCAAGCGGCGCGTACTGACCTGGACTTCTGTGATCCCGAAGTCATTGACCAGCAAAAATCTGAGTTAGCCTCCAGTATCGCTTTGCAGCAGCAGACAATTGCCGATGCAGAAGATCAGCTGGCGAAAATCAAGGATGGACCAGACCCTGACCAGAAAGAGCAGCTTGACATTCAATTGGAAATCGTCAACAAACGGCTAGACAGCCTGGAGCTGGAGGCGCCTTTCGATGGCACGCTGACCGAAATCTTCACTGAACCAGGAGATCAGGTTGCGGCTGGAATGCAGGCGCTGCGCCTTTCTGACCTTTCACACCTGTATGTCGATGTGCCGGTTTCAGAAGTGGATATTCCTTTTGTAAAAGTGGGCCAAACGGTCGAACTGGTGTTTGATGCATTCTTCGAGGAAACTTTTTCCGGTCATGTGACTTCAGTTTCCCCATTGGGCGAAGCACGCACCGGAGTAGTGAATTTTAATGTCACGGTCGAGCTGGATGACGGATTTGACCAGATTAAACCAGGGATGACCGCCGGAGTGTCCATCCAGGTGGAACAAAAAGAGAATGTATTCGCGGTGCCGAGTGAGGCATTGGCGACGCTGAATGGCAAAGACGTGGTTTATGTGCTGCGCAACAACGTTCCCGAGGCCGTGGAAGTGAAAATTGGCGGCTACTCCGATTCCAAGGTCGAAATCCTGGAAGCGGCGATTGATGAAGGCGAATTGATCGTCTTGAACCCTCCGACCAGCATTTTGGACCTGGTTCCCAACCAGTTCGGAAGGCCAGCGTCAAGATGAGTACCGCGCCTGAAGCGGAACCTGTCATCAAGGTCCGCAATCTGAAGAAGATTTACCACATCGGCGAAATTGAAGTGCCAGCCCTGCGTGGCGTCAGCCTGGATGTTTTCCCGGGTGAAATTGTGGCCATCATGGGCCCGAGTGGATCGGGAAAATCGACACTGATGAACATGATTGGCTGTCTAGATTCGCCAACCAGCGGTGAGTACTACCTGGATGGCCAGTTGGTTTCGGAACTGCGCGACGATGACCTGGCGGTGGTCAGAAACAAGAAAATCGGTTTTGTTTTTCAGAAATACAATCTATTGCCGCGCGCGAATGCCATTGAAAATGTGGAACTCCCATTGCGCTACAGCGGTGATGCTACCGACATGCGCGCCCGCAGCCTGGAAGCGCTGACGCGGGTCGGGCTAGCGGAGCGTGTCTTTCACAAGCCGAACGAACTTTCCGGTGGGCAGCAGCAGCGGGTCGCCATTGCGCGCGCGATTGTCAATGAACCGGCAATCATCCTTGCTGATGAGCCAACCGGCAACCTGGATACCAAGTCTGGTCAAGAAATTTTGGATCTGCTGTTGGAACTCAACGCCCATCAAGGGACAACTTTGGTGATCGTGACACACGATCCAGACATCGCTGCCCAGACGCAGCGCACAGTGCACCTGCGGGATGGACTGATCCTGTCGGAAGAGGAGCTGAGCGCATGAAATTTCTGCGTGTTTTTAAAGAAGCAATCAATAGTATCAACGCCAACCGCACCCGGACATTTTTGACCATTTTGGGCATCATCATTGGCGTGGGGGCAGTAATTGCCCTGATGGCTATTGGGCAAGGTGCGCAACAGACGATCACCAGCCAAATAGAATCCATTGGCACCAACGTGGCTTATATCATGCCAGGCAACCGTCTGGAAACGGTGACGAATGCCCGCAGCCTGAACCTGAACGACGCTGACAACTTACGCAACCGCTCGCGCGCCCAAAGCATTATAGGTGTAGTGCCGGTGGTTATGGGGAGCGCCGAGGTGGAATATAGCGGCGAAAGCTTTTCGGTGAATGTAACCGGGTCAAGTGCCGACTACCAGCAGGTGTTGAGCCTTGAGCTGGCGGAAGGCACCTTCTTTACTGCCAGCCAAGACGATTCCCGAGCCTCGGTAATTGTCATCGGTCCTGAGGTGGCCCAACGCCTGTTGGGCAAGAGCAGCGGCGTGGTTGGTACGGTGCTGCGCATCAATAATTATCCCTTCCGCGTGATTGGCGTCACCAAGTCGCGTGGTGGCAGTCAATTTAACAACCCGGACCTGGCAGTTTATATGCCGATCACGAGCATGCAGATGCGGGTGAAGCATAGCAGCGGCAGCGAAGCGGTCGATTACATCATCATCCAGGCAGCCGATAGCCAGAGTATTTCTGCGGCGATTAGCGAAGCCAATGAAATCATGCGCAACTCACACCGCCTGAGCCCAAGACAAAAAAATGATTTCACCATCACCAACCAACAGGACTTCCTCTCCATCGCCAATGCCATCACGAATGTGCTCACCATTTTTCTGAGCGGTATCGCCGGCATCTCCCTCCTGGTGGGAGGCATCGGCATTATGAACATCATGTTGGTTTCTGTTACGGAACGCACGCAAGAAATTGGCTTGCGTAAAGCCCTGGGAGCGCGGAAAAATGACATTATGCTCCAGTTTCTGAGTGAGTCGGCGCTGCTCAGCCTGATAGGCGGCCTGTTTGGCATCGGCCTGGGTTGGCTGCTCTCGGCACTGGTGGGATGGATTGCGGCCAGCAGCAACACGCCGCTCCAGCCGGTAATTGGGGTCGACGCGATTTTGTTGGCAACCTTGTTTTCAACCGCTGTTGGTTTGTTTTTTGGCTGGTACCCGGCCCGCCGGGCAGCCAACCTGCAGCCGGTCGAAGCTCTGCGGTATGAGTAACTAAGGGCAGCCCGCGAGGCAGCCCTGAGCCTAAGGCCTGGCTTTGGCCCAATAAAAGAAAGAGCGGCTGGCGTTTTGAACTGCACCCCAAAAGTTGGACAATAAATCCAACTGAGGAGGTGCAGTTTTATTATGACAAAGTTTAGTAATGAAGAAAAACTAAAAGCAGTCCAAA
>DAOUFF010000005.1:0-10121 GCA_034430195.1 Anaerolineaceae bacterium | reverse complement strand
GATGTAGCTGAGGCGAGATTGTTGACGGAGGAATTTGCGGTGTGAGCGGGCATCAAACGCCACCTGCCGGCCCTGAGTCATCAGCTGCAGCAGCCGCAGGCGTGCTTCTTCATCCATCACAGCTTCAGCCATGACGGAAGCGTTGCCATCCAGGTCTCGTTCGATTTCCCCGCCTGCCCCAAGCAGACGTTCAGTGCGCCGGTTCAAGATAGCCTCAACCTGACTTCTAATCTGGGCGCTCATTTCAGCCCATGGCAGGCTGGCAAGATCCGCGGCTTTGATTGGCCAACTTTCGTTAAAACGCCGTTCCAGGGTGAGCAAAATCCGGCGGGCCAGGCTTAAGGAAATCCCGGTTCGGAGTGCTTCGCGTAAAGTTTCTTTCTGGCTGTACGGGTCTTCGATGAAAGCGCGCTGCTGCGCCGGCGTCAGGCGCAGTGGCATCTGCACAATCTGACTGAGTTCGGTTTGGAGATCGTGCGGCTGCTGCGGGTCAAAGGTGTCAATGTATGCATCCAGCGCGTCACTGCGCTCTGCGGTCTGGGTTTTCAGTGCCTGTTCGGCTTTGCTCAACATTTCATTGACGCTGCCCAAAAGATGCGCCTTCTCGGCGGCATGAGCCTGTTGTGCCAGGTCCAGCAGTTTCTGGCGCAAATCCTGTTCGTTAGCAGGTTCTCCCAACGCTTCCAACGCCAGCCTCTGCGAAAAAGTCGGGTAAGCGCCCCATTGGGTGTCAATTTCTGGCTGCACTTCTTCAAGATAAGCCAGCAGCTTCCACAATCCTTCTTTACTGGCCAGGCTGGCGCGCACGCGTTCACCAAGCTCGGTTGCCAGCATCTCGCGGACATCTTCGTGCAGGTCGTCTTTGCTGAAAATACGATCGCGCTGGGCGTAAATGCGTTGGCGCTGGGCGTTCAGCACGTCGTCATACTCCAGCAGATGCTTGCGCACATCAAAATTGGCACCTTCCACCCGTGTTTGGGATTGCTCCACCACCCGGCTGATGACGCCCATTTCGATCGGCAGGTTCTCATCAATTTTGAAGCGGGTCAAAAGTGATTCCACCTGAGCGCCGCCAAACATGCGCATCAGGTCGTCTTCCAAGGAGAGATAGAACCGTGATGATCCTGGGTCGCCCTGCCGGGCGGCGCGTCCACGCAGCTGGTTGTCAATCCGGCGGGCCTCATGTCGCTCCGTACCAATCACATGCAAGCCGCCCAATGCGCGGACTTTCGCCATGTTTTCCATATATTCCACAAAACCCTGCACCGCCAGTTGGTCTTCGTCCGAGAGACCCTCAGGCAGCTGGCGCACGGCGTCCAGCCGTTCGGACATGGTCATGTTATAAGGGTCACGGCCGCCAACCCGCGCCAAAACCTGGTTCACCTCGGCAAGCATATTTTCAGGCAGTTCCCCGCCCAGCTTAATGTCTACACCGCGGCCGGCCATATTGGTGGCAATGGTTACGGCACCAAATGCTCCGGCTTTGGCAATGATCAGCGATTCCTCAGTATGCTTGCGGGCATTCAATACCTGATGTGGCACGCCGCTTTCAAAAAGTGGCTGCACTCGCGGCCAATGCGGTTCTTCCAGCCGCAGGATGCGCAGTACCAGCGCCCGATTGGATTCGTCTCCCGGATCCATCGATGTGAGTCCAAACTGACTGCCCAGCCGGCGCAGTTCCGGCATACGCAGTTTGTCGAGTGGCTCATTCAACACAGCCAGCTCCGGTGCAGTCGCAAAATCCTCTTCTTTGACACCCCGGCTCTTCAACCAGGCTTGCCGGATCATGGCGGTCTGCAGCAGCCGGCGGATCATGTCGGCCGAAAGCCGTTCCGAAAGCTGCTCTGAGCTCTCCACCGAAGTGGTACCCACCAACTGCGGGCGCCCAATCGCTTGATAGCGGACAATCTCCAGAGCCATAGCCCGCAGCTTCCCTTCCCGTGTGCGGTAGATGACATCCGGGTAATCTTTGCGTTTAAAATACAGCGGCTTTTTCAACGGGTCAGCCGGACTGGTGTAGAAGGTGTAGGCGTATCCTTCTTCGTCCTTGTCTTGAGCTTCGATCAATCCTGAATCAGCGCGCATCGCCTGGTATTCCAAATTGGTGGGGATCGGCAACACATCCAACCCATAGATGCGGAAAAATTCTTCCTGTTCAGTCAGCGCCGTTCCGGTCATGCCTGCCAGCTTGTGGTACATGCGGAAGTAATTTTGGATGGTGATCGTGGCATGGGTGATATTTTCGGCTTGAACCTTCACCCCTTCCTTGGCTTCCACTGCCTGATGCAGGCCGTCCGACCAGCGCCGGCCGGGCATCATCCGGCCGGTGAACTCATCCACGATGATGACCTCTCCACCCTGAACGATGTACTCCTTGTTGCGGTGAAATAAGAACTGCGCACGCAGGCTTTGTTCCAAAAAGCCCATCAGCCGCGCCTGCTCCGGGGAGATGTCTTCTGGCCGTTCAGGGTCAGAAAGCGGCTCGCCCAACAACTCTTCCACATGCGCGATCCCTGCTTCGGTCAACGAGACGGTGCGATCTTTTTCATCCACCTCGTAATCTTCGGGGTTGAGTGATCGGGCCACCTGAGCCATGCGGATGTAAGTTTCGGAATCCTCATGAGAAGGACCTGAAATAATCAGCGGGGTACGGGCTTCATCAATGAGGATATTGTCAACCTCGTCAATGATGGCGTAGTGATGCCCACGCTGCACACGCTGGTTCAGGTTCATGGTGATGTTGTCGCGCAGGTAATCAAAACCAAATTCGCTGTTTGTTCCGTAGGTAATATCAGCCAGATAAGCCTGTCGCCGGTCTACCGGCCTGAGCAGGTTTGTCTCCTCCTTCAGGGAGTGCTCTTCGGGGTCGAACAAGTAAGCCCGCTGATTACCGTCGGAAGTGTTAGCCATCTGCAATATGCCGACTTGCATGCCGAGCATATGGTAAATAGCCCCCATCCAGCGCCCATCGCGCCGGGCAAGGTAATCATTAACCGTGACCAGATGGGTGCCTTTGCCTTCCAGAGCGTTCAGGTAGAGCGGGAGGGTCGCCGAGAGTGTCTTGCCTTCTCCGGTTCGAAGTTCGGAGATGGCACCCTGATGCAGGTTGATGCCGCAAATCAGCTGGACGTCGTAATGCCGCTGACCTAAAATGCGTTTGCTGGCTTCGCGCACCGTGGCAAACGCTTCCGGCAGCAGTTGGTCAAGTGTTTCTCCTCCGGCCAGCCGTGAGCGGAACTCGTCGGTTTTTCCTCTGAGTTGGGAATCGCTCAGTTTTTCAAAATTTGATTCCAGGGCGTTAATCTGGTCTACGATGCCGACCAGGGCATCGATCCTTTTTTTGTGTGGATCACCGGTAAAGACCCGGGCAATTTTCTTAAACATAACTGATCTTATTTCCTTTTCCACGCGGCATTTCCTGTCCTGAGCCGCCACGACAGGTGATTATAGCATAGCAGCACCCTCACCCGGTTGGCTCTGAAACCCAGGCAGAGGGACAAGCAAAATTATTAAAAGAAATATGATTACCCGGAACATAAAATGAGAGGGCTGGCTATCCAGTCCTCTCTGGTCTTTTCTGCCTACGCAAGTGCTACTGTGGAGGCGTCATCTGCGAATAAACGGAAGGTAAGCTTTTGGCATGCGGTAATAGTAAACTCTCAGATAGTCAATGCGGCTGCCTTCAGGAATATCAAGGTGGGTATTAAAAACGATATTCGTGTTGAGCGGACCAGCAGAAACACAGCCACCGCTGCCGTCGGGCGACCATTCCACAATACTGTCGCGCGGACGGAATACTGAGCCCGCCACATTCATGTATGAAAAAACGGACGAGAAACCAGCGCCCTCGGGGAGGCGGTATGCCACCCGCATGCCGCAAAGCCGGAAACCGTTGCCCCCAAAAGTGGGGCGCCAATTGAGCACATAGGCATTGTCTCCATTTTCCACCACATGCCCAACGTAAGCGCTCAGGTTAGTGTGATAGCCCACATCGGTGCCAAAAGAGACAGATGTGATGTCTGTGTAATCTCCAGCGCCATCATAAATCGTCACCCAGGCATAACTCTTTAATGCCACGTTGACTTCCCCTCCCCCCGGCTGGAGGCTGCTCTTAGCCTGCCCGACCGGCACATCAGCAAAGAGCAGAAAGGCCGTCAGCACCAGGCTAAGAAAAGTCAGCCCGGCGGCTTTTCCCTTGTTTTTAATCATCTTTTTCATTTTGCGCCTCTCATTCCAGAGCCGCGATCAAGGCAGCCGATAGGCAACGCGCAAGCCACACAGCTGCATTGTGTTGCCAATGACCTTAGGCCGCCAGTTGAGTACATAAGCGTAGTCTTCGCTATTGACTACATGTTCAACAAGAGCGCTGAGGGTTGTGCCATAACCGGTGTTGCCGATGGAGGCCACGTTAGTGATATCAGACAGGCCGCCTTGCCCGTCATATCTTGTGACCCAGGCAAAACTGTCCCCTGCTGAAGTGTCATAATAGTAAAGGCGCAGATAATCGATCCGCGCGCCATCAGGTAAATCCAGGGGAAGATTCACAATTACGTTTGAATTTCCTGATGAGAGGTAGATACAGCCCCCGCTCCCAGCACTCGCCCAATTGACAGAGCTGTCGCGCGGTTTCAGTACAGAACCCGCGGCATAATAGTAATAGAAGTTTGACCAATTGGGTTCAGATTCCGTGCCTGACAGACCAGCTTCTTCATCATCGGCCTGAGGCTCAGAAGTCAGCCCTCCCCATGTTGTCTGTGGTAGGGCTTCATCCATGGCGCTCGGCTGCATTGCCCCTTCTTCCTGCTGCGGAACGGGGCCCTCATATCCATTCTGATCCGGCTGGAGCTGGTCAGACCCCCATACCCCCGCGCCCTCCGTCAGTTCACCATCAGCACTGGGTTCACCCTCCCAGGCTGGGGCAGC
Organism: Anaerolineaceae bacterium; assembly: GCA_034430195.1. Taxonomy (GTDB): domain Bacteria; phylum Chloroflexota; class Anaerolineae; order Anaerolineales; family Anaerolineaceae; genus Mesolinea. The sequence continues at coordinate 5,198 of DAOUFF010000005.1, read as the reverse complement.
GACCTCTACCAACATTCCGTCCAGGCTGTCAGGTTCACTGGACAGATCAATGGGTCTGCCCTCCTCTGGGAGAACCGTACCAGGCTCAGATGAGAACCCCCAAGGGATATCCTCGGCCATAACTGCCGCGGTAATCGCGAGGGCACCCAAAAGGACCAATGCCACAACCCATCTCATTCTTTTTAAAAAATTGGACATCATGAACCTCCTTGGTGTTCACTGATTTTTCAATTGTCATTTTGTGAAATATTTGGACACTGACGCTTATATCCTACACGATTAAAGTTACATTTTCAACCTTTTAATGGGTAATTTTTCATATTTTTTAGTGCTTTCTCTAACTCAACGGGGGGCATTATCGCCGCTGGAAGCCCCACTCACGCTTACGCCACAGAAACTTTGATTGACGGCTCAGCTGCTCTACGCTCTTTGACGCCCAGTCACAACCCTGCTATCATCATAGCGTAATCTATGAAATCGGAACAATCACGCAATCGATGGCAGCGCACCATCGCAAAAATTAAGGCAAATCTGGCCTGGCTGCGGCCCGGGTTGGGCTATAAACGCTGGGTGGCCCTGATCATACTGGGTGCAATGTTTATCGGGCTAGGGATTGCCCTGGTTGTATTGGATTATTACCGCTCTACCAATAATCCGAATCTCGTGCCCATCCTGGCTTTTTTGTCCCTGCGCTTCCTCAGCCGGCCACTGCGATTTCTGATTTTCGGCGGGATCGGATTGGCATTAATCATCCTCGGCATTTCCGGTGCCAATCGGTCACTGCTCAAGCCCTTTGAACGCAACGGAAAGCCAGCCCTGGCGGTTCTAAAGGACTATCGCCGGCGGGAAAAAGGCCTCAAGGTTGTGGTCATTGGCGGCGGGCATGGGCTTTCATCCGTGCTGCGCGGCTTGAAGGAATATACCCATAACATCACCGCCGTGGTTACCGTGGCCGATAACGGCGGTTCTTCCGGGGAGCTGCGACGTGAGATGGGGGTCTTGCCACCCGGCGACATCCGCAACTGCCTGACCGCGCTCAGCAGCGATGAAGCACTGCTTTCACAGGTGTTTCAATACCGTTTCAAAGCTGGCGCTGGGCTGGAGGGACATTCTTTTGGCAACCTGTTCATCACCGCCCTAAGCGAAATCACGGGCAGCTTTGAAGAGGCAGTCGCCGAATCGGGTAAGGTTCTGGCGATTTATGGCCAAGTTCTGCCCAGCACCATCAGCAACATAGAGCTTGTCGGCACTGTAATCGCTCCAGACGGCGCCGGCCCGGTTGAAGTGCGGGGGGAATCGCAGCTGACACAATCTACAGGCAAAATTGAACGGGTTTGGCTTGAACCCGCAGGCGCACCTGCCTATCCGCTGGCCATTTCGGCCGTGCTGAATGCCGATTTGATCATCATCGGCCCGGGGAGCCTTTACACCAGCATCCTCCCCAACCTGCTGATTTCAGGACTGCGCGACGCTATCGCCACCAGCCCGGCCCAAGTCTTTTTTGTTTGTAATGTGGCTACCGAACGGGGCGAAACAGAAGGGTATAACGCCTCTGACCATCTGCGTGTGATCGAGCAACATGTCGGCAAGGACCTTTTTGACCTGGTCCTCTGTAACCGCAACTTCAGGGGCAATTTGGGGTCAGAGACGGAATGGGTAATTCCCGACGAAGACTTACACCGGGTCTACAAGGTCTACGAGAGCGATCTGGTCGATGACCTCTACCCCTGGCGGCACAGTTCGCGCAAGCTGGCCCGTGTTATTATGGACCTTTTTGAAGAACGTACCGGCCCACTTGGATAAGCTTTCTTCAAGTTTCAAGGCGAATTAAGCTATAATAACGAAGATCAATTTGTTAATCATCCCCGCTCAGCTGAGCGAGGTATTGGAATGCGTAACGAGAAAATCGGAGGAAAAATGTCAAAAAAAGTAGCAATTAATGGTTTTGGACGCATCGGGCGTCAGGTATTGAAAGCCATCATCGAACGCTCTGGCGGCGAGTTAGAAGTCGTGGCCATCAACGATCTGTTTGATGCCCAAACCAATGCCCACCTGTTCAAGTACGATTCGACTTACGGCCAGTTTCCGGGTGAAGTCAAAGTCGGTGAAGATGGCAGCTTGGTGATCGATGGCAAACCCATCAAAATTTTAGCGGAAAAAGACCCGGGCAACCTGCCATGGAAAGATCTTGGCGTGGATATCGTGATTGAATCGACCGGCATCTTTACCAATGCCCGTTCCGAAAACGGCAAGATTGGGGCCGACGCCCACATTCTCCGTGCTGGTGCCAAGAAAGTGATCATTTCAGCCCCGGCCAAAGGTGAAGATATCACCATCGTTTTGGGTGTGAACGAAGACAAGTATGACAATGCCACCCATCACATTATTTCCAACGCCTCCTGCACGACGAACTGCCTGGCCCCGGCCGCAAAAATTGTCAACGACCGGTTCCATATTTTGAACGCAGTCATGACCACCATTCATTCTTACACCAATGACCAGGTCATCCTGGATCAGGGCCACAAGAAGGAAATGCGCCGCTCACGTTCCGCCGGCTTGAACATCATTCCGACGACCACGGGCGCTGCCAAAGCCGTCGCGTTGGTCATCCCTGAATTGAAGGGTAAATTTGACGGCTATTCACTGCGCGTGCCGACCCCAACCGTCTCGGTGGTGGATTTTGTCGCAACCATCGAAAAGCCAACCACCAAAGAAGAGCTGAATGCCGCGTTTGTCGAAGCCTCCCAAGGCGCACTCAAGGGCATTTTGGGCGTTACCACCGGCGAATACGACCAACCTCTGGTCTCCACCGACTTCAAAGGCGATTCGCGCTCCTCAATTGTTGACCTGGCTTACAACATGGTGATGGGCGGCAACCTGATCAATGTGGTCACCTGGTACGACAACGAATGGGGATATTCATCCCGCACTGCTGATCTGGCCAAACTGGTTGCCTCCAAGCTCTAAACAGGCGGAGTAAAACCAACTTTTGATCGTGCGCGATGCTGTCGCCAAGCGGCAGTATGGCGCACTTTTTATGAAAGGAGCTGTGATGTTCAATAAAAAGATGGTGACAGATCTGGACGTTCAGGGCAAAAAAGTTTTAGTCCGCGTCGATTTTAACGTGCCGCTCAAAGACGGCAAAGTCAAGGATGACACCCGCATTACAGCGGCCCTGCCAACCATTAATTATTTGCTGGACCACGGAGCTGCGGTGATTCTTGTTTCGCACCTGGGCCGCCCCAAGGATCAGCCCGACCCGGCCTTTAGCTTGAAGCCGGTCGCTGACCACCTTGCAACGTTGATTACCGCTCCAGTAAAGTTTGCAGAAGACTGCCGCGGGCCGATTGCCCAACAGGCTGCCGCTGCACTGAAACCAGGTGAAGTACTCGTGCTGGAAAATACGCGCTTCTACCCGGAAGAGTCAAAAAATGACCCGGCAATGTCGCGTGACCTGGCCTCATTGGCAGATTTGTACGTCAATGATGCCTTCGGCACCGCTCACCGGGCGCATTCTTCCACTGCCGGCGTGGCTGAATTCCTGCCGGGTGCGGCTGGCTTCTTGATGGAAAAAGAAATCAGATACCTGGGCAATGCCATTGACAATCCCGTTCGGCCGTTTGTAGCCATCCTGGGTGGCGCCAAAGTCAGTGACAAAATTGGCGTCATTGAAAACCTGCTCAAGAAAGCTGACAAAATCCTGATTGGCGGGGGGATGGCAAATACATTTTTGAAATCCCAGGGATACGAGATGGCGGATTCTTTGGTTGAAGCAGAAGCGCTGGAGACGGCCAAAGCCTTACTGGAAAAATCATCCGGCAAATTGGTATTGCCCGTCGACATGGTAATTGCCAACGCCTTTGACGCCGAAGCTGAGAAAAAGACCATTCCGGTCGGCAATGTGCCAGCGGGCTGGCGCGTGTTAGACATCGGGCCCGAGACCGTCAGGCTGTTTGGCAGAGAAATTGCCAACGCCGGCACGATCGTCTGGAATGGCCCGATGGGCGTATTTGAATTCCCGCGCTTTGCTGAAGGAACCTTTGCTGTGGCAAAGGAAGTGGCCGACAGCAAGGCCATCAGCGTGATCGGCGGCGGCGATTCGGTAGCTGCCATTAATCAATCGGGGTTGAGCGACAAAATCACTCATATCTCCACCGGCGGCGGCGCCTCCCTGGAAATGTTGGAAGGCCTGGAACTTCCTGGGCTGGCGGTTTTGGCTGACAAATAGTACATAACCTGGCTTGTCTGAGCCGCTCACCCGGGCGGCTCTTTTTTTGAAAACCAGCCCCGAGGGTAAGCGCCTGAGGGGTTTTGGAATAGTGATAGAATGAAAAAGTTACGGGCAAGTCCCGTCGAATTAACAAAAGAACTTTTCAGGAGATTTGGAAGATGAAAAAGACCCTTCGCACTAAAAGGAACTTCTTGTTGGCGGCAGCCCTGACGGCAGTTTTGATCGTCACCGCCTGTCAGCCAAGCGTTCCGCCGACGCCATCGGCGGAAGAAATCGCCCAACAGGTGGCTGCAACACAGCAGGCGCGTGCCACCCAAAACGCGGTCGAGACGCTGATTGCACAGGTGACTGAGCTGAGCAAGCCCACCGCCACCCCGCTGCCCACCGCCACCCCGCTGCCCACCGCCACTCAGCCGGCTCCCACCGCCATTGTGGCCACAGGCACCCCCGCCACCCCAACAACCGCACCAGTCAACACTGGCACCAAGTGTCTGCAGATGGAATTCCTCGGTGATATTAATGTGCCACCGGGAACTGTCTTCAAATCGGGAGCAAAATTCACCAAGACCTGGCGGGTCAGAAATAGCGGAACCTGCAAATGGACAGCCGATTTTGATATCACCTTAATCGGCGGCGACGCCTTGGGCACGAACAAACGCGGCGACATTTCCCGTGATGTTTTGCCAGGTGACACTGTGGATATTTCCATTGATATGGTAGCCCCCCAAACAGAAGGGACTTACTACTCCTATTGGATGGTCATTGAACCAGGCGGCGCACGCTTTGGCTACGGGCCTAACAGCGAGTGGTCGCTGGGAGTTCAAATTGAGGTGAAGAATTAATTTCGCCCCCCCTCAAAAAGCCGCTCGTTGTAGTGCACCCCGTTTGTTGGACGGAAATTAAGTAAAGGAATTGGACTGAGTTCTGTAAGCCACAGGGCTCAGTCCTTTTAGTTTAACCTTGATTC
>DAOUFF010000004.1:0-3432 GCA_034430195.1 Anaerolineaceae bacterium | reverse complement strand
GGCGAACAGATAAAAGAGAGATTGCCGCGCTACGCTCGCAATGACAGATGAAAGATGTCATCGCGAGGAACGAAGCGATCTCGCCTTTCCAGAGCTGGCGGACAGAGAAAAGAGAGATTGCCGCGCTTCGCTCGCAATGACAAGATGGGTGAGATTGCCACGCTGCGCTCGCAATGACAGATAAAAGATGTCATCGCGAGGAACGAAGTGATCTCGCCTTTCCAGGGCCAGCTGCGGGTCCAGCACAGCGAGGCCGCTCTGGGGCTGAAGGTAGCCTAACAGCTGCTTCAGGCGCGCAGCTGGGGGTGTCCGTCCAGCCAGGCTTTAATTTGGGCAGCGCGCACCGGCAGGCTATCGGCACGGAAGCCCAGCGCGTGATAGATGGCATTGGCAATGGCAGGCGCGGTCGGAATGCTGACGATCTCGCCAGTGCCCTTGGCGCCAAACGGGCCGCTCTCCACCACAGCTTCGACCACGAAAGGCTGGACGGGTGCCGAGTCGCTCATGCGCGGGATAGGGTAGCGTGCTGCCCGATCGCTGCGGACCAGGCCATTTTCTACCACAAATTCTTCCATCAAGGCGTGGCCCAGCCCCATCACCACGCCACCTTCCACCTGCCCCTGAAAGCCGAGTGGGTTAATGATCCGGCCGGCATCGTTGGCGCTGAGCACCTGTTCCACCTGCACCGCCCCACTCTGCAAGTCCACAGCGATTTTAACCGCCTGGGCGGCAAAGCTGTAGACGAAATGAATATTGCCGCCTTCCTCCAGGGTGTGAGTCTGGGGGGCGGTGTAGCGGGTTTCGAAGCTGGCGCCATCCGCGCTCTGGGAGAGCAGCTGGTAGATGGCGTGCCAGGAAGAGTGCTCGGCGCCAATGTGTGCGCCTTGGGCATCCAGCGTTATCTCATCCGCTGCGCTGGCATAAGCTTGCGCCAATGCCTCTACCACCCGCGCCCGCAAGCCGAGGGCTGCCTCTTTGACGGCATTGCCAGTGACATAAGTCTGGCGGCTGGCCGTGGTCGGCCCGGCGTCGGGGGTCAGGGCTGTATCCATCACATAGACATTGATATTCTCCGGCGGGATGCGCAGCACCTCGGCTGCAATCAGCTGCATCGCCGTCACCAGACCCTGGCCAACTTCGGAGGCAGCGGTTTTGACCTGCAGTCGCCCGTTGGGCAGCAATGAGACGGTCGCTCCGCTTGAGTCATCCGAACCGGAGCCCAGGCCGGTATTTTTAAAAGCGGCCGCCAGCCCCCAGCAGGTGAGCACAGGCTTGCCAGCGCGGGTTTCGCGTTTGGGCACAAAAGGCTGGTCTTCGCCATTCTCCTGCCAATAGCGCGCGATGGCCCGCAGACAGTCGCTCAGGCCCACGCTTTCTTCCAAAAGCTGGCCGGTATTGGTACGCGTGCCTACCTGCAGGGCGTTTTGCAGGCGCAGCGCCAGCGGATCTATCCCCAGCTTTTCGGCCAACATGTCCATGGCGCTTTCGATGGCGAAGGCGCTCTGCAGCACACCAAAGCCGCGGAACGCGCCAGCCGGTGGGTTATTGGTATACATGGCGTAGCAGTCGGAGCGCACGGCCGGCACCTGATAGGGCCCGGCGGAGTGCGTTGTGGCACGGGTCATCACCACCACACCCAAAGACGCATAGGCGCCGGTATCGCCGTAAAGCTCTGTCTCGGCGGCAGTCAGGGTGCCGTCTTTGCGCGCCCCCAGTTTCACCCGGATTTGAGTGGCATGCCGTTTGGGGTGGCAGAGCAGGCTCTCGCGGCGGGTATAGAGCAGTTTGACCGGCCTGCCGCAGGCTTCCGCCAGCAGCGCGGCATGGATCTGGCCGGCGATGTCTTCTTTGCCGCCAAAGCCGCCGCCCGTTTTTTGCCCGCGCACCCGCACGCGTTCTTCCGGCCAGCCTAGGGCCGCAGCCACCTGCCGACGGTCTGCATAGGGGATCTGCGAGCCCACGTAGATGTCCATCCCGCCATCTTCGCGTGGGACGGCAATTGTGCACTCTGGTTCCATAAAGAAATGATCGGTGGCGGGGGTGCTGAAGGTATGTTCCAAGATCAGGTCAGCCTGGGCAAAGCCCTCAGCGGCGTCGCCTTTGCGCACCTGGATGTGTTTGAGCAAGTTGCCGCCCTCATGCAGCACTTCCGCCCCTTCGGCTAGCGCCTGGTGCGGGTTGGAGATCACCGGCCGGGTTTCAAAAGTGGGATGCATCAGCCCGAGGGCCGCGTCGGCTTGGGCTTGGGTTTCGGCCGCGACGATTGCCAGCGCGTCACCCACGTAGCGCACCCGTTCCCCAAAACCGACCAAAATCGGCCAATCTTCGACGTAAATCCCGTGGAAGCGGGCTGCTTTCAGGTCTGAGGCGGTCAGCACGGCGCGCACGCCTGGGGCTATGGCGGCGGCAGAAACATCCAGCCCGGTCAAGATGGCGGAGGGCAGGCCGGCCCGCAAGACGCGGGCGAAGAGCATTCCTTCAAAGGCCAGATCGTCGGTGAAGATGGCCCGCCCGGTCACCTTGGCCACCGCGTCTGGGCGGGGGAAGGGCCGGCCGATAAAGGTCAGGTCTTGACTGCCGAGCGGCACATCACGCGGCGCAACCGGAGTGCCATCGCGCAGGCTCTGCGCAGCCGCCAGCACCGCGCTGCAAATGGCTTCGTAGCTGCCGCAGCGGCAGAGCACGTCATCCAGTGCGGCCCGGATTTCGGCCATGGAGGGGTCGGGGTTTTCATGCAAAAGGGCGTAAGCGCGCATCAGTTGCCCGGGGGTGCAGAAGCCGCACTGCAATGCACCGTGGGTGATGAAAGCTTCCTGCAGCGGGTGCAAGGCCCGCAGATCTTCGCGCGAATCTTGCTGATGGGCCGGGCGGAGGGCGCGCAAGCCTTCGATCGTCAGAATGCTTTTGCCTTGCAGCGCAGAAGCCTGGGTCAGGCAGCTTTTAACCGGCTGACCATCCACCAGGACGGTGCAGGTGCCACACTGGCCCTCTCCGCAGCCCACTTTGGTGCCGGTCAGGTGCAGGCGTTGGCGCAAAAGGTCGCTCAGTTTTTCTTTGGGGATGAGGGGCAAGGTGTAGGGGACCCCATTGACGGTCAGTTGCAGTGAATCGGGCATGCGGATCTCTTTCCGGTCGGTTGTCTGCGGGAGGGAAACTCCCACCAGGTAATTATAGCTGTAGATGCGGGGTAGAGCGGCGAACTTGCTTGTATCTTGTCAATGCGAGCCTGCGCCGAACGTTCTGTCAAAGCCCCCTTTGGGGGTTGCGAGCGCAGCGCGGCAATCTCTCTTTTCGCTGTCCGCCAGCCCCGGACAACCGAGATCGCTTCGTACCTCGCGATGACACAACTTGTCATTAGTATGATGAAATAGGAACAAAGAGACACGGCAGATCGGTTGTCACTGGGTCAAAAAGACCGTCTCGCAGTCAAGA
>DAOUFF010000003.1:0-22124 GCA_034430195.1 Anaerolineaceae bacterium | reverse complement strand
ACAGCCTCCAAGGTCGGAGGCTGTCTGAGTTGATCATTAACGCGTTTCTAATTGCGCGTAATCGTGGCGAATACCACCGGTTTGCGCTTGGTCTCATCGTAGATCAGCGAGCGTGCCAGGTTTTGCACATCCTGCTGCAGCGTAGGTCCGGGACGATCGCTCAACTTCTGAATGCGCCGGCGCATTTCCGCAAAGAGATCAGATGATTCTTCAGGAGTCATGAACCCCCGGCTGATGATTTCAAGATCTTTGAAACCGCTATTATTATGATTAAGTTCGACATTGAGCAGCACCAAGCCATCTTGACTGAGTACTTCCCGTTCGCGCATGGTCGACCGGTCCACGCTCCCCACGCCGTTGCCGTCAACGAAAACATATCCACCCGGGATCCGCTCGCCGATTTTCATCTCACCGTGAGTAAATTCAATTACCCGGCCGTTCTCCACCAGCGCAATCTGTTCCGGTTCCATCCCCAAGGAAATGCCAAGCTGCTTGTGCTGTTTGAGCATGCGGATTTCACCGTGAACTGGGATTAGATAGCGCGGACGGGTGAGATGCAGCAGCAGTTTCATTTCTTCCTGGCTGGCGTGCCCGGAAACATGCACCGGTGCGATCGCTTCGTATACTACTTCAGCATCCTGTTCCATCAGGCGGTTGATGGCATGATATACCATCTCTTCATTACCCGGAATGGGATGTGAAGAAAGGATGACCGTATCACCCGCTTTAATATCAAAACGTTTGTTGGTCCCATTGGCCAGCCGGCCCAAGATCGAAGTGGGTTCACCCTGTGAACCGGTGACCAGGAGCACGACTTTGCTGTCGGGCATGGTCAGGGCAGTGTCGAGTGAGACGATCAAGCTTTCGTCAAAATTGATGTATCCCAATTCTTTGGCGATGCGCACGTTTTCGGTCATGCTGAGGCCGACGAAGGCCACCTTGCGGTCAAACTTGGCGGCCACATCCACGACCTGTTGCATGCGCGAGATGAGGGAGGCAAAAGTTGCCACAATGATGCGTCCATGGGCTTGTTGGAAGGCTTTCTCCAGCGCCGGTCCAATCACCTTCTCAGAAGGGGTCCAACCCGGGCGCTCCGCATTGGTTGAATCGGCCAGCAGGGCCAGTACACCCCTTTTGGCAAAGTCCGCCAGCTTGGCATAGTCGGTCGGCCAGTTGTCCACTGGCGTATGGTCCAACTTATAGTCGCCGGTGTGCACTACCAGGCCAGCAGGGGTATCAATGCCTAACCCCACGCCGTCGGGGACGGAATGGCAGACGTGGAAAAAATCCACCTTAAACGGGCCGATCTGCACCGTCTCGCCGGCATGCACCGTGACCAGGCGTGGGTTTCTCGTGAAGCCGCGCCGGTTAAGTTTGGCTTCAATCAGCCCGAGGGTCAGCGGGGTGGCATAAACAGGTGCGTCCACATCGGCCAATAGATGGCTGATGGCGCCTGTGTGGTCTTCGTGACCATGGGTGATGACGATGCCGGCAACTTTGCTGGCGTTCTTGCGTACATATTCAAAGTCCGGGATGATGTAGTCGATTCCGATCATATCGTTATCGGGGAACATCATACCCGCGTCCACGATGAGGATCTGGTTGTCATATTCATAGACGGTCATGTTTTTGCCGACCTCGCCCAGACCTCCCAGTGGGATGATTTTCAATGTTTTATTCTTCATAGCTATCCTTTTAATTAACTAACCAGCATCAGGCTGGCAAAATATTCAATTCAGGGGTTTGGAAATTAAAAATCCCCACACCCGGCTCTGCCGATTGGGGAATACTGCGAGCGTTCAAAAACAAAAAATGCTTTATTTCACTGAGTTCCAACAATGCCAATAGGCAGGCATCGCGGCATAGTATAGCATGATGCCGAAACAAAAGTCAAACCACTTGTCGATGTTGGCTGCGCGGAGGGCGGAAATGTCGGCCAGGTCTTATAAAATGATTATGATTTTTTGACCTTTCTCTGACATTGGCAATCTATAGTGTAGGCGTAAATCAGAAACAACAAAAGGAGGTTGCTATGGCATACATGATTCGTCGCGATCCTTACTGGCGTGAGGCATATGGCCTCGAGAAGGCGCTCAATCGTTTCTTGAATTTTGAAGGGGAGACCCTGCCTTCAGGCTTCCCGCTCGACGTGATCGAGAATGACAAAGAGTATCTGGTGAAGGCCAGCGTGGCCGGCTTTGATCCGTCCAAAATTGAGATTACCTACGATAACAATACCCTTTCAATCAAGGGCGAAGTTGAAGAGGAAAACAAGGACGAAGAACAAGGCAAATATCACGTGCGTGAACGGGGCTATGGTTACTTCTACCGCAGCATTTCGATGCCCGGCCTGGTGGATGCCAATGCCATCTCGGCAGAAACCGAAAATGGTGTTTTGACGGTTCACCTGCCCAAGAAACCCGAAGCGCAGCCGAAGAAAATTGAAGTGGCTCACAAAACGCCGAGCCAGGTAATTGACCAGAAAAAGTAAATCAGCCGCTGTAATGGCTGGAACGACCGCCTGTTATAAAAGGCGGTCGTTTTTGTTTTGGGTGTGCTGGCAGCGCCAGCCCGGCTGCCTTTCGGTTATATAATTATGCCAACCCCGACCGAAGGAGGCCCTCCAATGAAACAGGAAAAATACCGCGTCCCCACCAAAGGCAAAATCAGCCTGTCAGATTTTGACCCTGATGATTCCAGTCTGTTTGAAGGCGATAAATCGGAAGGCAAAACCGCCTTGCTTAAAATTAATGAAGACATTGAAGCGCTTCAAGAGAAGCTGTACGCTGAAGGCAAGCATAAACTTTTGGTCATCTTGCAGGCAATGGATACCGGCGGTAAAGACGGCACCATTCGCTCCGTTTTTGAAGGCGTAAACCCACAGGGGGTCAAGGTGGCGTCCTTCAAAACGCCGACCCCGCTTGAGCTTTCGCACGACTATTTGTGGCGGGTGCATTCCCAAACGCCAGCCCGCGGGGAGATTGTCATCTTCAACCGCTCGCACTACGAAGATGTGCTGGTCGTGCGCGTTCACAGCCTGGTCCCCGAGGATGTCTGGAGCCGGCGCTACCAACATATCAACGATTTTGAACGGATGCTGTCTGATGAGGGCACGACCATTCTGAAATTCTTCCTGCATATCGATTTGAAGGAACAGGCCCAGCGCTTCCTGGCGCGAGTGGAAGACCCCACCAAGAACTGGAAATTTAACCCGGGTGATCTGGATGAGCGCAAGTTTTGGGAGCAATATCAGCAGGCCTATGAAGACGTGCTCAACAAAACCAGCACAGAGTGGGCTCCATGGTACGTGATCCCTGCCAACAAAAAATGGTACCGCAACTGGCTTATTGCCGTGATCTTGCGCGACACGCTTCAAAGCATGCAGCTGGAATATCCACCCGCGCCAGCGAATATGGATTACTACCATAAACATCTGCTGGAAATGACTCTGTCTGAACCGGATCAACCGTAAATGGCACTGCCTTCAGCGGATCAGCCTGTGAATGCCCTGCTGGCTGGCAGGCTTCAGCGTGAATACCTGCTGCCTTTCAGCCACCCCCCGCGCCTCAATCAATTGGGCGGCAGCCTCGCTTACAGCGCCGCAGCGCTGGCGGCTTGGGGCGGCCGGGCCAATTTGGTGGCGCGGGTCAACCGCAGCTTTCCGCTACAATGGCTGGAAAGGCTGGCGGAGTTGGGCTTTGACCTTGGCGCTATCCGGACGGCAGAAGAACCGTTTGATGACCGTTTTTTTGCTGCCTACCGTGATCCGCTGACACTCTCCTATGAAAACCCGCTGCCTTTTTTCGCCGAGCGCGCTCTGGAATTTCCGCCGGACCTGTTGGGTTATGACCCGGCGCCGCGCCGTTTCTGCAGCAAGACCACTCCGTCTGCAGACTCCCTGCGGGTGATGGACATTCCCAAATCTTTCATGGAGACGCCGGCTGCGCATCTTTGTGCGCTGGATTTCGTGTCGCATAAAACGCTTATCTCGGTGCTTAAGGCCGGCATGACGTCTACGCTGACGCTGCGTGCGTCAGATTGTTATATGGACCCGGGCTTCTGGCAGGAGATGGGCGCTCTGCTGGCCGATCTGACGGCCTTTTTTGTGACCGAAACTCAGGCGCTTAAGCTCTTCCAGGGCCGCAGTGTGGATATTTGGGATATCGCCGGGGAGCTTAGCGCTTACGGCCCGGAGTATGTCGTGGTCAACCGTCCAGATGGCTCAGCCTGGCTGTACGACCGCGCCAATCAGAGCCGGCAAATCGTGCCTGCTTATCCCGCCCGCCTGGTCTGCCCGGCCGGGGCTCTGCCGGCTTTTGATGGTGGTTTTTTGCTTAACTATCGCAAGGATTACGACCCGCTTGAAGGTGTGCTGTGTGGGCAGGTAAGCGCTTCATTTGCCCAGGAAGGGGTCGGCCCGTATTACCTGCTGGATGCGCTGCCCGAGTTAATGACAGCCCGGCTCGAAGCTTTGCGCTACCAGGTGCTGCCGGCCTGATCCTGAACGTTGGCTTCCTTCAGCCGGATTTCATAAAGCCAGGCCCAGTGTTTGCCGGTCACAAAAAGACGGTCTTGCTGCGGGTCGTAAGCAATGCCGTTCAATACTTCACCGGGCACCTGGGCATTTTCAGCCGGCATCAGCCCGCTGAGATCGATCATGGAAAGTACCGCTCCGCTATGTGGGTCAATGCGCGCCACCATGTTGGTCAGGTAAATATTTGCGTAAACATTCCCGTGAATGTACTCAAGTTCATTCAAATTGCGGAGGGGCTGCCCATCCAAAGTGACCGAGAGCGAGCGGGTGGCCACAAGGCTGAGTGGGTCAAGGAAGGTCAGCTGGTCGCTGCCGTCTGACAAGATCAGCTCAGTGCCATCGCTGGTCAGCCCCCAGCCTTCTGTGGGGTAGCTGAAGCTGCCAGCTGCTTCGAGCCCGGGCAGGCTGTAGATAAGGCCGGTATTCTCGCGCCAGGTCAGCTGGTAGAGCTTTTGACCCCAGGCCGCCAGCCCTTCGCCAAAATACTGCTCATCCAACGGAATATGGCGGAGCACACGGCCGCTGGCCAGTTCCACCTGCCTCAGGCTGGATTCCCCATATAGACCTGCGCTTTCGTAAAGATTCCCTTGCCAGAAAACCAGCCCTTGGGTGTAGGCTTTGGGGTCGTGTGGGTAACGCGCGATCAGCTCGTAGCCCGCCTGGCGGCCCAAGCTGGCCGGCACGGCTGAAGGGGACTGATCCCGGTGGATGGACCAGGCCACCAGCAGCAGGAGCAGAAAGGCCAGCGCACCTACCTGAGTTTGAGGGCGATTTTTGGTTTTCATCATGTTGATTCCTGCTTTGATTTTAACGCCTAAACATCCGATCTGCCTCGCCAAAGGATGCATAGATGCTGAAAATTGGTGCGCGCTTTGCGGCAATGATAAAATCAAAAAAAGTGCAATGTCGGAGGAATGAAATGTCAGATGCTCTGAGTCGGTTTTTGAAATACGTCAAAATTAATACCCAATCCGCCCGCGATTCAACCAGCTACCCCAGTACAGAACGGCAGTTTGACCTGGCGAAAGTTTTGGTGGAAGAATTGCAGGAAATTGGCCTGGAAGATGTAAAGCTGGATCAATTTGGCTATGTTACCGCTACGCTTCCCGCAAACACTGAAAAATCGGTGCCTGTGGTGGGCTTTTTGGCCCATATGGATACCAGCCCAGATGCCAGCGGAGAAAATGTGCAGCCGCGCGTGGTGACCGCCTATGACGGAGGCGATATCATTTTAAATAAAGAGAAAAACATCGTGCTTTCTCCGCGCGAATTCCCGCAGATTGCGGCTCTGCGGGGTGATGATCTGGTGGTCACTGACGGCACCACTTTGCTTGGCGCTGATGACAAAGCTGGCGTCGCTGCCATCATGAGCGCGATGGCCCAGCTGAAAGCGCACCCTGAAATTCGCCATGGGAAAATCCGGGTGGCGTTTACACCTGACGAAGAAGTTGGCGCAGGTGTGGATCATTTCGACGTGCCGGCCTTCGGCGCCGATTTTGCCTTCACCGTTGATGGCGGAGAGCTGGGTGAATTGGAATACGAAAATTTTAATGCGGCCGAAGCGCGGGTGCGGGTTTCAGGGCGCAGTGTTCACCCCGGCAGCGCCAAAGGTACCATGATTAACGCGGCCCAAATTGCCTTGGAATTCCATCAGCTGCTGCCGCCTTTTGAAAAGCCGGAAAACACCGCCGGGCGCGAGGGCTTCATCCACCTGTTTGAGATGAGCGGAGACGTTGAAAATGCCGCACTCAATTACATCATTCGCGACCATGACGAAGCGCTGTTTGAGAAGAAAAAAGAGGCCATGCGTGACGCGGCAGATTTCCTCAATAAGCGCTTTGGCAGCGCTACTGTCTCCGTTGAAATCAGAGACCAGTATTACAACATGCGCAAGATGATCGAACCCCACCCCGAGGTGTTGGATGCTGCCCGGAAGGCTTACCGCGATTTGGGCATCGAGCCCAGAGAGATCCCGGTGCGCGGTGGCACGGATGGCAGCCGACTTTCATATATGGGGCTGCCGACGCCCAACCTGTTTACTGGTGGCGGTAACTACCACGGCCGTTTTGAGTACCTTTCTGTCAAAGGGCTGAATAAGGCCAGCGAAGTGGTGGTGCGCATCGCCGAATTGGTCGGGCAAGGTTAATTGCTACTCTACAACAACAAAGCCGCGGGTTGGCCCGCGGCTTTGTTTCTTAAACGGATATGCTTACTGGCAACAGCCGTCTGAACATTCACCGCCAGCGCAATCTTCGCCGCCAGAGCAGCTTTCGCAGCCGGAATGAATGTGACCGTGTTCCAGCTCTTCATCGGAGGCGGGCCGCAGGGCCAGTACAGTCACGCTGAAATCCAGGTCTTTACCTGCCAGCGGGTGGTTCAGGTCCAATTCAACCGTGTCTTCGCTGAGGGCGGTTGCCACGCCTTGAAAAACATGACCCTCTGCATCACGCAATCGCATCGGTTCGCCCAGGCGAATTTCAAAATCGGGAGGGAAAGACTCACGGGAAACCCCGAGAACCATTTCGTTATCGTAATCGCCATAAGCCTTTGCGGCTTCGATGTGAACATCCTTGCTTTCGCCGATTTTCATGCCGGTCAGAGCCTCTTCGAGGCCAGGGATAATATTGCCAAAGCCGTGCAGGTACTCGAGCACGTCAGATTCTAACTCCTCGCCATCGATGGTCAGATTGTAAGCAATTTGAACAACGGCATCGGATTGTACAGCGGACAATTCATTTTCTTCCATTTTTCTCCAAATAAAAGCCTGCAGGATTCTTTGGTCTCAGGCTGCAGGATTATAACAGACTGTGCTGTGTCCATCCCAGCCGGTTATACGCAGCGTTGCATTCTTTTCAGCTGGCACCTTTGCTGCGATCGGCGTGCGGTATAGACTTTTGTTTGACAGCCCGCCGGGCCTTTTGTAAAATTTATTGAAAATAATTTTCAATTAGGAGAATGATGAACTGGCAACAAAAATTGACAAACAATGGGTACCGACTGTCTGAGCCGCGCAAGCAGGTGATGGCGACCCTGGAGGCGGCAGAAAAGCCGTTGACCCATCAAGATATTTACCAAACCTTGAGGCAGCAACATTCGCATGTTGGCCTGGTGAGCATCTATCGAACGTTAGAACTTTTAACCGGACTAGGCGTTGTCACTTCGGTTTTTGACGGGAACGGCACCGTCGGGTTTGTGCCGACCAGCCTTGGGCATCATCACCGCATCCTCTGTGAGCATTGCCATCGCAGTGTCGAATTTTCCGGTTCAGAAGACCTGACAACGCTGGAGGCTCGCGTGGAACGGCTTACTGGCTTTAAGGTTTCTAGCCATTTATTGCAGCTTTTTGGCTTGTGCCCGGAATGTCAGGCTGAAGGAGAAGTGCAATGAAGAACTTCAAGAGTCTGGGTTTAATCCTCACCATGATCGCCTTGCTGGCTGCTTGCACACCCGCTGCCACACCGCAAAGCGCCAGCACGCTTCAGGTTACCGTCAGTATTCCTCCGCAGGCCTGGCTTGTGAATCGCCTGGGCGGCGAATGGGTGTCGGTACAGGCCATGATGACCCCTGCTGATGACCCGCACACTTATGAACCCCAACCCGCTCAAATGGCAGCAATGGCAGAATCGGACCTGTACATGACCATTGGGGTCGAATTTGAGGAGGCCTGGCTGCCCCGCTTTACCAACGCCAATAGTCGGATGCGGGTGGTGGATAGCGCTGCAGGAATTGAACGCCTTCCGCTGCCTGAATTTTATGAGACCAGCGAAGTGACCGAGCCGGATCACGAAGACGAGCACGGCGGGGCAGACCCTCATATCTGGCTTTCACCCGAGCGGATGAAGCAAGTGGCGGCCAATATGGCTGCAGCGCTGGCAGAAGCCGACCCGGAGCATGCAGCTGACTACCAGGCGAACCTCGAGGCCTTGCTCGCGGAAATTGACCAGACGGATGCCGAAGTCAGTGCGGTGCTGGCTGGCATCTCTCGCGACCACTTCATGATTGTGCATCCAGCCTTGGGCTACTTTGCCGATGAGTACGGGCTGACCATGCTCGCTTTGGAAGCGGGCGGGCAAGAGCCCGGGCCGGAACAGATGGCTATTTTGCTGGATTTAGCACGGCAGTACCAGGTGACAGCCTTGTTTGTTCAGACGCGCACCGATACGCGCCAGGCACATGCCATCGCCGAACAGTTGGGCCTTGAACTTGTGTCACTCGACCCCATGCCCGAAAATTGGCCAGAGGGCATGATGGCGATCGCTGAAGCTTTGGCAGGAGCTTTGAAATGAACGAAGGCGCTTTGTTTGCCACCGAAGCAGGGCAGCCGGTTATTGACCTGAGAAATGTTTGGGCCAGCTATGAACGCGACAGTGTGCTCGAAGATATCAACTTCGAGGTGTTCCCACGTGATTACATCGGTCTGATCGGCCCAAATGGCGGAGGCAAAACCACGCTGATCAAAGTCATCCTGGGCCTGTTGAAGCCGACCAGCGGTCAGGTACGGGTTTTGGGGCTGCCGCCCAGTCAGGGTCGCCAGTACATTGGCTATGTGCCTCAGATCCAGATGGAGGATCGCGATTTTCCCATCAGCGTACAGTCCGTAGTGGCAATGGGCCGGTTAAAACCGGGCTTTTGGGGAAACCTGAAGCTCACGCCATACGATAAACAGGTCATCGAGACCAGCATGCAGCAGACCGGTGTTTTGGATTTGGCCAACCGGTCGGTCAACGAACTTTCTGGAGGGCAGCGCCAGCGTGTTTTTATCGCCCGGGCGCTGGCCACTGAACCACAAATTTTGCTGTTGGATGAGCCAACGGCAAGCGTAGACTCGCAGACCAGTCAAAAGCTTTATGAGCTGCTGGCGAAACTTAATCAAAGGATTACCATTGTGCTGATTTCACATGACCTGACGGCCATATCCACCTATGTAAAAACCATTGGTTTTATCAACCGCCGGCTGATGTACCAGCGGGAGAAACTGATCAGCGCAGACATGTTGGCTGCCGGATATGAGTGCCCCGTGGACATGATTGCGCATGGGCTTCCTCACCGGGTGCTGCCTCCGCAGAATGAGGAGGGCGGCCGTGATTGAGTACCTGAGCGGTTTGTTTTCGTATGAATTTATGCGCAATGCGCTTTATGCCGGGCTGCTTGTCAGTATCTCAAGTGGACTGATTGGTACACTGGTCGTCTTGAACCGGATCGTTTCCATCAGTGGCGGGATTGCCCACGCCGCCTACGGCGGGGTGGGCCTGGCTTACTTTCTCGGCATGGATCCCACCCTGGGGGCTGTGCTTTTTAGTGTCGCTTCCTCCCTGGCCATGGGTTGGGTTCAGCGCAAATCGAAAGCGCGCTCAGACACTCTGATTGGGGTGATGTGGTCGATCGGTATGGCGCTCGGGATCATCTTTATCAGCCTGAGCCCGGGCTATAAGGCTGACCTGATGAGTTACCTCTTTGGGAGCATCCTGGCGGTTTCTCAGCTTGACCTGCTCCTGATGCTGCTGATCAGTGTGGCTGCGCTTTTGTTCGTTACTTTGCTTTATCGGCAGCTTTTGGCGCTCTCATTCGATGAGACCTTTACCACCGTGCGCAATTTGCCAGTCGATGTGCTCTACCTGGGGATGATCACTTTGATCGGGCTGACCGTGGTGATTTCCATGCGGGTGGTTGGACTGATCATGGTCATTGCAATTCTCTCGCTACCACCGGCGATAGCCAACCTGTTTTTCAAAGACATGCGACAGATTATGCTGGCAGCGGTGGTGCTGGGCGTCTTATTTACCACTGCCGGGTTGGTCGCCTCCTACGCGCTCAATCTGCCTTCTGGTGCGGTGATCATCTTGTTAATGGCAGCGGCATATGTCATTGCCCTGGCGCTGAAGCAGCGCCGCCTTAAGCCCATCCAACCCTGAGCCTTCACGCCAGCCCGGGTGACCGCAGAAAAATCGTGGGATTAAGGTAGAATTAACAGTTAATCATGGGCATTAAAGGATTCATTCAGGATTCTGGAGCAGTCCGCGTTGGCTTATTGGCTGGCCGGCTGCTTCCACTGAACGCTGGGCGCAAGCTGGCCGGCTGGGCTGGCGGGTATATAGCGCGTGGCGACGATCAACCTATGGTTCGCGCCATCATGGCTAACCAATGGGTTGCGTCTGGGGGCGCCCTTGAAGGGGAAGCCCTGCGCAAGCGGGCTGATGAAGTCATCCGCTGGGTGGCGGTCTCATTATTTGAATATTTTTACTATTATCAACATCCTGATCTGGGGAAGGACCGGGTGAGGCTTGCGCCTCAGATGGAAGAAACGGTGCACGAAATTGTTGAGGAAAAACGGGGCACCATTATTCTCGGGCCTCATCTGGGCAATTTTGATTTGTTTGGAATGCTCTTTGCCAGGTTGGGCACCAAGCCCTGCGTACTGTCATACCCCAACCCCAACAATGCTTACAAAGCTCAGAACGAGCTGCGTGAATCCAGCGGAATGACTGTAAGACCAATTGATTTCAGAACCTACCGCGAAGCCAAACAACTGCTGCGCTCGGGTGGATGCCTGGTAACTGGGCTGGACCGCCCGGTGGATGGCGAAGAGCAAACCAAGTATCGCCCGAAATTCTTTGGACGCCCGGCAGATTTACCAGTCTTTTATGTGCGGCTGGCGCTGGAAACTGGTGCGTCCGTGCGGGTCTGCGCCGGAATACCGCAAGCGGATCAGACCATCAGGCTGGAGAGTTCTGAGGCGATCCGGTTCGAACACTTCGATGACCCGAGCATGGAGTACGTGCTGAACGCTGAAAAAGCTTTGCGCGAGGCGGAAAAGTTGATCAGGCTTTGCCCGGAACAATGGGCGATGCTCTATCCGGTCTGGCCTGAAGTGTTGCCTTTAATAACGTCAAAACCAAGAAATCACGAAGAGGTGTCTTGATGCCCGAAAAAATCAGAACTGAAAATGACAAACGTGTAAATGATATTCTTTTGGGGCCACTGGAGAGGCCAACTTTGGCATTCTTCTGCCGGGTGATGCCTGCTTGGGTGAATTCTGACATGCTTACGGTTTTGGGGATATTGGGTTCCATCCTGGTTTTAGTCAGTTATATTTTCGTCGGCCGAATGGAAACCATTCAAGGGAACTGGTATTTGCACCTGGCCAGCCTTGGTTTCATTCTGAACTGGTTTGGCGACAGTCTGGATGGATCACTGGCGCGCTATCGCCATGAGGAACGCCCGAACTATGGTTATTTTTTGGACCATTCTATTGATGGCTTTACCGCTTTGTGCATTTTTATTGGTTTAGGGATGTCGAACCTGGCGAACCTAAGCGTGGCAATGCTCGCTCTGGCGTTTTACCTCATGTTGATGAATTCGGTTTCTTTGAAAACACACGCCACGGGTGTTTTCGAGATGACTAGCATCAAGATTGGCCCGACTGAAATTCGCCTGATAGCCATTCTTTTTAACACTTACGCCTACTTTTTTGGCAACCCAATGCTGCCGGGATCCATATTTCTTGATGAGGAACTTTCTGTGGGCACACTGGTAGTTGGCATTATCGGGGCGTTGATGTTCCTTTACTTTATATATCAGACACTCCGGACGAGTATGCAGTTGGCCCGTGAGGATGAGGAAGCGCTGGCGCAGCGCAAGGCGAAGGAAGCTGCCAAGGCGCTGAAGGCGGAGCGCAAGGCTGAGCGCAAGCTGGAGAAGAAAGCGGAGAAGAAGAAGGCTAAAGCCGCCTGAGAGGCGACGGATAGGCTGCGCGGCCTGCGCTAATGTTATGGCGAGCCCTCTGCCCTGTCAAAGCCCCTGTTGGGGGTAGCGATCCCCGCGGATTGTCGTTGCGAGGAAAGAATCCGATTGCGAGGAACGAAGCCGACTGTCATTGCGAGCTTGCGAAGCAATCTCTCTTTTCTGTTTGCCCGCCTTGAACAATCGAGATCGCCAGGTTTTTTTGCATTGTCATTGCGAGCCTGCGAAGCAATCTCTCTTTTCTGCCTGCCAGACGTGGACAACCGAGATCGCCAGGCTCTTTTGTATTGTCATTGCGAGCCTGCGAAGCAATCTCTCTTTTCTGCCTGCCAGCCCTGGACAACCGAGATCGCCAGGCTGAGAGGCCTCCGTTTTGTCATTGCGAGCCTGCGAAGCAATCTCTCTTTTCTGCCTACCAGCCCTGGACAACCAAGATCGCCACGTTCCTCGCGATGACAGGATGCTCCCTGACGAAGCAATCTCTCTTTTCTGTTTGCCAGCTCTGAACACCCGAGATCGCCGCGTTCCTCGCGATGACAAGATACAATCGAGATTGCCGCGCTACGCTCGCAATGACAGCCGAAGAACCCTTCGAAGCAATCTCTCTTTTCTGCCTGCCAGCCCTGGACAACCGAGATCGCCGCTTTCCTCGCGATGACAAGATACAACCGAGATTGCCGCGCTGCGCTCGCAATGACAGCCGAAGAACCCTGCGAAGCAATCTCTCTTTTCTGCCTGCCAGACGTGGACAACCGAGATCGCCACGTTCCTCGCGATGACAAGATACAATCGAGATTGCCGCGCTACGCTCGCAATGACAGCCGAAGAACCCTGCGAAGCAATCTCTCTTTTCTGTTTGCCAGCCCTGAACAACCGAGATCGCCACGTTCCTCGCGATGACAGGATACTCCCTGACGAAGCAATCTCTCTTTTCTGCCTGCCAGCCCTGGACAACCGAGATCGCCACGTTCCTCGCGATGACAGGATGTGAGGCGAGATCGCCACGCTCAACTCGCGATAACAAAAGCAAAAGAGAGATTGCCGCGCTACGCTTGCGATGACAAGATTAAGTTGCAATGACAGATTAATAGGCGCGATGGCGGGCACGACGTGGCCGGCTACGTACCACCTTTAGCAGCGTGAACCGCTGCCGCGATAGCCTGCAGCTCTGGCAGGCGCGCCCCCAAGCCCGACGCAGCCAGAAGCGGCAATGCATCCCCACTTAACCCGCTTTCCTGCTGCAATGCATCCCGCAACGGTGCCAGCAATACCTCCCCCAACAGACAGCCTGGGTATCCGATGATAATTACCTCCGGGCCAAGCAAATGGGTTAGCGGCGCAAGCGCTTCCCCAAGCGCTCTCCCGCTTTCCTGAAACACCTCAACCGCAAACGGATCACCCTCGATGGCCCCATTGATAACATCCAGAAGCGCGACATCTTCCGGCCAGTGGCCGGAATGTCTACATAGCGCCAGGCGCAGCATACCGGAAGCACTGGCCAGAACATTCAGGCTTGAATCTTTCTCTTCATGAGCCGCGCTTTCCATCTTCCGCTTGAAAGACCCAATCTTGCCGGCACTGCCGCCCTGACCACGGAAAATTCGGCCTTCGCTGAAGATTCCCGCCCTGACGGTGGGTGTCAGGTTGATGAACACCACATTTCGGCGGGACTGGCCCTGGCCAAAATAAACCTCAGCCAGCGCGCCGGCATTTGCGCTTTCTTCGAGGTACACCGGCAGGTTGAAGCGTGAGGCAAGCTGCGATCGGATGGGGACGTGTTTCCACTCCGGAAAATCCTCTGAAGCCACAATCTCTCCGGTTGTGTTTTCAATGTCAGCTGAAACGCAGATCGACACACGGTCGGGGGTAGGCAGATGTTGTGCCTGGGTGATGGTCAACAAGCGGTCGGCCATTTGGACCAGCGTCTCACTCAACTGGGCAAAGCCACCTTCACGCGAAGTCGGGAGGGAAATTTTCTCGAAAACCAGCCCTGAAAGGCTTCCATAAACAGCCAAAACCTGGTTGCTGCCAATGTTAAATCCTAAAATATTGCCGCCGCCGGCACTGTTCAGCGGTGAAACAGCGGGTGTCATCATTAGGCAGGATTATAAGCGCTTTCCACTTCCGGCGTGATGCCTCCTCCCCTACCCCAAAAATTGACAGTACACACGCCGACCGCTATAATCGCTTCATCCCTCAGTCTATGCGTGTCTGCCTGAGAAATCCGAAACGGAGTGGAGTCATCATGCCCAGAAAAGACGACCGTCGCGTTCTGCGCACCAGAAAGCTTTTGCGCGACAGCCTGATTGCCCTCATCCTTGAAAGGGGATACGATGAGGTCAATATCCAGGATATCACCGACCATGCCAACTTGGGACGGGCGACTTTCTACCTGCATTACCACGAAAAAGATGAGCTTTTGGCAGACGTCTTGCGTCAGTTTTCAGAGGAATACCTCTCCTCCGGACCGCAAGTTACCCTTACCCATGGCCACCTGACCAACCCCAAAAGCGTGCAGCACCTGTTTGAATTTGCTGAAAACCATTACGATTTTTATCGTATCATGATGATTGGTCGCGGCAGCGTCACGGCCACCCGTCAGCTGCTCGAAATACTGCGTGAATCATTCACACGCGCGTTGCTCAGCTACCAAAAGGAAGATGGCGAGAGCCTCAAGGCGCCCGTTGATTTTCTGGCAAATTATATGGCCGGTTCGCTGCTCTCGCTGGTCTATTGGTGGATGGATAATGAAATGCCTTATTCAGCGGCGCAAATGTCGGCGATGGTACAGCAGTTCAGCCTCATCAATCACCCTGAGCTGCTTGTTGCCGGAGGGCAAGCCCTCACTGAAGCCAAAGGCGACGGCCACAAAACCGTGCCTGCCGCTCCGCCTCCGCCGGCCAAAACCTCTGCCAAACCCCCAAAAGACGCCCAACACGGGCTCCCTCCGTCCGCTGAAGAAGCTCAGCTCAACCCCTGAAAATTTGCCGAGAAAACCTGAGCGCCTTTTAACAGGACTTGCAGTACAATTCACTGCGTTTTATCTTTCGATAGATGGCAGGGTATGCGCAATGATGAAAAAAACACCCATTTTTGGTTTAATTTTGACTTTATTTATCGGATTAGCTGGCTGCACGGTGCCATCCCCGACGGCGACGGTTTCGCCCAGCCCTTCTCCGGCACCCACACGCACGGAGGCGCCCAGCCCCTCTGCCACCCCCAGCCCCACACTGCCGCCAACCCTGACGCCTACGATCACCCTAACCCCTACGGTAACACTGATCCCATTCAGTGGGTTTTTAGATAATTTCAATTTTTACCGAAGCTGGTACAAAGACGATACGACCGTCTTTTACTTCTTGAATGCCGGCATTGATCACATGCTTTACGCCCGAGCTGACGACCTGGACCTGATTTGTGAACCGGACCCACAGCTGATGACCGCGCTGATTTGCGTACACGATCAAAAGGTGGAAGGGGAATCGGTTATGGAATTTGAATTCTTCACCGATCCTGAGCGGACAGTCTCAGTATTTAAGCATTCGTATGAAACCGGGCTGGCCAATCATACGATTTACCACAACCAGTTTGACTGCCCGCTGCGAGGTCAAAACGTGACCTGTGAGTCGGAATACCGCCTGTACGATGGGATATGTTACTATAGTCATACCTGCTACGACGCCTGTGGTTTGTACTATTCCCGGGATAATTTGCCGACGGAATTCAACGAATTTCAAGGGTCTACCGGGCCCTGCGATTAATTTGCCGAGGCCGTACCCTATGTCGATTCACACTATTTTCAGTCACAAGATCAGCCGCCTGCTTCCGGCTATTGCGCTGCTGATGTGCGCTTGTTCAGCCAGGCCGGCTGCTCTCCCAGAGACAGATTTACTTGCCACCATGGTAGCCGGTACCGTTCAGGCTGAAGATGCCCAAACGCAAATAGCCCTGGCGCAGATCACGCCGACACCCAGCCAGACGGCTGTGCCTTCGCCGACGGTTACAGCCACTGAAAGGCCAACGCCTACCCCAGCGCCGACCCAAACCCCAACCCTAACACCGACCTGGTTCCCCAGCCCCTATCTGCAATGGCCGCGCGCCACCTTCACGGCTGCGGATGTTTCCTGGGGAGAGTGGTGCCCGGCGCGCGGTGAAAACGTTACCTGTGAGTTTGAATACCGCAATTACAGCGGTCGCTGCCTGGTCGGCTGGACCTGTTACGATGCCTGCGGCCTGTACTATGCGGTCGATACGATCAAAGACGCCTCCGGACCGTTTACGTTTAGCGGCCCATGCTATTGAGGAAATTTCCCTATGAATCCTTCCCTTATTAAACGTCTGCTTCCACTTTTGGCGGCAATTGTCGCATTAAGCGGCTGCACATTACTGCCGGGCCCTGAACCGAGCGCTACACCACTGCCTACCCTGACTGAGACCGCCACCCCCACCCCGCTGCCCAGCCCGACGGCCAGCTTTACCCCCACTCAGACGGCGACTGCCACGCTGACCCTCACCCCGACCGAAACGCCGACGCAGACCGTGACGCCCACCCCAGAATTGACCGCCCGCCTGATCTGGCCAAGAGCGCTTTTTTCGCTGGCAGATGTAGTTTGGAACACCGATAACAACTGCCCTTTGCGCGGAGAAAACTTGTCATGTGAATTTGAATACCGGCGCGACAATCAGGGCTGCTATGTGGGAGCCACCTGCTATGATGCCTGCGGGCTGTTTTATTCCATTGATACGATTCCGGCTGGCGTTGAAACCTTTTCAGCCCCCTGCTGGTAAAAATACGGCTGATCGCATGAAGGCGGCAGACAGCAGGTTGGCTCTGCCCGATCTTTTTTGATCAGATTTTCAATAGCTGTAAATTCCCCCGCCAATAAATTCACGAATCACTGAATTTTCGGGGACGATCGTGTCATCGGGCCAAGCTTCAATTTCGTCAAACAACTTGCTCACACGGGCGGCTCTTTCCCAGGCGTCATCGCGCAGCGGGTCATCTTGGTAAGTTGCTGCCCATTGCTGGAACTGCGCGCCTAGTTTGCTCTTGTAGAGCGGCAACTCATAGGGCATGGCGCTATTGACGATTGTATCCACGGTGTTGACATACGGGATGATATGGCGCAATTCGCTGGAGCGGACGTAATGCCAATGCAGCAGCGTCTGGGTTGGGTCGTACGCCCGATGGCTGGAATCGCGTAGCATTCGCCGCATCAAGCGGATGTCAGTCCAGCGGGCATATTTCCCATGGCTGTCTTTCAGCTGCAGCAGTGGCTCAATATATAGTTTGAATTTCCAGGCGTCCGGGATGCGCGCGGTCATTTCTGGGTAGAGCCCATGCAGACTGTCAATCAGGACAATTTCATTTTTTTCCAGCTTCATGGGGGTGTGCTCAGGGAGGCTGTGGCCGGTCTTGAAGTCATAATAGGGGATGCGCACTTCCTGCCCGGCGAAAAGATCCGTCAGGTTTTGATTGATCAGTGCCATGTTAAGGGCTTGCGGGGTTTCAAAATCATAATCGCCAAATTCATCTTTTGGATGCAGTTCAAGGTCAAAGAAGTAGTGATCCACGTTGAGCGTGATCAGTTTCAAGCCTTCCCGGGCAAGGAATTCGCCCAGCTTGATGGTGGTGGTGGTCTTGCCGCTGGAAGATGGACCAGCTATGAAAACAATCCGCACTTCATCCCGGCGGCTGAGGATCATGTTGGCAGCGTTTTCCACATCTTCTTGGTAAGCGGCTTCAGCCGCGGTTACCACTTCTGGCAGCCGCCCGGCACGGATGTGTTCATTGAGCAGATCGGTGGTGTGCACATTATGCGCGCAGGACCAATCCAATACCTGCCACAGTTTGGCCCAGGGAATGTTGGAGGAAGGGCGAGAGGTTAGCTCGTTGCGCTTTTCGCGCTGGCGGGCCCGCTCATCACGGTAGAGGATGTAGGCCTTGGCGACCCGGGCATGCCCGTTTTCGATCAGCACTTTCTCCACCAGGTCCTGAATCTGCTCGATCGTCGGATTGACGCCTGCTGGGGTGGTTTCTTCCAGGATCTGCACCACCTGGCGGGCCAGGTCTTCAGCGGCGGTGCGGTCACGGCCGCCTACGGCCACCGCTGCCCGGTAAATGGCATTTGAAATGCGTTCCGGTGTGAAGGGGACAATGCTTCCATTCCGTTTGACAACATGGGTGATCGCTGCCACGTTTACCTCTGCTTTATTGTTTTTGTTGATGGGATTATAGCATGCCAGCATTAATTAAAACCCGAGGGTAAGCGGTAATCTAGCTAAGGGCAATGATAGCTTCTTCATAGGTTTTTTTTCTCGCCACAGGAGGGCTTGCCGGCAGCCTGAACCCTCCATGCTATAATTGCGCCATGCAGGCTTCCCCGCTTCCTCTGATCATTGCCCACCGCGGCGCTTCAGCTTTGGCACCAGAAAATACCATGGCAGCTTTCGACCTGGCGCTTCGAGCCGGGGCTGATGGCATTGAGCTGGATGTCATGCTCAGCGCAGACGCAGAGCTGGTGGTCATACATGATGCTACGGTCGATCGAACCACCAACGGCAGCGGCCAGGTAAGCGCAATGACCTGGGCTGAACTGCGTGAATTGGATGCCGGCAGCCATTTTTCACCCGAGTTTCAATCTGAACGGCTTCCAAGACTGGCCGAGGTGTACGAAGCCTTTGGTGGCAAATTTCTGATTAATGTTGAGCTTAAAAACTATGCGCATCCTATGGATGAGCTCACTGAAAAAGCAGTCTTGCTGACGCAGCAATACGGCTTATCCGAAAAAGTAATTTTTTCGTCTTTTAACCCCTTTAACCTTACCCGGGCTCACCGGTTGGATCCACGCATCCGGCTTGGGCTGCTAACCAATCCGGGCGCCAGTGGCGTACTTTTGCGGGGGCCATTGGGTGGCTTGTTCCCGCATCAGGCACTGCATCCTTACTTTAAGGACGTCTCAAAAACGATGGTACAGAAGGCTCACCAGCAGGGGCGGCAGGTGAATCCTTGGACGGTGAATGAAGCAGCTGACTTGCGCCGCATGTGCGATTTGGGCGTGGATATGATCATCTGCAATGACCCCATCGCAGCCCGACAAGTATTGGGGGCGTGAAGTGCGCACGGGGCGCATCCTCCGGCTGGGGCTGATCCTCACGGTGCTGCTGGTAAACCTGACCGGGCCAGCTTTGGCCGCTGAGCCCCAGCAGGCAGACTTGCCGGAGGTCATTTTGAATGCCATGACCCCTGCTGAGAAGGTGGGCCAGCTTTTCCTGGTGACTTTTAATGGGACGGATGTCTCTCCAGAATCCAAAATTGGACAGCTGCTCCTAGAGAAGCATATTGGCGGCGTGGTTTTACGATCCGATCAGGATAACTTTACAGCTGACCAAACGGTGACCTCAGCTTATGAATTGATCAGCGCTTTGCAGACGCTGGCCTGGCAGGGGGCCTCAGTCGCAAACGAAGCTGGTGAACCCCAAACCGGCCCGACATACGTTCCCTTGTATGTCGGCATCCACCAATCGCTTAATGGGTCGGGCCGGCAAATTTTGAGTGGCCTCTCAGACCTGCCAAGCCCGATGGCTTTGGGGGCCTCATGGTCACCAGCCCTGGCGACCCAAGTGGGTTCGGTGGCGGGCAGCGAGCTTTCAGCCTTGGGCTTCAATCTTTTTCTTGGACCGAATTTGGATGTGGTGAGCAGCACCGAACTCAGCTCAGCTGTCTACGCTGGTACGGATACCTTCGGTGGTGACCCCTTTTGGGTGGGTGAAATGGGCAAAGCCTTTGTAAGCGGCCTGCACACCGGTTCCGGTGGGCGGATGAGCGTTGTGGCGACCCACTTCCCCGGCCTTGGTGAGGCCGATCGCCCGGTCGATGAAGAAGTTTCCACCATTCAAAAATCACTCGAACAGCTCAAACAAATTGAGCTGGCACCCTACCTGACGGTTACCGGCGGGACGGATGCCAGTGCCAGGGTGGATGGGTTGATGGTATCGCCTATCCGTTACCAGGGCTTTCAGGGAAATATCCGCGCTACCACTCGTCCGGTCAGCTTTGATCAGGCGGCGCTTAACGAACTCTTGGCCGTGGAACCGCTGGCCAGCTGGCGGGCGGCAGGCGGGTTGACCGTCAGCGATAGCCTCGGCAGCCGGGCCGTCCGACAGTTTTTTGACCCGACCGAACAAAATTTTGATGCGGTGACCATCTCGCGAACGGCTTTTCTGGCTGGTAATGACATGCTTTACCTCAACAACATGTTGGCAAAAGGCGATGTGGACGCCTATGCTACCATCGTCCGTGTTTTGGATCACTTTACCCAAAAATATATTGAGGACTCGCTCTTCAGTCAACGTGTGGACGCGTCAGTTCTGCGCATCTTGCAGGCGAAAAGCAAACTTTACACTGAATTCCAACTCGAAACCGTCATTCCAGACGCGCACGGGTTGGAAGCGCTCGGAACCGGCACCCAGGCCAGCCTGGCAGCTGCCCAGGCAGCGGTTACCTTGATCTCGCCCTCGCAGGAATATCTGAAAACACTGGTGACGGAACCTCCTTCATCTTATGACTACATCACCATCTTTACGGATTCGCGCCTGCAGCGCCAATGTTCCAGTTGCCCAGCAGTTAGCAGCCCGGGCGTGAAGGAATTTCAGGATTCTTTGCTACGCCTGTATGGCCCGAATGGCACCGGCCAAATTTCGAACACCCGCGTGAGCTCTTATTCTTTTGAGCAGCTCCTGGAACTGTTGGACCAAAAAACTGAACCCTCTGACCCTTATCTGGCAGACAACCTGAAACGATCGGAGTGGGTCGTGTTCAATCTGCAAGATGTCGACCCAGATTTTCCGTCTTCTTTGGCGCTGCGGCGCATCCTGGCGGAAAGAGTGGACCTTTTGGGGGATAAGCGGGTGATTGTCTTTGCTTATGGCGCCCCGTACTACCTTGATTCTACCGAAATTTCCAAGGTGACCGCTTACTACGCTCTGTATTCCAAGGCGGCAGCTTTCCGAGATGTGGCGACGCGCGTCCTGATGGGTGAAGTAGAAGCGCGGGGCGCACTGCCGGTTTCGCTGAGCGTGGTGGGGTATGACCTACGTGTGGCGACGTCGCCGGACCCCAATCAAATTATTGCGCTCTCACTGCTGACAGCCCAGGCGCCGGATCCAAATGCAATCCCCACACCCTCAGGCGAGGAAACACCAGCGCCGTTATTCCGCACCGGCGATGTTGTCCGGGTGCAGGCGGGAGCCATCCGCGATCACAACCAGCGCCTGGTGCCAGATGGCACCGTGGTGCGCTTTACCATCCGCCAGGCGGAAGAGCAGGTGATCGTCGCCCAGCCCGAAGCGACCACCGTCGGTGGCATGGCGGTGATTGAGTACCGGATTGACCATGAAGGCATCATTGAAGTGAGCGCCAGCAGCGAGCCGGCCAACACTTCTGGTGTGCTCGTGCTTAATACCCAAGGTGGGTCGGCGCAATTGATCCTGCCCACCGCCACACCGGAGCCCACGCCCACACCTACACTGACACCGCAGTCCACGCCTGAAGCCACCATGCAGCCTACCCTTCCGGCAAGCGGTATCCCTTCAGGATACCCCCGCATTGAGGACTGGCTGCTTACCCTGATGATTTTGATGCTCGGTTTTGGTGCGGCTTACGCTCTTGGCTATTTTTGGTGGGGTGGCCAGGTCTGGGGCTTACGTTCCGGCATTTGTACGGCAATCGGCGGATTTGCTGCTTACACCCTGCTTACACTCGGCTTTCCGGATATTATTTCCTGGATTCAACAGAGCGGGGCCGGCTTTGTGGCTCAAGTGACTTTGGTTGGGATGGTCTTGGGTTGGC
>DAOUFF010000002.1:0-10792 GCA_034430195.1 Anaerolineaceae bacterium | reverse complement strand
TGTCATTGCGAGCGCAGCGCGGCAATCTCTCTTTTCTGTTTGCTGGCTGTGGAAAGATGAGATCGCTTCGTTCCTCGCGATGACACATAGAAGCGAGCCTGCGAAGCAATCTCACCCATCTTGTCATTGCGAGCGCAGCGCGGCAATCTCTCTTTTCTGTTTGCTGGCTGTGGAAAGGCGAGATCGCCACGTTCCTCGCGATGACACATCCTGTCATTGCGAGCCTGCGAAGCAATCTCTCTTTTATCTGTTTGCCGGCCCCTCACAACCGAGATCGCCACGTTCCTCGCGATGACAAACTCGCCTCTTGATGGCAGATAGCTCGCGTTGAGGCCATCAACCAGAGTGAAGTTCTTCCTTTTCAGTGGGCAGCAGTTCAGCAAATCTACAAGATACCCTCATATAGGTCACACCATTCGGGATTAATCGAATTGATCAGATCTTCCTTCGTCTTCCGCGAACCGGCTTTGATCTGCTTCTCACGAGCCAATGCAGCATGCACATCATCTCCCAGCTCAAAGTAGACCAGCTCGGTCACTTTATAACGGGAGGTGAATACGCCGCCTTTGCCGGCCTTATGTTCCGCGACACGACGCTGAAGGTTGTCAGTGACGCCAGTATAAAGCACGCTATGGGCTTTATTGGTGAGGATGTAAACGCAGTAAGTTCGTTCGGCCATTGCGGGGGATTATACCCGCAGGGTGGTTCGGCACGGGGGTTGTCAAAGCCTGCTCCGGTTGACTCCTTTTCTTTGTTTTCATTGCCAGCCCTGAACAATCGAGATCTCTTCGTACCTTGCGATGACAGGACTCAGGAGAGATCGCCATGCTTCGCTCGCGATGACACATCCTGTCATTGCGAGCCTGCGAAGCAATCTCTCTTTTTTCTGTTTGTTTCTGTTTGCTAACTGTGGAAAGGCGAGACTACGTCGTGCCTTTGTT
Source organism: Anaerolineaceae bacterium (assembly GCA_034430195.1). GTDB lineage: Bacteria > Chloroflexota > Anaerolineae > Anaerolineales > Anaerolineaceae > Mesolinea. The sequence continues at coordinate 9,851 of DAOUFF010000002.1, read as the reverse complement.
TTGTCATTGCGAGCACAGCGCGGCAATCTCTCTTGTGTCTGTTTGCCGGCGGTTGAAAGGCGAGATTGTTTCGCAGGCTCGCAATGACAAGATGCCGGGGCCCGGTGACAGATTTAATTATGGTGACTAAAAAAGGCGAGATCGCCACGTACCTCGCGATGACAAAGAGGCGAGCGCAGCGCGGCAATCTCTCTTTTATCTGTTTGCTGGCTGTGGAAAGGCGAGATCGCCACGTTCCTCGCGATGACATCTTTCATCTGTCATTGCGAGCGCAGCGTGGCAATCTCTCCTTTGTCCGTTTGCCGGCCCCTCACAACCGAGATTGCTTCGTTCCTCGCGATGACAAGAACGATAGGGGGCTTTGACCAATCTAATTGCAGGCGGGGAAGGACTTCCTGTTTGACAGCCCAGTTGACATCCAGCCAAAGGCTTTTTATAATAATTTTGGAACGGTATTTCACATTTGTTTCAACAAAGTTCATTCACAAGAGGAGATTTATCATGCAACTGAGTAAACCCAAGAACGTCACATTTATCATCGCCCTGGTGCTGTTCGTCCTCGGCCTGCTCGGCCAATTCAGTGTCTTGGCCTTCCTCACCCCGTATGCCATCTGGCTGCTGATTGCCGCCTTCGTCGTGCTGGCATTGGGCAACCTGCTCGAAGGTTTTTAGACCGTTCCGCATGCCACAAGCCGCCCTTTCGGGCGGCTTGTTTTTTTTAACGATCCACTATCTTTCTTTCTCCCCACTCACACCCGGCGCATGTACTGGGCCGCCCCGCTGACCCACACCTGTTCCTTCTGCGAAACACGCCACCAGCCATCCTTCACTTCATAAACCGAAACGATCTGCCCGCCAGCCAGCGCCCCCAAGATCTGATGCTGTTTTCCCGGGCCGGCGCGCTTGTAGAGCGCCCGCACAATGCACTGCCCTTTGAACAGTACCTGCGGCAGTGGCGTCTGTGGGTCAAGGCGCTGCATGTACTGCGCTGCCCCCGAGCACCACACTGGCGCCGACGGGTCGATGCGCAGCCAGGTGCCCTTCTCCTCATACACGCTGACCACATCCCCCAGGCTGAGCGAACCGACCACCGGATAGTTGGTGCCTGGCCCCCCGCGCTTGTAGAGTGCCGCCACGACGCATTTGGCTTTGTAAAGGACCTGAGGCGTCGGCTGCGGGTTTTGGCCGCCGGTGCTGCCAAAGTAGCGCAGCACATCCGCCTTTTCACCATTCCAGCGGTCATAGTCCATGGTGGCGCTGGCCGCCCCAATCGGCCGGCAGCGGTCTCCGGTCTGGTGGATGAGCCAGCTGCGTACGCCGCGCGGCAGCAGCGGTGGCCCGGGGTGTTCGGCGGTGAAGAACGGCGCCGGAGCCGGCCTCTTGTAGGTGGCCAGCCACCAATCCAGCGCCGGCAATGCATCCACCGAGAGGTAACTATCGATCCAAGAAGCGCGCGAATAAATCAGCGGGTAACGGCCAGTGCGCGCTTTGCAAATATCCAGGCATTTTTGGGTGGTGGCGGTGATGCGCGCGCGGGTGTTGATGCCGGCGACTTCTGCATCCAGGGCGATGCGGTCGTGCGCCCAGTCCGCCTTGCCCTCCAGGGTTTTAAAGAGCGCGTCCATCTGCGAGAGGGCGCTTTCGCCAAAGTAAACCACAAAGTAAGCCATGCGCCCAACTTGAATCCGCGCCATCTCGGACCAATAATAAGCAAACAGGGGGTCCACATAGCCCCATGAAACGCCAGCTCGCGCCGCAATGAAGGTCACCTCTTCAGAATGTGCCTTGATTTTATTGAAATCCAGTTTTTTGGTCCCATCTGCACTGGATTGATATTTGCTGATATCCAGCCCGAACGCTCGTGCCATGGCCTGCCTCCCACCCCGCTGGGCAGGCTCACCCCCCCACCGCCCGGCCGGGTCAACTTTCTCGACGTGTAATACCGGTTAGGTTGCAATAAAAGTGCCAGGCCGAAAGCCTGGCACGGATCCGCCCCGAGCGTAAAGGCGATGGCTAGGCCGCGAACGCCTATTCAGCCTTTTGTTCCTGCTTTTGTCCTTCGAGCGCTGCCAGCTGGGCGCGGACGCTGCGCGTCTGCAACGCGAGCCAAAGCGCGTAGGCTCCGATCAGCCCAAAAATGACTACATAACCGGCAATAAAGTAATTCAGTGTCTCAAGCATGCTGACCTCCGCCGTCAAATGCTTCATCGCGCGCTGCCTGCAGGCCAGCCAGATGTTGGCGGGCCGCCATCAGGCGCACGCGGTGCCAGAGGATAACCGCAAACAGCAGGGTGAACATCACCACGGCCGCCGCCATAGTCTGATACATAGGCGCGTTCATGGCCATGTCAGTTTCTCCGCTGCCAAAAATGGTAGGATGAATGGTGCGCATCAGGCGCGAAGAAAAAAAAGTAAGTGGCACAGTGGCGAACCCGACAATGGCGTAGATCGCCCCAAACTGTGCCCGACGGGCGGGGTCATCCATAGCGCGCCGCAGCAGCAGATAGGCGATATAAGTGAAGGCCATGATGGTCATCGTCGTCAGGCGCGGGTCCCAGGTCCACCAGGTGTTCCAGATGGGTTTGGCCCAGATCATGCCCGAAAAGTTGGCCACAGCAGTAAACACCAGCCCGATTTCGACGCTGGAGGCGCCCAGATAGTCGTAGTGCAGATTGCGGTGCACCAGGTAGAGCACGCCGGCAACGGCCGCCACCAAAAAGGCGAGCATTCCGATCCAGGCTGAGGCCATGTGAAAATAAAATACTTTTTGCACCAGCCCCATATTGACTTCAATGGGGGCATAAAAAAGTACCATGGCGAACACGCCAAAAAACAAAACAACGGTAAGAATGGTCAGGATGTCGAGCAGTTTATTCTTGGATAACATAGGCAAACACCATTATTGAGATTGTGGTCATGATGACATTATAAACCACGAGCAGGTTTAACCAGCCCGAAACATCTGCTAGCGCCCCGCCGGCCAGCACGGCCGAGGCCGCCTTCACCACGGCCATATTGACCGGCATGAGCAGCGGAAAGAGCAGAATCGGCAGCAACAGGTCTCGCATGCGCGTCTGCACGGTCATGCTGGCGATGAGCGTGCCGGCCGCACTGTAGCCCCAGGCCCCCAGCAGCAACACCAGCCCCAATGCCGGCGCAAAGAGCGCCTGGTTGTAGAGCAGCGAGTAAATCGGAATGACCAAAAGGGTGAGAAAGACCATCACTAAAAAGTTGGTGATGAACTTGGCAAAGTAGATCAGCGAAAGGTCCGGCACCGCCATCATCAGCGCATCGAAGGCGCCTTGATCCTGCTCTGCGGTGAAGGAACGGTTGAGACCAAGCGTGCCGGCAAAAACGATCACAACCCAGATGATGCCGGCTGCCAGGTCCGCCCGGCTGGCCGGGTCCAGCTCCATAGCATAGTTGAAGATGAAGAGCGAGAGCACGGCAAACGAGAACATAGCCGTCAGCATGTCTTTGCTGCGCCATTCCTGCACGAGGTCTTTCCACACCAATACGCGGATGGTCTTCAGGCTGTTTTTCATGGGCGCGCCTCAGCTTTGACTGGCTGGGCCAGCTGCTGGTAGCGGCTCTGGAGTGCATCCAGGCTGAGCTCGTCATTGGGGAACAGCTCGGCGATCCGTCCGCGCGCCAAGACGGCGAAGTGCGTCGCAACCTGCAGCACATAGCTCAGTTCGTGAGTGGTCGCCAAAATGATCCGGCCCTGAGCGCGTTCCTGCTGCAGCAGTTCATTTAAAAGCTGACAGCCCTGCATATCGAGGCCAGTATAGGGCTCATCCAAAAGCAGGATGCGTGGGCTAGGCAGCAGGGCGCGCGCAATCGTCAGGCGCTGTTTCATCCCGCGCGAATACGCTCTGACCGGCGTTGGCCGGGTGGGGTTCAGCCCGACCCGCCGCAAAAGCGCCTGCAGGCTGCCTTCTGAAAGGTCAACCTGGTAAAGGTTGGCGTAAAAACGCAAATTTTCTGGCCCGCTAAGCTGTTCATACAGGTAGGTCTGATGCATCACCAGGCCAAATTGGCGCCGTGCCGCGGAATGGGTAAAATCCAGGGGGGCACCGTCCAGCCGGATATCGCCGGCCGTAGGGCGCAGCAGCCCAGCCAAAACACGCAGCAGGGTGGTCTTGCCGGCGCCGTTCGGGCCCAAAAGGCAGACGGTCTGCCCGGGCGAAAGGCTCAGGTCAAGCTGATCCAAAACCCGCTGTGTGCCGTAACGTTTGCTGACGGCGCGGGCCTGCAGGTTTGCCTCAGGCATCCGCCGGGCCTCCGGGCAGCTCTTCGTCACGGCGCAGCGCAGCCGGAGTGACCGAACCGGCCAGTGCGCCGCCTAAAACCATCACCAGGCCACCGATCCACATCCAGTTTACCAGCGGGTTATCAATCAGGCGCAGCGTGGCGTAGGGCATATCCAGGTTGTAATCCATCACTAAAACGTAAACATCGCCGCGCAGGCTGCTATGGGCCTGAGGGATGGTAATGGACTGCTGCCGATCCATATAGATATGCTGCCCAGGGGTGAGCTCATCCAATACCTGGCCATCCTGGTAGAGGGTGGTCTGGATGCTGACGTTGAGATATTCGGGGTTGTCAAAGTCGGAGGTGATCCCATTGAATTCGACCTCGTAACGGCCGAGCGGCATGCGGTCGCCCGGGATGAGGGTGCCTTCGATCCCGCTGCCGAGCACTTCCACGCCCATGATGCCTAAAGCAATCAGCAAAACGCCGGCATGTACCAGATAGGCGCCGTAGCGGGAGCGCTGCTTCCACCACAGCCCGGGGAAGCGCTTCAACCCGACCGAAGAGGCATCACGGATGGTGAGGGCCAACTGCACCGCCAGCCCCAAAAAGACGACGAATAACATCCCGAGAGCCGTCCAGGCGCGGATGCCAGCCAGCCAGCAAGCCGCCGTGCCAGCCAAAGCCACCAGCAGGGGCGGCCAAAACGAACGCCCCAGCTTTTTGAGCGAGGCGGCGCTCCAGCCGATCAGCGGGCAGACGCCCATCAGCACAACCAGCAGGATAAACAGCGGCAGCGTGCTGCGGTCAAAGTAGCCGCGCCCGAGCGTGATTTGCTGACCGCTAAACAGGCCACTGGTGAGCGGGTAAACCAAACCCCACAGACATACCAACAGGATTGCCATCAGCAGCAAGTCGGTATAGAGCAGCAGCGCTTCGCGGGTGAAGAACTCGGTCAGCTGCCAGTTGCTGTTCAATTTCTTCCAGCGCCAGATGAACAGCCCCAGCGCAAAAACCGCCGTGAGGATGGTGAAAATCATCAGCGGGCGCGAAATGCTGCTTTCGCCAAAAGCGTGCACCGAGCTGAGCACACCGGCGCGGGTGACAAAAATGCTGAAGACAACCAGCACATAACTGAGCAGGGTGAGCAGCACGTTCAGGCGGTGAAAGATGCCGCGCTGGCGTTGTGCGAGCAGGCTATGCAGCAGGGCTGTGCTGCTGAGCCAGGGCAGCAGCGAGGCCGTCTCGACCGGATCCCAGGCCCAATAACCGCCCCAACCGAGCACGTCATACGACCACCAGCTCCCCAAAACGATGCCGGCGGTGAGCAGCACCCACGAGGCAATCAGCCAGCCGCGGGTCTGCTCCAACAAATCCCGGGCCGGGTCTCCGCGCAAAAGTTGGCCGGCAGCCACGGCGAACGGCACCAAAAACAAGCCAAAGCCCAGGTAGAGGATGGGGGGATGAATGACCATGCCCGGGTGCCGCAGCAGCGGGTTGAGACCGACGCCAGTCAAGCCGTGATAAACAAAAGCGCCTGCCTGCGGTGCAAAAAGCCCCTCAGCCAGGCTGCCATCCGCCAGCTGCCAGACGCGGGCAAAAGGGTTTTCGATGAAAAGCGAGATGCCGGCAAAGAAGAGCACGTTGATGGCCAGCATCAGATAGGTCCAGGCATCGACCAGCTGGCGGCGGGTGCTCACCAACAGGAAGAAGCACAGGTTCAGCACCCAGCTCCAAAAGAAGAGCGAGCCGGCTTGCCCGCCCCACAAGGCCGTCATGCGCAGCAGGCTGGGCATGGCCGGGTTGATGACGGAGTTAACGTAGGCAAGCGAGAAATCTTCAGTGGCCTGCAGGATGAGCAGGGCCAGCACCGCCAGGGTATGCAAGCCAAAGGAAGCCTGACTAAGCCTGAGCGCCTGGGGGCCAAGGGGTGTGTGGCGCACGAGCGCAATCAGCGCCAACACCAGCCCGGCCAGGCTGAGGGCAAAAGCCAGGGAAAAAGCAATCAAGCCAAAAGTGAACATAAATCCTCAGTTTCGGGGTTACTCGCTCTGATCGGGCAGAGCGGCTTCGTACTTGGAAGGGCATTTGAGCAGCAGTTCTGTGGCGCGGAACTCACCGTTGGGCTCGAGGCTGCCGGTAATGATTGCCTGGGCTTCGTCTTTGAGCAGGTCCGGGCGGACGCCATGGTAGCGGATGGTCATGCGTGCGGCCGAAGGGTCGCTGGCGGCGGCTTCCAACACCTTCTGCATGCCGCCCATGGCTTCAATCTGGCGGTGGTCCCCCGGGATCTGAGCCACTTCAAAGGTCAGCTCCAGCGTTTGCGGGTCGTACTGAATGGTATCGCCCAAAACCACACCAGACATACGCACATCCTTGCCCAGCCACTCTGCCTGGGCCGCCTGAAGTTCTTCTACGGTCATAAAATATTGCGACTGCGAGAGTGTAGAAGAAATCAGCAAATAAGCCAGCGCCGCCACAATTACCACGGCGCCGATAATGATTTTAAGGTTGGGTTGCTTCATTGAATCCATTCCTGATTTTGTGAAATTTTAGTCATTCTATCTTACTTTCGGCGCTTGCGGGCACACTTTTAGCTGTGCCGCCCAGCCAGTACTTATTTTACTTCTCCTATGGGTGGGGAATTGTTAAATCTTTTGAATTTTGCGCAATTTTTCACATTATCTCTACCACTTCTAAAAAAAACATTTATAATGTGGAGCAAGAGTTGTAAAGTCCCACCAAATTAATTTGTTCGGAGAGGAAAATATGAAAAAAAGCACTCTTATTACCCTTGTCATCGTCCTCGCGCTTGGTCTGGTTGTGTGGGTTGGATGTTCCACCCAGGCTGAAGTTGAGGCCGAACCGGCCGTGCAAGAAATCACCCAAAAGTGGGAAGGTTCAGGCCACGCAGATGCGGCTTCTGAGGCCTTTACCCACTGGAATGAAGAAGACCCGGCCGAAATCCCCCCCACCTGCGCCCGCTGCCACAGCACGGACGGCATGCGTGACTTTGTCGGTGCGGATGGTTCTGCTGCCGGCGTAGTAGACGCAGCCGCGCAGATTAACGACCCAATCTCGTGCATTGCCTGCCACAGCAGCGCTGCCCACAGCCTCGACTCGGTGAAGATGCCTTCCGGTGCCGAACTGACCGGAACGGGCGCCGATTCGGTGTGTATGTCATGCCATAGCGGCATGGGCTCCAGCACTCAGGTTAAAGACGCAGTGGCTGGGCTCCCCGAAGACGAAGCTGTTGCCGACTCCACCCTGATGGGCGCACATTACTTCACCGCTGCGGCAGTTCATGCCGGCGCTGATGGCTACATGGGCTTCCAGTATGAGGGCAAGTCATACCAGGGTGCCTTTGAGCATGCCGAGCAGGTGAACAGCTGCACCGAGTGCCATGACCCCCATTCCACCCACCTGCAGGATGCGCCTGAAGGTCAGGCGACGATCTGCACCACTTGTCACTCCGACGTGCTCGGCTATGAAACCTACAAAGTCGTTTCCATGTCGAAGGTCGATTACGATGGCGATGGTGAAGTTGAGAGTATGTACGATGAAATCGAAGGCCTGCGCGCCAAACTGATGGAAGCACTGGCGGCCTATTCCAACAATGTGCTCGGCACGACCCTGGCCTTTAACTTCGAAGCTTACCCCTACGCCTTCATCGACACGAACGCTGACGGCACGCTGAGCGCCGAAGAAAGCGCCTTCCCGAATCAATTCAAGGGCTTCACCCCGCGCATGCTCAAAGCCGCCTACAACCTGATGCTTATCACCAAGGAACCCGGCGCTTACGTGCACAATGGCAAGTATGCCGTGCAGCTGCTCTACGATTCAATTGAAGACCTTTCCGCAGAGAGCGGCGTGACGACCGAAGGGATGACCCGGCCCTAATCCGGAACCGGGATTCGTTCAAAGAAAATCAGATAACACATGAAACCATCAACAAAACGCACCTTGTTCTATGTCATCTTCATCGCCATGGTGATCGCACCAGCGGTGGTGGTGGCTCTGAACTGGCGTTCACGCAACATTTGGATCAACATTTCTGTCTTGCTGGGCTTTTTAGGCATGGCGCTGGCCGGTACGCAGTTAATCCCGGTCGGTAAAATTCGCTGGCTTTCAGACGCCCTGAATATGGATGCGGTTTACCGCAACCATCACAAACTCTCGCTGGTCTCGATCGGGTTGGTGCTGGCACACCCATTGATGCTGTACATCACCAATACCATGACCCGCGGCGAAGAAAGCCTGGCGGTGCAGCTGGGTGAGATCGGGCTGTTTGGCCTGGTGTTCATCGGCCTCACTTCGGTGGCGCGCAAGAAGCTCAAACTGGGCTATACCACCTGGCTGATTTTGCACGACCTGGCCACGGCCATCATCCTGGTGTTCGGATTGTGGCATCTGTTTGCGATCAATTACTACATGAACATTCCGGCCGTTCGCACGGTTTGGTATGTGCTGATCGCTATCTGGGTGCTGCTGATTGTTTACATCCGGCTGCTGCACCCGCTGTCAGTGGCGCGCAAGCCCTTCGTGGTGGAAAGCGTCATCGCGGAGAGCAAGGATACTTATTCACTGAACCTGAAACCACAAGGCCATAAAGGCTTCAAGTTTGAAGCTGGCCAGATTGCCTGGATCAGCCTGAATAAGAACCCCTTTATCATCAGCCGTAACCCGTTCTCGTTCTCCGGCAGCGCTCTGGCGCCCGAAGGCAAACTGCGCTTCTCCATCAAAGCTGTGGGCGACTTTACCGCCCGCATCGCCGAATTGAAGCCGGGTGACCGCGTCTATGTAGACGGGCCTTACGGCGCGTTCAATACGAATGACAAGCGCACCCAAAAAGGGCTGGTACTGCTGGCCGGTGGGATCGGTCTGGCGCCGATGATGAGCATTCTTGGCACCCTGGCCGACCGCAACGACAAACGCCCGGTGTATCTGTTTTACGGTGATCTGAACGAAGAAACCGCCCTCTATCAGGAAGAGTTCGCGGCCCTTCAGGGACGCATGAACCTCAAGCTGATCCAGGTGTTGGAGAAACCGCACAACCCAGATTACCCGTTCAAGGGATACATCACCAAAGATCTGATGGCGAGCCAACTTCCGGCGGACTATAAGGATCTGTTCTACTTCATCTGCGGCCCGGCACCGATGCTGAACGCGATGGATCGCAACCTGGCGGCCTTGGAAGTGCCGCCGAGCCAGATCCATGTGGAACGCTACGAAATGGCCTGAGTGCAGGCAGCACAAATTGAGTTGAGAGAAGCCTCCCCCCACGGGAGGCTTCTTTTGTTTTGCCGCCAGCCGGCATGTCTCGTTTCTATCTGTCATCGCGAGATCGGTTTTGTCATTGCGAGCGCAGTCTGTCATCGCGAGGGACGTGGCGATCTCGGGTTGCTATCTTGTCATCGCGAGGGACGAAGCGATCTCTCATTTCAGTGCGGGCCGAAACAAAAAGAGAGATTGCCGCGCTGCGCTCGCAATGACAAAAAGTGAGAGATTGCTTCGCAGGCGCGTCTTGGCTTGTCATCGCGAGGGACGTGGCGATCTCGCCTTTTCAGAGCTGACAAACAGCCAAAAGAGAGATTGCC
>DAOUFF010000001.1:0-56508 GCA_034430195.1 Anaerolineaceae bacterium | reverse complement strand
ATTATTGGGATTATCAATCAGACAGGTAAAGCGGCTGAAGAACAAGGCTAAATTGGAGGGTCTGGCAGCTGTGTTGCATGGCAATCGTGGCAAACCGCCGCATAATGCCCTGCCAGCTGCCAAACAGGCTGAAATCCTTCAATTGGCAACAAGCACGCTTAAGGGCTGCAATTATCTGCATATGCAGGAAATTCTTGAAACTGAGCTAGGGATCGAGATCTCCTACAGTTCCCTTAGTCGCCTGCTGAAAAGCCACCATATCGAAACCTCCATGCCCAAAAGGCGCAGAGCAAGCCATCGTTCCAGAAAAGCCATGGAACATTTCGGTGAGTTGGTACAACTGGATGCTTCCCGATTTGATTGGTTTTCTGATGGCGGTTACGCCTACCTTCATGCAGCAATCGACGATGCCACCAATAGAGTTCTGGCACTTTATTTCACCCACGAAGAAAGCCTTGAAGCCTATAGTGAGTTGATCTTTCAAATCAACGAGGCTTATGGGCTGCCCAAGGCCCTCTATGCCGATGGACGCTCGATCTTCTTCTACGACTCCAAAACAAAACACAAACTTTCACTTGAAGAACAACTGGCGGGCGTTGAGCAAAAAATGCCTCAGTTTGCCAGAGCCTGCCAGAATACCGGGATCATATTGAAGCATGCGTATTCTGCTCAAGCAAAAGGCTTGGTTGAGCGTCTTTGGGGTTCTTTGCAGAACCGTTTACCCAAAGATTTCATGCGCCTCGATATTCATTCCATGGATCAAGCCAATGCATTCTTCTCCCGTTTCATCTCTTCCTGGAATCGCAAACACTCTCATGAGCCTGCCTCGGATGAATCGTTCTTTATCCCCAAATGGCCTGCCGAGCAGTTGAGACTTCAGTTTGCCCTCCAGGAAAAAAGAACGCTTTCCAAAGGCTTTACCTTTTCCTTCCAGGACAAAAAATATATCATCTCAGACCCATCTTGCCCTGCTCGTCCAGGGGATATCCTCACTGTTGCTTTCAGTAACTTTTGTCCCCTTCAGGTTATTTTTGAGGACCAGGCCTACAATGTGACGGAGTTCATTCGATCCACTCCCCCGGCTCCAATCTCGAAAATGACTGCAGAGGAATTGGCAAAGAAACGCTCGGAGTATGGCAGAATGGGTAGACAAGCTTCACCATTCAAGAAAAACTTGCCTCAGACGCCAGAATCGTCTTAAAATATGTGGGGGGGGTGACAGATTCGCTGGTGAATTATGCCTCTTTAGGGGTGACATAATCGCTGGTTATTAACAGCATTCTCACTGATTTTGAGCAGGTAACGCATTGGGGAGCTGGGTTATGCTCCTAAAAAATGGATCAGCCGCCACCGTTTATAATGGCTGCATGGCTCGTACGGTAAGAGGCCAGGCCAAAACCTGGCAATTAATGGAAGTGATCGGCAAAGGCGACGCCGGCGAGGTGTTGCGGGTAAAACCTGAACTGGGCGATTTGGCAGCAGTGATGAAGCGCCCGGTACAAAACGTCTCCGGCGGCACGATTGTGCGCCAGGCCCTTCAAATTGAAATCGAAGGCAAAGTGTTGGCCCAGCTGAATGGCCTTCAAGCCCGGCGCAGCGGCCTGACCATTCATACCCCCCTGCTGCTTGACCAAAGCATCAGCGGAACTTCTGGCACTGCTGGCCTGTTCATTGTCAGTGAAGAAATTCGCGGGGCATCCATTTCTACACTGCTCAAGCAGCTCTTCCAGGAGGAAGAGAAAATCTCGCAGGTCTTGGTCCTGAAAGTCCTCAACGGGCTTTTTGAGCTGCTGCGCCAGGTTCATCAGCGCGGCATCATCTGGAACGATGTCAAGATGGACCACATCTTTTGGGAAAGAGAGAGCGATACCCTATCCTTCATCGACTGGGGTAACAGTCTGTTCATTAATGCCAGCGCACCATCAGGCAGTATTGATCCGGCTTTGGACTACGCGCAGTTGATCACGGAGGGAGCTTCATTTCTCAAGCAAACCGCCCCCGATCTGCTGCGCGAGCTGGATTGGCCAACCAATGGCGCAGCGCTCACCAGCCAGGAAATTGAAGCCCTTCATCTGCGCGTTGAATACTTTCAGACCATTCTTTCAATGCGTGTTGTGGATTATCAAATCCAGCTGCAAAAATTCACAACCCATTTAAACAGCGCGGATGCTCTGGCTTCCGCTTTCAAGATCGTGGATCTTTTGGACCGGTTGGGTGTCCGTGTGGAGATATCCAACTTGCTTCAGGCCGCCTCCCGGCTGGCTGTGGAAGAAGTACAGGTTGGAAACTGGTCCGAGGCGCAGCGCATTGCCGGCATGCTGCCCGGCCAGGATCGTACCGGCCCCAACTCGCCATGGAAACTGGCAGGCGAACTGTTCCGCCTTGCAGGCCAGCAAAGCAAAGCCAACCTTTCCCGCATGCTCACCGCCATCCTGCAGCAAGATTGGCCGCTGGCAGCCTGGCAGCTGGCGGATTCCGGTTTGGATGAAGGTTCGCAGCAGCAAATGCTTCAGGCATTGCGTCAGGCGGGCCTTCCCGCTGCGATCGCCAGCCGGCAGCCGCGTGCCCTCCTTCAAGAAGTGTTAACTACCCTGGATCACGAAATTGAAGCCCAAAAACAACTCCCCCAGGGCGAAGCCAGCTTGGCACCCCTGGAAGAACTGGCAGAAAGGCTGGCGGGTCTCCATCTGACCTGGGGCACCCTGTCAGCTGGCGAACAGCTGGGAGACAGTCTTTTGGCCTTGCGAGAAGCGCTCGGGGCTGCCGCAGAAAGCGGGTTGGAAATGCCAGCTGAACTGCCCAGAGTCATTACAGCTCTGCTGGGCAGCGTACGCTCAGTTTACCAGGCCTGGCTGGCCGAAGACCTTGAAGCCGCCCGCCAGGCACTGCTTTATTTGCTTTTGGCCGACCCCGAGCAAAGCGCTGCGCGCGAAATCTATTTGGGCTTGATCGAGGTTCAAAACTGGAATACCGATCTGACAGCCGGACCGCACGAAGACGAGACCGTAAACCATTTCGGTATGCGCCTCCTTTCGGCCCAGCCCAAAGTCATCCAACATTTGGGGCTGACCCCATGGCTGGAACAGCGCTTGCAGATGGCTGAGCTTATTTCAGAGGCACGTGACCTTGAAGACCTCCGCCAACTAGCTCAAGGTGAAAACTGGCCTTTGGAGTGGCTGGAATATCGCAGCCTGGCCCTAGACCTACCGGATGCACAAACCCGCTCCCAGCCCCTAAGCCCAGACGCACAGGCTGCATTGGACCAGTTTCATCAGGCGCTGCGGCTGGGAGAGGATCCTCAGGCTTCCCTGGAACAAATCCATCAGCTCCTGCCAGACTTCCACTCCGGTTACAGCCATCTGGCCATTGCCTTCGCAAACGCATTTTCCAGCATTGCTACCGAAAAAGACTTGCCTTCCCTGGCCAGCTTTCCGGAGGCCGATCAGCAGCGCATCCAAGAATCGCTGCTGGCGCTGCAGCGCGTCCGCCAGTGGATTGACGGTGACCCACAGCATTTCTCTGCTCCTACCAAAAAGTCGAGCGGCGGCAGCTGGGCAATTTTGGATTGGACCTCTCAAGCAAATCAGGAGTGGAAAGCCACCGCACTGCCGGTGCTGACCAATATCAGAAAGAAAAAATGGGGTGCGCTCGCCCTGGAAGGCAGTGCGCTGGGCAGTTTCAGCTTCCTGCGGGAAGTTGCGCGTGCTCTGGCCGAATTTCAAAAAACCTGGGATAAGATCGCTTATCAGGGGGTTTACCCTGAGGCCATCCAAACCCTGGTTCAACGAATTACTTCCGCGCACGAGGTCTACTTTAGCGGCTGGCAAGCGCTGGAACATCACCCCAACCCGGCCATGCGCTGGATCATCCAGACCAACCAGATGCTCTTCAGCAGCGTCAATCAGACCCTGGCACAAATCACGCGTCAGCTTCGCACTGCTGTGCAGGCGGCACTCGTCTTGCGCCAGCCGGAGAGCGCCCGCACGCGCTTAGCCCAAAACAGTGCCGCCGACCTGATGTATGCACTCGTCCAGCTTGAAGAAATAAGCCAGCCCATTGATCCCAAACGTTCTGTGATCCGTGACTGGCAGAAGCAATACCTGCACTTGCTCACGCTCACCGATCCGGATGCCATTCGCAAGGAAATTGAAGCACTGGAACCGATTCATCCGCTGCTGCCCTGGTTGGATGAACTGGTCAGGCGCGATACCGGTTACTTTGACTTCCCTGACCAGCGAAAATGGTAAAATATCACCGTTTAAGTTAGGAACCAATTAGCAATGAAAGAAGAAAAATTAGATGCCCGCAGCGGGCTTTTTCTGGCCGAACCACTGGATACCTGGCTGTCGGCCAGCCAACAGGATTTTGCCGTCCCCGAAGCCGGCGGCTCTTCTGCCCGGGTGTTCTTGCTCAAGAATACATCCGGCCCCTCACCTTACCGGCGCGACCCAGCCTTCAAAGTGATGCGGCATGACAAAATTGCATATGCCCGACCGCTTTTCCTGGAAGAGTACCGCATTCTGGCCGGTTTAAAAGGAAGTGAAGCCCTTACGCCGATGCTCCAGGCGGGCTTCCTCAAAACCGAAGATGGCAGCACCTGGCCGGCCGAAGTCGCACCGCTTTCCAAGGCCCTGGAACAGCAGGGTGAGGCTGCGCGTTTGCGCGGAAGCATGGTGCTGTTCGAACCGGATGAAATCGATGACCTGCTCGATCAATTTGAAGAGCGCCTTGCCGATCAATGGCTGCCATTTCTGATTTTGGAGCGGCGTTGGGAGGATAATCTCTACCTCTTGTGTGATGCGGGTTACACCCGCGGCGAGTTCCTGCATAACTTAAGCATGAAGCAGGTGCTGCAGATCGCTTTGCAAATTTGTGACATGCTCGAAACCGCACACAGCCGTGGCGCAACGTACCTTGATCATAAGCTGCTTCATTATTACTGGAACAATTTCCGCCAAAAAGTGGTGATGATCGACTGGAATATTGGCCATTGGATGCCTGACAAATTTTCAGCCGAGGTCCAGCAGGCTGACCTGATCCAATTCAGCTCGCGCGCGCTGCACCATCTTTTCACTGGCCGTCAGGCGCCGGGCACGGTTGCAGTTGGGCCAAACCGTCCGGAAGATATCGCCAATTCCCCGACACGCTACAAAGCCTCTTATTCTTATGACGTCCAAAACCGCCTCAACCCGGAAGAGATCAAGTTTCTCGAAAAGGCCGTAGACGGTGGCTTTGGCTCTGCCGGCGAAATGAAAGAAGCACTGCAGATGCTTCTTCGTAAACGCTCCTAAGACTATTACCGCCTATGGCGGAATGAAAGGATTTCAATGATCTTCGATCTCATTGAAAAAGCCAACCAAGTACTCGCACAAAGTCATCCCAGTGATGAAGACTTGGCTCAGGTAGAGAGCTCGCTTTCCACCTTCCTGGAAGCACTGGCCACCCATCGGATCAGCGAAGACGTCAGTATGGATGACATTGAAGAAGCCAACCGCCTGCTGCAGGCCATCCGCCGGGAACGCAGCCGCCGAACCGCCGGTTCTGCGCCTTCGCCCTCCTCCCCGCCGGCAGCTGCCGCCCCGGATGCTGAAAGCCGAGGTGGTTCAGCAGCTGCTTCTCAACCCCCGCTAACACGCAGTTCCTTGCGCGGCGCGGATAGCCGCTCGGATTCAGCCACAGACCCATTGCGCAAATTCTTCACATCAGCGCATGACCCTGAGGCTGAGCAGCTGATGGACGAGGCTGAAGAAGCCTTCTACAAAGGTAGCTATCAGACTGCAATCCCCCTCTATGAAAAAGTCATCGCCATTGAACCGGGCTGGACCAGAGCGCAGGAGCATCACGACGAAGCCGAAGAATATCTTCGCTCCGGAAATATCCCTTCCGTCGCGCTGCCGCCCGAGGCTGGCAAAGCTTATGGTAAAGCTCAAAGCGCAGCCCGCGTTTTCCGTTACCAGGTTGCCCTCAACTATCTTGATGAAGCTTTCGAACACCTTCAGGAAGCTGGCATCAAGCGTTGGCGTGAAGGCGAAGAACTGCGGCATGACCTCGAAAACCAGATGCAAGCCTACGATGTTTATCGCGAAGGACTCAACCTGCTTTCGCAGGGTGACCTGCCGGCTGCCCTTGGCAAGATCCAAACGGCTGCCAGTGCTGTCGCCATTCCGGAGTACATTGATAAGGCCGCCGAAGTCCGCGCAGACATCGCCGCGCTGGAAGAAGTCAGTGATGTCGTCAGCCTAAGTGGAAAAATCCCACCGGAAAAGCTGGCGGTTTCCAAGGCCAAACTCGAGCGCATTCGCATGAAGTACGGAGAAATCTCCCAGATCAGCCGTCTGCGGAACCGGCTGGACATGTTAATTCCGGCGACGATTCAATCGCTCTTGGATAACACCCAACGTTTGCAGCAAGAAGCAATGACCGCGCCTACAGCTGCGCTGGCCAGGCAAAAGATCGCCGGCGCACGCGAAAATTTGGACCTGTTGCGCCAGCTGGACGCGTACGACTCACAGAGTCTGGCGCTCGAAAATCAGATCAGCACCCTCGAAGCAGAGATTGGCACCCATGAAGACGCCTTGGACCGGGCTGAGGAGGCTCTCAAGAACGGCAGCGCTGTGTTTAACCCGGCGGTGGTGCGCATCAGCCGGGCTGCCAGCCGGCGCTTCCCGCAGGACCCACGCGTCTTAAAGATCCGTCGGGCGCTCCTCCCCACGTACCTGATCGGCGGAGCCGGGCTTGTTCTGCTGGCTGCATTAATCATTACCGGCATCGTGATGGCCTCCCGCGCGATTTCGGCCGCAGCCTACGAGCGCAACCTGGCAAAGACTCCAACCGTGACCCCTACCGCAACCATCACGCTTACCCCAACGATTACTCCGACCCCTACCCAAACGCTGACCCCGACGCCGGACTATTCACCGACACCCACCCGGACGGTAACCCCCACCCCGATTGTTAACGTAGTGACGCTGCGTGAAGTATGGGCGCGCAATGATTGTTACGATAACTATAACGCCACAGGCCGTATTCCCGCAGGGACCACGCTTACGCTGCTCCCGATGGCTGAACGGCGCTTTGACAACTTTAACCGGGAATGTGTACTGGTGGAATTCCGCGGCAATGGCTTCGCGATCATCGGCTATGTTTTAATGATGGACATTACCACACCATGAGAAACCGCCAGATTCAACCTATAATGATATGCATCTCAGACCGCCAATGGAGATTGTATAATCTATGGATATGCCAGAACCAGTGAATGAAGATTTTGACGCGCGCTACCAGGAGTCGTTAGACTGGCTGTATAGCTTCGTTGATTTCAGCATGAAGCGCCACGTAGATGACACGCATCGTTTTTTCAAGCTTGATCGGATGCGCCATCTCATGGACCTGATGGGCCACCCCGAAGCGCGTTATCCGGTGGTGCACGTGGCCGGAACCAAAGGCAAAGGCTCCACCGCCGCGCTGGTCGCCGGCGTGTTGCAAGCCGCCGGTTACCGGGTCGGCTTGTACACCTCTCCGCATCTTCAGGAGTTTACCGAACGCATCCGTGTTGACGGGCAGGAAATCGACAAGCAGTCTCTGGTCCGGATTTGTGATCAGCTGCGCCAGTTAACCAGCCAGGTGGCCGACATCACCACCTTCGAGCTGACCACCGCCCTGGGCTTTCAATATTTCGCTGAACAAAAAATTGATTTCGCGGTGGTGGAGGTGGGTTTGGGCGGCCGGCTCGATGCCACTAATGTGGTGGACCCACTCGTTTCCATCATTACACCAATTTCATACGACCACACCGCTGTTTTGGGGAATACGCTGACCGAAATCGCCTGGGAAAAAGCAGGCATCATTAAGCCTGGCCGGCCGGTGGTTTTCTCCCCGCAGGTGGCTGAAGCCGAAAAAGAACTGATTCGCGTCGCTATCGAGCGTGGCTCCCCTTATGTATTGGTTGATGAAAGTTACCGCTATAAGTGGCTTAGCCTTACACACCATTCCCAAACCTTTCAGCTGCAGAAAAATGGCGTGCTCACATCGCTGACTGGCGGCAGTCTGGTAGACCCGCCACTGAAGCTGACAACGCACCTTTTGGGTTTTCACCAGATTCAAAATGCCGTCAGCGCCGTCGCCGCCCTGGATCTCATCCGGCAGGCGGGTTTCACCTTGAAACCTGAAGATGTGCAAGCCGGCTTTCGGCAGGTAGTCTGGCCGGGCCGCTTTGAAGTTCTGCGCAGCTGGCCGCCGGTCGTGATCGATTCCGCGCACAACGGCGCATCCATGGAGGTGTTGGCAAAGGCACTGGATGATTACTTCCCTGGTTGGAAGTTTTTACTGGTACTTGGGATTTCAGCTGACAAACAGCTCGATGACATGCTGCAGGCTATCATGCCGCACGTCGAGCAAGTGATTACGACCCAATCCACCCATCCACGCGCCAAAGACGCCAAAGAATTGGCCGGTCTGGTGGAACCATACGGCAAGCCGGTCCGGGGCATCGCCCCGGCTGAAGAAGCGCTGGCCGAGGCTCTGCGCCTGGCAGGCGATGACACCGGTATTGTGGTTGCCGGCAGCGTATTCATCGCAGCGGCTGCCCGTGCCATTTGGCCGACCATCTACCAACCGCCTAAAAAAGATGATAGGTGAATGCTGTCATCCCTTGATGAGGAATAACAATATGGATCAAAACGAATTTTTCACCCCTTCAGGCTCAGCAGGCGCTGAGGGTTTTACCGGTACAGCCAATATGGAGCAATTCAACCGCATCCATAATCGCAAACCTGACAGCCGGGGTCAGTTTGAAGCCCCCTTCGCTTTTTTGCAGGAACAAATCATCTTCCCTAACATGGTGGTCGCAGTGGAGATGGAAATGGGTTCAGGCGCCTTGGAAAACGTTCTGGCCGCCTTGGAAGAGAAAAGCACCATTATTGGGGTCTACTTTGACCCCGAGAACGATTCCAATTACATACCGGTGGGCATCGAAGCGGCCGTTGGCTCCATCACGCCTGTCAGTGGGGAACACGTCAAGGTGCTTCTTCAGGGACGCCGCCGCGTCACGATTGAAGAGCTAAGCTTTGCGAATGACAAAGCCAGCGTCGTGGCCAAGCCCGCCCGCGAAAGTGCGCGTAAAACTGAAGAGACACTGGCTAAAATGCGCCTCATCAAGAAACAAATTATTGACTATGCGGAATTGCGCGGTTATTCGGCTGTCAACCTATCGCGGGCGCTTGACAACATCGACCATCCCGGTCTTCTGTCCGATTTTGTAGGTGCATTGCTGGACATACCCTTCGAAGACAGACTCGACCTGTTTTTTGAATTGAATCCGGCAAAACGAATTTCACTGCTGCTGCCACTGCTCTTTTCTGAATTACATATGCTGCGTCTTGAAGCCGAAATTCAGAGTCGCGTCCAATCTGAGATGGACAATATGCAGCGTGAAGCCTATCTGCGCGAGAAAATGAATCAAATTCAAAAAGAATTGGGCGATACCAAGTCAACTGATCCAGACGTGAGGCAGCTGGAGGAGCTGTTTGAAAAGACTGAACTGCCCCCCGAACCTGAAGCAGCAGTCAAAAAGGAACTGGAACGCCTCAAAGCTACCCCCGGTTTGTCACCGGAAAGCGGCATGATTCAATCCTACCTGCGTTGGATTTTGGAACTACCCTGGAGCCAACAGACCGTCGATAATCTTGACATCCGCCATGCCGAAAAAGTTTTGGACGAGAATCACTACGGGCTCAAAAAAGCCAAGGATCGCATCCTGGAATATCTGGCAGTGCGCAGCCTGAAACCCAAGCGTGACCGCCAGCCGATTTTATGTTTCGTCGGTGCTCCCGGCACGGGCAAAACCTCGCTGGGCAAGTCGATAGCCAGCGCATTGGAACGGAAGTTTGTCAGGGTTTCGCTGGGCGGCGTTCATGATGAAGCCGAAATTCGCGGCCACCGCCGGACGTACATTGGCGCAATGCCCGGACGGATCCTCCAGACAATGCGCAAAGCCGAGGCCATTAATCCGGTTTTCATGTTGGATGAGATCGACAAGCTCAACGCCGACTTCCAGGGCGATCCGGCTTCGGCACTGCTCGAAGTGTTGGACCCGGAGCAAAACTATGCCTTCTCGGATCATTACCTTGAAGTGCCTTACGACCTTTCCAAAGTGCTTTTCATTACCACAGCCAACACTGTCGCCAGCATCCCGCCAGCGCTGCTGGACCGGATGGAGCTGATTGAGTTTCCGGGCTATATCGAAGAGGAGAAAATTGCCATTGCACGCCAGTTCCTCATCCCGGAACAATTGCTGCAAAGCGGCCTGGATGAAGATAATGTGACATTGCCGGATGAGACCCTGAGCGTGATCATTCGCAGCTACACCTACGAAGCTGGAGTGCGCAACCTTGAGCGAGAAATCGGTTCCATTTTACGGAAGGTGGCACGACTCAAGTCTGAGGGAAAAGAGCTGCCGGTGGCCATTGCCCGGGAAAGTCTCAGCACCTACCTGGGTTCGGAGGAGTTCTTCCAGCAAAGCGCCGAAGCCAACGATGAAGTCGGCTTGGCCACCGCGATCGCATGGACCGAAAATGGCGGTGAAATCATGCCGGTCGAGGTAGCGGTTTTTTCGGGCAAAGGAAACCTGCAAATGACCGGTCAGATCGGTGAAATCATGCAGGAATCGGCCCAGGCAGCGCTTTCTTATCTTAAATCACGCGCTGAAGCCTTCGAGATCCCGGAAGATTTTTTTGAAGATGTGGATATCCACATTCATGTACCGGAAGGCTCTATCCCCAAAGACGGGCCTAGCGCCGGCATCACGCTCGCCACGGCTTTGACCTCAGCCGTCTTAGGAGTCCCAGTGCGGCACGAAGTGGCCATGACTGGCGAAATCACACTGCGCGGAAGAGTGCTGCCGATCGGCGGCGTCAGGGAGAAAGTCTTGGCAGCTTACCGCGCTGGCATCAAGACGGTGCTTCTGCCTCAGAAAAACCTGAAAGACCTGGACGAAGTGCCAGCAGGGTTGAGGGAACAATTAAAGATCGTCGCTGTCGAGCATATGGATGAAGTGCTGGATTCGGCGCTGGCAGGGCAGCCAAAGTTCATCAAGCCGCCGAAAGCCAGCAAAACCAAACGAAAAAAAGAAGCTACCGGCGTTGATGAAACCAGTGAGGGTGAAAAGCCGAACTGAGCAGCTTAGCGGTCAGTTTCCTGCGGGTTGGCAGCTTCTTCCTCCGCCTTTAATGATTGAATACCGTTTTGCACCTGGATTAAAACGCGGTTCAACTCATCTTCAAGGCGGGTCAGTGTGTCGATGACGTAACGGTCGGCCTCAATTTGGGTTTGGAGCGCAGTCCGGCGGGCGTTTTCTTCAATCTGGGCCACTTTATTTTGGGCGGAAAGGTAGAGTTCATTTTTCTCGATCATCCGCTCGCTCTTTTCGCGCGCCAAAGCGACTGTACGGTTTGCTTCTTCTTGTGCCTGTGCTAAAATGCGCTCTTTTTGATTGATGATCTGCTGGGCTTTTTTGATATCATCCGGGATGGAGATACGCATCTGGTCGATGATGTCCATGAATGTATTTTCATCGACGACCACATTGCGAGTCAGAGGGATGGGTTTGCTGTTGTTGAACAGCTCTTCAAGACGATCCACCAAATGAAGAATATCCATATTTTTTACTCCGTCTCTGTCAGCACGCTTTTAATGAGTTTATCATTAAACCTTTCGATCTAAAGTGCAGACCGCCTAATCCTTCAAAGAAGTTTCTGGCTTGGGCTCTTCAGCCGCCTCCATCTCTTTGAAGCGGCGCTCAAGCGCTTGCTTCACCACTGGCGGCACCATGCTGGAGACGTCGCCCCCCAGGCTGGCGATTTCTTTGACGGTCGATGAAGAAAGAAATGTATTCGCCTCGGTAGTGATCAGCGCAACGGTTTCAATGCCAGGCATCAGGCGGGTATTGGCCAGAGCCATGCGGAATTCATATTCGAAATCCGAAAAAACCCGTAGCCCGCGCACGATTGCCTGCGCCTCGATCTTTTCAGCGTAACTGATCGTCAGCCCCGAGTAGCCGGTGACTGTGATTTTCTCGTCCCCACTGAACACTTCCCGCACATACGCAATGCGCTCCTCCGGGCTAAAAAGAAGCGTTTTTAGCGGCCGGTCATAGACCGCGACGACAACTTCATCAAAGATTCGCGCTGCCCGACGGGCAATATCGATATGCCCGAAGTGGATGGGGTCGAACGTGCCAGGGAAGAGGGCTTTTGTCATTTAACTCATATCTCCGTTGCCGTTTTCAGCCGGCCAAAAAATGTTCACTGCCTGTTTCAGGCCTGCATGTTCAGGCTTTTCCAGGTCAGCGTCTTGTGTAAATACATCCTGTGCCAAAGTGCGGGCTTTCTCAATTGTGCGCACGTCTGACTGTAAGGCCATCTTAAAATCAGCGAAACCTGCCTGGCGGGTTCCTAAAAAGTCGCCCGGGCCCCTCAGTCTGAGATCATGTTCCGCCAGCACGAAGCCATCCGTCGTTTCGGTCATCACCTGCAGTCGCTCGTTTTCGAGGATGGCATCGCTTTCGGGGATAAGAATGCAGTAAGACTGCGCGCTGCCGCGCCCAACCCTCCCGCGGAACTGGTGCAGCTGCGCCAATCCGAAGCGATCCGCACCTTCAACCACCATCAAAGTAGCGTTGGGGATATCGACACCGACTTCCACTACAGATGTGGAGACCAAAACGTCGTATTCTTTGTTCCTGAACGCCAACATCACCGCGTCTTTTTCGGCAGGCTTCATGCGGCCATGCACCAACCCGATGCGCAAATTGGGAAAAACCTCCCGCTGCAAGCGCTGCTGTTCCTCAACCGCGGCTTTGCCTTCTTCTTTGTCGCCCTGTTCCACCAGCGGATAAATAATGAAAGCCTGGAAGCCTTTGGCGACTTGCTTTGAAACCATCCCATACACCCGCTCCCGCTCCGCCGGCAGAACGATGTAGGTTTCGATCGGCAGGCGGCCAGCTGGCATCTCATCCATCACACTGACGTCCAGGTCACCAAAAACCGTTAGCTGGAGTGAACGCGGGATTGGAGTGGCGGTCATTACTAACAAATGCGGGTTGCTGCCTTTGCTGCGCAGCGCCGCCCGCTGAGCGACACCGAAGCGGTGCTGTTCGTCAACAACGGCCATCTGCAGGTTTTGGAAAACCACCGGTTCTTCGATCAGGCTATGCGTGCCGATGATCAGCTTGATGTAACCAGAAGCCAACCCGGCCAGAATTTCCTGGCGATCGGTAGCATTGGTATCGCCGGTTAACAGGCGCACCTGCCCGGGCTCCAATAATGGCTCAATCCCATTATTTTCCTGCGTGAGCAGACGCCGCACGGTTTGAAAATGCTGATCAGCCAAAATGCCGGTAGGGGCCATCAGGGCCGCCTGCGCCCCGTTTTGAATGACGATCGACATCCCCAACACGGCCACGACGGTTTTTCCCGAACCGACATCCCCCTGCAGCAGGCGGTTCATCGGGTGGTCCTGTGCCAAATCCTGGCGAATGTGAGCCACTGCTTCCTGTTGGGCATGGGTTAGCTGGTATGGCAGAGACTGCAAGCGCTTTTCCAACCAGGCGTCTTCAACCGCGAACGGGGTGCCAGTCAGTTGCTGCCACTGCCGTTTCTGCCGAATGATGCCCAGCTGCTGCAAAAAGATTTCGTCGAATGCAAACCGCCTTCGCGCCGCAGCAAGTGCTTCTTGAGATTCTGGAAAGTGAATCTGGCGCAGGGCTTCATTCAGACTGACCAGATCAGCCTGGTTCAAAATACTCTCGGGCATAAATTCAGGAACCCGCGCAGCCCAATAATTGACGATGTTGTACTGCGTACGCCGCAGCCAACGCTGAGTGATCATTGCCGTCAGCGGATAAACCGGCACAATGCGGTTGGTATTCAGCTGCTCTTGATCGATCGGTTCATACTCCGGAAAGTAAATGACCGGCCGCCCCAGGTAAGTATCCACTTTACCGGAGATGGAAACAAACTGTCCCCGGCGCATGTAGCGCATTTGAAAGTCCTGATTGAACCACAGCAGGCGCAGGCTGCCGGTTGTATCCGAGACGACAGCTTCGACGATGGAGCGGCCTTGCCGGCTGGGATAGCGGTTGAAGTCCAATACTTTGGCGATCACGGTGACTTCTTCGCCATAGCGCAGCTGATTGATCGTTTTCAAGCGTGAGTAATCATCATAGCGGCGAGGGAAAAGATACAGCATATCTTTGAGGGTGTTGACCCCCATTCGCGCCAGGTGTTGAGCCTGCTTTTCTCCGACGCCTCGAATGACGGTGATCGGAGCGTCCAGGCCGGCCTGTTCGTCGGCCATTGGCCGGCGGGCAATTTCCTTCATGCGCGTATTGACTTTGCTGCGAACGACCTGTTCTTCATATGGTGCTCGCACGACTGAATTTTTTTCTGAAGCTGTAGGGCGGGTCGCTGTTGGCTGCGTGCTGCTGCGGCCTTCTGGCCTGGCGGCAGTTTCTTTTACTTCCGGGCTGTCAGCCGCTGGCGCCTTTTCACGGATTGGCGCTAAGGTCTGGATGTTGGGGATCGAAAGCAGGTCGCCTACTTCCAGCAAGGCTGCCCGGCGGTTGGCGGTATCCAGATTTGGGTAGTGATGCAGGATGGCGGTGATGGCGGGGATCAAAGATTCCTGCAGACCAGCCTCCCGAGCGTCTGAGGGCCAAATTTCAGCCAAGCGCTGTATGCCACCAGTGACCGCACGGTTTTCATATCCCTGCTCACCTTCCAGTTTAAAGATTTTGTAATATTTATCGGTTAATTTAGACATGATAAATTGTTTTCATAGTTTTCTTGTGGGTTAATGATAACCTACTCCAGCGCATTCATCCCAACCCACCGGGGACATTTTGCCCAAATCTAGGTTCTATATATTATAGATATATTGTGGCTACGCGCAGTACGCGGACCTGCCAACCATACCCAGAGCCCAAAAAAGGGCGGGTTTGAGCCCGCCCTTGCACTTTCTAATCACCCGCCGGCTTACTCAAATGCGATAATCAGCTGGTAATGCGGCTGGCCGCCATCATGCACTTCCACCTCATGCTTCGGGTATTGCCGCCTGACTTTATCCACCAGCGGGTTGACCGTGGCGGCGGTCAGACCTTCGCCGTAAAACATGGTCACCCGCTCGAAGGAGCCCATATCGACCTGCTGCAGCAACTTTTCAAGCGCTTCTTCCAGTGTGGCCCCCGAATCGGTCAGCTTTCCGTCAAAAAGGGCAATCACTTGGCCTTTTTCTACCTGAACGCCATCGATTTCCACCGAACGGGTGGCAGTGGTAATTTCGCCGGTATGCACCTCTGAGATGGCTTCGAGCATCGCAGCTTCATTCTCATCCAACGTGCCATCGGGCATCAGACGCAGCATGGCGGCAAACCCCTGAGGTGCATTGCGCGTGGGGATGATGCGGATTTGTTTCACGCTGACCTTGGCTGCATTTTGAGCTGCCAGAATGATATTTTTATTATTTGGCAAAATGATGACTTTATCAGTCGGCAGGTTTTCAAAAGCAGCAACAAGCTCTTTAACACTTGGGTTCATTGTCTGGCCACCTTGGACAATGGCCGCCACACCCAAGCTGGCAAATATCTTGGAAAGCCCCAGCCCCGGTGAAACAGCCACAACGGCAATGTCGCCTGGGTTGACCGGTTCAAGCTTGAGCTTTTCTTCTTCGGCTGCCCGACTTTTCATCTGATCTTGCAGGTTTTCCATCATAATCTTTTTCACCGTGCCAGCTTTCTCGGTGAATGCAATCGGGTCATAACGCTTATCCAAAGCCGTATGGATGTGCATGCGGAAAATGCCGTCACCTTCGCCCACTTGAATGCTCGTGCCAATTTCGCTCAAGCCCTCGTAGAAACTTTCCAAAGAAAAGTCTTTCTTTGGCGCGAAGTCAATCACGACCTCATAATCTTGCCCTTCTTCAATCGTTTCCATGGTGTTCGCCAGGTCCAATTCTTCAATCGGTTTGACCAGCGTTGCGGAAGAATCCAGCGGTTCACCCTGAATCAGGCGAAGCATACCGTCGAAAATGAAGTACAAGCCTGTGCCGCCCGAATCTACCACACCCGCCTGTTTCAGGATCGGCAGCAGCTCTGGCGTGCGTTGAACGCTGGCATTCCCAGCCTCAACGATCACTGCCAACATTTCACTCAGTTTGCTGGTCTTCTGGGCAGCTTCCTCAGCTGCACTGGTCATGTCTTTCAGCACGGTCAAAATCGTGCCCTCTACTGGCCGGACCACACCCTTATAGGCTGTGCTGCGCGCTTCTTGAAGGGCGCGCATGAACAATTCGTTATCCATGGTGTCATAGTGGTCTAAAGCCCGCGAAAAGCCACGCCAGATCTGCGACAGGATGACGCCTGAATTGCCGCGTGCCCCCATCAGGGCTCCCTGAGCAAATGTGCGTGCCATCTCGCCCACATTGGTGCTGTGCGCATTGTCAGCTTCATGGATTGCGGCCTGCATGGTCAGCACCATGTTTGTGCCGGTGTCGCCATCCGGGACGGGAAAGACATTGAGGGAATTGACGTATTGTTGGTTCGTGGTCAGCCAGGCAAGGCCAGCTTCGAAAAGCAACTTCAATCCTTCCCCATCAAGCGGGGACTGAATCAGCTTATGGCGTTCAGCCTCACTGGGCAGGGTGATCGGTTTTGAATTCATGGGACTCCTGAAATAATGACTTTTTTAGTCGGGATTGCTGATACGCAATCCGCGTACATTTACATCGACGCGTTTGACTGGAACGCCCATCGTTTTCTCAACGTTATACTTGACACTCTCGGCGACCTGGTCAGCGACAGTCTTAATGCGCAGTCCGTACTCAATGATCAGGTTAAGACTGAGTGATATGCCTTCTTCATCACTGCGGACCTTGATTCCGTAGTCCATGTCTTTATTGATGAAGCGCCCGACGGATTCAGCAATGTTGGATGGCGCCAGACTGATGACGCCGTAAGACTGCAGAGCCGCGTGCCTGGCAACAGTTTTAATCGCCTGCGGCAGGATGAAGATCCTTCCAATTGGATTGTCTTGTGTTGTCATGTTCTCTCTCTTCTCTGCTAAACCTTGATTCTTACATTTAGTTGTGTTATTATAAAAACTTGCGTGGGTTAGTCAAACCCGCAAAACGGAATTATAACGCATGAAAGGATTTCAAGATGGCAAAATGTGATCACTGTGGTAAGTCCACAACTTTCGGTCATAACCGTAGTCACTCCCTCGTCGCCACCCGACGTGAATTCCGCCCCAACCTGCAGCGGGTTACAGTGATGGAAAACGGCAAGATGGTTCGTAAAGTTTTATGCGCTCGCTGCATCAAGACCCTAACCAAGCAATATAACTAATTGACAAACACCCGAAAGATCAAAAAGTCGCTCGCGCGGCTTTTTTGATTTAATCGGCTACAGCTGCGCGCAAAGCCTGAATGCCAGCTGCAATACCGCCGGCATGTCTGAAAACCGCGGTGCCAGCGATGAAGCTGCGTGCGCCAGCCTGGTAATTGCGGGCCATATTGGCAGCTTCCACGCCGCCATCAATTTGGATCAGCGCTTCGCTGCCCTCCTCGGCCAGCAGCGCGGCGCAATCTTTAATCTTTAGCTCACTGACAGGAATGTAGCGCTGCCCGCCAAAGCCGGGATTCACGGTCATAATCAGCACCTGATCCACGACATCCCCCAGGTAACGCAACGGGTCCAGTGGTGTACCCGGGTTGAAGCTGATGCCTGCTTTCATGCCCAGCTCGCGGATGCTTTGAAGCGTGCGATGAATATGCGGACAGGTTTCGTAATGAACGGTCAATGCGTCGGCGCCAGCACGGGCGAAAGCCTCCAAATGGCGCTCAGGTTCAACGATCATCAGGTGCACATCCAAAGGGAGCGCGGTAATCGCGCGGCAAGTTTCAACCATCACCGGGCCAAACGTTATATTGGGTACAAATCGGCCATCCATGACATCCACATGGATCGAATCCGCTCCGCCGGCCTCGCAGGCGCGCAGGTCACGTTCCAGGTTTCCCAAATCGGCAGAAAGTATGGATGGAGAGATCAAAAGCGCCATTGAGACTCCGTCAGGGTTTAAGGGTGAGGTAAACATACAGCCAGAACGGGATCAAGCCAAACAATGCTGCGAAAGCCGCCAACCGCAGCAGCCAGATGCTCCAATCGACTTCCTGGGGCTCGCTTTCAGCCGGGTCATCCCCTTCAGCCGCATCCCAGGCCGCGCCTTCAGGCTGAGTAGTCGAGACGATTGGAGGAACGGTTGTAGCAGCGGTACCGCTGGCCGGAAAGGCTTGCTCGGCTGCCGGAGCGTTTTTCAGCGGGAAGTAGCCGTGCGTAGCACTGCCTCCGGCCGTGCGCACAGGGATTGAGCCTTGATTAATGCCTTCCAGCAGCCGGCCAAGCTGGTCCGCAGTGCGGTAGCGAGCGGCAGCATCTTTGGAAAGCACCTTCAGGATAATTTCTTCCAGCTGTGCGGGAATGTCGGGGTTGTATGTCCGCGGTGGGACGGGGGTTTCCTCACGATGCATGCGTGCCAGTTCAGCCGAATCTCCTGCCTCAAACGGCAGACGGCCGGCCAACATTTCATAAAGGATTACACCCAATGAATACACGTCTGAGGCTGGCGATGGCGGCAGTCCGGAAGCCTGTTCCGGAGAAAAATAATGCGGTGAACCCCAGACCACATCACTCATTTCTTCAGGAGAGATAGTGGAAAGTGCCCGGGCAATCCCAAAATCGGTCACCTTCAGTCGCCCTTCCGGGCTCACCAACAGGTTGTGCGGCTTAATATCGCAGTGCACCAATCCAGCCCGGTGAGCATATCCGACCCCCTGGCAGGCCTGAATGATGAGGTCAAGGGCTTCTGATGTTGAAAAAATTTTTTGGCGCTTGATCCGGGTTTTCAGGTCGGTGCCAGGCATGTATTCCATCACAATGAAAAGATGCCCCTGATCCAGACCAAAGTCATGAACGGTGACAATATTGGGGTGCGAAAGGTTGGCAGCCGCTTTGGCTTCCTGGCGGAAGCGTTCGCGGAAAGCGGCATCCTGAGTGAAATCCTCGCGTAACACCTTCACCGCCACCGGGCGTTCCAGCATGAGGTCGCGCGCTTTGTAAACGAGCGCCATACCGCCGCTGCCCAGGTTTTGCTCCAGTTGATAGCGATCATTCAAGATGGATGGTGTTGCCATACAGCGTGATTATAATGCATAACCCCGGCTGGTTTCAGCGAGGCTCTTCTCCCTCCTGCCCTTCCCAAATGGCACGGAATGTCGCTCCAAATAATTCGCGGATTTGACACAGCGTTTTCCAGCTGGTCAACCTTAAAAAATCTTTATTTCATGCAAAATTTATGCCAAAAATCTTGCATTTATGTGGGCAAAGTTCTATAATGTGGGAAACATTGTCACAAAGTGTCATGAAGTGTCACAATCTAGAAGCGCTGGCTAACCGGCGCTTCACCAATTAAAGAGGGTTTAGAACAAATGTTTTATGGGAGGTTTGTCCATAACATCGATGCAAAGGGCCGTCTGACCGTGCCGGCATCTTACCGCGATGAGACTCCCGGTGGGATCTTTGTAACCTGGGGCATGGACGGCAATCTGATGGCCTTTGCCAAAGACAAATATTCCCGCATTGCTGACTCTCTGAATTCTCTGAGCATTACCGACCCAGAGTCGCGCACGTTACGCCGGCGCATCCTCGGCAATACTGCAGAACTGACCTTCGACACAGCCGGACGGGTATTAATCCCCACCTATCTGCGTAATTATGCCCACATCGACAGCGATGTCGTGATTGTTGGAATGGGGGATTTTTTTGAAATCTGGGATCCGGATCGTCTGATCAGTAAGGATGACTCCGGAAGCGACCTCGAAGCGGACAGCTCTCGCTTTGCTGCCTTCAATATTAACACCAGAGGCCAATGATGGCAGCGGAGACCGGCACCTACCCGGATCACCGCCCAGTACTTTACCAAGAGGTATTGACGCTGCTTGCCCCTGCCAGTCCTAGGCATTACCTGGACTGTACCGTCGGAGCTGGCGGCCATGCCCAGGGAATTCTGGAAGCCTGCGCCCCCGCTGGGACGTTGCTCGGGTTGGACCTTGACCCAAGCGCACTTGAGCTTGCCGCCAGGAATCTGGCCGGCTTTGAAGACCGCGTTATCCTCCGTCAGGGGTCTTACGCCCAAAGTGCACGCTTTCTGAGCGAAGTCGGCTGGCAAGAGGTAGCCGGCATCGTCTTGGATTTGGGTGTTTCGTCCATGCAGTTGGATCGCCCCGATAGAGGGTTTTCCTTTCGTGAAGAAGGCCCCCTGGACATGCGCTTCAACCCTGCCCAAAAGCTCAGCGCGGCCGACCTGGTAAATGGCATGGGGGAGGAGGAATTGGCAGATCTGATCTGGCGATACGGCGAAGAACGGCACTCCCGGCGGGTTGCCCGGGCAATTGTTCAAGCTCGCCCGCTGACCAGCACAACCAGCCTCGCCCAAGTGGTACGCAAGTCGGTCGGTTACAGCGCCAGCAAACTGGACCCGGCCACGCGCACTTTTCAGGCGCTGCGGATCTCGGTGAACGACGAGCTCAACATAATTGAACAGGCTCTGCCCGATCTCATTGCGCTTTTGGAGCCGGCCGGACGCCTGGCAGTGATCAGCTTTCATTCGCTCGAAGACCGAATAGTGAAGCAGGCCTTCAAACGGGAAAGTCAAGATTGCATCTGCCCTCCGGAACAACCGGTTTGCACCTGCGGTCACCGCGCCCAAATCAAGATTTTGACCCCGCACCCCCTTGTGGCGGGTCCAGAAGAAAAACAAATAAATCCGCGCGCGCGCAGCGCCAAGCTGCGGGTGGCGGAAAAACTGAATTAATGGCATAAAAACTGCATGGAAACAGGCATGAAAACCAAATTTTTACAAGCGTATGAACAAGCCCCGTGGCGCAAACAGCTGCAGTGGATCGGCGTATTTTTGCTGATCCTGGTCAGCCTGGCTGTCATTGCCGGCATCTACCTTTCCATCAGCGGGCAGGCAGCTGCCACCGGCCGGCGTGTCCAGAACCTGGAAATGCAGGTGGAATCATTAAAGCTTGAAATCAATGATCTTTCCACACAACTGGCCGAAATTTCTTCGGCCCGGGCATTGAACGAACGGCTGAAAGGCACCGACATGGTCACCCTTGACCCTGCTCAGGCGCTTTATGTTGAAGTGCCCGGTTACCTGCCCGAAGAAAAGATCGCACTAGCCCCCCCGCCCTCTCCCGAGAAAGCCTCAGCAGTGGAATTGCTGCCCGAATTCACGGCTTCGCTGTGGGACTGGCTCAGATCATACACCTGGAAGCCGGCCCCTACCGCTGAAGCAACCCCAGAGGTGCTGCCATGAAAGAACAGCCCTGGGTTAGGTTTTGGCTTGTGTGCGTTGCGCTCAGCGTGGTAGCCGGCCTGGTAGGGCTGAGGGTGGTGAATATCCAGCACATCCCTGAATCCGCTGAGATTCTTGCGGATAGTGTTGCCTATCAGGGCGTCACCAAAATGGTGTATCCGGAGCGCGGCAATATTTACGATTCGAAAGGACGGCTTTTGGCTGGCAACGAAACGGTTTATGAGGTGGGCCTGGATCTGGCTGCCATCCAACAGCCCGAGACCATCGCCAACGCTGCTGCAAACCTGCTGGGGATGGACTATCTGCAGGTCTTGAATTACGCCAAAACAGAGCCCGGTGAAGGCGGCGTTTACTACATCAACCTGGGGAACTTTGTAGAAAATGACAAGGTCAAACCCCTGATTGATCTGAATAATCAATACGAAACGATGAAAGTCCCCAGCGGCACCGTCAGACCCTCACTGAGTGGATTGACCTGGGTACCGTATAACAAGCGCAGTTACCCCGAAAAAGATCTCGCATCGAACATCCTCGGTTTTTATAGCTTCCTGGACCGCACCGATGGCATTGGCTACTTCGGCGTGGAAGAAACCTATGACCAGCTCCTGGCCGGCACGCCGGTGGAAGTCTATTCCGCTTTTGACCCGCAAAAAATTACCACGGTCGAAGAAGTCCCTCCGGGAGCCAGTCTGATCTTAACCATCGACCGTGAAATCCAGGCAATGACCGAACAGAAACTGGACGAAGCTTTGGAATGGTCGGGTGCCGAATCCGGTACCATCTTGGTTTATAACCCTGAGGATGGCGGCATTATCGCCATGGCGACCACCCCACGCTTGGACCCCAACGAATATTGGAATTACTCCGACCTCTTCCCCAACCCGACTCCGTTTAACCAGGCGGTCAGCGAAACTTATGAACCAGGGTCGGTATTCAAAGTGCTAACCATGGCTGCCGCACTGGATGCCGGCGCGGTCACACCGGAGACGGTCTTCACGGATACCGGCCAGATCATGGTTGGCGGTGCCTACATTTACAACTGGAACTCTGGCGCCTGGGGCGACGTGAACATGACCGAATGTCTGCAGCACTCACTGAACGTGTGCCTCTCCTGGATTGCCACCCAGGTGGGACCGGAAAAGTTTTACTCCTATCTGCGCGCTTTCGGCCTGGACCGCAATACCGGCATTGACTTGGGCAGTGAAAACCACTGGCCACTCAAGGTCCCCGGCGATAACCAGTGGTATGAAGCCGATCTGGCAACCAACTCATTCGGCCAGGGCATCTCGGTCACGCCAATTCAAATGGCTGTCGCAATTGGGTCAATCGCCAATGAGGGTAAGATGATGGCGCCCCATGTGGTTAAGGCGATGATTATCGACGGCAAACAATATGACATCGACCCGGTGGTCGTGGCGACACCGATAAAAACTGAAACCGCCGCAACGCTCACCGAGATGCTGAAAAACTCCTTGGAGCAAGAAAGCTCCAATGCTCTGGTAGAAGGATATAGCGTGGCTGGCAAAACCGGTACAGCCGAAATCCCCACCCAGCTCGGGTATACCAGTTCCGTGACCAACACCTCATTTGTGGGTTGGGGGCCAACCGATGACCCCAAGTTCTTGGTTTACATTTGGTTGGAAAAGCCCACCATCTCTATTTGGGGGTCAGAAGTGGCTGCGCCTGTTTTTGCGGACCTGGTGAAAAACCTGGTGGTACTGATGGACATTCCGCCGGATGAAGTGCGGATGAACGCTGGTCGGTCTGACGGCACGACGGCCTGGAGCGAGTAGAGATGCTGACGCTGAAACACGTACTCAATGCGCTTTCCCAACCGCTGGCTGAGGCGGCTGACTTCCCCATCAGCGGGGGCAGTATCGATTCGCGCCTGACCCGCAAAAATGACCTGTTTGTCGCGCTGGCTGGCGAGAACACCGACGGGCACCAGTTTGTGGATCAGGCCTTCCAGAATGGGGCTTGCCTGGCACTGGTGGAAAAAACGCCGCAAAGCGCCTACCCCGTGGTCGACCTGGCTCAGTCGCCGGTTCAGCTCCCCAAAGAACCGCCTTTCAGTTTGAAAGTGCCCAACACGCTTCAGGCGCTACAGACGATCGCTTCGTATTGGCGGTCGCAGTTTGACATCCATGTGGTCGGGATTACCGGCAGTGTGGGCAAGTCTTCCACCAAGGAACTTACGGCCGCAGTGCTTTCCACGCGCTTTGTCACCCTGAAGAACCCCGGTAACATGAACAACGAAATTGGTCTGCCCCTGACGTTGCTCTCGTTGAACGAGTCGCACCAGGCAGCCGTGCTTGAAATGGGTTTTTATGTCCCTGGTGAAATTCAATTCCTCTGTCGAATTGCCCGCCCTGAAATCGGCGTCATCACCAACGTTGGCACCGTGCACGCCGAGCGGGCTGGTTCCATCGATGCCATCGCACGCGGTAAAGCGGAGCTGGTGGAAGCCCTCCCACCCGCGCCGCAGGGAGTGGCCATCTTGAACCAAGATGACCCCCTGGTCCGCGGGATGGCTGCCAAGACCTCCGCCCGCATTTTTTATTACGGTCTAACTCCGCAGGCGGACCTTTGGGCGGATGAGATCGAAAGCCACGGTCTGGAAGGCGTGCGCTGCCGCATCCATTATCAGGGTGAGTCGCTCTATCTTACAGCGCCGCTTATCGGCCGGCATTCCATCTATACCATCCTGCGCTCCAGCGCCGTCGCCCTCGCTTTCGGGCTCTCATGGGGTGAAATCTTCGAAGGCTTGAATTCGGGCAATACCCAAATCCGCATCGTTACCACTCGTACCCACAGCGGCGCGATTCTAATTGACGACTCATACAATGCCTCTCCAGACTCAGACATGGCAGCTTTAAACTTGCTCGATGAATTGCAGGGCCGTAAGATTGCAGTCCTGGGCGATATGTTGGAACTGGGCCAATACGAACAGGAAGGCCACGAAAAAGTCGGCTTGCGCGCTTCCGAGGTGGCAGACGAGCTGGTATTGATTGGCAAGCGCAGCCTGATCATGCGCGCTGCAGCGCTCTCCAATGACTTCCCTCCGGAGCGAATCCACTGGTTCCCTACACCTGCCGAGGCGAACCCCTTCTTGAAAGAATTGCTGAAAGACGGAGATGTCGCCCTGGTTAAAGGATCGCACAGCATGCACCTCGAAGAAATCATCAGCGCTTTGGAGGAACTCCAATGATTAAAGGCGCTTCGCTGGCAATCGCTATCAGTGGTATTAGCTTCCTCCTCAGCGTCATCTGGGGTGATCCATTCATTCGTTTGCTCAAGACTTTTAACATCGGGAAAATCATCCGCATGGACGTGCCAGAATCGCATATGGCCAAGATGAACACTCCCACCATGGGTGGGTTCATGTTCCTGATCCCGATTACCATCCTGACGGTCATTCTGAACGCGGTCTCACTGTTTGGCTCGCGGCTGTTTGGTTCTTCCATCTTGCTTCCGCTGGCCGCCATGTGGGGTTTTGCCCTGATTGGGGCGGTGGATGATTGGGAGGGCATCCGCGGTCCGCGCCGTGGCCTGGGCATGAGCGCTCGCATGAAGTTCCTCCTGCAGGCAATCTTCGCCCTTGTGATTGCATATGGGCTGAAAGAAGTCCTGTTGGTACCACACCTCTTCTGGCCAACGTCGATTGAACCTCTCAATTTAGGCTGGGGATACATCCTTATCGCAGCATTCATCATTGTAGCGATGGCGAATGCCGTCAACTTTACCGATGGTGTCGACGGCTTGGCCGGCATGATCGCCCTTACCGCCTTCGGAGTTTACGGCATTATCGCCATGAATCAGGGATTGGTTTATTTGGCGCGGTTTTGCTTCTGTGTTGTCGGAGCCCTGGCAGGTTTTCTGTGGTTTAACACCAAACCCGCTCTCCTCTACATGGGAGACACCGGCTCTCAAGCCTTGGGGGCCACCCTGGCAGTGGTGGCACTGATGACCGGCCACTGGCTTTTCTTGCCGCTGATCGCGATCATCCCCACCGCTGAAATGTTAAGCGTTGTTATTCAGGTGGTTTATTTCAAAGCCACACACGGCAAACGGGTATTTAAGAAAACCCCCATTCATCATCACTTTGAGATGATCGGCTGGGAGGAAACTCAAGTAGTCATGCGCTTCTGGCTGATCGAGCTCATCGGTGCAATTATCGGCCTGGCCTTGACCTTTATTAGGATATACGCATGAGCGACTTTACCGCTAAAAAAGTTGTTGTAGTCGGCGCCGCCCGTCAGGGTTTGGCCCTCTCGCGCTTTCTGGTTCGGCGCGGTGCGCAAGTCTTCTTGACCGATGCACGGCCGCCTGCCGAGCTGAACGAGGCGGCTTCACTGGCCGAGAAATTCGGCATCGCTGTCGCTTTTGGCAGTCACCCGCTGGAATTGTTGGATGGTGCCAACCTGGTCTGCCTTTCTGGGGGTGTATCTCCGACCATTCCGCTCGTGCAAGAAGCTCAGCGCCGCAGCATCCCCCTTTCGAATGATTCCCAGATCTTTTTGGAGGAATGCCCGGCCCAGGTGATCGGCATCACCGGCTCAGCCGGCAAGACGACCACGACTTCGCTGGTCGGGCTGATGGCCCGCAAACACTTTGAAATGAAGAACCTCCCCAACCGGGCCTGGGTCGGCGGCAATATTGGCACACCGCTGATTGACGAAGTGGACGAGATGCGCGAGGACGATCTGGCTGTGGTCGAGCTTTCCAGCTTCCAGCTCGAGCTGATGACGCGCTCACCTCAGGTGGCAGCGATCCTTAACATCACACCCAACCACCTCGACCGGCATGCCTCCATGGCCGCTTATACGGCCGCAAAGGCCAACATCCTCCGCTTTCAGCACGCGGGAGATATGGCTGTTTTGAACCGCGACGACGCAGGCGCCTGGGCTTTGGCAGAACAGGCAAAAACTGACATCCTCAGTTTCGGTCTAAGACAGCCGCCAGCGCATCAATCGGGTACGTACATTGAGGGCGATTGGATCTGGCTGCAGATCGGCCGTGAGCGCCTAAAAATGCTGCCGACCGAATGGATTCAGCTGCGCGGGTCACACAACCTGATGAACGTGATGGCTGCCTGCGCGATTGCCGCAGGTGCCACACTGGCCCTTCCTGCCATCCAGACTGCTGTCGAAGAATTCCAGGGTGTGCCCCATCGCCTGGAATTTGTGCGCCGTTTTAATGGTGCCGATTGGTACAACGACTCGATTGCCACCGCTCCGGAACGTACCATCGCTGCCATCCAGGCATTTAATCAACCGATCATCCTGCTTTTAGGCGGACGGGACAAGAATCTGCCCTGGGAAAAGCTGGCAGATCTGGTCCGCCGGAAGGTTTCGCGGGTCGTGCTTTTTGGCGAAGCAGCCGATCTGATTGCAGAAGGCATCGGCCCGCGCCGGCCCGGTCAATTTCTAAAGTCCGTGCAGAAGTGCGAGACCCTGCATGAAGCGGTGAAAATTGCAGCCAGCCAGGCTGGTGAAGGCGACGTGGTGCTGCTCTCTCCGGGTGGTACCAGTTTTGACGCCTTCAAAGACTTCGAAGAACGCGGCGAAGCATTCAAAAATTGGGTAAATGCGCTATGAGCTACGAAACTGTGAAACCTCATCATCGGAATCCGGCCAACCCCCTGCCGTTTGACGTGCCCATGCTGCTGATCGTAGCCAGTCTGCTCGTCATTGGCTTGCTGATGGTCTATTCCTCCAGTTGGGACGCTTCCATGATTATTGACAAACCCGCAACTTACGTTTTTACCCGCCAGGTAATGTGGGTTGCGCTCGGCATCGCCGTGGCTTTTGTTTTGAGTCTGTTCGACTATCACAAGTACGAAAAACTTTTAGTATGGATCATGATGGGCGTCTTGGCGCTGCTAATTGCGGTTCTGGTTCAAAGCGAAGTACGTTTCAATTCCAAAAGATCGCTGTTGAATGGTTCCATTCAGCCTGCTGAATTTGCCAAATTTGCGATCGTCATTTACCTGGCATTTTGGCTGAACAATCATCGCGATGACCTGCACGAACTCAGTAATGGCCTGATCCCGCTGGCAATTATTATCGGGTCGGTGGCCACGCTGATTATTTTGCAGCCAGACATCAGTGCTGCCGGTACGATCATGATCCTGGGGGTCTTGATGTTCTTTTTGGCCGGCGGCAGCTGGAAGCAGCTGATCCTTATCATGTTCACCTTTGCGATTTTCGCTGTGATTGCTTTTTCGATTTCATCCACGGCTCAGTTGCGCATGCAGCAGTACATCAGCGGGCTGCAAAACCCGGTGGAGGGCTCTTATCACGTCCGGCGCACATTTGAAGCCATCATCAAGGGCGGGGTCTTTGGCGTGGGTCTGGGCAAGGCCGACACCAAGTTTACCGGCCTGCCGCTGCCGCACACAGACAGTATTTTTGCCGTTTTGACGGAAGAAACCGGTCTGATCGGCGCGCTGGTCGTGATCATCCTTTACGCTCTGTTGATTTGGCGTGGCCTGACCATCGCAAAAAAAGCTCCCGACCGTCTGGGCTCATTGATTGCTTTCGGGCTAACGGCCTGGATCGTGCTGGAAGCTTTCATCAATATCTCCGTTATTGTCGGGCTGTTCCCTTTTGCCGGCAATGCCCTGCCATTTATCAGCGCAGGCGGGTCGAGCATGGTGGCTTCCATGGCAGCCATTGGCATTACGATGAACGTCGCCCGGCAGGGCGTCACCCACGAGGCTAAAGAAAGGAGTCAGACCAGTGCGACTGTTGATTTGCGCGGGCGGGACTGGCGGAGGGGTGTACCCGGCGCTAACCGTTTCGGAGATTTTACGAAATGAACAGACTGAAATTTTGTGGGTTGGCAGCCAGGGCGGCATGGAAGAGAACCTGGTCAAGCGCGCCGGTCTGCAATTTGAAGCCATTCCAGCTGCCGGCGTGCACGGGGTTTCTCTGCGTAAGCTCCCGGGGAATGTGATGCGATTATGGAAAGGTTATTGGCAGTCTCGCAAGATCTTAAAGAACTTCCAACCGGACGTGTTGTTCTTTACCGGCGGTTATGTGGCCATTCCCATGGCTTTAGCTGGCCTGCCCAGGCAGTCGTTATGCTACGTGCCAGATATCGAACCCGGGTTGGCGCTGAAAAAATTGACGCGCTGGTCCGACCATATTGCGCTCAGCGTGGAAGATTCACGTCGTTATTTTAAGCGTCAGGAGAAAATTACCGTGACTGGTTATCCGATCCGCTCAGATTTGGCTTCCTGGACCAAGGAAAAAGGCCTGGAATATTTCGGCTTCAGTGCTGCCACCCCGACTGTACTCTTTTTGGGGGGCAGCAGCGGCGCGCGTTCGATCAACATTGCTGTTTTGGCCAATGCTGAAGCCCTGACCGCCGATTATCAGGTAATCCACATCACTGGTCACCTGGATTGGGACAGCATTCAGCAAAAGACCCGCAACCTCTCAGCGCGATATCAGGCTTTTCCCTACCTGCATGAGATTGGTGCGGCTTTCGCAGCCGCAGATCTGGTGGTCTCACGCTCGGGAGCGTCCATCTTGGGTGAGTACCCGGCCTTTGGGTTGCCAGCCGTGCTGGTTCCCTATCCATATGCCTGGCGCTATCAGAAGACCAACGCTGATTTTCTGACCGCCAGAGGCGCTGCAATCCTGCTGGAGGATCAGAAGCTGCAAACGGATTTGCTTACCACAGTGCAAGGGTTGCTGATGGACCCGGACCGGCTAAAAAGAATGAGCAGCGCCATGAAAGCGCTGTCTCAGCCGCAGGCCGCTGAAAGAATTGGCGCTCTGCTATTGGATCTGGCAGAGGGATAGAGGACCACGATGATCAGTCTGCACATCCTGTTTTATCTGATGCTCGGTTTTTTTACAATCATCGGCGCGTTGCGTGGTTGGGCCAAAGAGGCTTTGGTTTTGCTCTCCGGCATTTTGGCGTTGGCGATCATCGAACTGATGGTTCCCAAGTTCACTGCCAACCTGGCGATAGATCAGGTGGTCACGATCAAGCTGGCGATTCTGTTGGTCTGTGCCTTCATCGGTTATCAGACCCCCAGCATGCGACCATTGATGGGTGTAAGCCGCTTTTCACAGAAATCTTTTCAGGATGTGATCTTGGGAGCGCTGATCGGCGCCGGCAACGGCTTCCTCTTTATTGGTTCGGCCTGGTTTTTCATTGCCGATGCCAATTACCCGTTTAGCCAAATCATTGCACCCAACCCGGCCACCGAAGCCGGCCAGACGGCTGCGCAGCTACTCAGCCTGACATTGCCCAATTTTTTGCACGCACCGACCGTCTACTACGCACTGGTGATCGGCTGCCTGATTGTTTTGGGGGTGTTCATCTGATGCAACGCGTTCACTTTATCGGGATTGGCGGCACGGGTATCTCAGCCATCGCGCTGTACCTGCTGGAAAAAGGTTGGCCTGTTTCAGGCAGCGACCTTAATTCCTCGCGTTACTTTACCGTGGTTACATCCCACGGCGCAGTCACTCGCCTTGGCCACCACCCCGACCTTGCGCTGCAGGCCGACCTGGTCGTACGCTCTTCTGCCGTGAAGGATGATGACCCCGAAGTTCAGGCGGCTCGCACCGCCGGAATTCCGGTCGTAAAGCGCGCTGATTTCCTGCCGGTTTTGACGGCTGGCCAGCGCGTCTTGGCGGTAGCGGGTTCCCACGGCAAAACCACCACCACCGGCATGGTCATCACCCTGCTGACCGCTTTGGGGCAAGACCCTTCTTACATCCTCGGGGCCGAAGTAAAGAATCTGGGCTGCAATGCCCACGCCGGTCGCGATGACCTGCTGGTAATTGAAGCTGATGAGTACGATTACATGTTCCTCGGGTTGACGCCGGAAGTCAGCGTTATTACCAATATTGAACACGATCACCCCGACTTCTTCCCAACGCCTGAAGATTACCTGTCGGCCTTCATCCGGTACAGCGACCAGACCCAACCCTTTGGCAGCCTGATTGTCTGTGGGGATGACGCCGGCGTACAGCAGCTCATTGCCCGCAAAGTCCGGCCGGATTTGAAGCTGAGCACCTACGGATTTGAACCAGGCAATAAATTCCAGGCCATTCTGCCGCATTGGGATGGCCAGGTCAATCATTTCACCCTCAATGCGAGCCGCGGCTCTTCTGGAACTCAAACCCAAGGTGAGTACACAGTCGGCCTGCCCGGCCGGCATAATATCTTGAATGCCTGCGCTGCCCTGTTAGCCGTTCAGGCTTTGGGGTTGAACCCGCAGGCCGCAGCCACGGCACTCAGTCATTACGGCGGCACGGAGCGCCGTTTCGAGAAGGTATTTGACCAGCATGGCACCGTCATAATCAATGACTACGCGCATCACCCTACCCAGATCAGCGCCACGATTGCTGCCGCGCGCGACGAATTCCCGGGTAAAACACTGTGGGTCATTTGGGAACCGCACACCTTTTCCCGCACCGAGCGCCTTCAAAATGCGTTTGTTCGCTCCCTGGCCGAAGCGGACCAGGTCATCATCACCCGCATTTACGCCGCACGCGAAGCCTCAGATGGCTACTCCCCCGAAACCATAGCCGCCTTGCTGCCCGGGAAGGCAATCTATATTCCCGAGTTTGACGCCTTGGCGGATGCGCTGCTCCCGCGCCTGCACGGTCAGGATGTCATCCTCGTGCTTTCCGCCGGAAAGGGCCCGCAAATCAGTGATCTGTTGATAACCAGGCTGAGCGCTGGCCAAGGAGCGGGAAGATGACCGTACCAATGCCAACCCTGCGAGAGCTTTTTGGCAGCCGCCTGCAAGAAAATGTGCGCATGAGCAACTACACCACAGCAAGAGTGGGCGGCGTGGTGGACGGCCTGTTGCCACTGAACACGCTCGAAGAAATGCGCACTGCAGCCGAGAAGTTGTGGGAACTGCAGGTACCATTCCGCGTATTGGGCAGCGGCTCCAACATCTTGGTCAGCGACCATGGCTACCGCGGGGTAATGCTCTTGAATCACTGTCACAACATCCGCATCCGGTCGAACGAAGAACCGCCAGTCGTGGTTGCAGAAAGCGGCGTGAACCTGGGCAACCTGGCACGCCAAACCGCCCTGCGCGGCCTGACCGGGTTGGAATGGGCCAATAGCATCCCTGGATCAGTCGGTGGGGCCGTTTACGGCAATGCAGGCGCACATGGTTCCGATGTGCATGCCACCTTGATCAGCGCCCTGATCCTTACCCCCGGGGGCGGCGAACAGGAGCTGGACCCGCAAGGGATGGGCTATGAGTACCGCTCCAGCAAGTTTAAGCGCGAGAAACTGCCAGTGGTCATCCTCTCGGCTGTTTTCCGCACCAGTCGCTCCACGCGCGAAGCAGCCTGGAAGATCCTTTCGGACTTCACCGAAAAACGCCAGGCCACACAGCCTGCCGGACCATCATGCGGCTCAACCTTTAAGAACCCGGTTGGAGATTACGCCGGCCGTCTTCTGGAAGCTGCCGGCCTCAAAGGTGAACGCATCGGCGGTGCAGCGTTTAGTGACCTGCATGCCAATTTTATTGTCAACCAAGGCGGCGCTACCGCCTCCGATTATTACCAGCTGATCCGGCTGGCCCAAAAAAAAGTAAAGGACCAATT
Organism: Anaerolineaceae bacterium; assembly: GCA_034430195.1. Taxonomy (GTDB): domain Bacteria; phylum Chloroflexota; class Anaerolineae; order Anaerolineales; family Anaerolineaceae; genus Mesolinea. Next base: position 24,485 of record DAOUFF010000001.1, on the reverse strand, counting down.
TGGTGTCACGCTTGACACTGAGATTGAGCTCTTGGGTGAATTTGATGACTGAGAAACTAAACCTTGTTCTGATGTTTGGTGGCCGCTCCGGCGAGCATGAAGTATCGCTCATGTCGGCTCGTTCGGTGTTGGAAGCCCTCAGCCCCGAAAAGTACCAGGTCTTCCAGTTGGGTATCACTAAGGATGGCCTTTGGAAGACCGGCCCAGACGCATTGAGCGCCTTTGAAGAAGGGCGCTGGGATGAACTAGAAGACGCGCTGCTGCTGCCCGCCGGCAACAAAGCCCGCCTTTGCCTGCGCACCGGCAGCCAGCTGCAGCCAGTCGGAGATATAGACGTTGTTTTTCCCGTAATTCATGGCACCTTCGGAGAAGATGGCACCATGCAGGGGCTGTTTGAAATCTATCGGGTTGCCTATGTGGGCGCAGGCGTGCTGGCGTCGGCTCTGGCCATGGACAAGGCGATCTGCAAACGCATCGCTGCCTCGGCCGGAATCCCGGTATTGGAATACGCAGTGTTCACCCGAAACCAGATCGAGCAAAACCCATCGGCGCTTGCCGCTCAGGCAGAACAAATTGCCTTTTATCCCCTGTTCGTCAAACCAGCCAACCTTGGCTCTTCAGTTGGGATTTCCAAAGCGCACAACCGGGCTGAATTGGAAGCAGCGCTCTTGAAGGCCGCCCGATACGACCGGCGCATCCTGGTGGAACGCGGCATTGAAGCACGCGAGATCGAAATCAGCGTCTTGGGGAATGAGAATCCACTGGTCTCGTTCCCGGGAGAAATCGTACCCGGGGATGAGTTTTACACTTACCAGGATAAATACCATCACGGCGACCCCGAGACCGCCATTCCCGCCCCTCTGAGCCCGGCCCAAACCGAAGAGCTGCGCGGCTACGCTCTGCAGGCATATCAGTCGGTAGACTGCGCCGGAATGGCACGGGTCGATTTTCTGATTGAGAAGGCCAGCGGCAAGGCTTACTTTAACGAAATCAACACCATCCCGGGGTTTACCAGCATCAGCATGTACGCCAAGCTGCTTAAATATTCCGGGGTTGAGTACAACGCGCTGGTCGACCGACTGATTGCACTGGCCCTCGAGCGCAAAGCGGACCAGGAAAAAACGGTAAGGAAGTTTGAGGACTAACGTGGCGCAGGAAAGCAAACCTTCAAGAGCGGATCAGGTACGGGCGCGCCGAAAAATTGAGCCGGTGCATCGCAAACCTATTCCAACTTCGCCTCACCCCAGCGACCATGGCCGACATGGTACCGCACCTGTGGTGGCACGCCGGACGAAGACTGGTGCCGCATACGTGCCGATGGCATCTCGGCCGGGCACGCGCCGCCGGGTTTACTTGAAGACTGGCACGCCGGGCAGTGAAGTGCGCTTGCCGGCTTTGCCAACTTTCAGGCCGGGTTGGCGCCTGCTCTCAGGTGTGATCGCGCTCGCCATGCTGCTATCGGCTTATCTGATGAAAAACGGAGCGATGTTCCAGGTGAACGTTCTCAACCTCTCCGGCGCTCAGCGAGTCCCTGCCAGCGAAATGATCACAGCCATGCAGGCCGGTACCCAGTCCATCATCGAAGTAGTGCCTGAAGATCTGGAATCTCGGCTAATGACCAGCTTCCCCGACTTCAAATCAGCCCGTGTGACGGCTCAGCTGCCGAACATCCTGAATGTGACGGTCGAAGAGCGCATCCCGGCTTTGGTTTGGGTGCAGGATGAAACGCCCCGATATTGGGTTGATCAGCAGGGCTTCACCTTCCCCATCCGGGGGGAAGCTACCTTGCCAATTCAGGTTTACGCGGTCAGCGATCCCCCCCACCCTTTGGGATATGTGGACCCAACTGTGGCAGTTGAGCCAGCCGCTGACGCTGCGGCTGCTGAAGCGCAGGCGGAAGTGCCTGCCCCCGCGCCACTTCCAGCGGTGGACCCCGATTTCATCCTCGCGGTGCAGGCCATTGATACGGTTCTCCCGGAAGGAACGCGCCTGCTTTACAGCGCTGAAAACGGGTTGGGATGGAATGACCCGCGCGGGTGGCAGGTGTTTTTTGGCAGCGACCTGCAAAGCATCACGCTGAAACTGTCGGCTTATGAAAACATTGTTCAAGCAATATTGGATAGAAACTTGCAACCAAAACTTATCAGTCTCGAGTTTCTACACGCACCTTATTATCGATTGGAGTAGTGAGTATGGACGAGCCGATTGTAGTTGGAGTGGATATCGGTACGAGCAAGATCTGCACGCTGGTTGCCCGGGTGGAAAACGGCGACATTCTGCGCATCCTCGGGGTTGGCATTGAGCCTTCCGAGGGGATCCGTAAAGGCGTGACAACCGACATGAGTGCAGCCGCGGAAAGCATCCGCCGATCCATTGAAAAAGCGGAACGCACTTCGGGTTTCGAAATCAACAGTGCGCTGGTCAGCCTGGCTGGCTCGCAGGTTTCTTCGGTCAACAGTCACGGGGTCATCGGCATTTCTGGCCGCGTGATCGACCAGGAAGACGTCTATCGGGCGTTGGATGCCGCACAGGCGGTCGCCATCCCCCACAACCGCGAGATCATTCATGTCATCCAGCGCGGCTTCACGATTGACGGCCAGGATGGCATCCGCCAGCCTGTGGGCATGCACGGTTTTAGGCTGGAAGTGGAAGCGCACATCATCACCGCCGCCGCTTCAACCGTCGAGAACTTGCGTAAATGCGTCTCGATGGCCGGCATCGATGTGAGCCAATTGGTGCTCAACCCCCTGGCGGCCGGGGAGGTCGTTCTCTCGGAGACCGAGCGGAACATGGGCTGTGCCGTGGTGGATTTAGGCGGCGGGACGACCGATCTGGCCATCTATATTAATGGTGACGTCTGGCATACCAGCGTCTTGGCCGTCGGTGGCGGGCATGTCACCAGCGACATCGCTCAGGGTCTGCGCCTGCCGCTGGACGTGGCAGAAGAGGTCAAATTACAGCATGGCCACGCCGTGTTGGATGAGATTGGTGAAGATGAAAGCTTCAATATCGTGACATTCGGCTCAGACCAGAGTTCCAAAATCAGTCGCCGGGAGTTGGTAAATATCATTGAAGCCCGACTGGAAGAAATCTTCAGCATGGTTGCTCAGGAGGTTAAACATTCTGGCTATGACGGCATGCTGCCGGCTGGTTTAATTCTGACCGGTGGCGGCAGCTTGATGCCGGGGATACGCAAACTGGCCAACCGGGTCACCGGCATGCCCACCCGCATTGGCAAGCCCGAAAGGATGGTCGGCCTGACCGACAAAATCAGTTCCCCAGCCTTCGCTACCAGCGTCGGCTTGCTGCAGTGGGCCATTTTAATGAGTGAAACAAACCAGCCCGTCGATGACCGGGCCGGCAGAAATTCAAAAGCAACGCGGAGTGTCTGGGAAACAATCCGCATCTGGCTGGAAAAATTATTACCATAATCGCACAATTAGAGGAGATTGAAATGGATGCGAAACAGAGTGAATCATTTGCCCGAATTAAGGTTGTCGGCGTTGGCGGCGGTGGCTGCAACGCGGTCAACCGCATGATCGAAGAGGGTCTGCAGGGGATAGAGTTCATCTCTATTAATACCGACGCACAAGCCCTGCTTAAATCCGCTGCGCCTACCCGAGTTCGGATTGGAGACAAAGCGACCCGTGGGCTCGGCGCTGGCGGCGACCCGGAAATTGGCCGTCAGGCAGCAGAAGAATCCGCTGAAGAGCTGTACGAGGTGCTCAAAGGCAGCGATATGGTTTTCATCACTGCCGGCATGGGCGGAGGCACCGGTACCGGTGCAGCACCGGTGGTCGCTCAGATCGCCAAGGAAATTGGCGCTTTGACTATCGGCGTGGTCACCCGTCCCTTTGCTTTTGAGGGAGGTCGGCGCGCCAAAGCCGCCGAAAAAGGCACCGAAGCCTTAAAGCAGCACGCCCATACGTTGATCGTCATTCCCAATGACCGACTGCTCCAGATCGTGGCCAAAAACGTCGGACTTCAGCAAGCCTTCAGGCTGGCAGATGACGTTTTGCGCCAGGGCATTCAAGGCATTTCCGAGCTGATCACCGTCCCTGGATTGATCAATCTGGACTTTGCCGATGTAAAAACGATCATGTCGGAAGGCGGAGCCGCCCTGATGGCGGTTGGCGAAGCCTCCGGAGAAGATCGCGCAAAGATCGCTGCCGAAATGGCGATCTCCAGCCAGTTGTTGGACGTGACCATTAATGGTTCACGCGGTATCCTCTTTAACGTGACGGGTGGTCCCAGCCTATCACTCTTTGAGGTCAACCAGGCCGCAGCCATCATCAAAGAAACCGCCCACCCCGACGTCAATCTCATTTTTGGTGCCGTCTTGGATGAGAACATGGGTGATAAAGTGCGCATCACCGTCATTGCTACCGGCTTTGAAAGAAGTACGCCGCTCATCGAACCGGAAGGCAATTTTTTTCAAGGAGGCAGCGTCAGGCAAGATCCCAAGGGAATGAGCGCGAGTGATTCCCTCAAACAGCCAGAGCGTAAGGCCCAACCATCAGGTCAGCACGCCCCGCAGGACAACTACTCCTATGCCGGCAACGTCGATATTGATGTGCCTACCTTTTTACGCAGACGGCTTGACCAGACCGGAAAGTAACTAACATCCATCCTCCTCAACTTGCGACCGTGACTCCCCCCTCCTATTTCTACCGGAGGGGGGAAGAAAATTCAACAGGACGGCTACAGGGGGAGAAATAACAAAACAGAAGGTGAAATCCCAATAAATAATGGCCGTGCAGTGACGGCCATTATTTTTTCCTGGTGCCAGATTTTAACGCAGCTGGATGCCCCTTTCGGCCATGAAGGCAGCGGCCAGTTCTTTCACCTGGTTCGCATTTTCAGCCTGCAAAGCAGCATCAGCCAGCTGGCGGCATTCTTTGCTAGAAAGTTTACGGATGAGCTGTTTAATGCTCGGCACACGTGCCGGCGGCATGCTGAATTCATCCAGCCCCATCCCCAGTAAGATCGGGACGGCCAAAGGTTCGCCGGCCAACTCACCGCACATCCCGCACCATTTCCCTTCACCATGCGCACAGGCAATCGTGCGCTGGATGAGGAACAAGACTGCCGGGTTAAACGCGCTGGCCAGATGTGCCACCTGACTGTTCGTGCGGTCCACCGCGATGGTGTACTGCGTCAGGTCATTGGTGCCAATGCTAAAAAAATCAATCGACTTCGCCAGCCGGTCTGCCATAATGGCAGCAGAAGGCACCTCGACCATAATGCCAAATTGAATTTTGTCGCCGTAAGGAATTTTTTCAAAATCCAGGCGATCTTTTTCTTTCTGCAGCAGGGCTTTCATTTCATCAACCTCTTCCTGCAGCGCGATCATCGGTACCATGATCCGCAAGTCCACTCCGACTGACGCCCGCAGCAGGGCTCGGATTTGGGTGCTGATGATGTCTTCCCGCCCGTGCAACATGCGCACGCCGCGCCACCCCAGGAACGGATTGAGCTCCTTGGGGAAGTTCAGGTAGGGAATTTCTTTGTCACCACCGATATCCAAAGTGCGGACGACAACCGGCTGACCGTGAAAATGACGAAACACCTGGGTATAGGCTTGCACCTGTTCTTCTTCAGCTGGCATGGTGCTGCGATTCAGGTACAAAAACTCCGTCCGGAACAGCCCAACCCCCTCCGCTCCGTTTTGGTTGGCCATCAGCGCGTCTTCTTCGCCACCGATATTGGCCACAACCTCAAATGTCACCTTGTCACTGGTGGTGGCTGGTTCAAAAGCCACCGAAAGCGCTTCCTGAAATGCCTTGCCGGCCTGTTCCTGCCGTTTTGTAAAAAGATGTAGCGTTTCCTCGTCGGGATTGGCAATCACCAGGCCACTGTTTCCGTCCACCAGCACCAGACTGTCTTCCGACAGCTGCAACAGGTCATCTCCCAGGCCAACAATCGCTGGCAGCCCGAACGCCTTTGCAAGGATGGCGGTATGGGATGTCGGCCCACCTTGAGCCGTCAGGAAGCCTAAAACCAGATGCTTATCCAGGTTGACGGTATCTGAAGGCGTCAGGTCCCTTCCAACGACAATTGAGGGCTTTTTCAGGTTTATGCCCGAAGTATCGATGCCCAACAGATGTTTAAGAACCCTCTGGCCAACATCGCGGATGTCAATCGCCCGACTGGCAATGGTTGGATCGGGAATGGCTTCCATCTGACTGGCAAAAAACTCCACGGCATCCATCCAGGCTGCTTCAGCGTTTTCGCCGGCGGCAATTTTTTCCAGCGCGATCGAATGCAGCGAGTCGTCTTCCAAAATCATCATGTGAGCTTCAAAAATTTCAGCCTCAGCAGAGGCCTTTTGATCAAGAATTTTCTGCTTGAATTGGCCGAGTTCGACCTTGGCCATTTCAACCGCTTTTTTCAAGCGGTCTGATTCCGCTGCGGTATTCTGGACGGTATAATGGGGCACAGAGAGCGACTGCAAGGCCACTTTGTAGATGTGTCCCTTGGCAAGGCCAGGCGCCGCAGGAATCCCCTGAAGGGTAATGGTGCCAGACATAAAGACCTCCTGATCGGGATTAATTGAACCGCTCACCCGGGTGATTTCCGCGATTATAACCTGAAATGACAAGTTCGAACCGATTTTCGATTAATAATATTAACTATTCATTATGAGGGCCGCTATCATATTTAACTTTAGGTTTTCTCGGCAGCGCGCGGCAGCTCAGGTCGGGCTGCGATTTTGTTCTTCAGCGGGTTGGACCCCTGCCGGCCTGAGACCAGGCAACTTGCCGCAGACGGCTGCATGCTGTGTGAAAATCTTAAATAAAGTGATTTTTTAAGCTGTAGAACTCCTCCCAGCTTGCCTTTCGCTGGATATCATGCTACAATCTTGACCACTAAATACAAGGGGTTTTAATTATTCACCCCCCATATGTGGGGGTTCTTTATTGGAGCGCGCGATGAAATGCCCTTACTGCCAAAATCTGGATACCACGGTCATCGACACGACACCTGATGCCCGCGGCGGCGTCCGGCGGCGAAGGGAATGTAAAGCATGTCACCAACGTTTCAGCACGTATGAACGGCCAATCCTGACTACTCCGCTGATTGTTAAGCGTGACGGCACTCGCGAGGAGTTTAACCGCGATAAACTGCTTAAAGGCCTGCGTACCGCCTGCGTAAAACGACCGGTGCCGGCGGCAGCCATCGAACAACTCGCAAATGAGATTGAAGATAATCTACGAAAAAAAGGCAAAGCCGAAATCAACTCGCGCACCATTGGCGATCTGGCCATTGAGGGGTTGAAAGAATTGGATCATATTGCTTATATTCGCTATGCCATCGTCTACCTGCGCATGGATGATCTTTATACCATCCGTGGTGAAATCAATCGACTGCTGTCTGAAGAAGAAAAATAAATCTTAAAAGAGGCTGAAAATGGCTCAGGCTACCGTAGTTAACAACGGCATACTTCCGACACCCCCGATTCCGGCGGATCTCCCCAGCATCGAATTGACCGAAAATTCGCGTCAAATTTTAACCAAACGCTACCTGCGGCGCGGCCGTGATGGCAAACCCGCTGAAACCATCGATGAGATGTTTTGGCGCATCGCCTGGCATGTTGCTGATGTAGAAGGGGTAGGCGACTCCGTTGAAGACACCGCCAAGGCTTTTTATAGGATGCTGGTAGGGCGCGAATTTTTCCCGAATTCCCCCACCTTTACCGGCGCGGGCACAGAATTGGGTCAACTGGCCGCCTGCTTCGTGTTGCCGATTTCCGACGACATGGGCCGAGAGCCAGATGGAATCTTTTCAACCTTGCGCAACGCCGCGCTGATCCAACAGACTGGCGGAGGCAACGGGTTCAATTTTTCCCGGTTGCGGCCTAAAGGATCCCTGGTCAACACCTCGGCCGGCGAAGCCACCGGACCGGTCGGCTTTTTGCGCGTTTATGACCATGCCTTTGGTGAGATCGCCCAGGGAGGCACCCGACGGGGCGCAAATATGGGTATTTTGCGCGTTGATCACCCGGACGTGGAAGAATTCATCCAGTGTAAAACCAATGAGAATGCCATCACGAATTTTAACATTTCAGTGGCGATCACGGATGCCTTCATGCAAGCCGTGGAAAACGATGATGATTGGGAGCTGCGCTTCCCGGACGTGCATGCCCCGGCTTATAAAAAATTTAAAGGTTCCATCGAAGCGGCCGAAAAAGCTGGCATTCCCCTTAAGGTTTACAAGAAGGTGAAAGCACGCGACCTTTTCAAGCGCTTTGTGGCTCAGGCGCATCATAACGGCGAACCCGGCGCTCTTTTTTTGGATGCGGCCAACCGCACCAACCCTGTGCCGCATCTGTACGAGCTTGAGGCTACCAACCCCTGCGGGGAACAGTGGCTCGGGCCGTACGAAAATTGCTGTTTGGGGTCCATCAACCTTGCGCAACACTGCCGGTCAGATGGCACGGTGGATTGGGAAAAATTGCGCCTCACCACCCAGCTGGCCACCATCTTTTTGGATCATATCGTTGACAAAAACGCTTATGTTCCCGCAGTTCCCGAATTGCGCCAATCCGCCTTGAACGCCCGCCGGATCGGGCTGGGCATCATGGGCCTGGCTGACCTGATGTACCATTGCGGCGTCCGCTACGGCTCAGACCTTTCGCTGGAATTCTGCGCTCAGGTGATGGAATTCATCCGCTTCCACAGCATGCTCACCAGCATTCAGCTGGCTGAACACAAGGGACCCTTCCCGGCCATCACTGGCAGCATTTACGACCCGCAGCATCTTACCTGGCAGCCCCCTACCCCATTGACGCCTTATACCCACGATTGGCAGCGCCCGTTGATTGACTGGGACGTGATCTTGAACGGCATCCGTCAATGGGGCATTCGCAATAGTGCCCAAACCACCATCGCCCCCACTGGCACGATTGGAACCGTCGCAGGCTGTGAGGGCTATGGCTGCGAACCGGTCTTCGCACTGGCATACGTGCGGCATGTCAACGACCGCGGTCAGGATTTGACCCTGAATTATGTCAGCCCGCTCTTCCAGAACGCATTGGACCGGACCGGCCTCTCTGCTGAAGAGAAGGACGCCATCATCTCAGCGGTGATTGAGAGTGGATCCTGCCAGAGGATCAACGCTTTGCCGGAAGCATTGCGCGACATTTTTGTAGTTTCGGGGGATATTACTGCTGAAGAACACATCCGAACCCAGGCAGCCCTGCAGCGCTTCGTGGATAATAGCCTGAGCAAAACGATTAACTTCCCAACTGGCACTACCGAAAATGATGTTGCAAATGCCTTCTTGCTGGCCTGGAAGCTCGGCTGCAAAGGAATCACGGTTTATATCACCGGTTCCCGTGAAAAAGTAGTGCTTGAGACCAAAGCCACGGCCGCTGCCAAGGCAGCGCCGGCTGAAAAGACGCCCGAAATAGCCCTGCAGCTGCCGGCCGCCATGGAAGATAACGGCCAGCTGCGGTTTTGGAAAGACAGCAAAAAACCGCGCCCGCGAATTCTGCATGGCTACACGTATTCGATTGAGACGCCGTTAGGCAAGGCATTTATTACCATCAACGAAAATGGCGGAAACCAACCCTTTGAGGTTTTTATCAACACCGCCAAAGCCGGTTCTGAGACCGCAGCCCACTCTGAAGCCATCGGCCGGATGATCTCATACATTCTGCGCATCTCCTCGCCAATCGAACCACGCGAGCGGCTAAAAATCGTCATGGAACAATTGGCCGGCATCGGCGGTGGGCGCTCGTTGGGCTTTGGGCCAAACCGAGTCCGATCGCTGCCGGATGGGGTTGCCAAGGCATTGGATGAATACCTCTTTCAGCAGCATTGGGAAAAAGAAGACATTATTCTTGCTCCGGAACCGCAGGAACAGCTGCCAATGCCAGGCATCCTCACGCCGGTCCGCCCAATCGGTGAGCTTTGCCCGGAATGCGGTCAAGCCACACTGATTAATGAAGAAGGCTGCCGCAAGTGCTACACCTGCGGTCATAGTGAATGCTGATTGAAGGGCGGCCCACCTTGAACCCACAGCCCTTTAATACGAAGAAATTTATCTTAATGGCCGGCAACATCGGATCCGGCAAGACCAGCCTGACCCACCTGCTGGGAGAAACGTTAGGCTGCCAGACCGCCTTCGAATCGGTGGCAGACAACCCCTACCTGGCAGATTTCTACGCCGACATGAAAACCTGGTCTTTCCACCTGCAGATGTACTTCCTTGGTCATCGCGCACTCCAGCACCAAAAGCTGGCCGAATCACCAGAAACGGCCATCATGGATCGCAGCATCTATGAAGACGCTTTCATCTTCGTCCGGGCGCTGCACTCCCTGGGCAACCTTGCCGACCGGGATTACGAGGCTTACTTTACCCTTTTTGACTCGGTGATAGCCAACCTGCCCAAGCCGGACTTGCTGATTCATCTGAAGGCGCCGGTGGAAGTCCTCTTGCAGCGCATCCGTTTTCGCGCCCGCGATATTGAAACTGGAATCGACAAGCCTTACCTGGAATTACTTGAAAGCCTCTATGATGAATGGCTCAGTTCGTTCGACCTATGCCCGGTGTTGACCATCAAGAGTGACGACCTGGATTTTGTCCATAAACCGGAACATCTTGAACAGGTGATCCGCCATATGCACGAAAGCCTGGCCGGGCGCGATGAACTGCGCCTCTTCTGAGCTGCCAGCCCAGTTATTGAATAACAGAAACTGGCTAATTTTCAACTATTAATCATAGGATTACAATCGCTTAGATTGTCTTGACAAGAGCGCTCTGCTATGAAATAATTGCTGCATTCACTGGTTGGGTGCCCCCCTCACCCAATCAGTGAATATTTTTTTACTAATCCTGCCAGACCAGCTCCCATTCCCCTATAAACACGGTGTCGCCTTCCTGAATGCCTGCTGCCCGCAGCGCTTTTTCAATCCCCATGCCAGCCAACAGTCGCTGAAAGCGGCGAACGGATCCGGGCTGCTCCCAATAAGTCATAGCAGCGGCACGTTCGATCCGCCTGCCACTGAGGATAAACCCTTCCTCTGTTTTCTCAATGTTGAATGCGTTGGGGTCTTCAACCGCCCGGTAAACCGGCAATTCCACCTCGGAAGGTTCGCTGGCCGCCTGCTGCAGCAGATTGTGAGCCTGCCAGAGCATTTCCTTGAGGTTGAGATGGGTCACGGCTGAGATTCCGAGCAAGTCAATCCCAATACCAGCAAAGGCTTCTTTAAGCTGCGAAAATCTATCCGCGACGTCGGGCAGGTCCATCTTGTTCAGGACGACCACTTGAGGCAAACGCCGCAGATGCTCATCATACAGGTCCAGCTCATTGTTGATCACTTCAAAATCTTTAAGCGGGTCTTCAGACATACCATCCAAAACATGGATCAAGACCCGCGTGCGCTGCACGTGCCGCAGGAATTCGAAACCGAGACCGGTGCCTTCGGAGGCCCCTTCGATCAGCCCCGGGATGTCAGCCATCACCAGAGAATGATCTTCATCCAGCGTTACCACGCCCAGGTTCGGTTCGAGCGTGGTGAAGGGATAGTCTCCAATTTTCGGTCTGGCATGCGATGTGGCCGCCAAAATTGACGATTTTCCGGCATTAGGCAGCCCGACCAGGCCAACATCTGCAATGAGTTTTAATTCCAGTCTGATGGTCATTTCTTGGCCCGGCTCGCCTTTTTCGGCAGTCAGGGGCATTTGAATGCGTGAGTTAGCGAAATGCTGGTTGCCCCGGCCACCCCTCCCGCCCTGCACGACCACCAGAGTTTGGCCGGGTTGGGTCAGGTCACCCAACAACTCGGCGTTAGCCTCATTATAGACCATGGTGCCCGGGGGAACGGGGATGATCAGATCGGGAGCCGTTTTGCCCGAACGGTTGCTTGGCCCGCCGTTCTTGCCATCATCCGCCTGGAAGCGTGAATGGTAATGAAATTTGTTGAGAGTATTGAGGGTCGGTACCACTTGCAGGATCACGCTCCCCCCATGGCCGCCGTCCCCACCGTCCGGACCGCCACGCGGGCGATACTTCTCGTGGTGCATATGCACAATTCCATCCCCACCTTTACCTGAGGCGACGGTGATCACCACTGAATCGACAAACATATCATTTACCCTGCTTTCCAAGAATCGCGTTGAGTGTATCACGAAACCAGGGGCCAGATCACTCTGACCCCTGGGTATGCTCAGGTGCTTTTATAGGGATCGGCTATTTTTTCGTGCCGAATTTTTTCTCCAAAATATCGGCCAGTGTCGGTTTACCGATCTCTTCCAGTTCGTACCGGACGCGCTGACTGGGTTTATTGATTTTCATCACCCGCGTCAAGTCAATCGGCGTACCGATGATCACCATATCCACATCGGCTGAATTAATGGTTTTTTCAAGGTCACGCACTTGCTGCTCACCATAACCCATGGCTGGCAAAATCGAGCCGGTATTAGGGTATTTACGGTAAGTATCGGCAATGGTCCCCACGGCAAATGGGCGCGGATCGACAATCTCAGCAGCGCCAAACCGGCGGGCAGCCACCCACCCGGCACCAATCTTCATGCCGCCATGCGTCAGTGTCGGTCCATCTTCCACCACCAGGACTCGCTTTCCGCGGATCGCATCAGGCTCATCCACATAAATCGGAGAAGCAGCTTCAATGACCAATGCGCCCGGATTAAGGCCATGAATATTTTCGCGAACGGCAATCACATCCTCGGGTTTGGCTGTATCCACCTTGTTGATGACGATAATGTCTGCCATGCGTACGTTAACTTCGCCAGGATAATAGGAACTTTCATGCCCGGGCCGCAATGGATCCGCAACGGTTATCAGCAGATCGGTCTTGTAGAAGGGGAAGTCATTGTTTCCGCCGTCCCAAAGCACAATGTCCACTTCCTTCTCGGCTTCGCGCAAGATGGCTTCGTAATCGACGCCGGCATAGACAATAACGCCATTATCGAGATGCGGTTCATATTCTTCGCGCTCTTCGATCGTGCACTCATGCAGATCAAGGTCAGAATAATCTGCGAAACGTTGCACCTTCTGCTTGACCAAATCACCATAAGGCATCGGGTGGCGAATGGCGGCAACTTTGTAACCAAGCCCCCTCAAAATGGAGGATACGCGCCGGGTTGTTTGGCTCTTGCCTGAACCGGTCCGCACTGCGCAAATACCGACCACTGGTTTTACCGATTCCACCTGGGTGGCCTTTGTTCCGATCAGCTTAAAATCTGCGCCCAGCGCGTTGACCATTGCCGACCGGTGCATAACGTAGTCATAGGGCACGTCACTATAAGCAAACACGACTTCGTCCACATTCAGCTTCCGGATGAGTTCAGGAAGTTCCGATTCGGCGTGGATTTCTATACCGTTTGGGTAAAGACTGCCAGCCAGTTCGGCGGGATATTTGCGCCCTTCAATATTGGGTATTTGAGTGGCGGTGAATGCCACAACTTCGTACCGGTCATTATCCCGGTAATAAGTATTGAAGTTGTGAAAGTCGCGCCCGGCGGCGCCCATGATGATGGTTCGAATACGGGTCATACCAATTTTCTCCTTTTTGTTTGGTACATAGTCCTGTTATTTTACATCACTTGCGGAGCCTGAATTCCGAGCAAGTTCAGCGACCGGTTAAGCGCTATGCGCGCGGCTTCAACTATGGCAAGCCGGGCAGAACGCGTAGCGCCCTCCGCCGTCAGTACCGGGCATTGATTATAAAAGTCGTTGAAAGCTTTGGCGAGTTCGTAGGCATAGCTCGCAAGCAGTGACGGCTTAAACTCACGTGCGGCTCGCCCGACTTCCTCAGGCAAACGGGAAATCAGTTCGATCAAATTGATTTCACTGGGTTGAAGCTCGTGCGTAAAGCTGGCGGGTGCCACCTCTGCGCCGCCCAGTTTGCGCAAAATGCTGTTGGCACGCACATGGGCATATTGAATGTACGGTGCCGACTGACCGTTAAAATCGAGCGCAGATTCCCAGTCGAAGGTTACGATCTTTGTCGTTTCCCGCGCAATCATCGGATATTTGATGCTGCCCAGTGCAACCGCCTCGGCGATCTCATCCATTAGCGCTGGGTCCAGCGCCGGGTTTTTCTCCATGACGACCGCCAATGCACGCTGTTTAGCCTCCCTGATCAAATCATCCAGCAAAACGACGGTGCCATCTCTGGACGACATGGTGACATTCCCCGGTAGATTGACGATTTCATAAGCCAGGTGGTAGATGTCACTCGCCCAGGGCATGCCCATCAATTCCAGAAGCTTTTTCATTTGCTTCATGTGCAGCGTTTGGCGCACATCAATCACATAGATGGATTGGCCCAGGTCGTACTCGTCAAATTTCATCATCGCCAATGGAAGTTCTTTGGTAGCGTAAAGTGAGGTGCCATCGGAACGTAAGATGACAACCACCCGGTATTCTTCTTTAGTGCCCAAAATCCGGTCCAGGTCAACAATCACCGGGTTATCCGGCCGGCCATCCTCTGCCAGGCCATTGGCAATCAGCTGCTCAACGATCTTTTTACCGGGCTCTTCAACTTCGCTCTCGAAATAGATGCGGTCAAAGTGCTCCCCCAAAAGCTCATAGACCTGGGCGAAGCCCTGCATCGACCAATCGCGCGTTTGCTTCCACAACTCCAAGACATGGTCCTCGCGGGAATCCCAGCGGGTGAAATATTCCCGAACGCTGCTCTCGAAGGACGGGTCGCTGACAAAGCGCCGGTCGGCTTCAGCGTAGAGGTCTGCCATCCAGCGCATTTTATCTTCCGGCGGCAGTTCACCGGCATGGAACATCTCGTAATTGCACATCCACTTGATCACATGCAGGCCAATATCCCCGATGTAATTTGCCCTGACAACTTGCTTCCCATCTGCTTCGATAATGTTGCAGATAGCACCACCCAGGATAACGTTGCGCAGGTGCCCGACATGCAATGGCTTGTGGGTATTGGGGTTGGAATATTCCACCATTACGGGTTTGCCCTGCACGCGCTGGTGGGCAAACTGATCGCCTTGGCTGAGCACGGTCCGAATAACCCGTTCAGCATATGTGTTGGTCTCAAAATAAAAGTTAAGATAGCCGCGCGTAGCTTCCACCCGGCTGAAACCCGCTTGCAGACCGAGGTAAGCTTTCAGGCTTTCAGCCAGCTGCTGCGCATGTTGGGGGACGGGGAGTTGCCGGTTTGGGTCGGCAGCAGCCAGGGGGAATAGCGGCGCTGCCATTCCCCATTCGCCGCTGAATGGGATATCACGCAGGTCCAACTTGCCTTCGGGCAGCTGGTGCGATTGGCAGTAGTCATTGATGCGGGCGAGTAGAGCGGCTTTTTCTTCTTCGAACATGAGTCTCTTCCTGAAAATGAGTTCTGGCAGGGGATTATAACATTGCGGAGGTTCAAAAACGCCCACCGCGGCTGGTGCAGCGGGGGCGCGCTGAATTTAAACGCACAGGGGCGAGGTTGCCCTCGCCCTTGAGTGAGCGAAAAGAATAATTACTTCGCCTGCGCGTTCAACCGGGCCATCAAGCGGGACTTGCGCCGGGCGGCATTTTTCTTATGGATGACGCCTTTGCCAGCAGCTTTGTCCAACGCCCGAATGGCATTGGCGACATCGGCCTGGGCGGTATCAGCAGAACCGCTCTTGATGGATGATTGGGCTTTGCGCACGAAAGTGCGGGCAGCGCCACGGTAGACGCGATTGCGCTGGCGCGCAGCCTGGTTCTGTTTGTTACGCTTGATTTGAGATTTAATGTTTGCCAACTTCTTCCTCCAACTAACCTTACATATTCACGAACAATTATTTTACATCACTTTTATTTTCTGTCCAGCAGCAAATGATTGTATTTTCAACAAATTTGGAAAATTGACGTGTTTGTCAATAGAGTCATGGACAGCCAGTTCGGCTTCACGTAAGGTCGCGTGTGAGGCATGACGAAGTTCTTTGTCATCGCGAGGTACTATCTGTCATCGCGAGGCACTATCTGTCATCGCGAGGCACGAAGCGATCTCGCTTGTTCAGGGCTGGCAGGCAGAAAAGAGAGATTGCCGCACTCCGCTCGCAATGACAGTAGGGGTCACGATGTACGAACCAATCTCGCCTTTGATCTTTGTCATCGCGAGGCACTATCTGTCCTCGCAAGGCACAATCTGTCATCGCGAGGCACGAAGCGATCTCGCCTTTCCAGCGCCAGCAAACAGAAATGAGAGATTGCTTCGCAGGCTCGCAATGACAGATGAAAGATGACATCGTGAGGAACACTCTGTCATCGCGAGCGCAGCGTGGCGATCTCGCCTTTCACATGCTGGCAAACAGCAAAGAGAGATTGCTTCGCAGGCTCGCAATGACAGATGAAAGATGACATCGTGAGGAACACTCTGTCATCGCGAGGCTTTATCTGTCATCGCGAGGAACGAAGCGATCTCGCTTGTTCAGGGCTGGGTAAACCAGAAAAGAGAGATTGCTTCGCAAGCTCGCAATGAAAGCGACGTCGCTCGCAACCCCGCAAGGGGGCTTTGACAAGGCCTGCGCTCGCACACCGGTAACGGGCATTTCAACCTCCCCACCGTCGTTAATTGACATTTCCCGGCTCATCCGCTATCATGAAATCACTCAGGTCGGCCAAGTGTGCGCGCCGCCTTTCAGGCGGTGAGGAAAGTCCGTGCACCATAGAGCAGGATGCCAGGTAACACCTGGAAAGGCGTAAGCTTTTGGATCGGGCCACAGAAACATTCCGCGCCCCAATCGGCGTAAGGGTGAAAAGGCGGTTTAAGAGACCACCGGCACGTCTGGCAACAGGCGTGGCCAGGCAACCCCCGTCCGGTGCAAGGTCAAACAGGAGAAATGAGCCTGCTCGGCTCACTTGATCTCCGGGTAGACCGCATGAGCAGTCTGGAGACAGGCTGTCGAGATAGATGCACACCCAACGACAGAACACGGCTTACCGGCTGACCTGAGCCGTGATATTGAAGTTCACTTCCCCTGACGCTATACTGAAGTTATGAAACACTCCAGATTAAGTAAATGGTTAATAGTACTGATAGTTGCCTTGTTTCTGGCGGTGCTTTCCGCCTGCAACCTGCTCAAAGATAACCTGCAGGTAACTATCACCTACCCGGTAACAGCCCAAAAGCTCCCCATCAACCAGGAAGTTACAGTCAACACATTAATTGAAGCCCGAAGAGGCTGGTCGTACATCGAGCTCTGGGTCAATTCAGATTTACTCCGCCTGGATCGGTATGACGAAACCAGTGCTCATCCCGATATCATCGCACAGCCTTGGATCCCCACTACCCCCGGTCCGGCGCTGATTAAAGTTATCATATATAGCGCTGACGGCCGCTCCAGCGCGCAGTCTGAAGTAGCTGTCTGGATTGTTGAACCGGCGGAAGCGCTTCCAACACAGCTGCCCTCACCAACTGCGACAAGCACCTCCACTCCCACCCTGATCCCTACCCAGGCCAACTGCACCATGGCAGCCACCTTTCTGGGGGACGTGACCATACCGGAGGGAACAGTCATCCCCGCCGGGGCGCAATTTACCAAGACCTGGCGGGTGCGCAACAGCGGCAGCTGTAACTGGGAAGGTTATCAGCTCGTTTTTGTACGCGGCAGTTTGCTCGGCGGGCGCTCTCCTTCCCCGCTGCCCTTTGTAGCTGGCGGCTCTGAGCTCGATATCTCACAAGTCTTAATTGCGCCTTCCGTTCCTGGCGACTTTGAAGGAGTCTGGATGATCCAGACCGCAAATGGCAGCTTGATTGGACCGGAGCTGCGCTACCGGGTTCGCGTTCCCAGCCCGACTGCCACGCCTTCGCCCACTTTCACGCAAACCTCGACAGCCACCCGTACCCTGACCAGGACGGCGACGGCAACCCCCACCCGTACGCCGACGCCGAGCGCAACCGCGACCGCAACTGCCACATTCACCGCTTCGCCCTCTCTCACAATTGCCCCCAGCCAGACCGCGACAGCAACGCTTAGCCCGACCCCCAGCCCGACTGCCAGCGTTACCACCAGCGCAACTGCGACACCAACGGCCAGCGCGACGAACACCCTCACCCCAAGCGAGACGCCCACGGCCACAGCCTCTTCCGGAACGCCGGCCTACTCGATACGCCTGGTAGCAACGGCCAACGCATTGCCGGCGGGTAAAAGTATGACCCTGTCGGTGGATTGCCCGCCAGAAAGCGGCGTGATATCCGGCGGTTATACAGTTCCCAGCGCCGTTGGGATTAGCGCCAGCTACCCGACCCAAACCGGCTGGGAAATAAAAGCGCAAAACCTCAGCAATGCCAGCCAATTAGTGAGCGTACACGCCAGCTGCATTGAACCGGAGAGCCTGACCAAGGGCTGGACGCTTTTCACTACCGAGTTTGAACGCGACAAAAGGGGTCACTTTATGGCAGCTTGCCCCTATGGTGGCTATGCCCTGATTGGGGGTTACATCTTACCAGCTGACTCCGATTTTCGGTTGCTGATAAACCAGCCCGAGAATGGCGGTTGGGTTCTTGCCCTCAACAGCCAGACAAAAACAAATCCTCACGTCCAGGCAATACTGCTCTGCGCCGATCTGGACTCTGAAAAGTTTTCGCTGGTTAGCCAATCAATGAAAGTTAAACCAAATCAAACCGAAACGATGGAATTGGCCTGTCCGCGGGGCAATCAAGCGTTTGGCGGGGGTTATACGCTCGCCTATGGGATAAACGTCCTCGCCGACCGCCCGAGCAGCGATGGTTGGCGGATCGCCGCCTATAACCGCCTGAAGTTTGACCTAAAACTACAAGGCAGCCTGGTCTGTCTATCTGATCCGGATCAATTATTGAATACCAAGACCAAATCTTCGAGTGACCGTTTAGGGACGTGGTGAACATCCGCCTGGTCGCGGTAGTAGTAAATGCCATGCGCTTCTGAGACGGGTTCCAAAACAACCGTTTCAGCGGGTTTCCCCAGTGCCAGGACCAGGATCACCTCCAGGTGAGCTGGCAAGTCCAGGCTTTCGCGCAGCCGCTCACGATTCACGCTGGCCAGAATGCACCCGCCCAAATCCATGTCGGCTGCTCCCAGCATGATCGTCTGAGCAGCGATTCCGGCATCGATGTCAAACTGTTTTTTGATGTGCTGGTCGCCAAATATGATGATATAGGCAGCCGGCCGCTCTCCTGGCTTAGGGCCCGCCCAATCGCGCAGGTAAGAGGCAAACTTCAGGCACGAAAAAACCGCTTTCCGGGCATCGGCTCCGCTGACCAGCCCGAACTTCAATGCCTGCAGGTTGGAAGCACTGGGTGCAAAACGCGCCAAATCAGCCAACGCCATCAGCTGCTCCAGCGTAACCGGTTCACTTTCAACAAAACGACGATAACTGCGGCTGCGCAGCACCAAATCCTTAAGCATGCTGACCTTCCTTCCACGATTTGAGCGTGCGCTGGTTCAGGGCGAGTGCCAAGACGAGCACCGCCAGGCCAGCCAGATCAAAGAGGATAAACCTCTGAATCGAGCCCCTCAGCTGAGCGTGGGCTGTTGAAATCTGACTGAGGAGCAGGCTCTCGCCTGTCAGGCCAAGAGCCTGCATCAAAACAGCTTCCAGCAATGAGGCGCGAAAACGAATCGGATCGATGATTGCGAACAGATAAGGCACCTGCCACATCACAAACAAAATCCCCATGCCCGCAACCGCTGCCACACCGGGTTCGCCCTGCAATTCGAAAGCTGCGGTGTAGTTGCCTGGGGCTGCCAGATATACCACCGCCGCAGACAGGTTCGAAAGCATCACCAGACCGACCAGAAAGCGGGTTGAGAGCAACAAAGTTCGCTTGCGTTTAGCAGCTGGCAGCATCGCCCTACTCCTTATAAGTGGGCCGGCGTCAGACGCCTGACCATGCCATTTTCCACTTCCCAGGCTTCCTGGCGGTCAATGAATGCCCGCGAAAACATTTCGGGGTCGGTCGCGGTCACCAGGGCCTGATCCACTTCTTCCAAAACTGTCTGCAGGTCAAGCCTGCGCTGCAAGTCAAGCTCGGCCATAATCTCGTCCAACAGCAAAATAGGCCATTCACCAGTACGCTGTCGCATCCATTCAACCTCAGCAAATTTGAGCGCCAATAGCGCCGTGCGATTCTGACCGCGCGAACCGAAGTCCCCCAGATCGATATTATTGCTGATGAAGCGAAATTCATCGCGGTGCGGGCCAAGTGTTGTCATGCCGCGCGCGGTATCTTCGCGCCGGGCAGTGTGAAGCGCCTGGCGCAAACCATTCTCCAGCTCTTCAGCCGACACCCCACAGCGGTCGACGGTGGCCTGGATCTGCAAGGTCAGCTGCCCTTTGGGGGCTGGCAAGGGTTCAAAGGACGGCAAATAAGGCATGCGCAGCACCTCCAACCCGCGAGTAAGCTTCTGGTGAATAGGCCGCGCCAGCGTGCTGAGTTCATCCAGCGCCAAAATGCGCGCCCGCATGATTTGGGCGCCGTGCCGCGCCAACAGGTCATCCCAGGGTTCAAGCTGGCACACATCTCCGCCTTTTTCCTGCAAGGTTTTTAGCAGTGCGTTGCGTTGGGTGAGCGCTTTGGAGTAATCAGCCAGGTGGCTGGCATACCCGCGCTGGACCTGCGAAAGGACCTCGTCCAGATACTGGCGGCGGTCTGCTGGAGAACCGGCAACCACGCGCGACATCTGCGGCAGGAAGGTAACGGCATTAAACTGACCGTAAAGTTCGTTTAGACGCTTTTTGACGCCATCCAAAAGCAATTCCCGCCGGTAACGCGGCAGCAATGAATTGCCATTGAATTCTTGAATCAGTCTGACTTCAAGCGTGTGCGCCCGGTTTTGCCTTTGAAACTCGGCAACAATCCTCCCCACCTGTACCGGTTCGGATGGCGAATTAAAATTGATTAGCTGTCGGTCGGAAGTGGCTTGAAATGAAGAAAAGTTAGCCAGGTAGGCCACGGCCTCCAAAATACTTGTCTTGCCCTGGGCGTTACCGCCGCTGAGCAAAATAATCCGCCTGGGGAGTTCCAGGTCCAGGCGGGAGAAGATGCGAAAATTCGAAAGCGACAAACGAGTGAGATACATCAGTCGCGAATGTTTTCCATTTCTTCAGGTGAAGGCTGGTAAACTTTTGTCGCGCGGTCAATATAAAGTACCCCATCGAGATGATCGATCTCGTGTTGGAAGATGCGCGCCAGCCAGCCCTCGGCGTTAATTTTCACCGGCTTACCAAAGCGATTTTTCGCTTTTACGGTTACCCGCTCGCTGCGTTCCACCTCGCCGACCAGCCCGGGGATGGAAAGACACCCTTCCATATCTGTGACGGTTTCTTCTGACCGCTTCACAATTTCAGGGTTCACCAAGACGTACGTTTTGGGTCGGGCGTCTTCATTTTCATCTTCGCTGTACTCCACAACGACCAGGCGCAGAGACTGCCCAATTTGCGGCGCAGCCAGCCCAACGCCGGGAGCTGCGCGGAGCGTTTCAAACATATTATTGACCAAATCCTGAAATTCCCGATCGAAGCTGGTAACTTGCTTGGCTTTCAGCCTCAGCGAAGGGTCAGGAAAGGTGACGATATTCAGTACTGTCATGCAAACTCCTTCGATATCTTACTCAGGAATTTTACCTTAGGCAGGCGGGCTTTTCAACGGACGGGTTGTATCTTCAGCGGCTTCACGAAATTGTGTCTCCTCCTGAAAAATGCGGAACCATTGTGAAACACGCTCACGCTCTTGCTCGGTCAGACGCTGCTGTTTTTCCTCGCTCGAGCGACCCATATGATTGAAAATATCCTGCTGCACCACTGAAGGCTGGTAGACGTCATCAAAAGTGAGCTGGGTGTTACCAACCGTGATGTAAACCGTGCCAAAGTTGAAGAGCATTGGCAGCAAACCACGCCGTTCATATTCGATGCTGAGAATGTTTTCAAGCGCGGCTGTTCGACGGTATTCTTTTCCTAAGGGTTTGCGATCCACATCAATCACCTGATTGGATGTGAGTTGAAACATATCGTTGCGCCAGTCCAGATAGACGTATACCAAAACCCCCAAAAAAAGGACTATCAAAAAAACGCCGAACACCAGCGCCATAGCGTAGTCGATCTTGGTAATGCGGCGTGTGACAACTGAAATGGTGAACGCGGCTGCCAATCCGAGGCCGAGAAATGCGCCAAATGCATTGCGGAGCAAGACCAGCCAATGCTTGCGATAGGTAATCGTGTCGCCAGATTCGAAACGGACTTTAAAGAAGTCCGAAAATAGCCAATCCCAGAAACTGATTTCAGGTGCGGGAGCAGCAGCTTCCATCTCTGCGGCTTTGGTGTACATCTCTTGCGTCGAGATATCAGTGAGGTCTTTTCCAAATTGCTTGCGCAGCGCTGCTCGGATTTCTTTGGCATCCAGTTCGAGATCGACTTGTTTGCTGCGCGCCCAAAATGACTCAATCAGATGAGCAATTTCCTTGGCATGCGCAATTTTTTCAAAACGAATATCTCCGATATATGTGCGTACCAATACATCAGAATAGCCAAGAAACACCCCCAACTGGGACGTTTTTACTCCAACCGAAATCAGCGTTGAAAGCGGAGCTTCCTGCCGGCTGTCGTATAGCCCAGAAACGCGCTCTACCCAGACCATCCTTTTGTTAGTGATCAGATAGTAGTCATTTGCCCAGTTGTTGATATTCCAGGCCAGCCAAAGGATGGTCAGTAAGAACCCCAGAATGAGCAGTGTCATGGCCGCCGGCGAAGATACGCCCACCAGTAGGTTGACTACAAAAACCAGCACTAAAAAAAGGATCAATGGCGGCAGGGCCCGCGTCAGCAAGAAAAATGGATGCTTGCGCGTCATCAAGCGGACCTCTTCATCTGATTGAAGCCAATTCATCGGCACGCGGCGGATGAGCTGCCGGCTGGCCATGAGTAGCTGAAAGGTTTGATTGAAGGTGTTGCTGCTTAGCAGATGTGCGGCGATGGTCTTGTTTCCAAGGAAGAATAGTTTGGCATCACTTAGAGCCTGAGCGGTCGAATTTCGCTTCGCCTCCCCATGTAGGGCTTCCAGACCAACCAGATCTGCCCGCCGGTAAACCCGTGTGGGTTCTGCAGGCTCGGCTGGTTCCACTCGTACCATGCCGCCTTCGACCAAATATAGACCGTCGGTGGCATCACCAGGGGCGAAGAGCAGTTCGCCTTCGGTTAATGAAACAGGGGTCAAATCAGCTGCAAGTGCATCGAGCTCAGATTGAGCCAGGCTGCTGAAAAGGGCAGTCTCACGGAGAAGGGAGTGCAAAGCAGCGGAAGCAGGAGGCATTGGATTAAGTATAAAGCAAAGGCTGGTTTTTTGTGGGTACAGTGCCGAGAGGTGGCTTGTGGCAAAGCTGAACAGCCAATTCGCAATGTCTTTTGGGATTGGAACTGAGGCACCGTTGTCATCGCGATAGAAATTTTTGTCATCGCGAGGGTCGAAGCGATCTCGCCTGTCATCCTCTCCTGTCATCGCGAGCGCCGGTTCTGTCATCGCGAGCGCCGGTTCTGTCATCGCGAGGAACGAAGCGATCTCGCCTTTCCGGAGCAGGCAAACAGAAAAAAGAAAGGTTGCTTCGCAGGCTCACCTCTATGTGTCATCGCGAGGAACGAAGCGATCTCGCCTGAATCTTGTCAAAGCCCCTTTGCAGGGTCGCGAGCGGAGCGCAACGTGCCCTCTGGGTATGGCGATCTCGCTTGTCATTCTCCCCTGTCATAGCGAGCGCCGGTTCTGTCATCGCGAGGGACGAAGCGATCTCGCCTTTACGGAGCAGGCAAACAGAGAAAAGAGAGATTGCTTCGCAGGCTCGCCTCTATGTGTCATCGCGAGGGACGAAGCGATCTCGCCTTTCCGGAGCAGGCAAACAGAGAAAAGAGAGATTGCTTCGCAGGCTCGCCTCTATGTGTCATCGCGAGGAACGAAGCGATCTCGCCTTTCCGGAGCAGGCAAACAGAGAAAAGAGAGATTGCTTCGCAGGCTCACCTCTATGTGTCATCGCGAGGAACGTGGCGATCTCGGTTGTTCAGGGCTGGCAAACAGAGAAAAGAGAAATTGCTTCGCAGGCTCGCAATGACAAAAAAACGCGCTACGCTCGCAATGACAAAATTATCCTGTCATCGCGAGGAACGAAGCGATCTCGGTTGTTCAGAGAGGGCAAGGCAAAAGCGAGATTGCTTCGCAGGCTCGCCTCTATGTGTCATCGCGAGGGACGAAGCGATCTCGCCTGAATCTTGTCAAAGCCCCTTTGCGGGGTCGCGAGCGCAGCGCAATGTGCCCTCTGGGTATGGCGATCTCGCTTGTCATCCTCTCTTGCCATCGCAAGCGCCGGTTCTGTCATCGCGAGCGCCGGTTCTGTCATCGCGAGGAACGAAGCGATCTCGCCTGTCATCCTCTCCTGTCATCGCGAGGGACGAAGTGGGATGGTGCCGAAAAAGTGGACACGAGCTAAGAGACAAAATTGCTATACTTAGCAGGACAGGAGCTCGAAATGGCAGGCAAACCACGAAGACAATA